>CAZUXD010000013.1:67977-74626 GCA_964624455.1 uncultured Actinomycetes bacterium | reverse complement strand
GGCTGGTGGCCGACCGGGCGCCGTCCCGGGACATCTACCTGGCCGAGGTGACCAAGCACATCGAGGCGGAGTTGACCGCCGCGAAGCTCTCGGCGGAGGTCGTCGGACGCGGCAAGCACTACTACTCGATCTACCAGAAGATGCAGACACGCGGCCGCGAGTTCGACGAGATCCACGACCTGGTGGCGGTGCGGATCCTGGTCGGCACCGTCCGCGAGTGCTACGCCGCGATGGGTGTCGTGCACGCGCTGTGGGCACCGATGCCGGGCCGCTTCAAGGACTACATCGCGCAACCGCGGTACGGCGTCTACCAGTCCCTGCACACCACCGTCATCGGCCCGGAGGGCAAGCCCCTCGAGGTGCAGATCCGCACCCACGAGATGCACCACACCGCCGAGTTCGGCATCGCGGCGCACTGGCGGTACAAGGAGACCCGCGGCACGCACGCCGGTTCGATGACCTCCGTCGACGAGATGGCTTGGATGCGGCAGCTTCTCGATTGGCAGCGGGAAGCCGGCGACCCCGGCGAGTTCCTGGAGAACCTGCGATACGAGATCGCGTCCAACGACATCTTCGTGTGCACCCCGAAGGGCGACATCCAGACCCCGCCAGCGGATTCCACCCCGGTCGACTTCGCCTACTCGATCCACACCGAGGTGGGGCACCGGTGTATCGGCGCTCGGGTGGACGGCCGCCTGGTGGCGCTGGAACGCAAGCTCGGAAACGGTCAGATCGTGGAGATCTTCACCTCCAAGGCGGCCAGCGCCGGGCCCAGCCGCGACTGGTTGCCGTTCGTCGCGTCATCGCGCGCGAAGACGAAGATCCGCCAGTACTTCGCCAAGGAACGCCGCGAGGAGGCGCTGGAATCCGGCAAGGAGGCCATCGCCAAGGCCGTTCGGCGGCAAGGGCTTTCGGTGCAGCGGCTGATCTCGCAGGACGCGCTGACGTCGGTGTCCCACGAACTGGGCTACAAGGACATCGCCGCCCTGTACTCCGCGGTCGGGGAGAGCCACGTCAACGCGAAGACGGTGGTGGCCAGGGTGGTCGCGCTCATCGGCGGGGAGGACGACGGCGCGCAGGACATCGAATCGCCGGTCGCGCTGCCCACCAACCGGCGAGCCCGGCCGTCCACCGATGCGGGTGTGCTCGTCGAGGGCGTGACCGAGGTGCAGGTCAAGCTGGCTCGGTGCTGCACCCCGGTGCCGGGCGACGCCATCCTGGGCTTCGTCACCAAGGGCGGCGCGGTCTCGGTGCACCGGACGGACTGCACCAACGCCGAGGCCCTGCGCGCCGAACGGTCCCGCCTGATCGACGTGTCGTGGGACCCCACCGCCACGTCCGTCTACCTGGTGTCGATCCAGGTGGAGGCGCTCGATCGCCACCGCCTGCTTTCGGACATCACCAAGACCTTGGCCGACGAGAAGGTCAACATCTTGTCGGCGAGCCTGTCGATGTCCAAGGACCGCATGGCGATCAGCCGGTTCTCCTTCGAAATGGCCGACCCGAAGCATCTCGGTCATGTGCTCCACGCGGTGCGGGGCGTCGAGGGTGTCTACGACGTGTACCGCCTGACCAGCGCCTGAGGCGCGCTGGACCCGCGGAACTCGCTTGACCAAGCCCGGCCCGGAACGGCCCGGCCCGGAACGGCTCGGTCCGAAACGGCGCCGCCGCGCGGCGGTCAGCTGGTGGGAGCCGGCGACTGGGCGGTGGTGACCGGCGAATCGGTGGTGACGCCCGGAGATTTCGCGGTGCCGTTCTCGGCGGTGCCCGCGGATTCGCCCGTCGCGTCGGCCACCGGGCTCGTGGCGCCCGCGGCCGGGCTCGTGGTCGCCGGGCTCGTGGCGTAGCTGCCGGTGGCCGCCACCGACCCCGCCGGCACCGTCACCGTCTCGATCGTCACCTTCTCGGCGGGTTCCCCGTCCTGCGCCGGCTTGCCGGCCTTCACGGCGCCCTTCTCGGCGATCGCCTGCACCACGTCCAATCCCTTGGTCACCTTCCCGAACACCGTGTATTTGGGGTCCAGGGTGGAATCGCCGTACACGATGAAGAACTGCGAACCGTTGGTGTCGGCGCCGCCGTTCGCCATCGCGACCGTGCCGGCGGGGTACTTCTCCTTGCCCGTCAATTCGTCCGCGAAGGAGTAGCCCGGCCGGCCGTTCCCCACGCCGGTCGGGTCCCCGCACTGCAGGACCTTGAGCGTGGATGCCGTGGTGAGCCGGTGGCAGGGTGTGTCGTCGAAGTAGTGCTGGCTGGCCAGCGAGAGGAACGACTCGACCGCGCACGGCGCGGCCGCCCGGTCCAGGGCGATCGTCACCGCGCCGGAGTTGAGGGTGACGGTGCTGTCCACCGTTCCGCTGTTCGCGGGGGAGAGGTTCGTCGGCGGCTGCACCGGCTTCGCCGGGGTGCCGGCCGCCGGATACGAGCACGGCGTGCTCGGCGCGGTCGTGGTGGCAGTCGTTGCCGTCGTCGTGGCAGAAGTCGTTGTCTCAGCACCGGTCTTGCCCGATGCGGTGTCCGAGCCGAAGCTGGTGACGAACCACGCCCCCCCGGCGATGACGAGGACGGCGGCGGCTACGCCGACGATCGTCAGCCGTCGCCGCTGCGCGACCGCCCGTTGCTGGCGCCGCGCGAGTTGGCGCTGCAACTTGCGTTTGGCGGCATCGCGTCGCTGCTGGTTGCTCGGCACGTGTTGCTCCTCTGCGCGCTGTCCTTCGTCCGCGTCGCCGCGGTTTGTGACCGCATCCCCGCGGCCCGTTCCGGTGCCCACGACATCATGCCGGACAGCGGGGTCGCGACCCACCGGCGCGGGGCACACGGCACGTCAGTCTAGGTCGGTGGGGCGACGGGTCTCTGCGCATCCCGTGTGAACCGGATGTGACCCCGCGCGCCCGGATAGGGTGGCGGGGTGCTCATCGCGGGATTCCCGGCCGGCGCGCTGGCCGCGAACTGCTATGTGCTGGCGCCCGGCGACGGCGCCGAATGCGTCGTGGTCGACGCGGGCCAGGCCGCCACGGACCGGCTTCGGTCGGTGGTGGCCGAGCACCGCCTGACACCCGTGGCGGTGCTGTCGACACACGGTCATTTCGACCATGTGGCTTCGGCCGGCGAGGTGTGTGCGGAGTTCGGCATCCCGGTTTACCTGCACGAGGCGGACCAGTACATGCTGTCCGATCCGCTGGCGGCGCTCTCACCGGACCTGCGCGCGGGTGCGGCGGCGCTGCTGCCACCGGGCGGGAGCCTGCAGGGCATGCGGCCGGACGAGGTCCGCGGCCTGGACGGGATCGCGACGCTGAACCTCGCGGGGCTGGAAATCACCGTGCTGCACACTCCGGGACACACCCAGGGCTCGGTCAGCTTCCGGTTGCCGGGGGACGGCGACCGGAAGGAGGTGCTGCTGACCGGGGACACGCTCTTCGCCGGTTCCATCGGGCGAAGCGATCTGCCGGGAGGCTCGTCACCGCAGATCCTTTCCTCGATCGCGGCGGAACTGCTGAGCCGGCCGGACGACGCGATCGTGCTGCCGGGGCACGGGCCCGCCACCACGATCGGCACCGAACGCGTGGCCAACCCCTTCCTGGCGGGCCCTGCCTGACCGCCGTGTTACCGCAGTGTCACCGCAGTGTCACGACAAGTTCCGCACCGCGATGGCGTCCAGCCCCGGCAGCGGTAACGGTGGAAGGGTCGCGCCGCTGACAGGATCCACCGGCACGACGCCCTCGCTGCCCAGCGCCAGGAGGTAGCGGCCGTCCGGCGTGAAGGCGAGGGAAGAGTTGCCCAACGTCCGGCCGTCCCGGGCGAGGTCGATGGGCAAGGGCCGCGCCATCCCGCGCGTCAGGTCGACGAGTTGAGCCGCGGCGCTGCCTCCTTGCATCACCTGCACCGCGGCGTACCGCCCGTCCGGCGAGATGACGCCATTGCGCGCGAAGGTCGAGGGTGAGAAGTCCAGCCCCGCAAGCGCATGTCGCTTCCAGGTCGAACGGTCGACGCGGAAGACGCCGCACCGGGCCTTCTCGTCGCAGTCGTACACCAGGAAACCGGTGGGGCCGACGGCCAGCACGATGCCGTGGGTGACGAGGCGTGGCCCATCGGGCGTCAGGTCGTAGCGGCCACCCACCGCGGCCGCCAGCAGGTACCCGCTGCCGTCTGCCGTCAGGGAGAAAGGTGGGTTCCCCGCCGCCATCTCCGGTAGTTCGAGGTACGTGCCCGTCATGGCGCCTTGCGGGTCGATGAGCCCGACCGTGGACGGGTAGGTGTTCATCAGGACCCACAGGTGCTCCGGATCCGGACCGGGCCAGGCGGCGGGCGAATACGCGAGCAGGTCCGGAAGCGCGGTTGCCGGCCGCCCGTCGGGCACCAGGTAGCCGGGCACGCCGTCCATCGGCCGGATGATCGCGTCGTGTCGGGTGACGACGAACGAGAGCGGTCCGCTGCTCTGTATCGTCGGAACCGGCGTGACGGTGCGCTCTCCGGTCGCCGGGCGATACCGCACGACACCGGACGGGCCGTAACCCACCAGTTCCCAGTTGCCGGCGCCCGGCCACGGCTGATCGCGGATCGTGGTGGTGACCGGCGCGGAGGGCGTGGTGGTTTGGCGCTCGGGCTCGGCGGTCTCGGGCACGCCTGATCCCGGGTCCGCGAGGCCGACGGCGGTGTCGATCGGCGAGGCGCCGGCAGTTGTCGGCGTCGCCGGCGCCGATTCGGCCGGCGCCGTCCCACCCGATGACGAGGTGCCCGTGGCGGACGCGGTCGTGGTCGCCGAAGCCCCCGATGTGGTGGGCAGGGTGGAGGCGGCCGGCCGGCCGCCCGCGAAGTGCTGCACCACGATGACGGCGACCAGAACGACGAACCCTGCTCCCAGCGCGATCCACCGCCCCGGGTTCCCGCTGCCGCGGCCGGGGCGTCGGCCGGTCGGGCCGGACGGGCCCGTCGGCTGACCGGCCTCGGTGATCCACACCTCGAACGGGCGGTCCGGGGGCGAGTCGTCGTCACCCATCCGGCACACTCTGCCACGCGGCCGCCGGGGCGGCGCCGTCGCCGATGGGCACCTGCGCGGCGCGAGGCGTCCCGGCTGGGACAATGCAGCGGTGAGCAAGATCGCCCCCCTCAGCGGCTTCCCGGAGTACCTGCCCGCCGATCGGATCGTGGAGCAGCACTTCCTCGACGTCATCCGGGAAGTCTTCGAGTTGCACGGGTTCTGCTCGGTGCAGACCCGGGCCGTCGAACCGCTCGAGCGGCTCTCGGCGCAGGGCGAGGACACCGACAAGGAGATCTACACGCTCTCGCGGCTGGGCGGCGAGCAGCACGCCGAGGCCAGGCTGGGCCTGCATTTCGACCTGACGGTGCCGTTCTCCCGGTACGTGTTGGAGCACGCCGGCAGCTTGCAATTCCCGTTCCGCCGATACCAGATCCAGAAGGTGTGGCGCGGGGAACGGCCGCAGGAAGGGCGGTATCGCGAGTTCACCCAGGCGGACATCGACGTGGTCGACGCCGGAGCGCTCTCGCCGCACTACGAGGCGGAGATGCCCCTGGTGATCGTCGACGTGTTCGCCCGCCTGCCGATGCCGGACTTCGTGATCGGGGTCAACAACAGGAAGATCGCGGAGGGCTTCTACCGCGGGATCGGACTGTCCGACATCGCCGGCACGCTGCGCATCGTGGACAAGCTGGACAAGCTGGGCGCAGGCGCCGTCAACGATCTGCTGCGGGCATCCGGCGCCAGCGCGGAGCAGGCGCGCGCGTGCCTGGACCTCGCGAACATCCGCACCACGGACGGCTCGTTCGTCGACCGCGTGCTGGCGCTCGGCGTGCGCAGCCCGCTGCTTGAGGAGGGGCTGCGGACCCTCGCCGACGTCGTGCGCACTGTTACCGCGACCGCGCCCGGCCGGATCGTCGCGGACCTGAAGATCGCGCGCGGGCTCGACTACTACACCGGGACCGTGTACGAGACGCAGCTCGTCGGGTACGAGTCCTGGGGTTCGTTCTGCAGCGGCGGCCGGTACGACTCGCTGGCCTCCGACGGGCGCACCAGCTTTCCGGGGGTCGGCATCTCGATCGGCGTGTCGCGGATCCTCGGGCTGCTGCTCGGCCAGCGGCTGGTCCGGGCCAGCAGGTCCACCCCGACCTGCGTGCTCGTCGCATTGGCGTCGGAAGGCGACGCGGACCGGGCGGGAGCCGCGGCGGTGGCGAACGCGCTGCGGCGGCGCGGGATCCCGTGCGAGACCGCGCCGACGGCGGCGAAGTTCGGCAAGCAGATCCGGTATGCGGACCGCCGCGGGATTCCGTACGTGTGGTTCCCGGCGCGTGGTCTCGATGGCAGCGGCGATGGTTCGGCCGTCGGTGACGGGGTTTCCGGTGACGGGGCTTCTGGTGGCAGTGGTTCCGATAGCAGTGGTTCCGATAGCACCGCACCGGCCGAGGGCGGCCACGAGGTCAAGGACATCCGCAGCGGGATTCAGGTCCCGGCCGATCCGGCGTCCTGGGCGCCGCCCGCGGAAGACCTTCGCCCGTCGGTGTACCGGGTGTCCTGAGCCGCCGCGGCGGGACCGGGTGCGGCCCGTGGCCCGGTGTGCCGCGAAGACCGGCGGCCAGGCGGCAGCCAGACGCTGGCGCTGTGCCGTTCTGACGCTGGCGCTGTGCCGTTCTGACGCTG
>CAZUXD010000013.1:0-67877 GCA_964624455.1 uncultured Actinomycetes bacterium | reverse complement strand
GCGCTGTGCCGTCCTGACGCTGGCGCTGTGCCGTCCTGACGCTGGCGCTGTGCCGTCCTGACGCTGGCGCTGTGCCGGAGTATTCGTCATCGCCCTATGGAGGTGGCCAAGTAGGCGCGCACGCGGGCCAGTTCGACCTGCACCTGCGACCGGATCGCGATCTGCGACACCTTGGCCAGCCGCCGGCCTACGAACAGCGTCGTCACCGCGATGGCTCCCGCCCCGGCGACGAGTCCGGCGGGGGCGCCCAGCCACTGGGCGAGTACCCCGATCACCGGTCCGCCCGCGGCGGCGGATCCGAGGGTCACCAGCATGTAGACGCCCATCACCCGGCCCCGCATGGGGTCGCTGGCAGCCAGTTGGATGCTGGTGTTGGTGGTGATCAGGAACGGCATGCCGACCATGCCGATCAGGACGAACGCCAGCGCCACCGTCACCGCCTGCGGCATGAACGCACCGAGCAGTTGCGCGGCGGCCAGCGCCCCGGCCAGCGCCGCCAGGTGGCGCAATCGGGACGCGGGCCAGCGCGCCGAGATCAACGCGCCGACGAGGGAGCCGACGGCCAGCGCGATCGTCAGCAGGCCGTAACCGCCCGCGGACAGGGCGAAGTCCTTCGCGTAGGCGGTGAGCGTGACCGCGAAGTTGGTGGTGAAGAAGGCGCACACCCCGGCCAGCACGATCGGCCAGCGCAACACCGGGCGGCGGCGGATCTCCCGGAGCGCGGATCGCATCTGCCCGCGCCCCCGCCGCAGCGGAGGTACGGTCCGCAACTCGGATGCACGGATCATCACGAAGGCGCCCAGCACCAGCACGTACCAGCCGCCGGTGGCCACGAACGCCCAGCCGGTGCCCACGGCGGTGATCAGGCCGGCGCTCACCGCGGGCCCGGCCAGCGCGCCGAGTTGGAAGACGGCCGAGTTCAGGCTCACCGCGTTGCGCAGGCGCTCGGGGCCGACGATCTCGTGCACGAACGCCGATCGCGTCGGATTATCGAAACACGCGGCGGTGCCGGTGAGGAATGCGATCACCAGCACGTGCCACAGTTGGACACGCCCGGTCAGGCATAGGACCCCGAGAACCGCCGCACACCCGCCGAGCGTCGAGACGGTGCCGAGCAGCACGCGGCGCTTGTCGAACCTGTCCGCCGCGATCCCGGCGGGCATGCCGAAGATCAATGTGGGCACGAACTGCATGGCGGTCGCGATGCCGACGGCGAACGCGCTGTGGGTCAGGGTCAGCACGAGCCAGTCCTGGGCGACGCGCTGGGTCCACAGCCCCGAGGTGGACGCCGCCTGCCCGAAGACGAAGAACCGGAAGTTGCGGTCGCGCAGCGATGCGAAGACACCCGGCCGCGGCGAGCCGGTGGTGGCGGGCATCGGCGAGCCGGCGGTGGCGGGCGCAGCCGGGCGGGGGGGCGCCTTTCGGCACTGCGGCAGTACTCAAGGCGGGTCCGGATCAAGGTCGATGGGGTAGCGAAAGACGTTCAAGCACGATGCCGTCCGCACATCGTCCTCGGATCCGTGAGCATCGTGCTCCGGCACGTGAGCGACAGCCCCCGCTTGATCGATTCAATCGTATCGCCCGCAACGATCGGGCGGGTGCGGTCCATCAGAGTTGGGCACACTGGGAGCAACGACGGGCCCGAGGGAAGGAGCGCGGGTGATCACCGATCAGGGTGTTGCGGTACCGGAGGACATGGCGCAGGCGCTTGCGGCTGATCCACGCGTGCTCGAGGTGTTCGGCGGCATGCGGCACGGCCGTCAGCGCGAATGGGTGGAATGGATCGAGCGTTCCGACGGGCCGCTGCAGCGGGCTGGCCGGATTCGCGAACTGCCCGACCGCGTGCTGTCCGATCCCGGCGCCGGCCCGGCGCGGTGACGAGCGGGCGGCACGTGCTGCGCCCGGTCGGCGGTCACCCCGTACTATCAGCCGCGTGCCCGGCGGCGGGCCGCGTTCGCTCGTCATCCACGTCATCGCACGCGGTCACCGCGCGTCGGCCGCCGCACCCCTCGATCACAAAGGACACCCGTGCTCCGCGACCACACCTCCGGATCCCTGCGCGACTCGGACGACGGCCTGACCGTCACCCTCGCCGGGTGGGTCGCCCGGCGGCGCGACCACGGCGGTGTGATCTTCATCGACCTGCGGGATGCGTCCGGGGTGGTGCAGGTGGTCTTCCGCGAAGGTGAGATGGCCGAGCGCGCGCACCGGCTGCGCAGCGAGTTCTGCGTCCAGGTCGTGGGCACCGTCGGGCTGCGGCCGGAGGGCAACGAGAACCCGGAACTGCCGACGGGCGCGGTCGAGGTGACGGCTACCGCGCTCACTGTCTTCTCCGAGTCGGCGGCGCTGCCGTTCCCCATCGAGTCGGACGCCCAGCCCGGCGAGGAGGCCCGGCTGCGCTATCGGTACCTCGACCTGCGGCGCGCCGGGCCGGCCGCGGACCTGCGGCTCCGCTCGGCGGTGAACCGCGCCGCCCGACGCGTCCTGGACGCGCACGAGTTCGTGGAGATCGAAACCCCGACCCTGACGCGGTCCACGCCCGAGGGGGCACGCGACTTCGTGGTCCCGGCCCGGCTGCGCCCGGGCTCCTGGTACGCGTTGCCCCAGTCGCCGCAACTGTTCAAACAGCTGCTCATGGTCGCCGGGATGGAGCGCTACTACCAGATCGCCCGCTGTTACCGCGACGAGGACTTCCGCGCCGATCGGCAGCCGGAGTTCACCCAACTGGACGTGGAGATGTCGTTCGTCACGCAGGACGACGTCATCGCGCTGTCCGAGGAGATCGTCGCGGCGCTGTGGGCGCTGATCGGCTACCAGGTGCCCCGCCCGATCCCGCGCATCAGCTACCACGAGGCGATGGACCGCTACGGGTCGGACAAGCCCGACCTGCGGTTCGGGCTGGAGATCACCGAGATGACGGGGTTCTTCGCGGGCACCGGGTTCCGGGTGTTCCAGGCGCCCTATGTCGGCGCGGTCGTGCAGCGCGGGGGAGCACCCACGCCCAGGCGAGGGTTCGACGCCTGGCAGGAGTGGGCACGCCAGCGCGGCGCGAAGGGACTCGCGTACGTCACCGTCGGTGACGACGGAACGCTCGGTGGGCCGGTGGCCAAGAACATCTCCGAAGAGGAGCGAGCCGGGCTGGCCGGCGCCGCCGGCGCGCGGCCGGGCGATGCGATCTTCTTCGCCGCCGGACCCCGCAAGGCGTCACAGGAACTGCTGGGCGCGGCTCGGCTGGAGATCGGCCGGCGGGGCGGGCTCATCGACGAATCGGCATGGTCGTTCGTGTGGGTGGTGGACGCGCCGCTGTTCGAACCGGTCGCCGAGACCGACGACGTGGCAGTCGGTTCGGGGCAGTGGACCGCGGTGCACCATGCGTTCACGTCGCCGAAACCGGAGTTCTTGGACACGTTCGACACGGATCCGGGCGCGGCGCTCGCCTATGCGCACGACATCGTCTGCAACGGCAACGAGATCGGCGGCGGGTCCATCCGTATCCATTCGCGCGACGTGCAGGAGCGGGCCTTCGCGGTGATGGGCCTGTCCGCCGCCGAGGCGCAGGAGAAGTTCGGCTTCCTGCTCGATGCGTTCGCGTTCGGGCCGCCGCCGCACGGGGGCATCGCCTTCGGCTGGGACCGGATCGTGATGCTGCTGGCCGGCGCGGAGTCGATCCGCGAGGTCATCGCCTTCCCCAAGTCCGGCGGAGGGTACGACCCGCTGACCGGCGCCCCGGCGCCGATCACCGCCGCGCAGCGCCGGGAGGCGGGGGTCGACGCGGCGCCGGGGCCCGGCACGGCTTCCGGCGGCCCACCTCAGGTACCCGATCGGGGATCCACGCCCGCTGCCGGGTAGGCAGCGCTCGTTGCTGTCCGGGGTGGGCCGTGTCGCCGTCTGGCAGCCTACTACCTGCGGTTCGGTGCTCATGGCGCAATGGCGTCGGGCGTTCCGGTCGACGCCACCTGCAGCGACCGAAGCACCGGCGCGGCCACGATTCCGCCACTGGACTGAAACGAATTCGAAGCTACCTATCGATACGGACTCAGCCACGCCGGTTGCGGATCCGTCATCGCCGAAGCGGACGCTCGAAAAGGTGCGCCAGGTCGGCCCGTCTACCGCCCCAACCTCTTCAGGAGTTCCGCTCGGCCTATGCCGGGCCCGGACTCGGCGGCGGCACGACGCGTGGATTCGACCAACTCTGGCGTGATCGGGAAGGTGCGGTCGAGGGGAACGACGGCGACGGGGGTGAGCACGATCGAGCCGTCGCGAATCTCGACGGTGAACTGCTCGCTGTTGTGCAATCCGAGCTCGGCGCGGGTGTCGCGGGGAATGACCAGCCGCCCGTTTGAAGCCATCTCAACCAGCTTCGGACCCATACCATGCTCCCTTCGGTGTTGTCAGGCTGGGCTAAGGTTACCCTCGTAAGTGCCACTTTGGCAATATGCCAGTGTGACACATGCCCATGGTAGGGTTCCTCTCTGTGGGTGGCGACTACGAGAACTTGATGGTCACCGAAGAGTTCACTGCTTCCGTCGAGGCGACCTGCCCGGCGCTCACCGACGATGACCTGGAGGGCCTTGTGCAGGCGCTGGACGACCTCGATACCGCGCCCGCTAACCTGCGGAATCGACTCCACCGATTGGATCGGGAACTGGCGGACTGGTGGTCGTTGACGCCGCCGCCGCCGGCGAACCCGTCGCTTCGAATCATCCTCCGCCCAGAGCGGTCGGCTGCTGGCGGCTTCTGGCGGTTCGGACCGGTCGCCTGGCACTACGCCCGATGAGGCCGATGCCGATCGCAACCGGATGGTGCCTTGCTCGGAAGCGGTCCCGGTCACGGATCCGCTTCTTCAGAGGCGCGACGACCTCCAGGGCGAGGCCGCACTCCCGGCGCTCATGGCAACACGGGCCGAGCGGTGACTCTCCGGGTCGCCGTCACCGGATCGGCCGCGCAGCAGGTTGCGGAGCTTCCCGCAGCCGCAGCACGCGCCTGGATCGAGTTCATGTTCGAGCCTGCTCGCGGAGCGCTGCGTGCTACTTCAAGCGATCGGACCGCAGTCCCGACCCGCGCGGACAGTGTTGCGAGAAGTACGGCAAATCGGGCGCACGCCTGTACATTCCGCAACACTGTCGCCGGGCGGTGGCACGGCGCCGCCCGGAACCGACCGGCCGGCGCCGAAACCTATTGCGCCGCGCGGGCGTCCGGATCACGAGGAACGGGCGGGACTACGTCGTCTTGCTCGCCGCTGAAGACCTCGAATCGCTCGAGGCGACCTTGGAGCTGTTGGCCGACCCTGAGGCGCAGGCGCGCATCGCGGAATCCGAGCGCGAGATCGCGCGCGGCGACGTCCTCGACGAGGCGACGCTCCGCGCGCTCATGGCAACACGGGCCGGGCGGTGGGCCGGCCGGCTCACCGTGCTGCCGACATCACCGGGGGCCGGCTCGACCAGGGGAAGTCGATCCACCGATCGGTGCGCCGCCACACGAAGTCGGGCGCAAGGATCGAATGCGGTTTGGCGTACAGGACGGCGGTCCGCGCCTGCGCGACCGAACCGGCGCAGAAGTCGCGCACCAGCGCCAGCGTCCTGCCGGTGTCGGCCACGTCGTCCACGATCAGCACGCTCGCCCCGGTCAGGTCGGCCGCGTCCGGGATGGGCGGGAGCATCACCGGCACGTCCAACCGCTGATCCACCCCGGTGTAGAACTCCACGCTCAGCGTGAACAGGTTCTTGCAGTCCAGCGCGTAGGCCATCGCCGCCGCGGGCAGCAGGCCCCCGCGGGCGATGCCGAGCACGATGTCCGGCCCGAACGCGGAGTCGGCCACCTGCTGCGCCAGGGCGCGCGCCGCGACGCCGAAGATCTCCCAGCTCAGCACCTCACGTTCGGTCATGGCGTCCTTTCCGTCACGTGGGCGTCGAAGGCCCCAGTCTCTCCTGCCGGCCGGCCGTGCGGCGGCACGGGTGACGGCGTGTGTCGCGGGTCGGAACATCCGCGCGGCAAGGACAGCAAGGACAATGGCCAGGTGAGCACCGAGGGCCTGTTCGCCGAGCCGTCAGCGGCCGCCGGCCGCGACTCCCGGCAAGGGTGGACCGCTCTCGATGCGGCCGGTGACGGCTCGGATGCCAGCGCCCCGCTCGCGGTGCGCATGCGGCCGAGAACGCTCGACGAGGTGGTCGGTCAGCGGGCGCTGCTCGGTCAGGGGGCGCCGCTTCGCCGGTTGGTCCAGGGCGGCGGGGTGTCCTCGCTGTTGCTCTACGGTCCGCCCGGCACCGGCAAGACCACCCTTGCGCTGCTCGTCGCCGGCGCATCCGGACGCCGGTTCGCCCAGCTCTCGGCGCTGTCGGCGGGCGTGGCACAGGTGCGCGAGGTGATCGCCGGGGCCAGGCAGACGCTGCGCACGGCCGGCGAGCAGACGGTGCTGTTCATCGACGAGGTGCACCGCTTCTCCCGCACCCAGCAGGATTCGCTGCTCGGTGCCGTGGAGGACCGGACGGTGATCCTGATCGGCGCGACCACGGAGAACCCGTTCTTCTCGATCGTGTCCCCGCTGTTGTCCCGCTCGCTCGTGCTGCAACTGCAGCCGCTCACCGACACCGAGATCGGGGAGCTGGTGGACCGGGCACTGTCCGACGAACGTGGGCTTGCGGGCCGGTATGCGCTGGCCGGCGGCGCGCGGGCGCACCTGATCGCGCTGGCCGGTGGTGACGCGCGGCGGGCGCTGACGGCTTTGGAGGCGGCCGCGGACGCGGCGGCCGGCGGGATGACGAAGCCCGGCGACGCCGCAGAACTTGCGGCCACAGCCGCCGATCTGCACGAAAACGAGCCCGTGAGCATCGATCTGGCGACGGTCGAACGGGCCGTGGACCGCGCCGCGGTGCGCTACGACCGGGCCGGTGATCAGCACTACGACGTGATCAGCGCCTTCATCAAGTCGATCCGGGGTTCGGACGTGGACGCCGCCCTGCACTACCTGGCCCGCATGATCGAGGCGGGCGAGGATCCGCGGTTCATCGCCCGGCGGCTCATGGTGCACGCGTCGGAGGACGTCGGCCTGGCCGATCCGACGGCTCTGCCGGCGGCGGTCGCCGCGGCGCAGGTCGTGCAGTTGGTCGGGCTCCCGGAGGCCCGGCTGGCCCTGGCGCAGGCGACGATCCATCTGGCGACCGCGCCGAAGTCCAACGCGGTCATCACGGCGGTCGACGCGGCGATCGCCGACGTGCGGGCGGGAAAGGCGGGGTCGGTGCCACCGCCGCTGCGCGACGGCCACTACGCGGGCGCGAGGCGGCTGGGCCACGCGCAGCGGTACGTCTATCCGCCGGACGCGCCGGACGGCATCGTCGCGCAGCAGTACCCGCCCGATGAGCTGGTCGGGGTCGACTACTACCGGCCGAGCGGCCGCGGGTCGGAACGCGCGATCGCCGAGCGGCTCGGCAGGTTGCGCCGAGGCGTCCGCGGGGCCGGCACCCAACCGGCCGACTGAACTGCGACCGGCCGAGCAGGCCGCCCGTCGGGTCCGGCGGCTGGACGTGCCCGGATTGCCGAGCACCAGGGCGCCGCCGGGAGCGACCGCGAACGGTCGTGCAGATCGTCCTGCGCGCCCCTCGTTCTCATATGCAACAACTCTTGCGCAAGAGCTGTTGCATGACCTACAGTTCCGCCATGGCGAGGATCTCCGACCCCAAGGCGATGCGGGCGCTTGCCCATCCGCTACGAATCCAGCTGCTGGAAATGGTCATTGCCCGTGGCGAGGCCACCGCCACCGAGCTTGCCCAGGCGCTCGGCCAAAGCCCGGCGAACTGCTCGTTCCACTTGCGAAAGCTGGCCGAGCACGGCTACCTGCAGCGCGCCGACGACGCAGCGGGCCGCGAAAAGCCCTGGCGTGCACCCGATCCTACCCAGGATTTCGCGCCGGACCCGAATGATGCGGAGGCGCTGCTGGCGTCCACGGCGGTGGGCGCCGCCGTGCGGAAGTGGGACTTCGCCCGCATGCAGGCGGCCGACGGGCGCGACAACCCGCCCGCCTGGCGCGGCGCGACCTTCGAGCAGGGCGCGACGATGATCCTCACCCCCCAAGAGGCCAAGGAATTGGCGAAAGCCCTGCAGGCCCTGCTTGCCCCGTACCACGCCCGCCTGACCGACCGTTCGCTCCGCCCCGCCGGCGCGGGTGCCGTCCGACTGTTCGCCGCGAGCACGTACCTGCCGGAATACCAGCAGCTGCTCGACGATCAGGCGGCCGAGCGGAACAGGACCCGGCCGTGAAAGAACTGCTACGGGTCGAATACTTCCGGCGGCTGGCCGGTGCGTGGACGATCGGCAACTTTGCGGACAGCGCGCTGTACCTGACGCTGGCCGTGTGGGCCAAGGACCTGACCGGGTCCAGCGCTGCGGCCGGGCTCGTCTTCTTCTGCCTCGGTGCACCGATGCTGGCGGCCCCGATCTTCGGGTTGCTCGCCGACCGGGTGCGCCGGCGGCCGTTGCTGATCTGCTCCAACCTGCTGGCTGCGGTGACCGTGCTCGGCCTGTTCACGGTGCGAACGGCCGCGGATCTCTGGATCTTGTATCTGGTGACGGTGCTCTACGGCGCGCTCGGCACGCTGAACAGCGCCGCCCAGTCCGGGCTGCTGCGCACCATGCTCACCGATGCGCAACTCGGCCCGGCGAATGCGATGTTCATGACGATCGACCAGGGCCTGCGGATCGTGACGCCGTTGGTCGGCGCCGGCTTGTACGCCGTGTGGGGTGGCCGGCCACTGGCCGTCGGCACCGCCGCGCTGCTCGCCCTGACGGCGGGCGGGCTCGCGCTGGTGCGGGTGCCGGAGCCGCGACCGGCCGCACCCGATGCCGACACCGGCTGGCGCGCCTTGATGGCGGGTTTCGCGCACGTGCGCGAAACCCCCGAAGTGCGGGCCATCGTGATCGGGCTGGCCGTCGCCCTGAGCGTGGTCGGCCTTTTCGACTCGCTGCTCTTCGCCGTGGTGGAGCACGGGCTGCACCGCCCGCCAGCATTCTTCGGGGTCCTGGTGAGCGCGCAGGGGGCCGGCTCGATCCTGGGCGGCGTCACCGCCGTGCGGCTGATGAACCGCGCGGGCCCGGTGCGCGCCGTCGGCATCGCGCTGCTCACCATGGCCGTCGGATGCCTGCCGTTCCTGGTCGGCAGCGTGCCGTTGGTGCTGGCCGGGATGGCGCTTGCCGGGATGGCGATACCGTGGGCGTTCGTCGCGATGGTGACGAGTCGGCAGCGCCTGACGCCCGACCGCCTGCAGGGCCGGACCGCGGCCGCCACCGGGTTGGCGCTGCAGGTGCCGCAGCTCGCCTCGACGGGAATCGGCGCGGCGATCATTTCCCTGGTGGACTACCGGTTGCTCACGGTGCTCGCGGGGCTGGTCATCGCGCTGGCCGGAATGTGGCTGCTGCGCCGGGCTTTCGTCGATTCAGCCCAGCCAGACGGTGGTGTCCGCCGGCAAGGTTCCGTCATCGGGTAACGGGGCCGACCCCAGGAGCACCTCGCCGGGCGGGAGGGGCACCGGAAAGGTGCCCATGTTGGCCAGCACGGTGATCGCGCCGTTGCGGTAGGCGAGGACGTTTCCGCCGGCGCCGGTCAGCCAGTCGAGCGTGCCGCGGCCCAGCCCCAGCTTCCGGCGGAGCCGCAGCGCCGTCCGGTACAACGTCAGCGTCGAGCCGGGATCTTCCAACTGGCGATCTCGTGCCAGCGGGCCGAACGAATCCGGTTGCGGCAACCAGCTCTTCCCGGTGGGGGAGAAGCCGAGCGCCGGTCGGTCCGCCTCCCACGGTATGGGTACCCGGCACCCGTCCCGGCCGCGCACCGTGTGGCCGGAACGCCGCCACGTGGGATCCTGCCGCAGCGCATCGTCCAGGGTGGTGTGCTCGGGCAGGCCCAGTTCCTCTCCCTGGTAGAGGTAGGCCGAACCGGGAAGGGCCAGCATCGTCAGGGTTGCTGCCCGGCCGCGCCTGGCGCCGAGCGCCTCGTCGGGCTGCGGGTCGTCGGCCCCGATGCCGTTCGGTCGCCTTCCGGGCGGCAGGGCGAACCGCGTCGGATGGCGGATGACGTCGTGGTTGGACAACACCCAGGTGGTCGGTGCGCCGACCGCGTCGTTGATCCGCACCGAACGCTGGATGACATCTTGCAGGATTGGTCCGTACCAAGGAGTTTCGAGAAAATCGAAATTGAAGGTCAAGTGCATCTCGTCGGGCCGCACATAGCGAGCCAGCCGCGGCAGCGGCTGCACCCAGGCTTCGGCCACCAGGATTCGCGGCGGGCGGTACTCCTCAACCACGGTGCGCCAGTGCCGGTAGATCTCGTGCACGCCGTCCTGATCCCACATCGGCCCGAGCTTGCTCTCGGCCGGTGCAGCCAGGCTCCCCGTGTAGCCGTCCAGGTCCTCCAGGCGATGCAGCCGGGCGGCCTTGGCCGTCGGGGGTGCGAAGCCCATCGGTCCGTGCCGCGGATCGGGCGTGAAGTCCGGCAGGCCGGCCTCCTTGACCAAGCCGTGCGCCACATCCACCCGGAACCCGTCGACCCCGCGGTCGAGCCAGAACCGCAGCACCGCATCGAATTCGACGCGGACTTCGGCGTTGGACCAGTTGAAGTCCGGTTGCGCGGCCTCGAACAGGTGCAGGTACCACTGGCCGGCCCTACCGTCGGGTTCGGTGACGCGGGTCCAGGCCGGCCCACCGAACACCGACAGCCAGTTGTTCGGTGGTTCGGAGCCGTCCGCGCCCTTGCCGTCGCGGAATATGTACCGCTCGCGCGCCGGCGACCCGGGCCCGGCGGCCAGCGCCTGCACGAACCAGGCGTGCCGGTCGGAGGAGTGGTTGGGGATGAGGTCGACGATCATCTTGAGCCCGAGTTCGTGGGCGCGGGCGAGCATCTCGTCGAAGTCGTCGAGCGTTCCGAACAGCGGATCGACCTCGCGGTAGTCCGCGACGTCGTAGCCGCCGTCCACCTGTGGGGAGCGGTAGAACGGGGAGAGCCACACCGCGTCGACACCCAACTCGGCGAGCGCGGCCAACCGTGCAGTGATCCCGGGCAGATCGCCCATCCCGTCACCGTCGGAATCGGCGAAGGATCGCGGATAGATCTGGTAGACGACCGCATCCCGCCACCAGTCACCCGGCGCCGCGGGCGGGGCGACGCTACCAGCGGGGTCCGGCTGCGCTGCAAGGGTCATCCCGGCCCGAGCCTCCTCTGTCACATGCCGCCGGCGCCCTTGCGGTGCCAGGCGTTGCGGACGCCGACATTACCGGCCGTTGCCATGGCGGGCGGACCGGCCCGGGTGTGCCGCACCGCGACGCCTGGGTGACGCCCGGCGCCCCGGGGGTTTCCGGCTGCAGTTGTTACCGGCCGGCGATGTCAGCGTGCCGGCCGGCGAGCGCCTCGGCGATCAGCGAGGCAACCGAACGGTGCGCCAGCCCGTCCAGTTGGTCGAGTTGCGTGATGCAGGAAAACCCGTCCATCGCGACCGTGACGCGCTTGGATGCCTCGTCATCCTCGATATCCGTTGCCGGGACGAGGCTTTCCGCCCGGCTCGGTTCCCCGCCACCGGTACCGCCACCGCCCCCGCCGGCCGCCGTCACCGCCTCGTGCAGCTTGGGGAGCCAGTGCTCCGTCGCGATCTTCCGGGCGATGTCCGCGGTGGCCTTCGAGAAGCCGTAGGAGCCCGCGAGGCCGCAGCATCCGGCGTCCAGCGTGGTCGGTCGGTAGCCCAACCTGCCGAGCACCACCTCGTCCGCCGCGGTGCCGACCGAAGCCCGGCCCTGGCAGTGCGGGTGCACGACCACCGCCCCCCGGTCGATCCCGCGGACGGGGGAGTCGACCGCGCCGATCGCCAGCAGATGCTCGGACAGCGACCGGGAGAGCCCCGCCAACCGAGCGGCGCGCGGGTCGTCCGCCAGCAGGTTCGGCAGCTCGTCACGGAAGCTCGACAGGCAACTGGGTTCCGGCACCACGACCGGGATGCCGCGAGAGGTGAAGGGATCCAGGATGTCCAGCACGTTCGCAAGCGCCCGGCGGGCCAGGTCCAGCATGCCGGGGTCGTAGAGCGTCCGCCCGCAACAGCCCCACTGGCTGGGAACGTGCACCGTTTCGCCGGCCGCCGCGAGGGCGGCCGCGGTGTCCTTCCCCAACTCCGGATCGAACGCGTTCGTGAAGGTGTCCGGCCACAGCACCACCGTCGCGCGATCCGCCTGGTCGAGAGCGCGCGCAGTCCGCGTGCGCCGGAACGGCTTTCGCGCGAATGCCGGCGCCGGCCGGGATGTCGTCACCCCTGCCGCCCGGCGCAGCCACGGGCCGATCCAGCGCACCCGGAGCGCCGCCGAGGAAAGCCGCGGCATCCGGGTAGCCAGCCGGGCCGCCCACGGCAGGAGCCCCAACGCGTACATCTCCCGCGGCCGGATCCGCCGGGCGTAGAAGTGGTGGTTGAACTCGGCCTTGTAGGTCGCCATGTCCACGCCTGTCGGGCAATCGACCTTGCATCCCTTGCAGGACAAGCACAATTCCAGGGCCTCGTGCACGTCGGGGTTCCGCCAGGTCTGCGGCGTGCTCTCGCCCTGGAACATCTCCACCAGCAGTTTGGCCCGGCCGCGGGTGGAGTGCTTCTCGTCCCGGGTGACCCGGTAGGAGGGGCACATCACCCCCGAATCGTCGCGGCGGCAGCGCCCGACCCCGACGCAACGCTCCGCCGCGACCTGCAACGATCCGGCGTCCTTGGCGAAGGAGAACGCGGTGTGCTGCGCCATCGCGGATTTCCGGTACCCCGGGCCGTAACGCAGGTTCGTATCGAGCGGGTACGGATCGACCAGCTTGCCTGGGTTCAGCAGCCCGGCGGGGTCGAAGAGCGACTTGACGGTGCGGAACGCCTCGATGACCTCGGGGCCGAACATGCGACGCAGCAACTCGCCGCGGGCCTGGCCGTCACCGTGCTCGCCGGAGAGCGAGCCGCCGAGTTCCGTGACCAGGTCGGCCGCCGCTTCGACGAACCGGCGGAAGGTGGCCAGCCCGTCGAGGGTGTGCAGGTCGAACGGGTTGCGCGTGTGCACGCAGCCCTGCCCGAAGTGCCCGTACCAGGCGCCGGAGTAGCCGAACTCGGCCCACAGCGCCGTCATCCGGCGCAGGTACTCGCCGAGCCGGGCCGGCGGAACAGCGGCGTCCTCCCATCCCTCGTGGTTGGGAGGTGCGCCCGGCGGGTGTGCCGTCGCTGCCAGCGCGGACCCCCGCACCTGCAACAACGCGTGGGCTTCGACCGGGTCGTCGATTCGCTTGGCGTGCACCGATTCCGGCAACCCGGCGAGGAATTCGATGGTGCGCCGCTCGGCGACCGCCGGATCGTCGTCACCGATCTCGGCGAGCAACCAGCCCCGGCCGGGCGGCAGCAGGGCGATGCCGGCCGCGTTCAGGCCGATCGCCGCCGAGTGGCCGACCAGGGTCGAATCCATGCCCTCCAGGCCCAACAATCCGAAATCGACCAGGCCGGGGACCGCGTCCGCGGCAACGAAGATGTCCGGGTAGCCGAGCGCCACCAGGTTGCGGTGCCGCGGCGATGTGGCGAGGTGCACCTCGGCCTCGACCGTCAGGGCCAACGTGGACTCGGAGCCGACCAGCAGGCGCGCCAGGTGCAGCGGCGCCCCGGGCAGGATCTGATCCAGGTTGTAGCCGGACACCCGGCGCGGGATGTCCGGGTAGTTCGTGCGAACCGCGTCCGCATAGCGCCGGCCGGTTTCCCGCAGGCCGCCCAGCAGCCGGGCCAGGGTGCCGCCGGCGGCTACCGCAGCCGCGTAGTCGTCGTCGTCGTAGGCGCCGACCCACAGATCCTCGCCCCCGGCGGTGACGATGCGCAGTCGGTGCACGTTGTCGACCGTCTTGCCCGCGTACAGGGCGTGCGTGCCGCAGGAGTTGTTCCCGATCATGCCGCCGAGCGTGCACCAGGCGTGCGTGGCCGGATCCGGGCCGAACGTCAAACCGTGGGGCGCACAGGCTGCCCGAAGATCGTCGAGCACCACACCGGGCTGGACCCGCGCGATCCGGCGCTCCGGGTCGATTTCGATGATCTTGTCCATGTGGCGGGAGAAGTCCAGCACCACACCGACATTGACGGTCTGCCCGGCAAGCCCGGTACCGGCGCCGCGGCCGAGCACCGGCGCGCCGGCCGCCGCGCAGATCTGCATGGCGCGCGCCACATCGGCGGCGTCCAACGGGTAGAGCACGCCCAGCGGCACCTGACGGTAGTTGGACGAATCCGTGGCGTACACCGCCCGGGCCGAGGAGGAGAAGTCGACCTCCCCGCGGACGGCCTGCGCCAACCGGTCGGCCAGCAATGCCTTCTCGGCCGGGGTGACGGGCGACCGGTCGACCCGCGAACCGGGTGGGGCGGTCGTCGTCATGAGGGCCTCCAGCACACTCGGGTCGCGGCGCGGTCGACGTTACCGGCGGGTGCCGCGGCCGGGCGGGCCGGGTACCCTGGGTTGGTTCGGGTGTGGCACTGCCGCGCCGCACCGATGGCGGACGGCCGGCGGCGCCGCTGGCGGTGGGGCTCACAGGGCCGTTCGCCGATCGACGGGTCGGCCCGGTCGGCCCATTCACCACCGCACAGCAATTGCCGCCGTACAGCATTCACTGCAGTACAGCATTCACCGCCGTACAGCATTTGCCATCACACAGCATTTGCCACCGCACAGCATTTGCCATCGCACAGCATTTGCCATCACACAGAGGGGAAATCGTCGCCCGTGAAGCGCCTGCCCTACTTCGCCGCCGGAGTCGTCCTGGGGGTGGCGGCCACCCGCCGCACGCGACGGGCGAAGGAAGCGGCCAAGGCTGCGCTGGCGGCCAAGCTCACGCCCTCCGCCATCGCAGCGGACATCGCCGACGCGGTCGCCGAACTGGGCAGCGCCGTCGGGGCGTTCGCCACCGACGTGCGGATGGGCGCCGCGAACCGCCGGGCGTCGTATCGGCCGATGGTCGACGGCGCGAACGGCTCGGTGGTGATGGTCCCGCCGGAACACGTCCGGCAGATCGCCGCCCAGGCCGCCCTGGCCGGCAGTGCTGTCCAAGGGGGGGCTGTCCAAGGGGGGGCGGTCGACGGCGGGGCTGCCGACGGCGGTGCTGTCGACGGCGGGGCCGGCGGGCACGACGATCAACCCGGTGGGCCGGCGCGCGAGTTGGCCGCAGAACCCGCGGGGCCGGCCTCCACCGGCCCGCTGCGGCGTACGGCCTGACGCCGCGCGCCGGGTCAACCCGAAGGACACCATGCAGACCCACGAGATCCGCCGACGATTCCTGCAGCACTTCGAGCGAGCCGGGCACACCGTCGTGCCCTCGGCATCGCTGATCAGCCAGGACCCGACGGTGCTGTTCACCATCGCCGGCATGGCCCCCTTCAAGCCGTACTTCCTGGGCCAGGTCCCGCCGCCCTTCACCCGGGCGACCAGCGTGCAGAAGTGCGTCCGCACCCTGGACATCGACAACGTCGGGATCACCACCCGGCACAACACGTTCTTCCAGATGGCCGGCAACTTCTCCTTCGGGGACTACTTCAAGGAAGGCGCCATCCGCTACGCCTGGCAACTGGTGACGCGAAGCGTCGAGGCCGGCGGCTACGGATTCGACCCGGAGCGCATTTGGGCGACCGTGTACGACGGCGATGACGAGGCGTTCGAGTTGTGGCGGACCGTGGCCGGGCTGCCGGCCGACCGCATCCAACGGCGGAGCGGCAAGGACAACTACTGGGACATGGGGGTGCCGGGCCCGGGCGGGCCCTGCTCGGAGATCTACTACGACCGAGGCCCGCAGTACGGCAGTCCGGGCGGTCCGATCGCCGACGAGGACCGGTTCCTGGAGATCTGGAACCTGGTCTTCATGCAGGACGTCCGCGGCGAGCAGAGCCCCAAGGACGGCCACCCTCCGGTCGGCTCGCTGCCCGAAAAGAACATCGACACCGGCCTCGGCGTGGAGCGGGTCGCGTTCCTGCTGCAAGGCGTGGACAACGTCTACGAGACCGACCTGCTGCGCCCGATCATCGAAACCGCCGAGCAACTGTCCGGCCGCACCTACGGGCGCGAGCATGCCGACGACGTGCGGTTCCGGGTGATCGCCGATCACATCCGCTCGTCCGTGATGCTGATCGGTGACGGGGTGACGCCGTCGAACGACGGCCGCGGCTACGTGCTGCGCCGGCTACTGCGGCGCACCATTCGCTCCGCGAGGCTGCTCGGTGTGGACAAGCCCGTGGTGCCGATGCTGGCCGCCGTGGTGCGCGACCTGATGATGCAGGCCTACCCGGAACTCGTCACCGCCTTCGCGCGCATCGAGCAGGTGGCCGCCGCCGAGGAGCACGCCTTCCTGCGGACGCTCTCGTCGGGGTCGAAGCTCTTCGAGACGGCCGCGGCGGAAACCCGTTCAGCCGGCCGGACCGAGATCTCCGGTACCACGGCGTTCGCGCTGCACGACACGCATGGCTTCCCCATCGATCTGACCCTGGAGATGGCGAACGAGGCCGGCTTGGCGGTCGATGCGCAGGGTTTCCGCAAACTGATGGACGAGCAGAAGGCCCGTGCCCGGGCCGACGCCCGGGCTCGCAAGGGCGGGTTCGACGATTCCACGGTCTACAAGGAACTGCTCACCGCCGGCCCCACCGAGTTCACCGGTTACCGGGAGTTGGAATCGGAGGCGACGATCCGCGGGCTCGTCCGGGATGGGCAACGCATACCGGCGGCCGGCGAGGGCGAGATCGTCGAGGTGGTGCTGGATCGGACCCCGCTGTACGCCGAGTCCGGCGGGCAGGAGTCGGACGCCGGGGTCATCACCGCGGACGGCAGCGTGGCCGAGGTGATCGACGTGCAGAAGGTGGGCCGGAAGCTCTGGGTGCACCAGGTGCGGGTCACGGCGGGGGAGTTGCGGGAAGGCAGCGCGGTGCTGGCGAAGGTCGACCCGGAATGGCGGATCGGCGCCCGGCAGGCGCATTCCGGCACGCACGTCGTGCACGCTGCGCTGCGCGAGGTGCTGGGCCCGCAGGCGCTGCAATCCGGGTCCTACAACAAGCCGGGTTACCTGCGGCTGGACTTCGCGTGGACCTCGGCGCTGTCGGATGCGACCCGCAGCGAGATCGAGGACGTCGCCAACCTGGCGGTGCGCCGCGACCTGGCGGTGGCCGTGCAGTACACGTCGCTGACGGAGGCTCGCGAGATGGGCGCGCTCGCGCTGTTCGGCGAGACGTACGACGAGACCGTGCGGGTGGTCGAGATCGGCGGCCCGTGGTCGATCGAGTTGTGTGGCGGCACGCACGTGGAGCGCTCCAGCCAGATCGGCCCGCTGTCGCTGATCGGGGAAGGCTCCGTCGGTTCGGGGCTGCGGCGCATCGAGGCCTACGTCGGAATCGACGCCATGCGGCACCTCGCCACCGAGCGGGCCCTGGTGGCGCAGCTGGCCGACGAGCTCAAGGTGCCGGCGGCCGAGCTTCCCGCGCGGGTGCACGCCATGGTGGAACGGCTGCGGGCGGCCGAGAAGGAATTGCAGCGGCTGCACTCCGAGGCGGTGCTCGCCTCGGCGAGCGCGCTGGTGGACTCCGCCGAGCCCGTCGGGGATGTCGCGGTGGTGGCCGCGTCGCTGCCGGAAGGGCTGTCCGCGGCGGACCTTCGTAGCCTCGCCACCGACATCCGCGGTCGGTTCGACGGGCGCCCGGCGGTCGTGGGCCTGTTCTCCGCTTCCGGCGGATCCGCCGAAGACGGCGCCGGGGCGGCCGTTGCATTCGCGGTGGCATGCACGGCCACCGCGGTGGAGGCGGGCCTGCGGGCCGGGGATCTCGTAGCATCCTTCCGGTCGGCGGTGGACGGTCGCGGCGGCGGCCGGGCCGACCTGGCGCAGGGAGCCGGCAGCAATCCGGCCGGGGTGCCCGCCGCGCTCGGCGCCCTGCGCGCAGCGGTGGCCCTGGCCGGCGACCGAGACCGGTGAGAACGGCCGGCGCGGCGGACGGATTGCCGCCATCTGGCGTGCGCCTGGGAGTGGACGTCGGTACCGTGCGAGTCGGGGTCGCGATCAGCGATCCTGGTGGCATCCTTGCTACGCCCGTGGCCACCCTCGCAAGGGACGACGGCACCGGCCGGGACATCGAAGAGTTGGCGGCGCTCGTGCGCGAGCGGCAGGTGGTGGAGGTCGCCGTGGGCTTGCCCCGGACGTTGCGCGGCACCGAGGGCAGCGCGGCGCAAGCGGCCCGCGGCTACGCCGAAACCCTCGCCGAACGGGTCGCGCCGGTTGCGGTCGTGCTGGTCGACGAGCGGCTGTCCAGCGTCCATGCCAATCGGATCCTGGCGGATCGCGGGATACCGAGCCGGGCGCGCCGGCCGGTGGTGGACCAACTCTCGGCGGTCACCATCTTGCAGAGCAGGCTCGATCAGATCCGCCGATCCGGCGCGCTGGGGCGTCCATGACCGACGATCACCTCGGTATCTTCGATCCCGATCCGGACGACGGCCCGGCCACCGGGAACGTGGATCTCGCCGAACTCCGCGAGGCCCTGGCGGCGGACCGGGCAACGGGCGACGACGGGCGGCCGCGCAGCCGGGCCACGGTGCGCCACGAGCATCGGGTCCGGGAGCGTCGGCGGCGAAGGCGCAGGGTGCGTTCCAGCGTCATCGCCGTGCTGGTCATGGTGCTCATCTCGGCCGGCGTGGTCGGCGGGGTGCTGGCCTGGCGGCAGAGCACGGCCGCGCCAACCGACTACGCCGGCACCGGGGGGACGGTTGTGGTGATCCGGGTGCAGAGCGGTGACGGCCTGGAGGATGTCGGCCAGACGCTCGTGCAGGCCGGGGTGATCGCCAACGCCCGCACCTTCACCGACCAGGCCGCCGGCAACGCGAAGATGAAGGCACTCCAGCCCGGTTTCTATGCGGTCCATCAGCGCTCATCGGCGCGGGCCGTCATCGACGAACTGACCAACCCGGGCAACCGGTTGGGGCAGCTTCGGATCATCCCGGGAGAGACCCTGGCGGACAGGACGAAGGTGTCCACCTCCGGCGAAAGGATCACCCAGCCGGGCATCCTGTCGAAGATCGCAGCCGCGTGCCGGCCCACCAACGGCGATCAGGCCTGCTTCTCCACGGCCGATTTGTGGCGGGTCGCGGAGACGGCGAGCCCCAGCGAGTTGGGTGTGGTGCGCTGGGCGGCGGAGGCCGTGGGCCAGGCGCCGGATCCGCGCAAGCGGCTGGAGGGCTTGATCCTCCCGGGGGATTACGACATCGCGCCCGGCTCGACCGCGCAGCAGGCGTTGGCGAGGGTGGTCCGGGCGTCCGCGTCGGAGTGGAACACCACCGACGTGGTCGCCGCGGCGAAGGGGCGGGACCTTTCCCCCTACCAATTGGCAACCGTCGCCTCCCTGGTGCAGAGCGAGGGCGAGGGACCGGACATGCCCAAGATCTCCCGGGTGATCTACAACCGACTCGCCGGGGACATCAAGTTGAAGTTCGACTCGACCGTCAACTACGCGCTGGACCGGGCGCAGATCGCGACCTCCGACGCCGACCGGGCGAACCCCAGCCCCTACAACACCTACGCGCACACCGGGTTGCCGCCGACGCCGATCGGGTCGCCCGGGCCGGCCGCGTTGGATGCCGCCGGGAACCCGGCGACCGGTAGCTGGCTGTTCTTCGTCGCCATCGACAAGGAGGGACACACCTGCTTCTCCACGACCGACCAGGAGCATGCGGAGTGTGTGGCGAAGGCACGCGCGAACGGCGTCTTCGGATGACGCGTGGCTGATCCGGGCGGGATCACCCGGCGCGCCGGCGTGCTGGGATCCCCGATCGCGCACTCCCTTTCGCCGGCGATCTACGCGGCCGGGTTCGAGGCCACCGGTTTGGTCGGCTGGTCGTTCCGGGCCATCGAGTGCGGCGCCGGCGCGCTCGCCACGCTGGTTGGGGGGCTGGACGGTAGTTGGGCCGGGCTGGCCGTGACGATGCCGGGTAAGGCTGCGGCGGCGCAGGCGGCGATGACGAGATCCCTGCGGGTCGCCACCCTTGGGGTGGCCAACACGCTGCTGCGCCGGGGCGATAGCTGGCACGCCGAGAACACCGACGTGGACGGGGTCATCGGGGCGCTGACCGCGGCGCAGGTGCGCCCGGCCGGGCCAGTGCTGCTGCTCGGCGGGGGAGGAACGGCCCTCGCGGTGATCGCGGCGCTGGCCGAACTGCGCTGGGAGGGTCCGCTCATCCTCGCGGGGCGCCGCCCGGCGAGCACCGTCACCGCCTCCTCCCTGGCGTCCCGGCTCGGCCTCACCGCCCGCACCATGGGTTTCGACGCGAGCGAGATCGCATCCGTGGCAGGGACTCTCGCGATGGCCGTGTCGACCGTTCCGGCCGGCGCCGCCGATGGGTTGGCCGGCCCGCTGGCGGCCGTGCCCACCCTGCTCGACGTCGTCTACCACCCGTGGCCGACGCCGTTGGCGGCGGCGGGCCGGCCCGGCCGAGCGACGATCACCGGGCTGGACATGTTGCTGCATCAGGCGTTTCGGCAGTTCGAGTTGATCACGTCGGTAGCGCCGCCGGTGGCCGCGATGCGCGCGGCGCTGCGGCGGGCGGCGGGTTCGGAGCCACCGCTTCGGGCCTGATTCGCGGCGACGTGCGGTCCCCGCGTGGCCGGTCTGTTGATAGAGCGTAGTGTGGCACTTGCTCTGAACCAGCAAGCCTCCTACAACCGCGGGCACGAAAGACTGCTGGTGGTGCATGCATGATCAGCGCGTCGAGGGTCGGCCCATTCCTTTGCCCGCCGGTGACCGGTCATCCTTTGACGATGGCGCATCCCCTGCGTTCACGATCACGGAAACCTTGCGGGCAATCGCGAGAAGAGACGCGGCTGGTCCCCGAATTCGGGCCGGCCCTGTCCAGACGGCGGTGAGCGGACGCCGAAGCGGAGCGGCGAGTGGAACACGTACGATGACCTTTGCGGCGATGTCTCGGCTGACAGCGAGGATGCTGAGTGCAGCGGGTGCCACCCCAGAGGCCACGGCCACGCGTATCGCAGTATTGCTCGACAGAGTCTGCACAGGCCTGACTGGTTCGAACGCCGCGAGCAATTCGTCCAGTGCCTCTCGTGTGCCGGAGCCGTGCTCTCGCACCACCAGAGGAGTCCGAGCCAGTTCTTCAAGCGAGAGGCTGTCACGTCGCCGCGCCCACGGATGGTTTGGTGCAACGACAACGACCACCGCGTCCGTGCCGATTTGCTCCTTGTTGATGCCTCCAGGAAGGTGTGGCGTCTCAACGAACCCAAGATCGATGCTGCCAGCCCGAGCAGCCTCGAACACGGCTACGGAGTTGAGAGCCTGAACCTCAACGTGCGCGCCGGGAACCTCACGCCGGAAGTGCGCAATCCAGGTCGGCAGCAGTTGCTCTGCGATCGTCAGACTCGCGCCAACCCGCACCGAGACGGCCTGCGCCCCACGGGCCTCCAACACGAACTGGTTCAACCGCTCGGCAGCGCCGACCACGTCCCGCGCGCGACCCGCAAACTCGCGCCCTACAGGCGTCAGGAACGACCCCTGTGACGTGCGCCGAAGCAGCGCCTCCCCAACCATCGCCTCGAGGCCCGTCACCACGCGGCTTGCGTTGGACTGCGCGACCCCTTGCTTCCGAGCCCCACGGCCGATACTGCCCTCATCGACGATCGCAATGAACAACCTGAGCGCATGCAGACTCGCCAGCGACGCATCCATATCCACGATGATATCGGTACATGCCAGTTTGGCTACTACCACCTGGTAGGCAACCCACTCAAGATGACCTTCATGACTTCAGAGCAATCCCGACGTTCTCCTCGACACTTCCTCGAACACCACCTCATCAACCCGACGCTGTCCGTGTAGCAATGCCGACGAATCGACTGCCCCTACTCCACATGACATATCTCAGCGCAAATTTACGAAATTATGGACCTGGCCTGGGCATATGCGCGGCGGCAGTGTCCGTAGCGTTGACAACACATTGGGCACTCCCAGTCCTGAGTCCCTTGATAATCGCCATCATCCTAGGCATCCTCCTCACAAACCTTGTACGTCTCCCGTCAATTGTTGAACCCGGAATAGCGTTTGCTGCTAGACATCTCCTGCGAGTGGGTATTGTCTTGCTCGGCCTCAAATTGGTCATTAGCGACATCCTCAACCTCGGTGCTTCTATGGTTGGAGTAATAGTCGCCATTGTTGCCGGCGGCATCAGCGGAACGGTTCTACTAGGTCGAATCATGAGAATCCCTCCAACGCGTACCCTCTTGATAGCCTGCGGGTTTTCGATTTGTGGAGCCGCAGCGGTTGCTGGCGCCGACAGCGTAACCGACTCGAGCGAGGAAGACGTCGTCATCGCTGTCGCTCTTGTCGTCGTGTTCGGAACCCTAATGATCCCGACCATACCGATCCTCGGTACCGCATTCGGGTTGAATCAACAACTCACTGGACTCTGGGCAGGTGGTGCAATACATGAAATTGCGCAAGTAGTGGCCGCCGGGGGTGTCATAGGCGGAGGCGCACTAACCGTCGCGGTAATTGTTAAACTTGGTCGGGTCCTAATGCTGGCACCGGTATTGACCATTCTCAGCATTCACGAACGCATCCGAACAGGTGGGACGCAGAGTCGCCCTGCGATAGTGCCAATGTTCGTAATCGCATTCATTTTGATGGTTATTGTTCGTTCTGCCCTCGCCTTGCCGGACTGGATCTTGGGCCTCGGGAGCATCTTGCAAGTAATCCTATTCTCCGCAGCGATGTTCGGACTCGGCTGCAGCGTACGCCTTCGAAGCCTTATTCGAATCGGTGTCCGACCCTTCCTGCTCGCGGCGACTTCGACGACGCTTGTCGCCACGATCGCATTTGTAGGCGTCAAATTGACTCACCGCATCTAACAGGATGGGAGCGCAACCATGTTCAAATCTGGGCCGGCACGTCCAAGACTCGTGGCGAATGCAGGGCATCAGCATCTCTGCACTCCCACGATAGCAACGCTGTACCGAAACACGACTCTGAATACGCAAACACGAGGTGGGCTCAAGGTGGCACAACAAGGTCGTGGAAGGTGACTACCCATCACCCGCCCCCCTCAAATAGGTCTACTAAAACCACAACTCCGGTTGCCGCGCACCTCATATCAGCATTGGGCGACCAGGCACAATGGCGAGATAATCCCGGACCTCGCCCAATGCGCTGTGCATTGCGGGTATGGAGCCCACACCCCCAACGCCCTTACCAAGGGTTAAACCGGACCACATCAGTAAACCGGGTGGACGTAACGGACGCAACCGAGTCGCCCTGGTCTCGGCATGTATACGCCCGCAATCTACAGTTGCAGCTTGCCACGCGGTGTGCCCAAGGGCACGTACTAACTGATTGGATGCGGCCCGATCGGGTGAATCGGCACGCTGGTGCAGTTAGATCTTCGTGCCAGCCAATCCAATGGTCAAATAGACCCACAGCGCCAGAAGTCCGGCCCTTGCGAGCCCTTGACCGATTTAGCGACGAAGCTGTACAATCTGTCCACAAAAATCCGAGACATGAACGCCGTGGAAAGGTCCGCTAATGAGTCCTACCAGATCATTTGACATTCGCGTGGCTTTGAAGGAGTTGCGCAAACGCCAATTATTCCCGGGGTTCGAGAATGTGAAGAACCCTCGCCGAGGATACTACATAGATCAGCGCACAATAACAGGAACAGTCCGCGTCCGTCCGGAGCGACGGCTCGCCCCTCTGACCACCCATCGAAACGAGAGTTCGGATGACTGAGCATCTGCAGCCGATATTTCTTACTAACGACGATCAGCGGCGTTCTATTGCGCCCGGAGACGCCATAGATGCGCTGCGAGACGGTCTTAAGAGCTTGGCGACGGGTGACGCGATCCGTAGACCACGCATAGATAATTATATACCTCTTCGAAACGATGCTGTATTCGCCTTCAGTTCCATGGAAGGGGGAATACGTAATGGATATTATGCGTTACGTATAAAGCCGGATGTGATGTCCTTTAGCTGGAACGGCAATGTTGCACGGAGCCAGACATACTGCGGTGAACCGGGCAAGTACGGCGGCCTAGTTCTTCTCTTTTCCGTGAGATCGGGTGCCTTGGTAGCAATTATGAACGATGGCTATGTCCAACACTTGCGGGTAGCCGCGAGTGCAGCACTGGGGGCACAATACCTGTCGAGGCCAGATGCGACGACGCTCGGAATAGTAGGATCCGGGTGGATGGCGCGAACGATTCCGTTGGCTATCAGTGAGGTCCGAAACCTTACGTCAATTCAAGTGTACAGCCCAAACCCGGAGCATCTTAGAGCGTATTGCGCGCAGATGAACGATCTGACGGACATAGAAATCAGACCAGTCCAATCGGCTAGCAGCGCTGTGGAGGGGGCAGACATTGTTTGCACGTGCACGACTTCTCTTGAGCCTGTGATATCTGCGGAGGACATCGCGCCGGGAACACATTTGAACTATGTGCGGCCGTGGGAACTGGGGGACGACATCCGGGCCATTGTCGACACGGAAGGGATTCTTCTCGATGCGCAACCCCTTTTAGCGGGTGGATTTCAAGACTTTAATTTTGGGATTCGGATGGGCGCGCTGAGTTACGCGGTCGGCACGGCGGACGAACTATCGCAAATTCCTTATGGGTCCGCCCCAACGGCGTTTCCTAACGCCCAATTGGTGAAATGCATAGATTGGTCAACAGGGCGCGCGTACGAGCGCCGCGATGCTAACGAAATTACGATCCTTGCGACCCATTCCTATGGAGTGCGGCCAGGGGACGCGCCTAGTAGTGCTGGCACGCAAGGAGTACAATTTGCGGCCGTCGCGGGTCGATTGTACGATAATGCGCGCGCGCGCGGCATCGGTTCGCCGATAGGTTCGAATCAATGGCTTCAGGAAATACCAACCTAACCCCAAAGGTCGAATTTGTTTCTACGACCCGCGTCTGGCGCGTGAGCCCGATAAACTCATGAAGGTAGGAGGGAAGGGTGATACGAGTGTATACGAAGTCCCGCGCAATGACAAAGAATAGTGTGCGCGTAGGCACTGTCCCTGAGATGCGATTAGTTGCCCCGTCAAGATGGGCTCGCACGCGCGATAGTCGTGTAGCCCTCCCTACGCTATCCCTTATCGTGTTTCTCGCAGTTTGGGAGATTGGATCCTTAATAATCGGTCGGGCAATTCTATTGCCGACCCCAGATTCCGTCGCTCGATCGTTTGTCCGCCTAGTTTGGGAAGGCACCATGGGTGGAGCCTTCGCACGTGCCATTGCAGTTATGTTTTCAGGATTCACGGTCGCCGCGGTTTTGGGAATTGCGTGGGGTCTTGCCATGGGACGGAGTGTGGCAATTTACAAAATTTCGAATCCGTACGTGGCATTCTTTCAATCAACACCGCAGGTGGCCCTCATACCGATCATCATAATCTGGTTCGGAATCGGCTACGAGGCAGGTATTTTTGTTACCTTTCTGCATGCTATTTGGTCAATTGTTATTAATACGTGCGAAGGTGTCCGGACAACGCCGGTTGAACTGCATGAAATGGCCAGAGTGTATCGCGCGTCCCGCCGTGAGATGGCGCGGTCGGTTATTCTTCCGCACGCCATTCCGTATATTTTCGCCGGCCTACGAATCGGGTTTTCCCGCGCGTTGGTTGGGGTAATTATCGCTGAAATGACAATTAGCTTGCTCGGTCTCGGCGGGCTAATTGTCAATTTTGGTCAGCTTTTTCGAACGGCGGACATGCTCGCGGCGGTCTTGGCGGCTGCCCTGGTTGGGGTCATCGGAGATAGCATCTTGCGGATCTTGCGAAGGCGGATGTCACCATGGGAATTTGATTAGATCAAAGAGCCAGCCCGGAACGCAAACGGCGCCCGTGTCTCGGGGGTACCCGTGGAGAGCGCTCCGAATTCGGTAGTGGCCGAGGATTGGAGGTACGAGAGGTGGGAAGTCCGGTTCCAATAATTGACGTCCGAAATGTGACGAAGTCGTTTGTACTGTCTAAACGAATTGGAGGGACTCTGACGGCCTTGGAGAATGTCGACCTAACGGTCTCTAAGGGAGAGTTTGTTTCTTTGGTGGGGACGTCGGGATGCGGCAAGACAACTTTGTTGCGCATGATGGCGGGCTTGGTGGAGTGTGATAGAGGAGAGGTTTGGCTTCGGGGCGCCCGTGTTGAGGGAGTACCAGAGAGAATAGGGTTTGTCTTTCAGCAGCCTGCGTTGCTGCCGTGGCGCACCGTCTACAGCAACATCGCGTTTGCCCTGAAATCCCAAGGCCTGTCCGCCGAAGAAGTTGAGAACAACATTATGGATAGTCTGAGCCTCACCGGACTCGGTTCGTTCGCTGAACATTACCCTCGGATGTTGTCAGGCGGCATGCAACAAAGGGTTGGGCTCGCGCGCGCACTTGCAGGAGGTCCAGATGTCATGCTGATGGACGAGCCCCTTTCCGCGCTTGATGCTTTGACACGCCGACAGATTCAACAGGAGATTTCGGACATTATTTCGCGGGCGGGTAGTACGGCAGTGCTCGTGACTCACGAGGTGGAGGAGGCTGTTTACTTTTCGGACCGTATTATTATTTTAGGTTCTAGACCAGGCCATATTCGTGAAATTGTTCCGGTTGGGCTGGCGCGGCCGCGCGTGCGGGCTACAATTTCAGCCGAGCCAGAGTTCGGGCGGTTAGTAAGTTATGTGCTCGGCGTGATTTTTGACAATGGTGGATGATTTGTTCGGGAGTGACACCAATGTTGTTGGTACGCGACCAACGATTGTGATCGGAGGCGTCTCGCGCGCTCGGTACTGAACAATCCAAAAGTGGAAGGTGATGGGAAATGACGTTGCGTAAATGGACATATGCTCGCGCGGTTTTCGAAGCATCCGTCGGAGTCGTGAGTGTGGGTATCCTAGTCGTGGGATGTGGAAGCGCTTCTGCGCCCGGAAATGGTTCGAAGGTGTCGGGGGAGAGCTTGAGTAGTTCGACGGGTAAGCCGACAATGAGCGGGACCGACGGATCGGGAACTGGCGAGCCGGATCTTACGGGCAAAACAGTTCGGATTGTTGTCGGAGGACTTCCAATAGCAGATCAGGTGAACACTTTTCTTATGACGAAATTCCTAAAGTCTTGGGGTGCGGATAGTAAGCTTATCAACCAAAAGGGCAATCCGGATGCCGTGCGTGCAATTAAGGCTGGTGCAGCCGAAGTGGCGACGATTGATCCAGCCGGTGCAGTGTCGAGCGATACTGTAATGTTCGGTCCTATCGAGGCGGGCGTGGATTACTTTCTCATGGGAGTTTCAAGCTTGTCCAACGTTAAAGACCTTCCGGGTCATGTGTATGGGACTTCGAATATCCATGGTATTGAGGCGCTAATGTTCGCGGAAGTGTTGAGCCGATACGGTCTGAGCGCTGATGACATAAAGGTGCGGATCGCCGGAAGTTCTGGGCAGCGCGTGGCAGCGATGCTTAGCGGTTCGATCGATGCGACTTTCGTTCACTCGGATCAGGTAGCCAAGCTTAAGGAAGAGGGCTTTAATGTTCTTGTAGATATGACGGCGCTTGGTTCGAATGTGGTTCACTCTGTGGCGGTAGCGGACCGTAACTGGTTGGATGCTAATCCAGATCTGGCATCAGCGGTGGACCTCGCTTGGATCAAGGCGGCGGCGGTGTTTCATAATGATCAAAAGGAGTGGCTTGAGGCGGGTAAGGAGTATACGGGCTTATCCGAAAAGGAGCTGGTAGAAGCTCACTCTCTGTTGGATGCTGCGAAGATGTTCCCGTTAGATAAAGGTGCGTTCAGTGACACAGCGATGAAGGATCAGGTTGATACGTCGATCAAGGTCGGGTTAATCGAGCAGGCGCCGAGCAGTGATACGTGGCTCGATCTGCGCTATTGGAATACGGCCTGGACCCAGTCTGGATTGGCGTAGAGGATGGCCCGTGAGGGCAGGGCCGCGGAATGTTCGGCCGCGTGGCGCATTGACCGGCGAGTTCGTGATGGTGTGAGCGGCGTGGCTGCTGTGACGGGTGTGACCTACGGGTTTGGATCGGAGCCGTCAGAACTTCCGCCAGAACCCGGGGTCACACCCGCATGTCATCTTCCACGAACACGCTCGCTACTACCAAACCGGCGTCGGCGGGAGCATTGCTGGCGGCGCTGGAGTCGGTGCCCGACCCGCGTGCCCGGCGCGGCGTGCGCTACCCGCTGGCCGGGATGCTGGCTCTGTGGATCACGGCGGTGATCACGAGCGCGGCCCCGTTCGCCGCGATCGGGCAGTGGGGAGCAGGAATCAGCGTTGAGCATCTGGCCGCGTTCGGGCTCACCCGCGACACCGCGCCGGACGAGTCGACGCTGCGGAATCTGTTCGCTCGGTTGGATGCCGACACCCTGGACGGCGCGGTCGGCAGGTGGATGTGGTCGCGGACCCGAATCGTGGACGGGCGGTGAGTGATCGCGTTGGATGGCAAGACCGTGCGCGGTGCACGCACCCGACCGGACGGGAAGGCGCCGCACGTGATCGCGGCGTTCGACCACGGCGCCGGAGCGGTACTCGGCCAGGTCGCCATCGACGTGAAGAGCAAGGTTATCCCCGCCGCCCGAACACTGTTGGCCGGCCTCGACCTTCACGGCGTCGTCGTCACCATGGACGCGATGCACACCCAGACCGACACTGCCGAGTTGATACGTGCCGGTGGCGGCGACTACGTGTTCACCGTGACGCGGAACACCCCGACCCTGCATGGCAAGCTCAAGGATCTGCTCGGGACGCAGGTCCACGCTACCCGGCAGGTCACCGCAGGTCGCGGACACCGCGTCACCCGCACCATCAAGGTCCTGCAGCACCCGGCTGGGTCGAGTTTCCCGCCGCGAAGCAGGTGGCCCAGGTACGGCATACGGTCACCAAGACCGGCCGCAAGAGCGTCGAAGTGGTCTACCTGATCACCTCGGCCGGCTACCAGGCGGCGCCTCCGGCGATCCTCGCCGGCTGGGTGCAAGACCACTGGGGCATCGAGAATCGCCTGCATTGGTTGAGGGATAAGACTTTTTGGGGAGGACGAGTCCCAGGTCCGTACGGGGCAGGCGCCGCGGATCATGGTCACGTGCCGCAACATCGCCGTCAGCCTGCTCAGCCTGGCCGGCAGGGACAACATCGCCGCCGGGCTACGACATCACGCCGCACGTCCCACAGAAGCACTCTCACTGGCGCTGACATGAGCAGATACGACTATTCCGGGGCCCTGGGCCCGCCGGCCTATGCGCCGATCGTCGGTCCAGCGGATCACCGGCTACGCGTTGGTGGGTGTGGCTGATCGGCGACTCGGACGGAGCGCGGGTTCTGGTGACGGGGGGACGGGCGAATCGGCGTGTCAGGGGCGCCCACGGACGCGCGATGTCCGGCACAATCCACGCCGGCTAGTACCCTGACCGCGTGCGGACGCCGCGGCTGGGCCGCGCCCAGCAGGTTCGCCCACGGAAGAAGGGATGCGCATCAGGTGCATCTGAAGTCCCTCACGCTCAAGGGCTTCAAGTCCTTCGCCTCGGCGACGACGCTGCGCTTCGAGCCGGGCATTACCGTGGTGGTCGGCCCCAACGGGTCCGGTAAGTCCAACATCGTCGACGCGGTGGCCTGGGTGCTGGGTGAGCAGGGCGCCAAGGCCTTGCGCGGCGGAAAGATGGACGACGTCATCTTCGCGGGAACCGCGGACCGGCCGCCGCTCGGGCGCGCCGAGGTCACCCTGACCATCGACAACTCCGACGGTGCGCTGCCCATCGGGCTGGCCGAGGTCACGATCACCCGCCGGATGTTCCGCGACGGCGTCGGCGAATACGAGATCAACGGCAAAGCCTGCCGGCTGCTGGACGTGCAGGAGTTGCTCAGCGACTCCGGCATCGGTCGCGAGATGCACGTCATCGTCAGCCAGGGCCAGTTGGATTCGGTGCTCTCCGCCCGGCCGGAGGACCGCCGGGCGTTCATCGAGGAGGCCGCCGGGGTCCTCAAACACCGCAGGCGTAAGGAAAAGGCACTGCGGAAGCTCGATGCGATGCAGGTGAACCTCACCCGGCTGACCGATCTCACCGCGGAACTTCGCCGGCAGTTGGGACCGCTCGGCCGCCAGGCAGAGGTGGCCCGCCGCGCCGTCGGCGTGCAGGCGGACCTGCGAGACGCCCGGCTGCGACTGCTCGCCGATGACGTGGCCGCGTTGCAGGCCGCCGTCGCCGCCGACGCCGTCGCGGAGCGGACCGCTGTCGAGCGCCGGTCCGAGATCGCCGCCCGGTTGGCGGCGGCGCAGGCCGACCAGGATGGCGCGGCCGGGCGGCTGGCGGCGGCGGCACCGGCGGTGGCGCGCGCCCAGACCGCCCACTTCGCGCTCTCCGCGCTGGCCGAGCGGTTCCGCGGGACCGTGTCGCTGGCGGCCGAGCGGGCTCGGAACCTCGCCGCGCCGCAGCCGTCGGCATCGTCGGGGCGTGACCCGGAGGAACTGGACCGGGCCGCGGATCAGGCAGAGCAGGAGCACGCCGAGAAGGACAGGTCGGTGCAGGAGGCCCGGTCCGATTTGGCGGCGGCGGTCGAGGCTCGGACCGACCGCGAGGCGGCGGCCGCGGCCGCCGAGGCCGCGCTGCTGGCCGCGTCCCGGGCGTTGGCCGATCGGCGGGAGGGGTTGGCGCGCCTCGTCGGGCAGGTCAACACGGCGAGGTCCCGGCTGGCCGCCGCCGAGGAGGAGATCGACCGGCTGGGCACCGCCATCGGCGACGCTACCGGTCGGGCCCGGGCCGCCCAGGCGCAATTCGACGAGTTGCGGGGCTCCATCGGCGATCTGGATTCTTCCGAGGTCGGTCTGGACACGCTGCATGAGGCTGCCGCGTCGGCCGCGGCAGCGGCGGCCGGCAGGGTCGCCGAACTGACGGAGGCCCAGCGGGCGGCGACCTCCGCCCAGTCGAGCCTGCGGGCGCGGGTCGATGCCCTGGCCATGGGTCTGGACCGGCGCGACGGCGCCGGCGCGCTGCTCGCCGCCACCGACGAACTGCCGGGCGTCCTCGGCTCGATCTCCACCCTGCTCGACGTCAGTCCCGGCGCCGAGGCGGCCATCGCGGCCGCCCTCGGGACGGCTGCCGACGCCGTCGCGGTGGCCGACCTGTCCGGTGCGACGGCGGCGCTGGAACTGCTCAAACGGCGCGATGCCGGGCGCGCCGGCCTCGTCGTGGGCCGCGCCCCCAGGGGCGAACGAATACCGGAAGGCGCCTCGGCGGGTGGCCCGGGCAACGCCGCCGGGGGCCCGGCGACGGGCCCGAAGACCGGCCCGAAGACCGGCCCCGCGTGGGCGCCACCCGGTTCGACGGCCCCGGCCGCCGGCCCCCAACCTGAGCAGGCCGAGCAGCCGGCGCCCCCCGCGCGGTCCGAGCCCCCCGATGCCCCTGAGCCGCCGCCGGGTACACAGTGGGCGCTGGATCTGGTGCGTGCCCCGGAGGCGTTGGCCGACTCGCTGCGCATCTTGCTGGAAGGCGTCGTCGTCGTCGACGACCTCGTCGCGGCCGCCGGGCTGGTCCATCGGCAGCCGCAGTTGCGGGCGGTCACCCGCGGCGGGGACCTGGTGGGCGCCGGCTGGGTCTTCGGCGGCAGCGCCGGACGCCAATCGGTGATCGAGATCCAAGCGGCCGTCGACGATGCCGAGGAGCAACTGGCCGCGGTGACGGCGTCGCTGGCCCGCGTCGACCGGGACCTGGCGGCCGCGACGGCGCAGGCGCAGCAGCGCGCGGCCGAGGCGGAGCGGTCGCTGGCGGCGCTGTACGAATCGGACGCGAAGATGGCCGCGATCGCGGAACAGTTGGGCCGGCTGGGGGAGGCGACCCGTTCGGCGGAGGCCGAGGCCGAGCGGCTGGCGAAGCGCCGCGAAGCAGCCGCGGCGACACGGCAGGACTTGCAGTACCAGGTGGCAGACCTTCAGTCGCGGCTGGCGGCCGCGGAGGCGGACGTGCCATCCGCCCAACTGGACCCGGCCGGGCGGGATCAGCTTGCCGCGGCGGCCGCCGCAGCCCGCCAGCACGAGGTGGACGCCCGACTGGTGCTGCGCACCGCGGAGGAGCGGGCCCGGGTGACGGCCGGCGCGGCCGAGGACCTGCGGCGGGCGGCCGCGCAGGAGCGGGCGGCCCGGGCCCGAGCCCGCGAGGTCGCCGCGCTGCGCGCCGCCGGAGCGGCCGTGGCCGAACGGATCGTGGCCCTCGGCGAGCGAGCGGCCGCCCGATTGGCGAGTTCCGTCGCCGCCGCGGCCACCGCACGGGCCGAGGCCGAGGCCGACCGGGGCGCGGCCGAGCAGGCGGCCGTCGACGCGCGCCGGGCGGCGACTGCGCTGCAGGCGGAATGGGATTCCCTGACCGATTCGGTGCACGCCGCGGAGGTGCTCCGGGCCCAGCAACGCCTGCGGCTCGAGCAATTCGCCGAGGCCGCGGCGGCCGAATACGCCATGAACCTGACGGACCTGGTCGCGGAATTCGGCCCGGCCGTCCCGGTCCCGCCGTCTGCGGCGGAACTCGCGGAGTACCAGAATGCCAAGGAGCGCGGCGAGGGGGTCAGCGCGCCCGCGCCGATGCCGTTCGACAGGCCTAGCACGCTGCGGCGCGCCAAACGCGCGGAGCGCGACCTCGCGCTGCTCGGCAGGGTCAACCCGTTGGCGCTGGAGGAGTTTGCCGCCATGGAGGAGCGGCACGCGTTCCTGTCGACCCAACTGGAGGATCTTCGCGGCACCCGGAAGGATCTGCTGGCGGTCGTTGCCGAGGTCGATCAGAAGATCTTGCAGCTCTTCGAGTCCGCGTACCACGACGTGGCGGCCGAGTTCGAAAAGGTGTTCGCCACGCTGTTCCCCGGGGGCGAAGGCCGGCTGGTGCTCACCGATCCTTCGGACATGCTGATGACGGGTGTCGACGTCACCGCACGTCCCCCCGGCAAGAAGGTCAAACGCCTGTCGCTGCTGTCCGGCGGCGAGCGGGCACTGGTCGCGGTCGCCATGCTGGTTGCCATCTTCCGCGCCCGCCCGAGCCCGTTCTACGTGCTCGACGAGATCGAGGCCGCGCTGGACGAGATCAACCTCGCGCGGCTGATCGACCTCCTGCACGAGCTTCGGAGCTCCTCGCAACTGCTGGTGATCACGCACCAGAAGTACACGATGGAGGCCGGCGACGTCCTCTACGGCGTGTCCATGCGCGGGGACGGCATCACCGAGGTCATCAGCCAGCGGATCCGGTCACGCGACGGCGTACCCGCAGCGCAACGTGACCAGCACGACACGTCGAGTTGATGACACGGCCGCGTTTCGAGTTGCCGAACCGCGCGGCTCCGGTTGATAGTTGCTCGGACGCGTATGAGACGGTTATCCGAGCCGGAACATCCGGTCCGGTCCGATCGACAACACCAGGCCGGCGAACGAGGCCGACCCCGAGACCGGCCCCAGCCGGTTGATGACGAGGGCGTGAAGCGATGGTCCAGGCGAAAGCACCGCACGGAGTCGATGCACCGGGTCGCGCATCGGTTGCCAGGCGCACCCTGCGGCGCGACAAGTGGTGGGCCTCGCCGCTCGTCACCTGGCTGCTGCTGTCCGGCTGGGTCGCCTACGCGTTGGTCCGCACGGTCAGCCAGAACCACTACTTCGTCGAGAAGTACCACTACCTATCGCCGTTCACCTCACCCTGCGTCACCGCATCGTGCCCGCCGGCGGCGCGGGACTTCGGCACCTGGTTCCCGGCCTTCCCGCCGTTCCTGCCGCTCGCGATCATCAGCCTGGTGTTCCTGCTCGGCTTCCGGTTGACCTGCTACTACTACCGGAAGGCCTACTACCGGGCGTTCTGGCGCGCGCCGTCGGCCTGCGCGGTGCCCGAACCGCACGGCAAGTACCACGGCGAGACCCGCTTCCCGCTGATCTTCCAGAACTCGCACCGCTACTTCTTCTACGCCGCAGTGATCATCTCGTTGGTCAACACGTACGATCTCGTGCGCGCATTCCATGGCGGCAGCGGCGGTATCGGGATGGGCCTGGGCACGCTCATCATGCTGGCCAACGTCGTCCTGCTGTGGAGCTACACGCTCGGCTGCCACCACTGCCGGCACGCGATCGGCGGGCGGCTTCGGCACTTCTCCAAACACCCGGTCCGCTACCGGTTCTGGAGCGGCGTCAGCGTGTTGACCGGCAAGCACCAGCAGTTCGCCTGGATCACCTTGAGCAGCCTGCTGATCACGGACCTGTACATCTGGTTGGTCGCCTCCGGAGTGTTCGCCGATCCACGAATCTTCAACTAAAGACACCGTCAGCTAAGGAACGCGTCATCGTCATGACTTCCGCAACCACTCCGGCAGCGAGCAGCTTCGACGAACCGTCGACGGGCTCGATCACCCGGCACTCGTCCGACGTGTTGATCATCGGGGCCGGTGGCGCGGGGCTTCGCGCAGCCATCGCCGCTCGGGAGGCCGGCAAGACGGTGGCGATCGTGTGCAAGTCGCTCTTCGGCAAGGCCCACACGGTGATGGCCGAGGGCGGCATGGCCGCCGCCATGGGGAATGTCAATCCGCACGACAACTGGCAGGTGCACTTCCGGGACACCATGCGGGGAGGCAAGTTCCTGGGCGACCCGAGGATGGCGGAGTTGCACGCCAAGGAATCACCCATGCGGGTCTGGGAACTGGAGACGTACGGGGCGCTGTTCGACCGCACGCCCGAAGGCAAGATCAGCCAGCGGAACTTCGGCGGACACGAATATCCGCGACTCGCGCACGTCGGTGACCGGACCGGTTTGGAACTGATCCGCACCCTGCAGCAGAAGGTCGTCTCGTTGCAGCAGGACGACTTCCAGGCGCTCGGCGACTACGAGGCAGCCATCAAGGTTTTCGCCGAAACCACCATGATCACGCTGTTGATGCGCGACGGCAGGGTCGGCGGGGCGTTCGGATACCAGCGCGCCTCCGGCGATTTCTTCGCGTTCTCCGCCCCGGTGGTGATCATCGCCGCCGGCGGGATCGGAAAGACGTTCCAGGTAACCAGCAATTCCTGGGAGTGCACCGGTGACGGCATGGCCCTCGCGCTGCGTGCCGGCGCGAAGCTCGTCAACATGGAGTTCATCCAGTTCCACCCGACCGGAATGGTCTGGCCGCCCTCGGTCAAGGGAATCCTGGTCACCGAATCGGTGCGCGGCGACGGCGGTGTGCTGCGCAACTCCGAGGGCAAGCGGTTCATGTTCGACTACGTGCCGGACGTGTTCCGCGACCAGTACGCCACCACCGAGGAGGAGGGCGATCGTTGGTACACCGATCCGGACCACAACAAGCGCCCGCCGGAACTGCTGCCGCGCGACGAGGTGGCCCGGGCGATCAACTCGGAGGTCAAGGCCGGCCGAGGATCGCCGCACGGCGGGGTTTTCCTGGACATCGGCTCGCGGCGTAGCGCCGAGTTCGTCCGCCGGCGGTTGCCGAGCATGTATCACCAGTTCAAGCAGCTAGCGGACGTCGACATCACCAAGGAGCCCATGGAGGTCGGGCCCACCTGCCATTACGTCATGGGCGGCATCGAGGTCGAGTCCGAATCGCAGATGACGAGCATTCCGGGGCTTTTCGCGGCCGGGGAAGTGGCCAGCGGTCTGCACGGTTCGAACCGGTTGGGAGGCAACTCCCTTTCGGACCTCGCGGTCTTCGGCAGGCGCGCCGGCGAAGCCGCCGTCGCCTACCTGGACGGCCCGAACGCCGAGGCCCCGGAGTTCTCCGACGCGGAGTTGAACGAACTGGCCCGCGATGCGCTCGAGCCGTTCCGGCACGCCGGCCAGCAGGGCTACGAGAGCGCCTACGAGGTGCATGCGGATCTGCAGAAGATGATGAACTCGCTGGTCGGCATCATCCGCACCGACGCGGAGATCCGCGAAGCGATCGCGCAACTCGACGCGTTCGACGAGCGCGCCGGCCGCCTGATGGTGCAGGGTCCGATCGCGTTCAACCCGGGCTGGCACCTGTGTTTCGACCTCAAGAACATGCTGCTGCTCAGCCACTGCATCGCGCGGGCGGCGTTGCAGCGCACCGAATCCCGCGGTGGTCACACCCGCGAGGATCACCCCGCCATGGATCCGGAGTGGCGGCGCAAGATGCTGGAGTGCACGCTTTCCGGCGGCGGGATCAGCGTGACGGAGAAGCCGGCGCGGCCCATGCCGCCGGAACTGATGGCGCTGTTCGAACGCAGCGAACTGGAGAAGTATTTCACCATAGCGGAAATCGATGAGGCCGAGGCGTCTGGTGTCGCCGCAGCGCCCCTCGAAGGAGAATGAGACATGGCCTACCAGGCGCATTTCCGGGTGTGGCGCGGCGATGCCGACGGCGGCGGGCTGGTCGACTACACCGTCGAGGTCAACGACGGCGAGGTGGTGCTCGACATCATCCACCGTATTCAGGCGACGCAGGCCGGGGACCTCGCGGTGCGATGGAACTGCAAGGCCGGCAAGTGCGGGTCCTGTTCGGCGGAGATCAACGGGCACCCGCGGCTGATGTGCATGACCAGGATGAACATGTTCCCGCCGGATGAGATCGTCACCGTGACCCCGATGCGGACCTTCCCCGTCATCAAGGACCTCGTCACCGACGTCTCCTTCAACTATCAGAAGGCGCTCACGGTACCGGCATTCGCGCCGCCCGTCGGCCTGAAGCCGGGCGAGTACCGGATGCAGCAAGCGGACGTGGGTCGCAGCCAGGAGTTCCGCAAGTGCATCGAGTGCTTCCTGTGCCAGGACGTGTGCCACGTGATCCGCGACCACGAGCGGAACAAGGAGGCCTACGCCGGACCCCGGTTCTTCATCCGGCTCGCCGAACTCGACATGCACCCGTTGGACGTCGCGGACCGGCGGCGGGAATCGCAGGAGCAGCACGGCCTGGGGCTGTGCAACATCACCAAGTGCTGCACCGAGGTGTGCCCGGAGGGCATCAAGATCACCGACAACGCCATCATCCCGATGAAGGAACGCGTGGTCGACAGCAAGTACGACCCGCTGCCGTTCTGGCGGCGCCGCCGCGCCGGCCAGCGGAGCTGACCGGAACGGAACTCGCCCGCGCCGCCCCGCCGCGATCCGCGCCACTTTCGTGGATTCGCGCCATCAGCTTCTGGCGCCAATGCGCACAATCGGCGCGGACCGCTGGTTGGTCGGCTGCTCGTTTGGCCGCATACGCGGTTGGCCGCACATGCGGTTGGCCGTGTAGTCGTTACAGCAGTGCCTCTCCCAGCAGCAGCCAGAGCCCGTTCGGGGTGCCGAGCCCGGTGGCGTCGTCGTACCGGCGGGTCGCGATCAGCGAGGTGTCCTGGCCGATGCCGACCAGGACGCGCCCGGACGGCGTTGCGAACGCCAGGGTCGGCGAGGCGGCGGTGACGTCGTGGAACGGGATGCGGCCGAGGCCGAGCAGATACAGCAGCGGGTTGGCGAATCCGATGGGATGCCGGCGGTGTTGGCTCGCCAGCGCCTGGATTCCGGCGAACAGCGGCGCGGCCAGGCTCGTGCCGCCGATCCCTTCGAGTTCACCCCGGAAGACGATCCCGAAGCCGGTGTACGGGTCGGCCAGCGCGGCGACATCCGGGACCACCCGCATGGGCGCGGTGCCGTTGCGGGTGGCAAGCGACCGCGGAACCGCCAGGCGCTGGTAGCCCGGCTGCGAGAAGAGGGCGCTCGTCCCGCCGCCGCCACCGGCCCAGAAGTACCCCGGCAGCGGGTATGTCCACGTCGACGGGGACGTGCTGGTGTCCACGACGTCGATCATGTTGCCCCAAGCGGTCTCGAACAGGTTCCGGCCTCGGGAGTCGATCCCCATCGCGGTGCCGCCGACCGCTGTCACCAACGGGTCCGAGGCGGGATAGTCCGGTTCCGGATGGGGGGCGCCGTTGATGGTCTCGTCACCGCTGTCGCCGGAGGAGAAGTAGAGGCCGATCCCCTCAAGCGCGGCTTGCAGGAACAGTGAATGTTCCACGGCCACTTCGTTGCCGAGTCCGTCCTCGCCTACGAAACCGTAGGAGTTGCTGACGATGTCGGCGAGATGGTTCTGGATTACGTAGTTCATCGCGTCGTCGATGCCGGTGTCGCAGTCGGCGGCGCCGACGTAATGGATCGCCGCACCCGGCGCCATCGCGTGCACGGCCTCGACGTCGAGCGTCTGCTCTTCGTTCCAATTGTCCTCACCGCCGCACTCATCCTGCAACGTGAAGGGCGTGAACAGGGTCTGCCGATACTGCCCGGTTTGGAATGCCGGCTCGCCGTTCTGCGCGGACAGCGCATCTGCGTCCGCGACGATCGTGGAAGATCCGTAGGCGTCGATGATCGCCACCGTGATCCCGGCCCCGTTCTGATGGTGCGCGACCGCCGACGCGATCCCATATGCGCCGCGGATCTGCGCCGGGCTGTACCCGCATATGTACGTCGGGAAGGACGTCCGCCCGTAGGCGACCGGGACCGTCTGGGTGTGCTGGCCGTAGTACGTGGAGCAGAGCGCCGGGGGCGGTAGGGCGTCGTTCGGCGCGGCATTCCCGTCCGGGTCGACCCCGACGGCGGTGATCGCCCCGCGAGGGGCGACGTGTTTCGGTGTCGGGATCGATGCCGGTTCGCTGACCCCGATCACCCCGGCGATGAGGCCGGCGACATTCGACGGCGCAGAGAGGTTCGCCGGGGTTCCGCGCAGCCGCTTTCCGTGGTAGTTGTAGGTCTTCATCGTGGTCGCGAAGGCCGCCTGCACCTGCGCCACCGTCCCGGTGGCATCGATCCAACGGTTGCCGAGCCCCGTCTTGGACACCGACACCCCTTGGGATGTGAGGAATTTCGAGACTGCCTCGACCTGCGCGTCGGTCGGACCGAAACGGGCGTTGAACTGCGCCGAGGTCAGGTATTTCCCGTAGCTGCGGCTCTTCGGATCCGACACCGCGGCGGCGAGGGCCTCTGCCGATGCCGCGTCCCGCAGTTGCAGCGCGACCCGGAACGAGATCCGTTCATTCCCGGCAGGGGACCCGATGGCGTGGGCGTCCGAGACCCAGGCTGGCGAGCTCCCGGGAATGGTGGAACGTGGTGATGTCCGCGGCGACGCGTTCGCCGAATAGCCCGTCATCGTGACCAAGCCGCCCGCGAGGATGACGGTTCCGAGAATCGACAGCATTCGCTTCCGGGGATGCAGACGCGTTGCAGAGACTGCCATGTCGCTCCAGTCCAGCGGGCCGGGCCGTGCAACGAGAAATGCGGACCGGCGATGGATGATGACGCGGTCCGGGTCGCGGCATGTGCCGAACGGGGAAGGCTGGAAAGGAGCGTAAGCCGCTCCGATCGGGAAGACAGCCTGCCGAGCGGGTGATTTGCTTGCCCGAACGAACGATAGGAGATGACGGCGCGTCAGCACTGTTGATCTGGCATGTCGGCTTGCGGCTGCCCTGCCCGGCTTTCGACCACTCCGTCGGGTGGCCGGGCCGCGATGGGGCCGACGGGCTCATACCCGGGGCGGTCGGGGGTCGGTCGGGTCTGTCGGGGGTCGGCCGGGGCGGGTTGCCCCTGCGATCCGCGCCACTTCCGAGGTCTCGCGCCGTAAGCTTCCGGCGCGGATGCGCAAGGGCGGCGCGGACCGGGGCTCGCGCGTCAGGGTAGGCGCGGATGCGCAGGAACGGCGCGAATCGCCGGGCGGGTGCAACCGTCAAACCCCAACGATGCGTCCCAGGAGCATGAATATGCCCCCGGCCGATCGAACCGATCGCCGCAGGTTCCTGGCCCTCGCGGGCACCGCACTGGCCGGCGCGGCCGCGCTCGTCGCCTGCGGGGACCAGACCCGAAGGCCAGGACCGGACGGTTCGACGCCGCCCGGCACGTCCGTTCCGGGCGGCGCGACAGCCGGCGCCGACAAGCAAGTCTCGTCCGCGCCGAGGGCCGCACCGAGTACGGCTTCGAGTGCCGCACCGAGCACCGGGCTGAGCACCGCGCCGTCGGAGCCGGGCACTCCCACCGCGCCGGCGGGAGGCACCGCCGGCGTCTACGCGTCCTTGCGCAGCCCAACCGCTCGGCGCTCCGATGGCGCATCCGGCGCTGCCGCCCGATCGGCCATGGGCGGGTTCGGCCTCGACATGCTCGGCGCGGTCAGGGGTATCGAACCGAATGTCGTCATCAGCCCGTATTCGCTCTACACGGTGCTGGCGATGGCCCGCGCCGGAGCCGCGGGGCGAACGGCCACCCAACTGGACCGGGTGCTCGGCGCCACGGGCGTGGACGCGCAGGGCGGAGTCGTCACCGCCGTGGACCAGGCCATCGCGGCGGCCGTGGCCGCGGCGAAACACGACGCGGTGACCGTTCGAACCGCGAACCAGGTCTGGATCCAGGACAGTTTCGAGGTGCGCCGGCAATACCTCGACGCGCTGGCCCGGCAGTTCGGAGTTCAGGCGGTGGCCGCCGCCTTCGCCACCGCGCCTGGCGAGGTGCGCGAGAGCATCAACGCCTGGGTCGCGGACCGCACCGCGGACCTGATCAAGGACCTCTTCCCCGCGGGCTCGATCTCCGGCAGCACCCGGCTCGTGCTGGTCAATGCGCTGTATCTCAAGGCGCAGTGGGCAACCCCGTTCGGTGAGCCTGCTGGATCCGAACCCTTCACGACGGCGGCCGGAACCACGGTCCACACCCCGATGATGCAGGCTCCCCGGCCGGTCGCCGGTCGCACCGGCAGGGGCTGGACGGCGGCGAGCCTGGGCTACGCGGGCCACGGCCTGGCCATGACGCTGCTGGTGCCCGACGCGGGCCGCTTCGAAGCGGTGTTGGCCGGCGCGGACGACAAGCTGCTGGCCGAGGCCACGATCGCGGCCGGCGATGCGCCGGTGACACGGCTCCAACTGAAGATGCCACCGTTTCGCACCCGCTCGGCCCCCGACGTGCTTGCGGCGGCGCGCAAGTGGGGGGCCACGGACCTCTTCGATGCTCACGCCGCGGACCTCTCGGAAATCACCGGCAGCCGCGACCTGTACGCCGCATCTTTCGTGCACCAGGCGGTGATCTCGGTGGATCAGAACGGGACGGAGGCCGCGGCCGCCAGCGGCATGGGGATGACGGCAACCAGCTTGCCGGTGGCGGAGCGCAACCTGGTGGTCGACCGCCCGTTCCTGTACTGGGTCGCGGATACCGTCACCGGTGCGCCGCTCTTCCTGGGCATCGTCACCGACCCCACCGCGTGATCCCGCCGCGTGGCGGCCGTGCTGATGAGCCGGCCGCGGGGCAGGCGGGTCCATCGGCGCCCGTACCCTGACAGGCGTGGCGGCAACCGACGAACAGGCTTGGCCCGGGCGGCGTTTCGGCGCGAGCGCCTGCGGCGTCGGCTCGGTCGCCTCGATGAGCCGACGGACCGGTGCGTTCCTGATCGATATCGGCCTGAGCGCCGTGCTGGCGTTGACGTTCACCTGGCCGCAGCCGCCGCAGAACCTTTCGCTGGCCATCTGGGCGGGGGTGACGGTGCTCACCGTGGCGCTCTTCGGGATCACGCCGGGCCAGGCGGCCGTGGGCCTGCGGGTGGCCTCCGTGCGTGGAGCGACCTTTCTGGGGGCGTGGGCGATCCTCCGCACGGCACTGATCTTCCTGCTGGTGCCGGCGCTGCTTGTCGACGCCGACGGGCGGGGTCTGCACGATCGGCTGTGCCGCACGATCGTGCTGCGCACCCGCTGAGGGCGGCGTCCTGCTCAGCGCGACGGCGGGCGGCGTGGCGCAGATCCTTGTGGTCGGCGGCGCTACCGCCGCCGGATGGTGCGCTGCATGCTGCGCATCTTGACCCCGGCCGGCATCGGTCCCTTGGGCAAGCCGGCCTGCGGGGCGCGCGATCCCAGCGCGGCCAGCTTGGTGTCGAGCTGGCCCACCTGGGTGGCGGAGATGTTGCGGGGCAGGCGCATGAGGAACGGGTTGAGCTTGCGCAGCGGCGTCTGGTCCTCCTCGGTCCCGACCACCACGTCGTAGATCGGGATGTCCCCGACGATCCGCGCGATCCGCCTCTTCTCCTGCGCCATCAGCGGTTTCACCCGGTGCGGGGCCCCCTCGCCGACGAGCACGATGCCCGGCCGGCCGATCACGCGGTGTACCGCGTCGAGGTGCGTCGTGCTCGCCACCGCCGGGGTTATCCGCCACCGTCCTTTGAGGTTGTTCTGCAGCGACCACGCCGCCGCCCCCGGCGTTCCCTCCGCCTGCTTGTACACGCTGGACTGCACCCGCCGCGCGAAGATGATCATGCCCACCATGACGCCGATGACAACCCCGAAGATCAACCCGGCCCACCACCAGAAGCCGGTCAGCCAGGCCAGCACCGTGAACACGCCGGCGCCCAGCAGGACCGTCCCGATCATGTACGGCAGCAGGCGCTTGTCCTCCCGGGCCTGGGTCTTGAAGACCTGCCAGATCTGCCCGCGGCGCTCCTTCTTGGCGGCCTTGGACTCCGCCTTCGACTCGGCCTTGTGGGCCTTCGACTCGGCTTTGGACGCCGGCTTGCCGGACGTGCGCGAGGACTTCGGTGACGAGGTTGCCATGTGCGCCATTTTACGGATCGACGCACGCGCCGCCGACCCGACGCAACCGGTCGCCTGCGAGCCGGCCAACGCGGGGGAGGCGGCTCAGCGCACCCGGGCGGCTCAGCGCACCCGGGCGGCTCAGCGCACCCGGGCGGCGATCGCCTGCTGGTACAGCGTGCCGGCGCGGTACGACGAGCGCACCAACGGCCCGGACATCACCCCCAGGAAACCCATGGAGAGGGCCTCCTCGCGGAGCTCGACGAATTCCGCGGGCCGCACCCACCTGACGATCGGGTGATGCCTGGGGCTGGGACGCAGGTACTGGGTGACGGTCAGCAGCTCGCAACCCGCCGACTTCAGGTCCGAAAGCGCCTGCGAGATCTCCTCGCGGGTTTCGCCCATCCCCAGGATCAGGTTGGACTTGGTCACCAGGCCGGCGGCCTTGGCTTGCGCCAGCACATCCAGCGACCCCTGGTAGCTGAACGCCGGGCGGATCCGGCGGAACAGCCGCGGGACCGTCTCGACGTTGTGCGCGAAGACCTCCGGCGCGGCGGAGAACACCTGGCCGAGCAGGTCCGGCTTCCCGGAGAAGTCCGGGGTGAGGATCTCCACGCCCGTCCCGGGTGCCTGCGCATGCACCTGGCGGATCGTCTCGGCGTACAGCCAGGCGCCCTCGTCGGGCAGGTCGTCCCGGGTCACGCCCGTCACGGTGGCGTAGCGCAGTTGCATCCGCGCGACGGATTCGCCGACCCGGCGGGGTTCGTCGCGGTCGAGCGCGCCCGGCCGGCCGGTGTCGATTAGGCAGAAGTCGCAGCGCCGGGTGCAGGTGTTGCCGCCGATCAGGAACGTTGCCTCCCGGTCCTCCCAGCACTCGTAGATGTTGGGGCAGCCGGCCTCCTGGCAGACCGTGTGCAGCCCTTCGGCCCGCACCAGGTCGTGCAACCGGGTGAACTCCGGCCCGGTGCGCATCCGGGTCTTGATCCACTCCGGCTTGTGCTCGATGGGCACCGCCGAGTTGCGAACCTCCAGGCGCAGCAACTTGCGGCCGTCGGTGGCGGACGTCGTCACCGCCTCCGCGGCGCTCCCGGGGTTATTCGTCATTCCCGCCCTCCTTCGTTGCGGCCCTACCGTGCGCGAAACGCGTCGGGATCGGCGGCCGTCAAGACCGGATCGAGATGCCATTGCGCAGGCCCCGCAGCAGCGGGGATGACGACATTCGGAGCGACCGCGCGCTCCAGGTCCGTCTCGGTGATCCGAAGGCGGCCGTCGAGGGCTTCCGCGAGCAGCCCCTTCACGATCGGCAGCATGTCCTCCACCCGGACCTGGCGTCCCGTCTCCGCGGCGAGCGACGTCACCCCGGCATCCCGGATACCGCACGGCACTATCCGGTCGTACGCCGCCAGATCGCAGCAGCAGTTCAGCGCGAACCCGTGCTGGGTGACGCCCCTGGCGACCCGCACTCCGATGGCGGCCACCTTGCGTTCGATCGCCCCGCCGCCGGCCGCGAGCCACACGCCGCTTCGCCCGGGTACCCGGCCGGTCGCAACGCCCACCTGCGCGCACGCCTCGATCAGCACCTGTTCCAGCAGCCGGACGTAGGCGACGACGTCCACCGGCTCCGCCATCGCGACGATGGGGTAGCCGACCAACTGTCCGGGACCGTGCCAGGTGATCCGTCCGCCCCGATCGACGTCGATCACCGGGGTGCCGTCGACCGGCCGGTCCTCCGGGCGGGTCCGCCGCCCCGCCGTGTACACGCTCGGGTGCTGCAGGAGCAGCACCGTGTCCGGGCCGGTGCCGGCTATCCGCTCGGCGGCAAGTTCACGTTGCCACGCCCACGCCTCGGAGTATCCGACCGTCCCTGGCTCCACGAAACAGACCTGCTCCGCACTCCGGCGCATGCCCGAGACGCTACGCCGCCGGCGCGGCGCGACCGGCGGCGGGGCGAAGCGCCCGGACCTGCGGAGTGTGGACAACTGCAAGGCCCGTGCCGCGACCTGGCCTACCCTCTGGTGCCGTGCCCCCAGAACTGCACGGCTACCGGCTGACCGCATCGTTGCGCGGCCCGGCGGGCGGTGACGCTGCGCCCGTTCCGGGCGGTGCCGCTGCGCCCGTTCCGGGCGGTGACGCTGCGCCCGTTCCGGGCGGTGACGCTGCGCCCGTTCCGGGCGGTGCCGCCGCGCTGTGGCGCGGGTTTCGGCTGGTCGACGGATTGCCGGTCGCGGTCAAGCTCTTTGATCCGACGGACGCAGCCCGCGCCGACCGGGAGGCCGGCCTCGCCCAGCTCGTCGACCACCCACACATCCTTCGGGTGCTGCAGACGGTGACCGGGCCGAGCGGGGTCGGGCTGGTCCTGCCATGGGCGTCGGGCGGGAACCTCTCGGAACTGCTGGCCGCCCGCCGCCGGCTGCCATGGCCGGAGGTGCTGACCGTCCTCATCCCGCTCGCCGACGCGCTGGCCGCCGCGCACGAGCGGGACGTGGTGCACGGCGACGTCTCTGCCGCGAATGTGCTCTTCGACGGCGGTGGCCGCCCGATGCTGGCCGATCTGGGCGCTGCCCGGGCGGCCGCGGAACTGGGCATGCCGGTGGCGGTGACGCCGACCGATGTGGCGCCGGAGGTCGCGCGGGGCGCCGCGCCGTTGCCGTCGGCCGACGTGTTCTCACTTGGATCGGTTGCGCTGCACTGCCTGAACGGCCATCCGGCCTGGGCGGCTGCCGACCTAAAGGACGCCGTGGTGCAGGCGGTCGCCGGCCGGTGGCCCGAGCCGGACGACCTGCTGGGGCCGCCGGCCCTGATCCGCATCGTCCGGCGGCTGCTGCACCCGGAGCCGCAGCGGCGGGGCAGCGCGGCCCAGGCCGCGGTCGAGTTGCGGCAGGTGGGCGAGCCGCAGCCGGTGACGCTGCGCGTCCGCCAGGCGGACGGCACCGTCCTGGCCCCGCCGCCGGCCACCGTGGTTCGCCCGGATGCGGTACGGCCACCGAGCATGGCGGACGGCGCGGGCCGGGGTCGGCCGCGGCGCGGCGCGACCGGGTCCTGGCCGCACATTCGCCGGCCGGTCCCCCCGGGGGCGCCCAGAGGGCGCCATCATCGCGCCGCGCCGCCGACCTGGCGGTGGCACTCGATCGCGGTGGCGATCGGTGTCGCGCTGCTGCTGGGCGCCGGCGCCGTGCGGGCGGGGCAGTGGTGGGCCGAGTGGGACGACTCCGCCCCGGTGGTGGTGCCGCCGGTCACTGCCGTGGCGCGCAGCGGCGCTCCTGCGGGCACCGTGGCAGGCGAAACACCGCCTGCCACGGGCGTTTTGGCGGTCGCTCCGGCGCCGCCGGGAGTCGTCGCCGCAATGCCCTCCACACCCGGTGCGCGGCCTGTTCCGGGCGCTGTGCCGTCGCCCGGCGGTGGGGCGACCGGCGCCCCGGCCGCAGGCCCCGAGGTCCCGGGCCCCACGGCCCCCGAGACGGCCGGCCAGGGGTGGCTGGACGTGATCGGCCGGTTGGACGCCGCGAGGGCGGCGGCGCTCATCGCGCGGGACGCGTCGTTGCTGCGCCGGGTTTACACGGCCGACGCCGAGGCCCGGACCGCCGACGCCCTGCGGATCGCGGCGATGACCGACGCGGGTTATCACGTCACCGACGCCGGGCACCGCCTGCAGTCGGCCACCCTCGTCGGGCGCGCCGCCGACGGCCGGGCGACGATCCAAGTGGTGCAGACGCTTCCGTCGTACCCGGTGCTGAACGACGCGGGGACCGTGATCGGGCGGACGGCATCGGTCGGCCCGTCACGGCTGACCATGCAGTTGGATCCGACCGGCGACGGGTTCCGGATCAGCCGGGTCGAACGGGGCTGACCCGCCCGATTCCCCGGCACCGGCGCATGCGTCACCCGGCGCATACATCCTCCGGCGCGTGCATCCTCCGGCGCGTCGGCGCGCCTGGGGCGGCGCTGTCGGTGGGGCGTCCTACCGTCTGGGCATGCGCTTGCTGCACACGTCCGACTGGCACATCGGCCGCACGTTCCACGGGCGCGATCTGCTGGCCGATCAGCAGGCCGTGCTCGCCGCGCTGGCCCGCCTGGCCGCCGAGCACGAGGTGGACGCCGTGCTGGTGGCAGGCGACATCTACGACCGCGCGGTGCCGTCGGCCGAGGCGATGCAGGTGGCCACCCGCGCCGTGTCGCAGATCCGTGGCGCCGGCGCCGAGATCGTCGCGATCGCGGGCAATCACGACTCGGCGCCCCGCCTCGGCGTGTTCGCCGACCTGCTGGTTCACGGCGGGCTGCACCTGCGCACCGATCCCGCGCGGCTCGCCGAACCGGTGCTGCTGGCCGATAGCGACGGGCCGGTGGCCGTGTATCCGATCCCATACCTCGAACCGGAGGTGGTGCGCGGGGTTCTCGCGCTGGCAGGTGCGGCCGGGCACCGGGAGGCGCTGCACGCCGCGATGACGCTGGTGCGCCGCGATCTGGCCCACCGTCCAGCGGGAACCAGGTCGGTCGTCCTGGCGCACGCCTTCGTGGTCGGGGGCGAGACGTCCGGGTCCGAACGGTCCATCGCCGTCGGCGGCGTGGAATCGGTTCCGGCCGCGGTGTTCGAGGGTGTCGACTACGTGGCGCTCGGCCACCTGCACGGGCGGCAACAGCTCTCCGACCGCATGCGCTACTGCGGCAGCCCGCTGCCGTACTCGTTCGGCGAGGCCGGCCACCGGAAGGGGGCGTGGCTGGTCGAATTGGGCGCCGATGGGGCAGTGGACGCCGAGTGGCTCGACCTACCGGTGGTGCGCCCGCTGGCGACGATCAGCGGCACGTTGGAGGAGGTCCTTTCCGGCCACGGGGATCTCGTCGAGCACTACCTGCAAGTGCGGCTGACCGATCCGGTCCGGCCGCTGGAGGCGATGCGCCGCCTACGGGAACGATTCCCGCACGTGCTCACCTTGGCGTGGGAGCCCGAAGGGCCCCAGCAGCTTCCGGCGGCGTTCCCGGCGGTGACGGCCGCGGTGCCGGACCAGGAGATCGTCGAGGCGTTCCTGTCGGACTGCCGGGGCCGACCGCCGACAGCCCCGGAACGCGAGCTCGTCGCCTCGGTGGTGGCTTCCTTGCGCGCCGCCGAGGTCGTGGCATGAGGATTCACCGCCTGTCGGTTCGCGCGTTCGGCCCGTTCCTCGACGAGGTCGAGGTCGACGTCGATGCGCTCGGCGCCGACGGGTTGTTCCTGCTGCACGGGGAGACCGGCGCCGGCAAGACGACCCTGCTCGATGCGATCGCCTTCGCCCTGTACGGCCGGGTGCCGGGGGCGCGAGGGGACGAGCCGCCGCGCCGGCTGCGGTGCGACCGGGCGGACCCGGCCACGTCCACCCAGGTGACGTTGGAGGCGACGATCGCCGGCCGCCGGCTGGTGATCACCCGGAGCCCGGAGTACGAGCGCGAAAAGAAGAGCGGCACGGGCACGACGGTCCAGAAGGCGAAGGTGACGTTGCGCTGGGTGGGCGCCCGGCCGGAGGACGGGCCGGCCCTCGACCTGACGAGCGCCCGCGAGGTGGGTGAAGTCATCCTCGGGTTGCTGGGCATGTCCGCCGAGCAGTTCTTCCAGGTGGTGCTGCTGGCGCAGGGCGAGTTCGCGCGATTCCTGCGGTCCGGCACCGCCGACCGGGAGGTGTTGCTGGAGAAGCTCTTCGACACGATCCGCTTCGCGCACCTGGAGGCCGCATTCGCCGAGCAGCGCAAGCTCGCCCGGGCGGCGGCCGACGAGGCCGATGCCGTCGCCGCGCGCGAGTTGGCCAGGGTGGTGGAGGCCGCGGGTATCGAGGAACAGCCGGACGAGGCCGACGCCGGCTGGCTTGCCAGGGTGCGCGCCGGCGTCGCCGCGGAGGCCGAGCAGGCGGGCCTGGCCGCTGCCGCGGCGCGGAGCGCCCGCGACCGGGCGACGCGGGCGCTCGCCGCCGGCGAGCAGCGGGACCGCCTTGTGGCGCAGTTGCTCGAACTGCGCGCCGAGAAGTCCCGGCTGGACGCCCAGGCCGGCGCGCAGCAGACCTTGGCGGCCGCGCTCGCCGATGCGGAGGGCGCGGCGGGGGTGGTGACGGCGGATCGGGTGGTGCGCGCGGCCGAGTCCGTGCAGCGCGATGCGGCGCAGGCGGTCCCCGTCGCGCGCGGCCTGGTTCCCGAGCGGTATCGCCCCGCGCTGGGAGCGGCGGGTACGCACGAACTTGAGGTGGATTCGGCGTTGTTCAGCGTGGACGAGGACGGGTCGGCGCACGTATCCGTCGCCGATCCCGTCATCCTGCGGCGCGCGGCGGACGGCCTGCGTGACGACGCCGGAGCCCTTGCCACGCTGCTCGAACTGGAGGTGGAACAGGCCCGCGATGAGGATGCCGCCGGATCGTTGCGCGCGGAAGCGGCCGCGTGCGAGGAGCAATTGGCCGCGTTGGACGCCGACCTCGCCGAAGCCCCGGAACGCGGAAGGGCCATCGAGCGCGAGATCCTCTCGCTCCGCGGTCCGGCCGGCCGGGAACAGGAGCATGTCCTGGCCGCCTCGGCCGCCGACGAGATCTGCCGCGCCGCGGCGACGCTGCCAGAGCTGCAAACCCTGCTGGGCGGCGCCATCGGCGCGCACCGGGACGCGGTGGATGATCACCAACGCGCCCGGGACGAACGGCAGGGACTGGTCGACCGCCGGATCGCCGGTATGGCCGCGGAGCTGGCGAGGGGGCTGCGCGACGGCGAGCCATGCGCGGTCTGCGGTTCGACGTCGCATCCCGCCCCGGCGACCGCGGCCGACGAGCCGGTCGATCCGGCGGCGATCGACGCCGCAACGGTGCGGGAGCGGCAGGCCGAGACGGCCCGCGCCGAAGCCGAGCAGGCGGTTGCGGCGGCGCAGACCGCCGTCACCGTGGCCACCGCCGCGGCCCGCGACCACGATCTCGCCGGCGCCCAGGCGCTGGCCGACGCTGCGCGCGCGGAACTGCAGGCCTCTCGCGCCGCCGCGGTGCGCCTGCCGAAGGCGGAGACCCGCCTCGCGGCGTTCGCCGCGGGGCAGACCGACCTGCTGGCGTCTCGGGCAAGGCTCGTCGCCCAGTTGGCGGGCTTCCGCGCCAGGGTCTCGGAACTGGAACGGGCGCTCGCCTCGCGGGCGCGGCGGCTGGCGGCCGCGGCCGGCGGGTTCGCCTCCGTCGCCGAGAATCGGGATCGGCTACTCGCGGCCGCGGCCGGGCTGGACGGCTGGGCGCAGGCCGCCGAGGAGGCGGACCGCGCGGATCGGGCCGTCCGCACCGCCCGACAGGAACGTGAGAAGGCGGTCGCCGACGCGGGCTTCGGCTCGCTACAGGAGGCGCTGCAGGCCGCCGCCTTGGACGTTCCGGCGGCGCGCGATGCGCTTTCTCGCCATGCGGAGCAGGTGGCGGCCGTGACGAGCCAACTGCAGCGTGCCGACCTCCAACTCGACGGCGAGATCCTCCCGGTCGATGTCGGTGCCCTTGCGCTGCTAGCCGCGACGGCGCAGGCGGCGGACGAGGTAGCGACCGCTCGGCAACTGGTGGCCGATCAGCGTTACCGGCAGACCGAGGCCGCGGCGATCCGGCTCGACGGGGCGTGGCAGCGGCGAGAACCCTTGGCGCGCAAGGCGACCTGGGTCGCGGCGCTCGCCGACGTGATAGCCGGGCGGGGGCAGAACGCCCGCTCGTTGTCGCTGCGCAGCTACGTCCTCGCCCTCAAGCTGCGGCAGGTCGCGGTGGTGGCGGGCCGGCGCCTCGCGGCCATGTCCAGCGGCCGGTACAGCTTCGTGCACTCCGACGAGCCCGAATCCCATGGCCGCAGCGGCGGGCTGGGCCTGGACATCCTGGACGCCTATTCGGGCAGGGTCCGGCCCGCCAGGACGCTGTCGGGCGGGGAGTCCTTCCTGGCGTCGCTGGCGCTTGCGCTGGGCCTGGCAGACGTGGTGGCCGCCGAATCCGGCGGCCGGATGCTCGACACCATCTTCATCGACGAGGGCTTCGGATCCCTGGACTCGGACACCCTGGACCTGGTGATGCAGACCCTGGACGAGTTGCGGGCCGGGGGCCGGGTCGTCGGCGTCGTCTCGCATGTCGACGAGATGCGCCAACGGATCCCCAGCCGGCTGCGGGTGCGGAAGACGCCAACCGGGTCGGCGGTGGAGGTCACCACCCTGGCCGGCTGCTAGCGGTGCGGCGGATCAGCGCAACGCAGCGGAGGTGGGGCAGGACGCCGCGAACGCGGCGGAGATGCCGACGCGGTTCAGGTGCCGCGCGACGAGCGCCCACGCCCGGTAGATCGGCACCTGGTGGTAGGTGATGGCATTCTCCGCGCAAAATGTCCGCACGATCGGTTGGGCCCTGCGCAGGTTCGGCCGCGGCATCGCGGGGAACAGGTGGTGTTCGATCTGGTAGTTCAGGCCGCCCATCGCCATTTCCGCAGCACGTCCGCCCGAGACGTTTCGCGACATGAGCACCTGCCGGCGTAGGAAGTCGATCTTGCTGTCCTTCGGCACCATCGGCATGCCGATGTGGCTGGCGGAGAAGGCCGAGCCCAGGTAGAGCCCGGTCGCCGCCAACTGGATCCCGAGGAATGCGGCAGCGATCGGCCAGGGGAGCAATACGAACAGCAGCGCCGGGTACGCGCCGAGACGGACCGTCAACAGCGCCGCCTCCAGCCGGCGGCGTTTCAAGTCCCGGCGGGTGATCACCGTGTAGACGCTCTGCGCGTGCAGGTGCAGGGCCTCCACCAGCAGCAGCGGGAAGAACCACCACCCCTGCCGCCGGTACAGGAAGGCCGACAGCCGGTTGCGTGGCGGTCGATCGTCGAGGTAGAAGCGCACCAGGGAAGGGTCGATGTCCGGATCCTTGCCGATCTGGTTCGGTGCCTGGTGATGCCGGGTGTGTTTCGTGTTCCACCAGCCCAGGCTGACCCCGCCCAGACCGGTGCCCAGCACGAGGGCCGTCCACTCGTTCAGCTTCCCGGAGCGGAAGATCTGGCGATGCGCGGCGTCGTGGCCTAGGAACATCAGTTGCGTCAAGACCGCCGCGAGGCCGGCGGCGAGGGCCACCTGCACCCAGTGCGCACCCAGGAACGCGAAACCCACCCAGACGCCGGCCAGCGCCAGCAGCAGCAGGGCGGCCTTGGTGGCGTAGAAGCCGTAGCGCGGACGCATCAGCCCGGCCGCCTGGACCGCCTTCAGCACCGCCGAGTAGTCGCTGACGGCACGTGCCGACGGCCGGTCGGCGGGCGTGCGGGTATGAGCCATCGTCATGTGTCAACTGACCTAACGGGAGTAGAAACAGTGCCTCGGCGCGTCCGTTCGCGCAGCATCGGGGCCGGTGCCGGTGCGGACCCCGGCGGCTAGCTGTCCAACGCCTGTGGGTCCTGGTTTCCCCAGTATGCACCGACGCGCACCGTCGGGCCGTGGCGCGCCGTGCCGCGGCGCAGGGACGGATAGATGGTGGAACGGGCAATGATCCGGGCATCGCGTGTATCGATTCCGTCACATCCGGGCGCCCGGTCGGGCGGTGCCCATACCGTCGCCCCCGCGTGATCTGACACAATCACCCGGTGCCGACAATTCGGGCCGGACGCCCGGAATTCGCAACGGTTCTCGGTGGGCGCCCTCGCGCTAGCGATCGCTCACCCCGACCTGGCGATCCAGGCGCGCCTCGCGCCGGCACCCTAGTGATACGAAAGGACCCTCCGATGAAACGTCGCGTCTTCGCGATGCTCGCGGGCGTTGCCGCGGTCAGCCTGCTGGCCACGGCCTGCGGTAGCTCCGGCGGCAGTGCGGGCACGTCGGGCAGCAGCACAACGAGTCCAAGCGCGGGCGGGACCGACGCGCCGACGTCGGGCACCGGTGACGGGGGCTCGTTCGGGGTTGCCTACATGGTGCCGGGGTCCCTCGGCGACCTGGGCTTCTTCGATTCCGGTGAGGCCGGCATCAAACGTGCCGCCTCCGAACTCGGCGCGGAGACCAAGACCATCGAGGGCGGAGACAACAACACCCAGGCGTGGGTGAACGACCTGCAGCAACTCTCCAAGGGCGGCACGTACGACGTCATCGTCACCGGCGGAGATCAGGTAGGCGACCAACTGACGCAGGTCGCCAAGCAATACCCCGACCAGAAGTTCATCATGTTCGACGCCGAGGTGCCCGGGGCCAACATCGCCTCGATCACCTTCCGGCAGAACGACGTGTCCTTCCTCGCCGGCGTGCTGGCCGCGCTGGTCAGCTCGAACACCACGGACTACCCGATGTCCGGCGGTGGCAAGAACGTCGGGATCGTGGGTGGGCAGGACATCCCCGTCATCAACGACTTCATCGTCGGGTTCGAGGCGGGCGCCAAGGCGGTGGACAGCTCGATCACCATCCAGAAGTCCTATGTGGGCAGTTGGACCGACTCCAACACCGGCTACAACCAGGCGGCCAGCATGTACGCCAAGGGTGCGGATGTGATCTTCGCCGCGGCAGGTGGATCGGGGCTGGGCGTGCTCAAGGCTGCCAAGGACAAGAACAAGTACGCGATCGGCGTCGACTCCGACCAGAACGACCTGTACCCCGGATTCATCCTCGCGTCGGCCCTGAAGAACGTGAACAACGCGGTGTTCGACCTGGCGAAGATGGCGAAGGACGGTTCCCTCGTCACCGGAAAGACCTACGTCTACGGCATTCCCAACGACGGCGTGAGCCTCACGCTCGACACCGACCTGGTGAAGTCGGCGACCGCCGAGAAGATCAAGGAGTACTCGGACAAGGTCGCGGCCGGCGAGATCAAGGTGCCGTGCGTGGAGCCGTTCTGCGCCGAGGCGACGATCGGTTGATCGGTGTCCGGGGCCGCCGGTCGCCGCGGCCCCGCACGTGAACGTCGGACCCCGGAGTAGCCCGTGACGGAATCTCCCGCGGCGCCCGCGCTCGAACTGCGCGGCATCACCAAGCGATTCGGGACGCTGGTTGCCAACGATCAGGTTTCGCTGTCCGTCGCCCGGGGCGAGGTGCACTCCATCGTGGGTGAGAACGGCGCCGGCAAGACGACCCTGATGAACATCTGCTTCGGCATCCTGCAACCGGACGAGGGCGAAATCGTCGTAGACGGTGCGCCCGTCCGGATGTCGAGCCCGGTGGCGGCCCGAGCGCATGGCGTCGGCATGGTGCACCAGCACTTCAAGCTGGTCGAGTCGCTGACGGTGGCGCAGAACGTGTTCCTCGGCGCCGAGGAGACCCACGGGTTCTACACGCTGGACCGTCAGCGGATGGTCGCCGAACTGGCCGAGGTGTCCGACCGTTTCGGGCTGCAGGTCGACCCGGCGCAGCGCGTGGAGCGGCTCTCGGCCGGTCAGCGCCAGCGGGTGGAGATTCTGAAGGCGCTGTACTTCCAGGCGCGGATCCTCATCCTGGACGAGCCGACCGCGGTCCTGACCCCGCAGGAGGCGGACCGGCTCTTCGAGGTGTTGCGCGGCCTGGCGAGGTCCGGGCGGACCATCGTCCTGATCACCCACAAGTTGCGGGAGGTCCTCGCGGTCGCCGACCGGTATACCGTCATGCGCCTCGGACGGACGGTCGCCGACGGCGAAACGGCCGGCGCGACCGAGGCGGGTATCGCCACCCTGATGGTCGGCCGGCAGGTCCGGTTCGGCCGGACCGAACCGGTTCCGGCCACCCGGCCGGCCGGGCCGGCCGCGCTGACGTGCACCGACCTTCTCGTCGAGGACGGCGAGGGGCGGGTCCGGGTGGACGGGGTGACGCTGGACCTGCGGCCCGGCGAGATCACCGGGATAGCGGGGGTGGAGGGCAACGGCCAAACGGAGTTGGTGCGGGCGCTGGCCGGTCTGCAGGAGGTGGTCAGCGGCGCCGTGCACCTCGGTGGGCGCGACATCACGACCGCGCCGCCGGCCGCCCGACGCATCGCCGGCATCGCGCACGTCCCGGAGGATCGCCTCGCGGACGGGGTGGCGGGCGCGGCCTCCGTCACCGACAACCTGGTCGGAGGCTTCTTCCACACCAATCTGTTCCGCCGGGGCCTGCTGCGGAGCCGCCTCGCGGTGGATTGGGCCACCTCCCTGATCCGCCGGTACGACGTGCGGGGGGCCGAGCCGCGCACCAAGGTGGCGAGCCTCTCCGGTGGCAACATCCAAAAGGTCGTGGTCGCAAGGGAACTCGAGACCGACCCCGCGGTGCTGCTGGCCGCGCAGCCATCGCGCGGGGTCGACGTCGGCGCGATGGAGTTCATCCACGCGCAATTGCGGCTGCGCCGCGACGCCGGCGCGGCGGTGCTGGTGGTATCCGCGGACCTTTCCGAACTCCTGGTGCTGGCCGACCGGATCCTGGTGATGTACCGAGGGCAGATCGTCGCCGAGTTCCCGCCCGCGGAGCAGATGGTGCCGCGGATCGGGCTGGCGATGGCCGGAGCCGCGGATCCGCGCGACGTGCCCGCATCGACCGAGCCCTCGCCGCATCAGGTATCGGCACCGGTGGCTTCGCGGGTGACGCAGGTGGTCGCGGACGCGCAGGCCCCGCCTCATAGCGCCTTCTCACCGACCGAGCCGGGAAGCTGGATGCCGAGCCTGCGGCGCGCCGGCGGGGCGGCGGTACGCGGCGTGGGGCAACCGGTGCTTGCCGTCGCGATCGCGCTGGCCATCGGCGTCGCCATCGTGCTGGCGCTCGGCGAGAACCCCGCCGCGGCGTACAACGGCCTGCTGTTCGGCAGCTTCTCCGACGAGCTCAATTTCTCCGCCATGATCGCCCAGGCGATTCCGCTGGTGCTGATCGCGGCGAGCGTGTACCTCTCGTTCCGGGCGGGGATCTTCAACATCGGGGCCGAGGGCCAGATGTACGCCGGCGCGTTCGTCGGCGGCGTGCTTGGGGCGCAATTCTCCTTCCTGCCGGGGCCTCTTTTGATACTCGTCTGCGTGGTGCTGGGGGCGCTCGCCGGCGCCGCCGTGGGGTACATCGCCGGGGCGCTCGATGCGTACCTGGGCGTCGATGTGCTCGTCACCACCCTGATGCTCAACTACATCGTCGCGAACATCACCGCCTACCTGTCCGGCGGTCCGATGCGCGATCCCTCGTCCGGCCGGCGGGCGACCGCGTCGATCGCGCCGCAGGCCCACCTGCCGACGATCCTCGGGCAGGGCGGCGCCAACATCGGCATCGTCATCGGATTCGTGGTGCTGTTCGTGGTGGGCTTCGTGTTCCTGCGCACCCGGTGGGGCCTGCAGACCCGATTCGTCGGCGACAACCGCTCGTTCTCCCGGTATCTCGGGGTGAACGTGAAACGCCGGATCACCGAGATCGTCGTCTGGTCGGGCGCGATAGCGGGCGTCGCCGGGGTCGTCGCCTCGTTGGGCACGCAGTTCCGCTTCGTGCAGGAGTTCTCGCCGGGCTACGGGTTCATCGGCATCACGGTCGCGCTGCTGGGCCGGCTCAACCCGCTGGGCATCGCCATCGCGGCGCTCTTCTACGGCGCGCTCGAGCAGGGTGCGAGCGTCATGCAATTCGAGACTGCCGTCCCGCTGTCGCTGGTCAACGTGCTCGAGGGACTGATCATCCTGATGATGACGGCGGCCGCGTTGCAGATCACCCGCGAACGACGGCGGGGCGCCGGCCACGACCTGCCGGACGAGTCGGTGCCCACCGACGGCGGGACGGTTCGCGCGGAGGTGAAGGCGTGATGGACGTCTTCACCAACGCCCTGTGGATCGCGACGGTCTGGTCGGCGGTCCCGTTGGTGCTGGCCGCCTTGGGCGGCATGTTCACCCAACAGGCCGACGTGCTGAACATCGGCCTGGAGGGTCTGATGCTGATCGGCGCGTTCGCCGGCATCGCCGTCGGCGCCGCCAGCAACAGCATCGTGCTGGCGCTGCTTGCGGCGGTCGGCGCCGGCCTGGTGTTCGCGGTCGTCTTCGGCGTGGTGAGCCTCTGGCTGCGGGCCGACTTCATCGTGGTCGGGATCGGCATCAACATCCTCGCGCTGGGCCTGACGGTGCTGATGCTGAGCGTGTTCTACGGCAACCAGAGCAACTACACGCCGACCGAGTTCCCCAGCATGTGGAAGATCCACCTGGGGCCGCTCGCGCACATACCGGTACTCGGTCCGGCGCTGGACGGGCAGACGATTCTGGTTGTCGCCGCGATCTTCCTCGTGCCGCTGTCCTGGTGGATCCTGTACCGCACGCCGTACGGCGTGCGGGTGCGCGCGGTGGGGCAGCGGCCCGAGGCCGCGATCGCCGCCGGCCTGAACCCGCGGCGGATCAAGATGACGACCGTCCTCGTCTCCGGCGTGCTGTGCGGGCTGGCCGGCGCACAGTTGTCGATGGCGACGTTGAACTCGTTCAACAACAACATGACCGCAGGTGCGGGCTTCATCGCGCTGGCCGCGATCTTCGTCGGCAACGTGAAGCCGTTGTGGACGGCGTTGGCCTGCGTGCTGTTCGGATTCGTCGAGGCGCTGGGTGGGCAACTGCAGCAGGTTGCCGCGCTGCCGGCGGATTTGATGTTGGCGTTGCCGTATACGGTGACGGTGATCGTGCTCCTGGGCCGTCCGCTCTATCGGGCGTGGGACCGGCAACGGCGGGCGAACAGGATCCGTGCGGAGCGCGCGGCGGTCGGGGCCGCGCCGTGACGTGGTGGCCCAGGTGGGCATCACCCGTCTTCGCGGATCCGCCCGATCGCGTCGATCACCATGTCGAAGAAGCGATCTCGGTCCAGGTGCGTTGCCACCCGGTGCTCGCGCTCGACACCGCCGCGCCCCGCGAAGTCCGTCACCGTCATGCCCGCCGTGTGGGCGCCGGCCAGTTCGATCGCGACGTGCGCGGGGCGCAGCGTCATCACCGAAGGGTCGGCGACCGCTGCGACCGCGCACGGGTCGTGCACCGGGGGTGACGAGAAGCCTTGGGCCGCAAGGTATGTTCGGCCGAAGAACTCCAGCAGCTCCAGCACGAACCGGGCGGGGGCGGTGCCGATGGCGCGGATCCGGTCGACGACGTCCCCGGTTGCGCTGGCCTGATGCGTGACGTCGAGGCCGACCATCGTCAGGTCCCATCCGGCGGAGAACACGATGTGTGCGGCCTCCGGGTCGGCGAGGATGTTGAACTCGGCGGCGGCCGTGGTGTTTCCCGTGCCGTAGCCGCCGCCCATGAGCACCACGCCGGCGACGCGCTCGGCGATGTCGGGCGCGCACCTCAGCGCGAGCGCGATGTTCGTCAGCGGTCCCGTCGGCACCAGCGTCACCGACCCGGCCGGCCGGCGGCGTACCGTCTCGATGATCAAGTCCGTCGCATGCCGGGGATCCAGCGGGACGGTCGGCTCCGGCAATTCCGGTCCGTCCATGCCGCTTTCGCCGTGTATCTCCGCGGCGACGCGTTGCGGCCGGACCAGCGGGCCCGCGCAGCCGGCGGCGATCGGCACGTCCGAGATGCCGCAGATGGTCGCGACCGCGCGGGCGTTTCGCGTCACCCTTTCCAGCGCCTGGTTCCCGGCGACCGTGGTGATCGCGAGCAGGTCGATCGCCGGTGTGCCGTACGCCAGCATGATCGCGATCGCATCGTCGTGGCCCGGATCGCAATCCAGGATGATGCTTGCCGGCGCGGCGGCGGGCGTCATGCGGGGGCCTTCGACGTGAGCGATTCGACGAACAGGGCCTGGAACCGTTCGACGTCCAACCCGTCGACGTAGCGCACGACGCCGCCGTGCGCCGGGGCGGCCTCGGTACTGCCCCGAAGGTCGCAGACCAGCGCGCCCCTGGTCCGCGCGCCGCGCATCTCGACGTCGGTGTGCGCGGTCGAATACGTCGCGAGGTCGCCGTCCAGCGCCAGCGCGACCGCCAGCGGATCGTGCAGCGGGCAGGACCGCCGCCCGTTCCAGGACTCGTAGGCGCCGAGGTAGAAGTCCATTGCGGCCCAAGCGAACTCGGCCTTCGGATCGGTCGAGTCGGCGATCGCGCGGAGCTGTCCGTCGGACAGCATGGTTCGCATCGTGGCGTCCAGGGTGACGAGGGTGAGGTGCCATCCGGCCTCCATCACCAGTTGCGCCGCCTCCGGGTCGTGCCAGATGTTGGCCTCCGCCGCCGGCGTGATGTTCCCCGGGGGCCGCATCGCGCCGCCCATCACCACCACCTCGTCGATCAGCGACGGCAGGTCCGGCTCCAGCAGCAGCGCCAGCGCCAGGTTGGTCAGCGGCCCGGTCGCCACCAGGGTGAATCCGCCCGGATCGCGCTGCGCGGCCTCGACGATGCGCATCGCGGCGGCGCCCGGGGCCGGCGGGCGGGACGGCGGACCGGTGGTGATGCCACCCAGCCCGTCCGGGCCGTGCACGTGCTCGGCGGTTGCGAGCGGCTGGGCCAGCGGCCGCCCGGCGCCGACCCACACCGGAACGTCCTTGGTGGCAACGACGTCGAGGACCCGTAGCGAGTTGAGCGCCGCCGTCGGCGCCGGCACGTTGCCGTGCACCGAACTGACTCCCAGCAGGCGCCCGCCCCGGCCGGCGAGGTACAGCAGCGCGAGCGCGTCATCGATCCCGGTGTCGCAGTCCAGCAGGACGGGCCGGGATCGCATGATCGCTGGTGCCTTTCGAAGGGGTGGCCTGCGCAGCCGTTCGCCGGCAGGTGCGGTAGTCGAGCATATCGGCCGGGGCGCCATCCGGTGCCTTCAGAATGGGGCGTCGGCAATGGATTTGCCGCTGCGCGACGGTGACGAGGCCCTTGATGGTGACGGCGGCACTGGTGGAGCCGCTCACCCCCCGGCGGTTGCCTCGAAGACCATCTGCAATCCGTCGTTGGGGTGATAGGTCCAGGTGACGTTGCAGTGGTGACCGGCGGCCGACTGCGTGCCGTCGAGGGCGCGGGTGCGGGACATGCGATCCAGGACGGCATCGGAAAAGCCCAGGGCGGCCAGATATTGGGAGAGGGCCAGGGCGTCCCGGCTGACGTGCGAGTCGGTGACGGTGATCCTGACGGCTGTCGCCGATCCGTTCACGTCTGCCGCCGGGGCGAAGTACCGGTACGCGAGGTCGATCAGGTCTGGCACGTCGGCGGCGGCCGCGGATGCCGAGGCGGCCGCGGCCTGGAAGCTGGCGAGGCTCGATCGAGCCACGCGAAGGTCGGATCCGGCGCCGTCCGCGAGTTGCTGCGCGGCCTGCAATCGCGGTTCGTAGTTCACCTCGGCGTCGTGGGCAGCGGTTCGGTAGCCGGCCACCACACCGATCGTGGCCGCGGCGGAGATCAGGATGACGGCCGCCGCCAGCACCAGCCACACCCGGCCCCGCGCGTGACGATCAGCGCCCGTTGCCGGGCCGGGCTGCCCGCCGTACGGAGACCACGCCGGTTCCCACGGTTGCGGCGCGTCCACCCGGGGCCCGCCGCCGGACTGCCCGCCATCTGCCGCGAGGTGCGATATTCCGGAGGTACCCGGCCCCGGGAAGCCTTCCGCGAAGGGGTAGTAGCGCACGGATTCCGGATCCCGTACCGGTGCGTTCCACCAACCGTCACCGGCAGGTGGCGGCGATGAACGGGGCGCCGAGCTTGGTGGACCCTGCGCAGGTGCCCCGCCGCTGGGTGCCCCGCCGTTGGGTGCCCCGCCGTTGGGTGCACTGCCGCTGGTTGCACTGTCGGTGGGTGGCGGCACAGTCGGGGGCGGTGGCTCCGATGAGCCGCCACCGGCACGGCGCTCGCTCGGCGGCTGGGGATTCGACATTGCCGAACTCTCCTTCCAGGCCCGAATGGGCCATCGACGACGTTGTGACCGGGACGGTAGAAGACACCTCCGACAGTGGCCCCTGCGAACGCTGATAACAGGGGTTATCGCGATGACGGCGTGTTGACTCGCTAGGCGTGATCGATGCCGGATAGGCTCGGTCGACACGAACGGAGACGACGAACGGATGAGCCTGGTGGCGCAGGAAGGAGCGCTCGTTGCCGGAACTTGGCGGGCTGGGGGATGTCCTGATCGGCAAGCCGGACATCGCGGCGCTGGCGCGGGTCAAACGACCCGTCGTCACCACCTGGATTGCCCGTCACCGCGACGGCGCCCGACCCTTCCCCCGGCCGGTGACGACGGCACAGGGCCGGGAGTGGTACCGCGGCGCAGACGTCGTCGAGTGGATCACCGCGCACGGTCTCGGCAACAACCCAGCGATCCGCGAGGACCTGCAACTACATCTGGCCCTGGCGATGGCGGCCGCGCCCGCACCGTTGCCGGCAGCGCCCCGGCCCGCTGACGATGCTGGGCGGCGCGACACGGCGGCCGGCCGGAGCAACCGGCCGGGAGGCGCGCCGACCGCGGGCGAAGGGGCGGGCGAGGGACGCCCCGACCCGGATCGCGCAGCACGAGAGGGCGCAGCGCGAGAGAAGACAGAGCAGGCGCAGGCGTTCGCATCGCTCACCGCGCTGATCGCGCTGCGCGCGGCGATCGGGGGCTCGTTGTTCGGTCGCTCGGGCGACGAACTCCTCGCAGCGGCCGCCGGGATCGACCCGAACGATAGGGCCCTGCTCCGCGAACTGCGCGCATGCGGCGCCGACCTGCTCCGGCGGGCCGACCAGGCGGACTTGCTGTGCGACGCGGCGTACGGCCCGGCCTCGGGGTTCGACACGCTGGCGCGCCGATGGCGCAGCGCCGCGATGGCCGGGGCCGAGGCGATGGCCGACCGCGCACAGCGCATCATCGGCGCGATCGGCGCGGCACTGATCGATGAGCAGGCCGCGCCGCTGCTGCTGGATCCCGCGCCGGTCGATGCGGGCGCCCTGCTCGCCGTCCTGGCCGCGCTGCCGGAGCACGTCACCCCCCGCATCGCGGTGGGCGGAGGACCCGAACGAGCGCCCGAGCCCAAGGCGGCGGATGAAGCGGCGGCCCGGCTGGTCCGACGGTGCCTGCTGGCCCACGGCGTGCTGCCGGAGGATCTGGTCGAGCCGCGGGATCATCGGCAAGCCCCGGCCGGGTCGGATGATGCCCGGCCGGGGCTGGTGCTGCTGCGCCTACCCGTGCCGCGCGGCCCGATCCAGCTCGCGTCGGCTGTTTCCGGTCTGGCGCACGGCGTTTCGGGCTGGCACCCGGGCGGGCATGCGATCGTCATCGGCCCCGCGTCGGTGCTGACCGACGCCATCGCGGCGTCGGCCGTCGATGCGCGCCGGTGGGACGTGGTCCGGGGCGATCGGGTGCGCTCGGTGATCCGCCTGCCCGAGGGCCTGCTGCCCGGCCGCCCCGGGACCGCGCTAGCCGTGTGGGTTCTCGGCCCGGCCCGGGACCTGCCGGCGGGGGAGAAATGGATGACGGTGCTCGACCTCGCGGCGGTCGAGTTGACGCCGGACGTCGTCACCGCCGTGGCGGGCGACGTCCTCGCAAGCACGGACAGCTACGCGGCTGCGAGCCGTCACGCATTCACCTTCGCCCGGGTGGTGCCGACCGCGGCGGTCATCGCGCGCGGCGCGTTCCTCCCGGTGCCGCCGCCCGCGATCGCACCCGGACGCCCCATCGGTTCGGCGGATGCGGCGGTGACGGTGCAACTGGCCGCAGACCGACTGACCGCGACGGCCCTCCGGCCCCCGCCGGCGATGACGGTGCGGGCCGCTGCGCGCCCCGCATCGAAGCTGCTCCCGGCCGGACGCCTGTCGGCCGACGGGCATCTTTCGGTGTTGCCCGGCGCACGCATCGATCCGGCCGACCTCCGAACCGGCGGTGCCGTAACGGTTATCGGCCCGGAAGAGGTGGCGGACCAGGGCACGATCGGAACCCGGCGGATCGACCGGGTGGTGTTCACCAGGCGCTATCCCCGCGCCCACTACACCGAGCCCGGCGACGTCGTATTCGTCACGGCGGGCGGCCGGCGGGCCATCGTCGATCACCAGGGGATGCACGCCGTGCTGGCCCCGGCCCGGATCCTGCGCGTGCGGGATCCGGCGCGCTCCGGGCTGGTGCCGGTGTTGCTGGCGGCGCACCTGTCGCGCCGCACCGCGCTGCCCAAGCCCACCGGGTCGATCCGCGCCGGGACCGGCTGGCGCAGTTGGCTGCTGCCGGTGATCGACGCCGCGGGCGCCTCCGGCGCCGCTCGCGTCCTGGCGGATCTGGATGATCACCGAGCCGCGGTTCGGGACCGGCTGTCGGCGGTCGACGATCTGATGCAATTGTTGACGGCGCGCCTGGCCGATGGTCTCGTCACCGTGGAACCGGCCGGCGGCCGGGACCCCGCCGCGACGGCCGCCGGGCATTGCGCGTCCCCCGCGCGACGGAAATGAGGAAGCACATGCCGCCGACCGCCCCTGCAGCGCCGTCGACGATGAAGGAGCTCAAGGACACCCTGTGGAAGGCCGCCGACAAGCTCCGCGGCTCGATGGACGCCTCCCAGTACAAGGATGTGATCTTGGGGTTGGTCTTCCTGAAGTACGTCTCGGACGCTTTCGACGAGCGGCGCTCGCAGATCGAGGCGGAACTGCGCGCCGACGGTTGGGATCCCGGCCAGATCGCCCGCACCGCGGACGATGTCGACGAGTACGTCGGGCACGGCGTCTTCTTCGTGCCGGCCCGCGCGCGCTGGCGGTACCTGGCCGAGCATGCCAAGGGCGTCGCGGCCGGTCCCGAAGGGCCGGGCAGGACGATCGGGCAACTCGTCGACGAGGCGATGGAATACCTGATGGGCGCGAACCCGACCCTGGCGGCGACGCTGCCGCGGATCTTCAACCGGGACAACGTGGATCAGCGCCGGCTGGGGGAGTTGATCGACCTGCTGGGCGACACGCGGTTCTCCGGGCAGGGCACCGGGCGGGCCCGGGACGTGCTGGGGGAGGTGTACGAGTACTTCCTGGAGGCCTTCGCCCGGGCGGAGGGCAAGCGCGGCGGCGAGTTCTACACGCCGGCGAGCGTGGTCCGGGTGCTGGTGCAGGTGCTGGAGCCGTACCAGGGTCGGATCTACGACCCGTGCTGCGGCTCCGGCGGCATGTTCGTCCAGGCGGAGAGGTTCGTCGAGGCGCACGGCGGATCGCGCGCGCAGGCGGCGGTGTACGGCCAGGAGCTCAACGAGCGGACCTGGCGGATGGCCAAGATGAACCTGGCGATCCACGGCATCACCGCCAATCTCGCCAGCCGCTGGGACGACACCTTCGCCCGCGACAGGCATCCCGACCTGCTGGCCGATTACGTGCTGGCCAATCCGCCCTTCAACATCAAGGACTGGGCGCGGCGCGAGGACGACCACCGCTGGCGCTACGGCGTTCCGCCCGCCGGCAACGCCAACTACGCCTGGATCCAGCACATCATCTCGAAGCTGGCCGCGCGTGGCAGCGCCGGCATCGTGATGGCCAACGGCTCGATGTCGTCCAATTCCGGTGGCGAGGGCCAGATCCGGGCGCAACTGGTCGAGGCGGACCTGGTGGCGTGCATGGTGGCGATGCCGACACAGTTGTTCCGCTCGACGGGGATCCCGGTGTGCCTGTGGTTCGTCGCGCGCGACAAGGCATCCGGCCCCGGCGGTTCGGTGGACCGGCGCGGGCAGGTGCTGTTCGTCGACGCCCGGAGCCTCGGATACATGGTGGATCGCGCCGAGCGTGCGCTGTCGGAAGACGACATCGCCCGGATAGCAGGGACTTTCCACGCGTGGCGAGGGACGAAATCGGCGGCGGATGCCGGGCTGACGTACGAGGACGTGCCCGGCTTCTGCAAGTCGGTATCGGTGACGGACATCAAGGCAGCGGACTATGCGCTGACCCCGGGCCGGTACGTGGGCGCGCCGGAAGTCGAGGATGACGGAGAACCGTTGCAAGACAAGATCGATCGGCTGACCAAGGCGCTATACGGGCAGTTCGAGGAGAGCGAGCGACTGGCGGAGGTCGTGAAGGAGCAGCTGGGGAGGCTGGGGTGACGGGGACCCGGGTGGTGACGATCGGCGATGTTGCCGAAATCTTCGATGGCCCGCATGCGACGCCTACTCGTACAAACGCTGGTCCATACTTCCTCAACATCGCGAGCTTGATCAACGGCAGGCTAGATCTTTCGCAATCGGATCACGTTTCAGAGTCAGAGTACGTTGCATGGACGAGGCGTGTCACGCCGCGAGCGGGGGATCTACTTTTCTCATACGAGACGCGGCTGGGCGAAGCGGCGCTCATGCCGGCCGGCGTGCGGGCATGTTTGGGCCGGCGAATGGCACTCCTCAGATTCCGCGAAGACTACGTCTATCCCCAATTCTTCCTTTACTACTACATTTCGCCGATTTTCCGCCAGTTGATCGATGCTCGAACAATTCATGGCGCCACCGTTCCGCGTATCGCCCTCTCGACGATTGGGACATGGCGGATCACGCTGCCGTCATTATCTGAACAACGCGCGATCGCAGACGTCCTCGGCGCCCTCGACGACAAGATCGCCGCCAACCACGCACTAGTTGCTCGAACGGTAGAGATGGCTACCGCCTTGGTTTCAGGGTTGCATCGGAGTACCCCGTTGCGTGACCTAGTGTCGCAAAGGTCGATCGCGGTTGCGCCGGATGCAATGGATTTCTCCGTCGTGGAGCTCTACAGCCTTCCTGCATTCGATTCAGGGCAGCACCCCGAATTGTGCTTGCCGAAGGAAATCAAGAGCAACAAGCTCGCGATACGACGGCCGTGCGTCTTGCTTTCGAAGCTCAATCCTCGCTTTCCCCGCGTCTGGGACCTGCCGAATGTGCCGCCAACAAACGCATTCGCCTCGACGGAGTTCTTGATCCTTGAGCCGGTCAGCGAGTCCTCCTCGGTCGTGTGGGCAGTCCTGTCCGACCCGCGATTCACAACGGCCTTGCAGAGCAAAGCACGTGGGACCTCGGGTAGTCATCAGCGGGTCAAGCCAGGGGACGCCTTGGCAACGGAAGTCGTCAACCCCGTGGACATGACCGTGGCGGCCCGTCATCTCCTAGCCGGCGTCGGGTTGCGGATCGCTGCTGCCCGCACCGAATCCCGCACGCTGGCCACCCTCCGCGACACGTTGCTCCCCGCCTTGATGTCCGGCAGGCTGCGCGTGCGCGATGCCGAGAAGCAGGTCGAGGCGGCGACCTGATCCCCGGATCGCTCGTCACCCTCGCTGGCCGGCACCGCTCGTGCCCGAGCGATCGGCCGTCGGTTGGGTGCCCAGCATCGAGCCCGCCCAGCATCGGCGCAGACGACTGCGTCACGCAGGAACTCCAGGGCCACGAGTCATGCGGCCGTCCGGTCGGCATGCGCCGGATCGGGCTCGCCGGTCGAATCGTCGGTCGAATCGTCGGTCGAATCGTCGGTCGAATCGTCGGCCGGATCGTCGGCCGGATCGGCGGCCGGGCCGGGGAAGAGCACGGCCACCGCATCGGCGAGGCTGAATCGCTCGCCGGCCCACAGCGGCCTGATGCGTTGGGCCTCGGGGTCGTTCCAGCCGGCGGATCCGTCCAGGGCGTACCAGAGGATCCATTCGTCGTGCTTCCAGCCCGGCGCACCGGAGGGCAACCGGTCGCCGAGCAGCGGTTCGCCCTCGCGCGTGGTGAACCGCCAGCGTGGCGCCCCGGGGATCGAGTCGCGGGCATAGGCGATCACCACCCCGCCCTCGTGGCAGGCCATGTGATGAAAGCGGCACAGCAGGAGCAAATTGTCCGGATCGGTGGCGCCGCCGTGCGCCCAGTGCCGGACATGATGCGCCTCCAGGTGGGACGTGCGGCTGCACGACGGGAACCGGCAGGCGCCGTCGCGGATTGCCAGCAGCCGCCGCTGGGCCGCGCTGACCGTGCGGCGCTTGCGGCCGTGGGCCAGCACAACGCCGCCCGCACCGCGCAAGATGCCGACCACCGTCGCGTCGCAGGCCACCCGGGCCGCCGTGTCGCGGGTGATGCCGCCCACCCCGGCGACCTGGCAGCAGTCGACGGGGATCGCCGACCGGTCGATCCGGCAGCCGGATTCGACCGATTCGCCGGTGTCGGGTGCCTGGTCGGTGTCGGTTGTGTCCGTTTCGACGCTCCCGCGGGAACGCATCGCAGGCTCGAAGCGGGGCGGCGTCTGGCCCCGCCCGCCGGCGTGCTGATCGGGAAGCAGGTGCTCGGCGTTGACGTGCACCACGACCATGGTGCGGTCCTCCCCGGAGCGGTCCTCCGGCGCCGCGGACAGGTAGCCCCGCGCCCATTGCAACATCACGTCGACCGGATCGATGGGCGCCGGTGGCGCCGCCTCGGCGTCCGACTCGCCGCCGTCGGCCGAGTCGTCGGCCGAGTCGCCGGCCGAGCCGTCGAGACCTGGGCGGGCGCGGTAGGAACCGTCACCGCCGCGTACGGTTGCATCCGCGCCGTCCCGGTCCGGACAGCCCGCCACCGCGTCCGGATCGCGCCCGGACAGCCGGATCAGATCGTCCCGGGCGGCGGCCAACGCGGCGATCACGGCAGCGCCCTCCTCCGGGGGCAGCCGCGCGGAGAACAGCACGGAGCCGTCGTCGCTCACCGTCCACCTGGCGTAGCGCTTCTGTTCCTGGGCGGCGCGCGATCCGTCGGCGGCGCGAAATCCCCGCACCGTGCGGGCCAGTTGCGACGCGGTCGCGGTGCGCGCCAACTCCACCAGCGTCGACTCGTCCACCCGGTCTGCGACCCGGGTGATCTCGCGCACCTTGGCATACGACAACCGCCCGGCAGCCATCTCCGCCGAAACCCGGGGCAGACCCTCCAAGGCGCGCGCCACCCGCACGTGCTCCCGCGCGGTCCCCGACGCCATCGAGCAGGTCCAGGCCAGCCAGTGTCCGCAGGAACGGATGCCGACCCCGGCCCAGCCCTCGCGGCGGTCGAACTCCGCGATCATCTGCAACCAGTGGAACGTCGCCTGTGCCATCCGGGTCGCCAAGGCGCAGATGCGCGCTCCGAGCACCTCGGTCGGCAGCCCCGCGTCCACTGCCGCCCAATCGGCATCCCGCCCGCCGACCAGCACAGGCACGAATCCGCTCGTTGCCGGGGCAGATCCCGGCTCGGTCGCCGGATTGGCGGCGCCGCCCGCCGCTACCGCTGTTGCCGTCATGATCCCTCCCGAACAGTTGTTTGTAACTGGTGGAACTGTATCGTGCGGGACCGACAGTGCCAGCGCGTCACCCCGGGGCGCTCGGCCATGGTCGCCATGGGTAATTGTCCGGTTTGACGTTCCCGCGGGAACGTCAAACCGGACATCGAGTTGATGTTGCCCCACGCCACGCGGCCGGCCGACCGTGCCGACCGTGCCGACCCTCGCGCGGCGGCGCCGGAAGCCTGCGCCCGCCGGGTCGGGGTGGTGACGCAGGGCCAGGTGCCCCACGGTCGTGGTTGGGTGCCCCGATTGCTCGGTAGTGGATGACGCGCGCGACACGGATGCGGCAGTTGCCTCGTCACCGGCAGCAGCAGCACCAGCGCCGCGGCGAGCCGAGCCGCCGCGCACCCGCCGACCCGCCGCCGAGCCGCCGCGCA
>CAZUXD010000012.1:61378-75455 GCA_964624455.1 uncultured Actinomycetes bacterium | reverse complement strand
TCCCCCACGCCGGCGAACACCGAGGTGCCGCCGAAGTTCTTGGCGACGCGGGTGATCATCTCCTGGATCAGCACGGTCTTGCCGACCCCGGCGCCACCGAACAGGCCGATCTTGCCGCCCTGCACGTACGGGGTCAGAAGGTCGATCACCTTGATGCCGGTGACCAGCTGCTCGGTCTTGCCCTCGAGCTGGTCGAAGGGCGGCGGGTGGCGGTGGATCGGCCAGTGCTCGGCGTCCGCCGCGGTGCCCGGCGCGTCCAGGCAGTCCCCGAGCGCGTTGAACACGTGCCCCTTCACCGCATCCCCGACCGGGACGGATATCGGCGAGCCGGTGTCGGTGACGATGCTGCTTCGCACCAGCCCGTCGGTGGGCTGCATGGAAATGCAGCGGACGATGTCGTCGCCGAGGTGCAGCGACACTTCCAGGGTCAACGTCCGGGTGACGCCGGCGAGGTCGACGTCCACGTGCAGGGCGTTGAACAGTGCCGGCACGGCGCCCCGGGGGAACTCGACGTCGACCACCGGACCGATGACCCTGACCACCCGGCCGGTCGCCTTCTTGTTCGCCCCGGCGGCATCCGTGGGAAGCGAAATCGCGGTGCTCATGAAGTTCAGTCCTCTTCGCTTGCGGAGGCGGCGAGCGCGTCGGCGCCGCCGACGATCTCGGCCAATTCCTGGGTGATCTGCGCCTGGCGTGCCTGGTTGGCCAGCCGGCTGTAGTTGCGGATGATGTCGCTGGCGTTGTCCGTGGCGTTCTTGCAGGCCGCTCGGCGAGCAGCCGACTCGCTGGCGGCGGAGTCCAGCAGCGCGGCATAGATGCGGGTGGTGACGTATTTCGGCAGCAGCGCGTGCATCAGGGCGTCGGGCGCCGGTTCGAACTCGTAGGCCGGCAGCGGCCCGCCGGGCGCGTCGGTGCCGACGTACTCGATCTCCATCGGCGCGATCCGGCTGGCCCGCGGCACCTGGGTGATCATCGTCACGAAGTGCGTGGATACCAGGTGGATCCCGTCGATACCCGGCGCGCGCTCTCCGGTGGGCAGTTCCACCTCGGCGTCGGAGCCGGCCAGGAACGCCGCCAGCACGGCCGTCGCCGCCGCCTCCGCGTCGGCGTAGGACGGCTTCTCGGAGAAGCCCGTCCACGATGCGGCCACCGCCCGCCGCCGGAACGTGTAGTAGGCCAAGCCCTTCCGCCCGATGATGTACATCACCGGATCCTGGCCCTGGCTGCGCAGCAGTGCGGCGAGCTCCTCTGCTGCCTTGATCGCGTTGGCGTTGAAACCGCCGCACAGCCCGCGATCGGAGGTCATCAACAAGATGCCCGCCCGCTGCGGATTCTGCCGCTCGTTGAGCAGCGGATGGTCCAACGTGGAGACCGATGCCAAAGCGGTGAGCACGTCGGTGATCTGGGCGGAGTACGGCGCCGAAGCCGCGACCCTCGCCTGCGCCTTGGTGATCCGCGAGGTGGCGATCAACTCCTGCGCCTTGACCATCTTCTGGATGGACTGCGTCGCGCGGATCTTCTGCTTGAGGATCCGGATCTGCGCGCTCATCCGCCACCCCCGGCCCGGCCGGGCACGGCGCCGCGGGAAGGCACCGGCGCACCACGAACGATCGCCACCGTCGCGCTCACTTCTTCGGCGGCGGGGGCTGGCGGCGGACCTGGACCTTCTCCTGGCGGACCTCGGCCTGGTCCATCGGTTCGGCCTCCGGTTCGCGTCCCAGAATCGTGCCGGACGACGTGGTGAACGACTCGGCGAACGAGTTCAGCGCCTCCAGCAGCGCCGCCTCGCTCTCGTCGGAGAGGTCCTTCTCGGTCTGGATCCTCTCCAGCGGCCCGCCGGGCTGGTGCCGCAGGTATTGCAGGAAGTCCGCCTCGAACCGGCGGATGTCCTCCACCGGCACCCGGTCCAGATGGCCGCGGGTCCCGGCCCACAGTGAGGCGACCTGCTCCTGCACCGGGTACGGCGAGTACTGGCCCTGCTTGAGCAACTCCACCAGCCGCGATCCCCGATCCAGCGACCGGCGGGAGGCGGCGTCCAGGTCCGAGCCGAAGGCGGCGAACGCCTCCAGCTCGCGGTACGCCGAGAGGTCCAGGCGCAGCGTGCCCGACACCTTGCGCATCCCCTTGACCTGCGCCTTGCCACCGACCCGGGAGACCGAGATGCCGACGTTGATCGCGGGGCGCACGCCCGAGTTGAACAGGTCGGACTGCAGGTACACCTGCCCGTCGGTGATGGAGATGACGTTGGTCGGGATGTACGCCGAGACGTCGCCCGCCTTGGTCTCGATGATCGGCAGGCCCGTCATCGATCCGGCGCCGAGGTCGTCGGAGAGCTTCGCGCAGCGCTCCAGCAGCCGGGAGTGCAGGTAGAAGACGTCCCCGGGGTAGGCCTCGCGGCCCGGCGGGCGGCGCAAGAGCAGGGAGATCGCCCGGTACGCCTCTGCCTGCTTGGACAGGTCGTCGAAGATGATCAGCACGTGCTTGCCGGCGTACATCCAGTGCTGGCCGATCGCCGAGCCGGTGTACGGCGCCAACCACTTGTAGCCGGCCGAGTCCGAGGCCGGCGCCGCGACGATGGTGGTGTACTCGAGCGCCCCGGCGTCCTCCAGCGCCTGCCGCACGCCGGCGATCGTGGAGCCCTTCTGGCCGACCGCCACGTAGATGCAGCGCACCTGCAGCTTCGGATCACCCGAGTCCCAGTTCGACTTCTGGTTGATGATGGTGTCCACGCACACCGCCGTCTTGCCGGTCTTGCGGTCGCCGATGATCAACTGGCGCTGCCCGCGGCCGATGGGCGTCATGGAATCAATGGCCTTGATGCCGGTCTGCAACGGCTCGGACACCTCCTGGCGCTGCACCACGCTGGGTGCCTGCAGTTCCAACTGGCGGTGCGTCTGGGCCTCGATGTCACCGAGCCCGTCGATCGGATGGCCGAGCGGGTCGATGACGCGGCCCAGGAACGCGTCCCCCACCGGGACGGAGAGCACCTCCCCGGTCCGGGTGACCTGCTGGCCCTCCTCGAGCTTCTCCGCGTCCCCGAGGATGACCGCGCCGATGGAGCGCACTTCCAGGTTCAGCGCAACGCCCAGCACCCCGCCGTGAAATGCCAGCAGCTCGTTGGTCATGGTGGACGGCAGGCCCTCCACCGTGGCGATGCCATCACCGGTGGAGGTGATGATGCCGACTTCCTCGCGGCTGACCGACGGTGCGTAGTCGGCGACGTAGCCCTCGATCGCCGCGCGGATCTCGTCGGGGGAGATCGTCAACTCGGTCATCGTGATCCGTTTCTCGTCTCAGGTGGTGGTCGGCGGCGCGCCGCGCCGCCATGGGGTTGATGTCCAGGCCTCGGTCTCATCGCGCGAGCCGCTGGCGGATCGCTTCCAGCCTGCCGGACACGCTGCCGTCGATGACCTCGTCACCGACCCGCACGCGCAGGCCGCCGCCCAGCGACGGGTCGACGAGCACGTGCACGACGACGCCGCGGGAGTAGATGCGGTCCAGCGCCTCCCGCAACCGCGAGGTCTGCTGCGCCGACAGGGCGGTCGCAGAGGTGACGGTGGCCACCAGCTTGTCGCGCCGCTCGGCGGCCTGCCGGACCAGTTCGCCCACGCCATGGCTGAACGCCCGGCCGCCGGGGTCTCGCGCGAGGCTGGTCAGCAGGCGAACGGTCAGCGGGTGCGCCCGGTCAGCGAGCGCGCGGGTCACCAGCTCGGCGCGACCCTTCGGGGAGGTGGCCGGGTCGTCCAGGATCACCGCCAGGTCCGGGTTGGCATCGAGGATGCGACCGAAGCGGAAGAGCTGATCCTCCACCTCGTCGAGCTCGCCGGCCCGCTCGGCCTGCAGGAACAGCGCCGTGCGGGACATCCGGCGGAGCGCGTCGACCAGTTCTAGCCCGCCGGCCCACCGCTGGGCCAGGGTCGCGGTGACGGCTCGCAGCGACCGCGCATCGACCTTGCCGGAGAGCAGCCGGGAGGCCAGCGCCGACTTGGCGTCGGCGGCGATCGTGGTCTCGGTCAGCACCCTGCGCAGGTGCGGCTGCCCCGCGAGCACGCCGGCGAAGCCGGCCAGCTCGTCGGCGACGGTGCCCAGCGCCGGCCCGTCCATGGTGGCCGCAGCCGTGAGCAACTCCTGGGTCGACGCGGCCAGCGCCTGCTGCGATGACAGGACCGACATCAGCTCTCCAGCTCGGCGAGGAATCGCTCGACCGTGCGCTGCTGGCGGGCTTCGTCCTGCAGCGATTCACCGACGACCTTTCCGGCGAGATCGACCGCGACGCGGCCGATGTCGGCACGGAGTTCCGCGACGATCTGGGCGCGCTGCGCATCCAGTTGCGCCTGGCCCGCGGCGGCAACCCGCTCGGTTTCCGCCCTGGCCTTGGCCAGCATGTCGTCGTGGATCGCCTGCGCCTGCAGGCGGGCATCTTCGCGGATCTTGGCCGCGTCCTCGCGGGCGCCGGCCAGTTGCTCGTTGTAGCGTCGCAGCGCCGCCGCCGCCTCGGCCTGGGCCTGTTCGGCCTTGGCGATGCCGCCCTCGATCGCCTCGGTGCGTGCCGCGTAGGCCTTCTCGAACATCGGCCAGGCGTACTTGCCCAACACCAGCACCAGGATCACGAAGCAGATGACCCCGATGACGAGTTCGCCCCAGGGAAGCCCGAGCACACTCGGGGACGCTTCCTGTACGTGTGGCATCAGCCATCAACCCTTCGCCGCGCGGTGGATGTGGAAACTCGCCGCTCAGGAGGGCGTGGTCGAGTAGATGAAGGGCACCACGAAGCCGAGCAGCGCCAGCGCCTCGGACACCGCGAAGCCCAGGAACGCGTACGTGCGGGTCAGACCGGCGGACTCGGGCTGCCGGGCGGTCGCCTGGATGTACGCCGCCCAGACGATGCCGACGCCGATACCCGGACCGATGGCTGCCAGGCCGTAGCCGATGACGCCGAGGTTGCCGATGACGCTGACGGTCACGTCAGTCGCGGCAAGGGCTGCGATGGCCATAATGGTGCTTCTCCCTTTCGGTGATTCACTGGTTCCGCCGGTGCGGGCCAGGTGGTACAGCTCTCTGGGTCAACTGCTGGGTCAAGGAACTGCTCAAGGACTTATCGGTGAACTGCTTCGTCTCCGTCGGATGTGCCGAGGTACGTGCCGGCTGTCAGCCGTCGGCTCACCCACATGCCGGATTCTGCGGAACGGTTTTTCAGGACGATTCGGCACCGAGCTAGTGCGATTCGGCGGCGGCCCCCTCGATGTAGATCGCGGTCAGCAGGGTGAACACGTAGGCCTGTAGCGCGCAGATCAGCAGTTCGAAGAACCACAGCCCCACGCTGGCCAGCGCCGGCAGGACCGCGAAGGCATAGTTCAGGCCGCCCGACTCCAGCAGGTAGATCGTGCCCGCCGTCGCGACGATCACGAGCATGTGCCCGGCGAACATGTTGGCGAACAACCGGACTGCCAGGGTGAACGGCTGCAGCAGGATCTTGGAGAAGAACTCCATCGGTATCAACAACACGTGCAGCGCCGCCGGGATGCCGGGGATCACCGTCTGGCTCTTGAGGTATCCGAAGAACCCGTGTTTGCGGATCCCGACCACGTTGTAGAGCACCCACGTCAGCAGCGCGAGCGCCGCCGGGAACACGAAATGGGAGGTGACGGGGATGGATGCCACCGGGATGATCTCGTAGATGTTCATCACCAGGATGAACACGAACTGGGTGGCCAGGAACGGGGCCCAGCCGCGACCGGCCCGGCCCATCACCTCGATCGAGATGGAGTTGCGCACGAACCCGTAGATGCCTTCGGCGAAGAACTGGAACTTGCCCGGCACGACACGCGCCCGGCGGGCGGCCGCCAGGAAGAACACCACGATGAAGGCGGTGCCGATGATCAGCAGCCCGACAACCTTCCAGGACGCGATGATCGAGCCGTCGCCCAGCCGATCGAAGAAGAACGACTCGTCGACGGACGGTGGCGTGAAGCCACCACCGCCCTCACCCTGCGCCACCAGCAGGGTGGTCAGCGCCGAACTGGGACCCACCGTGGATTACCTCTCGATACTGGCGTGTGCGGACTCGGCGCGCGAGTCCCCCTCCGTCGGTCGTGCGGTGCTGCCAGGAGTCGCGCGGCCATATCGCATCACGACCGCGTACACCCCGAGCGCCATGCCCAGGACGGCGCCGATCGGCGTGGCGAAGCGGGTGCCCCACCAGTGATCGAGTAACCATCCGATACCGCCCCAGACGACGAGTCCGCCGAGCAGGGTAGCCGTAGCGGCCCAGCCGAGTCCCGCCCCACTGGACGCATCTTCCGGCATGTACCGCTTCGTCATGGCACGTGCGACCCTATCAGCCCGGTCGGTCGGGGTCCGCATCCGGCTGCCGCCCGCCGGATGATGTGGCGCACCTCTCCGCGCAGCCGTTCACCGCGGGTCGACGTAGAAGAGCTTCGCGGTCCACACGTACCGCAGGTGCGCCGCGATCCAGGAGACCAATCCGGCCAGCACCGCGATCGCGAGCCAGCGCGTCGAAACCGGCCCGTCGGGCGGCAACAGCACCACGACCGCGCCCAGCGCGACGATCTTGATCAGGTAGGTGACCAAGGCGGCCAGCAGCACGGCCTTGGGATGCCGTGCCCCGACCGCAGCGATCACGAGCGTGGAGAGCGTGAAGAACGCACCGACGATGCCGATGCCGACCACCGCGCCCGCCAGGCCGCGCCCGCCGCCGACCACCCCGGCGGCAACCGACAGGAGCACGCCCACACCGGTCAGCACGATCCAGCACGGCCGCAGTTGCTCGACGGACCACGGCCCGGTCGAGCGGCTGCGCGCCGCGGCACGATCCACCTGCGCCACCGGCAGGTCGGGGCGCCTCGCCGGTTCCGTCATACCGATTCCTTCCCCGCCGCCGCGCCCGCCGGGTCGCCCGTCCCGCCACGACCCCTGTCACCCAGTGTGCCGCTCAGCCCGTCACCCACCTTGCCTGTCGCACCCTCATCGCGGCGATGACGCGACCTGCGCCGACGAAGCCGCGGCCAGATCGTCACGCCGACGGCGAGCAGGATGCCCGCCGAGGTCGGTCCGACGGTCTTCTGCCACTCGACGAAACCGAGCGCCACGGCGCCGCCGGAGACGACCGTCGCCCACAGGTAGAACACCAACACCACCTGCCGGTGGGTGTGGCCGAGGGCGAGCATCCGGTGGTGCAGGTGACGCTGGTCGGCGCTGAACGGATGCCGGCCCTCGCGGGTGCGGCGCAGCACGGCCAGCAGGAGGTCCAGCGATGGGATGAACACCACCGCCAACGCCACGATCAGCGGGGCGAGGGCGGCCAGGGTGGTGCGGGCGCCGTAGGTGGAGGGGCTGATCGTCCCACCGGTCCCGACGATGCCGGCCGCCATCGTCAGGCCGATGAACATCGACCCGGCGTCCCCCATGAAGATCCGCGCCGGGTGGAAGTTGTGCGGCAGGAATCCGATGCACGCACCGACCAGGGCGGCGGCGAGCAGCGGGGCCTGGGAGGCGGAACTGTCGTTCGCGGAGACCTCCAGCACATGCGCGGAGAAGACGAACAGCCCGATGCCCGAGATCGCGGCCACCCCGGCCAGCAGCCCGTCCAGACCGTCGATGAAGTTCATCGCGTTGATCAGCACCAGGGTGATCAGGACCGTCACCAGGGTGGACTGGTACTGGTCCAGGATGACGAGCGTCCCGTGCACCCCGCCCTGGCTCGGCACCCACATCTGGATCCACTGCACGCCGAAGAACACCAGGATCGCCGCGGCTAGCACCTGGGCGGCCAGTTTGGTGACGGCGTCCAGGTCGAACCGGTCGTCCAGCACGCCCACGGCACAGATCGCCGCGCCGGCGATGACGACGCCGAGCAATTGGCTCGAGGCGGTGAACGCCCGGTTGAGCTGGGGAAGCTGCGAGGCCAGCAGCAGGGCCGACGTGACCCCGAGGTAGACGCCCACGCCGCCCATCCGGGGCGTCGGAACGGTGTGCACGTCCCTCTCCCGGATCGGGGTGAACGCGCCGATCCGGACCGAAACCACGCGGATCAGCCCGGTCGCCAGGAATGTGACCAGCACCGCGACCCCGAAAACCAGTGCGTACTCCCGTACTGGCAGGGCGAATGACGGCACCGATCCAGGGTAATGGCACGCGCGGTTGTGCCTCGGCGGGCCGAACGGTCAGCCGGTCACCGGCACGACATCGCCGATCACCTGGCGCAGCCGATCAAGCGTCACCGCCCCCTGCCGCCGCACCCGTGGCACGTCGCCGGTCAGGTCGACGATGGTGGATGCCACCCCGATGGGAGCGGGCCCGCCGTCGAGGTACACGGGGACGTCGCCGCCCAGTTGATCCAGCGCCTCGGCCGCGGTCCTCGCCGGCGGGCTGCCGCTCCGGTTCGCGCTGGAGACCGCCATCGGGCCGACCGCCCGCAGCAGGTCCAGCGCCACCGGGTGCAGCGGCATGCGGATCATCACGGTTCCGGCGGTGTCGCCCAGGTCCCAGACCAGCGACGGCGCGTGCGGCACCACCAGCGACAAGCCGCCCGGCCAGAACGCCTCGATGAGCGTGCGGGCGGTGGAACCGACGTCGAGCACCAGGCCGTCGATGGTGTTCCAGGATCCGACCAGCACCGGCACCGGCATGTCGGGGCCGCGGCCCTTGACCGCCAGCAGCGCGCGTACCCCCGGCGAGTTGAACGCGTCCGCGCCGATTCCGTAGACGGTGTCGGTCGGAAGGACGACCAGGCCGCCGGCCCGCGCGGCGGCCGCCGCCGCCTCCAGCCCGGCGCGCCGCTGCGCCGGGTCGGAGCAGTCGTACGTCGTCACCGAAACAGTGTGTCACCCTGCGAGAGGCGCACCCGCCGGGCGGTCACGAACCGTGGCCGACCGGCAAGGTCGAGGTGGTCGTTCACCTCGGCGAGTACCCGGCGGGCCGTCAGCAGCGCCGGCACCGACTCGCCGTGACTCGAATCATGTTCGATCGCAATCCATCCGCCGGGTCTTGCCAGCGCGGCCGCGACCGAGATCAGCGGCCGGATCACCGCCAGGCCGTCCGGACCGGCGAAGACCGCCTCGGCCGGGTCGAATCCGGATACCTCCGGTTCGACCTCGGTGCCGTCGGGCACGTACGGCGGGTTCGCGGTGACCAGATCGGCGGTTCCCTCCAGATCCGCGAGCAGCCGTTCGTCGCCGAAATCCCCGCCCCGCAACAGGATCGGGGTTTGTCCGGCCGCGGCCTGCAGATCGGCGTTCCGGCGCGCCCAGGCCAGCGCGCCGGGCGAGCGCTCGACGGCATGCACCGTCGCATCCGGACGTGCGGCGGCGATCGCCAGCGCAATGACCCCGCTGCCGGTGCACAGGTCCACGACGATGGGTGCCGGTACCTCGGCGATGGCGCCGAGCGCCGCCTCCACCAGCATCTCGGTCTCCGGGCGGGGGATGAACACCCCGGGCCCCACCCGGACGGTCACCGCGCCGAGGGTTGCCAACCCGGTCAGGTGCTGCAGCGGCACCCGCCGGGCGCGACGCGACACCAGTTCGCGGTAAGCCTCCAAGACCTGTTCGTCGACCAGGGGGTGCAGGCCGAGCCGCGTCCGCGATACCCCCAACAGGTGCCCCGCGAGTTCTTCCGCGTCCACCCTGGGCGTGGGAATCCCAGCGGCCTCGAGGATTTCGGCCGCCTGCAGGATCGCAACCCGCAGGGAATGCCGCGGCGGGCGCGATCCGCTCGGCTGGTCGCGTTCCGCGCCCGGCGTCACGGTCACGGCCGGGCCCATCGGGTCGCCCGGTACCGGCGTCGTCGGGCGGCGGCGGGTTTCGGTCTCGCCACCGTCACCCCCTCGGTTCCGGTGCCGTCATCCGGACGCACCGCCGGCCCCGCCGCCCGCGATCCGGGACGCGCGATCGGCGTCGGCCAGCGCGTCGAGCACCCCGTCGAGCTCTCCTTGCAGCACCGCGTCGAGGTTGTACGCCTTGTAGCCGACACGATGGTCGGTGATGCGGTTCTCCGGGAAGTTGTACGTGCGGATCCTTTCGGAACGGTCGACCGTGCGGACCTGGGAGCGGCGCGCGGTGGCCGTCGCCTCGTCCGCAGCCTCCCGTGCCGCCACCAACAGTCGGGACCGGAGGATGCGCAGCGCCTGCTCGCGATTCTGCAACTGGGACTTCTCGTTCTGGCAGGACACCACGATGCCGGTCGGAACATGCGTGATCCGCACCGCCGAGTCCGTGGTGTTGACCGACTGGCCGCCGGGTCCCGAGGAGCGGAACACGTCGATCCGCAGGTCCGCGGGGTTGACGTCCACGTCGACATCCTCGGCCTCCGGGGCAACGAAGACGCCGGCCGCCGAAGTGTGGATCCGTCCCTGCGATTCCGTCACCGGCACCCGTTGGACCCGGTGCACGCCGCCCTCGAACTTGAGCCGGGCCCACACCCCGTCCGCCGGCGCCGGATGGCCGTGGGCCTTCACGGCCATCGTCACCGACGTATAGCCGTGCAGGTCCGATTCCGCCGCCGAGAGGATCTCGGTCTTCCAGCCGCGGTGCTCGGCGTATCGCAGGTACATCCGCAGCAGATCACCGGCGAACAGCGCCGATTCCTCGCCGCCCTCCCCCGCCTTGACCTCGAGGATCACGTCCTTGCCGTCATCCGGATCCCGCGGGGCGAGCAGCTCGACCAGCTCCGACTCCAGGGCGACCTCGCGGTCCCGAAGCTGCGCCGCCTCGTCGGCGAAGGCCGGATCCTCCGATGCCAGTTCCCGGGCCGTCGACAGATCCTCGCGCACCCGCTCCAACTCGCTCGCGGTGCGCACCACCGGGGTCAGCTCCGCGTAGCGCCGGCCGACCCGCCGGGCCCGTGCCTGATCGGCGTGCAGCGCCGGATCCGTCATGGCGCGCGCCAACTCGGCGTGCTCGGCGCGCAGTGCCGACAGCCGGCTGCGCGGCCCGGAAGCAGCATCGATGTGCCCCGCCGCCGTCACCACCGCCTCCCTTCCCGGCCGACTCGCCGGCCGACTCGGCACGCGAATCGGTCGCCGGCACCCGGACCGGCCCGAACCCCGGCACAGCAAACGGCGCCCGCCGGCCCCGAGGCCGCACGGACGCCGCCCCCGCAGCTATTGCGAGCGCTTGCCGTATCGCGCCTCGAACCGGGCCACGCGGCCACCGGTGTCCAGGATCTTCTGCTTGCCCGTGTAGAACGGGTGGCACTGCGAGCACACCTCGACATGGATCTTCCCGCCGGTCGCGGTGCTGCGGGTGGTGAATTGGTTCCCGCAGCCGCACGTGACCTCGGTCAGCGCGTAGTCGGGGTGAATTCCCGTCTTCATGGTGATTCCCTTTCGATACTGCGCGGCCGCCGGGTCGCGTGCGCGGCTGCCCACGCGTGAACCGGAGCCCGACGGTCAAGTCTGCCAGAAACCGCCGTCCTGAACGACAACGCACACAGCGCGGCGGATGTTCCGCGGTGATCGCGCGGCGGCCACCGCAGGATTCGCCCGCTACCGTGCCAGGGTGGCCGTCATCCTCGCCCTGCTGTCCAGCGCGCTCTGGGGGATCGCCGACTTCTCCGGCGGGACCGCGAGCCGCCGCCTGCCCGCGCCGCTGGTCGTCCTGGTCTCCCAGGCGATCGGCCTGGCCGCGGCCGGCGTCGCGGCGGTCGCGAGCGGCCGCTGGAACGCACCCGCCGGGTACCTGCCGTGGGCGGTGGCCGCCGGGTTGGTCGGCGCCGCCGGGTTGCTCCTGTTCTACCGGGCGCTGGCGACCGGAACCATGGGCGTGGTCTCCCCGATCGCGGCGCTCAGCGTGCTGATACCGGTCGCCGTCGGGATCGCCACCGGTCGTTGGCCGTCGCTGCCGGTCGGGGCGGGGATCGTGCTGGCGATGCTGGGTGTGGTCGCGGTGAGCGGACCGGAACGGTCCCACGGTCGCAGCCTGCGGCCGGTGCTGCTGGCCGTGCTGGCGGCGGTGTGCTTCGGCGCCACGCTGTTGTTCATCGCGCGCGGCGCCGCGTATTCGCCGTTGATGACCATGGTGGCGATGCGGGTGGCCTCCGTCGCCCTGCCCGCGGTGGTGTACCTGGCTGTTCTCGCCGCCCGGCTCGCCGCCCGCCGGGCGCATCCCCGCGCGGTGCGCACCACCCGCGCAGCGCCCGCGACACCGCCGGCCGGCGTCAACGGTCCGGCGGTCCGCGCGACCTGGCTGCTGGTGGGCCTGGCCGGGTTGGCCGACGTCTCGGCCAACCTGGTGTTCGCGCTCGCCAGCACGGCGGGCGCGCTGGCCGTGGTGGCCATGCTCGGCTCGCTGTACCCGGCGGTGACGGTCCTCCTCGCGGCGCTCGTGCACGGCGAGCGGTTGACCCGGCTGCAACAGGTGGGGGTCGGCGTCGCGCTGATCGGAGTGGTGCTGATCGCCGGCTGGTCCTGATCAGGGCGTCAGTCGGTCAGCGGCATGTTCTTGGCGACAGTCATCAGGAACTCGGTGTTGGTGCGGGTCTTGCGCAACCGATCCAATATCAGCTCGAGGGCCTGCTGCGCCTCGAGCGCGGCGAGCACGCGGCGCAGCCGCACCGTCACCGCCAGCTCGTCGGGGCTGAGCAGCAGCTCCTCCTTCCGCGTGGAGGAGGCGTCGAGGTCGATCGCCGGGAAGAGCCGCTTGTCGGCCAGCCGGCGGTCCAGCTTGAGCTCGGCGTTGCCGGTGCCCTTGAACTCTTCGAAGATCACCGTGTCGCCGGCCGAACCCGTCTCCACCAGCGCCGAGGCGAAGATGGTGAGCGAACCGCCGTCCTCGATGTTCCGCGCCGCTCCCAGGAACCGCTTGGGCGGGAACAGCGCCGTCGAGTCCACGCCGCCGGAGAGGATCCGGCCGGAGGCCGGGGCCGCGAGGTTGTAGGCGCGGCCCAGCCGGGTGATCGAATCGAGCAGCACGACGACGTCCCTGCCCATCTCCACCAGCCGCTTGGCCCGTTCGATCGATAGTTCCGCGACCATGGTGTGGTCGTTCGGCGGCCGGTCGAAGGTGGAGGCGATCACCTCGCCCTTGACCGACCGTTGCATGTCGGTGACCTCTTCCGGACGTTCGTCGACCAGCACGACCATGAGGTGGCATTCCGGATTGTTCTCCGCGATGGCGTTGGCGATCGACTGCAGCACCGTCGTCTTGCCGGCCTTGGGTGGCGACACGATCAGCGCCCGCTGCCCCTTGCCGACCGGCATCACCAGGTCGATGACGCGGGTGGTCAGCAGGTGCGACTCCGTCTCGAGCCGCAGCCGCTGGTTGGGATACAGCGGCGTCAACTTGGTGAACTCCGGCCGGTTGCGCAGCGCTTCCGGGTCGAGCCCGTTGATGGTGTCCAGCCTGACCAGCGGGTTGAACTTCTGCCGCTGCTGCGGTTGCTCGCCCTCGCGTGGCGCCCGGATCGCCCCGGTGATCATGTCTCCGCGCCGCAAACCGTGCTTGCGCACCTGCGACATCGACACATACACGTCCTTCGGCCCGGCCAGGTAGCCCGACGTGCGGACGAATGCGTACGAGTCGAGGACATCCACGATGCCGGAAATCGGCGTCAGGACATCGTCGTCCCGGACTTCCGAGTCGCTCGAGTCCGAGTACCGTTCGCGGCCGCGCCGGTTGCGGTCGCGGTAGCGGCGGCCGCGGCGGCGACCGCCGTCGCCGGAACCGTCGTCATCGTCGCGTCGGGCCTCGTCCCGCCCGTCGTCGCGACGACCGGCATCCCGCCGGGAGTCGCCAGCGTGGCCGTGCTGGCGCGGCTCGTCCGCACCGTTCGGTGACCCGGCTGCCTCGCCGGGGGCGGACTGGGTTGCACCCTTTCGCTCGGCGGTCCGGTCCGCCTCGCGGGCGGCGCCATCCCCGGCGGCCCGGTGGCCGTCCCCGGCGGCCCGCCGCGCGTCCCGAGAGTCGGCGTCCGGCCGGCCGTGCCGCGCCCGGCGGGGACGCCCGCCATCGCGACTCCGGTCCGATTCGGGCCCGCCGTCCGCCCGGCCGTCAGCGTCGGTACGCACAGCGTCGGTACGCACAGCGTCGGTACGCACAGCGTCGGTACGCACAGCGTCGGT
>CAZUXD010000012.1:46000-61278 GCA_964624455.1 uncultured Actinomycetes bacterium | reverse complement strand
CAGCGTCGGTACGCACAGCGTCGGTACGCACAGCGTCGGTACGCACAGCGTCGGTACGTACAGCGTCGGTACGTACCGCGTCGGTACGCGCCTGCGCGCCGCCGGTGCTCGCGCGACCGGCCGATGGGCTCGTCGCCGGGCTCACCGCATGCGCGGCGAACCCGTTCTCGCCGCGAGCAGCGGTCCGCTCACTCCGGACCGAAGCCGGCCCGTCGCCGGCCCGGTGGGCCACGATCGCCGCAACCAGGTCGCCTTTGCGCAATCCGGAGGTGCCCCGGATGCCCAGCTGGGTGGCCAGCGCTTTCAGTTCGGGGAGGACCATGCCGGATAACCCGCGGTCGCGGGTGGGTGATTCGGCGGATGCGGGTCGCTCCGTGGTTTCGGTCACGAAGATCCTTCCTGCCCGGGTCGGCGCGCAGCCGTCCGGGGTCTGTGGGAACTGCTGGTGCCTATCAGACCCAGCGTGGTCCGCCACTAAGCGTGGCGAAGAATGATGATGGTCGGGCTTGGTGGTGTGCTGTGGTGGGCCGACGCCACATCGGCAGGACACGGGTGGCGGCCGTCGCTTTGACCGTGTTCAGCTTTGACCGTGTTCAGGGAAGCACGGCGGTGAGCCAGCTTGAGAAACGGACCGACGAACGGACCCCCACACGCACTGATCCAGCAGCGCATCAGGCAGCCGGTCAATCGCCGCCAGCCTACCGGCTGGCAGCGCGTCTTGGCAACTTCTCGGCGTGCCTCACCTACTTTGAGCGCGTGGCCGTGGTTGGTGCCTCAGCTTCTTTGAGCGCGTAGCCCTCGGGCAGGCTTGCCCGTTGTGAAGGGCGAGAAGATCGATATGGCGGCACGTAGGCAGGTCACGAACAAGCTGCGGGGTGCGTATCGCAGGGCGTCGAAGGGCGACAAGGGCCGGATCTTGGACCAGGTGGTGGAGACGACGGGCCTGGCGCGCTCGTCGGCGCGTCGGCTGCTTTCGGGGCCTGCGCTGCCGGACCCGGTCGAGCAGGTCGATGGCCGCACGGTGCGTCAGCGGGTCTACAGCGACGACGCCAGGGCGCTTACCGAGCATGTGTGGGCGTTGATGGGCATGCCGTGCGGCAAGTACCTGGTGGTTCATCCGGAGGACCTCGACATGCCTGACGCTACATTTGCCTGCCCTGACCTGACCAGCTTCTGCCGACTGGACGCCCTCGGCCTGGAGGTGGTAGGGCAACGGCTGGAGCCCAGTCGTGCGGTGCTCGCGTGTCGCGTGTCGCGTCGTCGCGCTCGGTCACCGGTGCGGCCGCCGCGGCGGCCGGGGTGTGCCTCGCGACACGGTCACGCGTCGGCTGGCGCACGAACCGCTGGAGTGGCGCCTGCGACGTTGCAAATCACGGTGCGCCGCTACCGCTGCGGGCGTGTGTGGCGGCAGGACACCAGCAAGGCGGCCGAGCCGCGGGCGAAGCTGTCTCGACGTGGCTTGCGGTGGGATTTGGAAGCCATCGTGTGCCAGCATCCCGCGTCGCCGAAGGGCTCGGCGTGGCGTGGAACACGGCGAACACCGCCGTACTCGCTCAGGGCCGGCGGGCGTTGATCGACTACCCGGCCGCTTCGACGGCGTGGCGGTCATCGGCGTGGACGAGCACGTGCGGCCACGGGAACCGGAGATCAACGCCGTCACCGACAGCGCAAGCATCCTGGCCAGCGGGTAACGCACCCCACGAGGATCGCGCGAGTCGGGCACCGTGGCCATCACCTGCAGCAGCGGTTCGCGCCGGATCGATGTGGCATGGGTTAGTGGCGTCGGGGAAGATGACATTCCCGTGTGATCTCGGGCTCTGGTGGCAACGTTGACAGCTCCCATCCAAACCCGTAGGTCACACCCGACACAGCAGCCACGCCGATCAAACACCCACCAACCCGCAGGTCACGCCGCATACCAGGCGATCTCTCCGGGGCCCTGCAGATGTGGCGGCACACGCGCCGGGGTGACGAGTACATCACCGTGATCACCGACCTGACCCCGGTTCGGGCCGGGACCGGGCCGGCGCGGCTGCTGGATATGCTCGAGGGCCGCTCGAAGCAGGTGTTCAAGTCCTGGTTAGACGAGCGAGACCCGAAGTGGCGCAGCGCGATCGAGATCGTCGCGATGGAGGGCTTCACAGATTTCAAGACCGCCACTGCCGAGTACCTGCCCGACGCGGTCGCGGTACTGGACCCTTTCCACGCTCTTCGCATAGCCGGCGAAGCGCCGGGCAAGTGCCGCGGCCGCGTCCAGCAGCCCACTCGCAGACACCGCGGCCGCGCCCGCGATCCCTCTACTCCGCGCGGCGCACTTTGCACACCCTGTTCACCGTCGACGAGCATGTCGAAGTCGAAGCGACCCTGGGGCGTCTACCAGTGGAACATCTCCGCGGCTCGACCCTCGGATTCCGAACCTGACCAACTACATCCCCCGCTCCCTCTTGGAGATCCGCGGATTCAAGCCCCGGCTACGCCCTCAATTCTGAGGAGCCCCCAAAAGGGGAATAGCCCCGCGGACCGCACCTCGTTCCGTACGGTCCGCGGGCCTTCCCATCATTAATGGGACCTCAGGGAGCGCTAGTTTGGAAAAGCGTCCGAGAATTCGCCACCCCAATCGTCTTTACAAGTCGGGCTATCGACCGAACCATTATCGAACAATTCGTCGGTGTATATGGATGCCGGGTCCATACCTTCCGGCAGTATCCCCGCCTTCTCCAGAACAGCTACTCCCTTTTCCCAGTCCGAAGTTGGTTGGTATCCGAGAGGCTTCCCTTCGGAAATCGCCACATCGGAGCAATAGAACGGCCTCATGTAGTTGAATTCATTCGCGATCCGCTCCGGCACTGACTCCCGGTTCTGGGCCGCAAACTCAGCGATCGCTGCCTTAGGATCATCTAACGCTGCGCCCATCGACTTGTACATCGCGGTAAGGAAGCGAGCCACAACATCAGGCTTGTCCGCCAACATCGACTTTCCGACTACGAACGCGAAGCCGGGAAGGGTGTAACCGACCTCCGCCCATGGAAACGCCCGCGACGGACGATTCTCCTCAAAAATTGGCGAATACGTAATCGCCTCACCGATTGCATCACCTTTGCCATTCGCGTAAGACGATCCAGTCAGTTTAGGCTCGATAGCGACAATATTCACGTCCTTGACGTCGACGCCCGCCAAACCGAGTACGGCCGGCCCAACCAGATCCTGCGGAGTCCCTGGGGCCACAATGATGTCCTTCCCGACGAGGTCGGTAGGCTTCCTGATGTCGCTATCGCGTGGCACGAAGAACGCGAAGTTGTTCTTGCCCGTAAACAACCCGACAGCGACGATCGGGAAATTCTCTTTGACAGACTTGGCCACGATACCCGAGTCCACGATTCCGATATCGGCCTGGCCGGCAGCGACAGCCTGGGCGGTGATACCGGAGCCGCGACCATATTGCAGGTCAAGATCGATGCCTTGCCCTTCGAAAAAGCCTTGAGCGTTACCATAGACGATAGGCGCGTATTTTCCGTTCGCAACGAAGTCGGTCATTAAGACCACCTTCTCTGTGGTGAAACCCCCGGCCTCTGCGCCCCCAGCAGATGTGCTGTTTTTGGTGGAGTTGCTTTCCTCCGACGTCGGGTCAACGTTCTTCGAACTGCTCGCGCCTGACCCGCAGGCAGCGAGGAGCACTGTACTGGCGGCCGCAAGGGCAATCAGCGCCGCCGCATGAACTTTCGAATAGGTACGGCTTTCCCGTCGCATCTCTTTCCTCTTCCTTCCTAAAGTACTTTATGGAATCGCGCTCACTAATGCCGATTGCCTCACCTTCCCCGTCCTCTAATCAAAATCCTCTCGATCCCTTCAATCACATAGAAAAGGGCTACGCCCATCACACTGAGCAGGATAATCCCCGCAAATGCCCGCGAGGTATTCAATTGACCTTGAGCAATCGTGACAATATACCCCAATCCAGTATTGCCGCCGATGAACTCGCCAACGACGGCGCCTACCAAAGCCAACGTGATCCCGAGCTTCAGACCGGCGAAGACGTCGGGGAGTGCAGCGGGGAGGCGGACCGTCCAAAAAATGCGAAGCGAGTTCGCGCCAGTCGATCTACCAAAGTCAACAAGCCCTTTTTCAATATGCACCAATCCAACGACCGTGTTGATGACGACAGGGAATATCGCAAGCAACGCAGCGATAACGACGCGCGGCGTGGAACCAAGACCGAACCAGGCAAGAAAGATGGGCGCTACCGCCACTTTCGGAACGGCCTGGCTCATGACGAGCACTGGATATAGTGCCTTCTCCAGCAAAACGGAACTAGCAATGACAACGGCTATAACAATTCCAACAACAGCAGCAATCGCAAACCCGACGATCGTTTCGACCAGGCTGACAAGACTATGTTCCCACAGGGTCGATCCACCGTTATAGATTGCAACAACAACGTCCGTGGGCGAGGGAAGAATATAATTTGGCATATCGAACGCAACGACAATAGCCCACCATACAAGGACGGTCGCGAAGAGTGCGCCGCCGGTGATGATCAGATGGCCGACACTAGAATTGGTCAACCGCTTCAGTAAAGTCGGACGCTTGTAGGTATTCGCAAGGGTGTCCTCGCCTTCGGCGTCCGACTCAAGATAAGCATTCGTTGTCATGCCGCGTACGCTCCTACGTTGACGAGCGCGGAGCGCACTTCTGCAAGAAGGTTTGAATAGACCATCGAATTTCGGATATCTAGGGTTCGCGGATTGGGTAACGTGACTTCGAATGTTTCGGCTATGCGCCCGGGATTCCCCGCCATGACGGCAACGTGGTCACCCATGAACACGGCTTCTCCAATGTCATGGGTGACGAATAGCACCGAGGTTTTCGCCGCAGCACAAATCGCGCTGACATCAACGTTCAACCGTTCCCGTGTTAGGGCATCGAGTGCGCCGAATGGTTCGTCCAGAAGGAGCAAACTCGGGCCGTGCAGTAGAGCGCGGCACAATGCAACTCTCTGCCGCATACCGCCTGATAACTCCCGTGGATAGCGACTCGCTTGATCTTCCAGCCCGACGATCGCTAGGAGCTCGTGTGCGCGATCGAGGAAATCAGTCCGCTTCCATCCGCGCAAATCGACCTGCGCAAGAATATTGTCCAAAACGCTTCGCCATTCGAATAGATAATCCCGTTGGAACGCAACGCCTAACTCCTGCGTTGGTGCGGTAATGACCGTATTTCCCATGGCGACCGTGCCCGAGGTGGCCCGGACGAGGCCGGCAACAATCATCAATAGCGTGCTTTTGCCGCATCCACTCGGGCCGACGAGGGAGAGTATTTTACCCGGGCTAATCTCTACTGAAACGTTCCTGAGAGCATGGACGAGCTCCCCCGCGCCGGTTTCGAACGTCTTCGAAACTGACGAAACACGGAGAACTGATTCTTCAGCTGAGGCCATTCGGCTGACCTGTGTTCCCGAGCTACGGTTATTCGCGCGCGAAAATCGCACCATGTGACGGACGCTCCTCGTCTATTTGGATCCAACTCAGGATTCGAACAAGATGTGCTATGACCAGCGCCAGCAAGGACAGCGCCGACTTGATTGAATAATCCTCCTCAGCGTCCGATCAATTTCAACCATGACCTAGGATTTGAAGACGAAACAATAAGGTCACCACCGCCATTGCCAAAGCCTGCGTCGATAGGTTACCGTGGCGGAGTCTCAAGACTATAACAATCTGAGCGAGTTGCCGCTAGCGGTCCTTGTACGTGTGGTGAGGTGTCAACGGCCTGCGGCACGGGATTCCAGGTAGTGGGCGGTCGGTAAACCGCGCATTCGGTCAGCGATGGTCTCGGCTTCGTGTGATGGTACGGCATCCAGGTGGCATGATCAAGTCGCGTCTGTGCATTGCGACGGTCGTGCCGCGCAGGGGCGAGCCGCACGCCGGCCGGCGTGGCGCCCCGCGACCGGCCGATCAGCCGACCGACTGCACGGTCGCTCCGAGGCGCGAGATCGGCATCAAGCGAGCGTGAAACCCCTTGAACCCCAACGTATCCGGATCCGGTAAGCGCGTTCCCAGGGCCAGTACCGACGGGCCCGCCCCGGACAGCACGGCGGCGATGCCCATGGAGCGAAGCCGCAGCAGCACGGCGGCCGTCTCGGGCATGACCTCCGCCCGGTAGTCCTGGTGCAGCCGGTCGCTGGTGGCCGGCAACAGCAGGTCGGGATCGGTGGTCATCGCATGCACCAGCAGCGCCGCGCGGGCCGCGTTCGCCACGGCGTCGCGGTGCGCGATCCGTTCCGGTAGCGCGGCCCGCGCGGTCCTGGTGGCGCAGGCCCGATCGGCGGTCAGCACGATCGCGCGCACCTGCGGATGCGGGGTCAGCCGCACCGCCCGGGGCCCGCCCTTGCCGGGTGGGCCGTCATGGTCCGGGTCCGGGTTCCAGGCGATCGTGAATCCGCCCAGCAGCGCGGCCGCCGCATTGTCCGGGTGACCCTCCATCCGGGCGGCGAGGGCGAGGACCGCCGCGTCGTCCAGCCGCCGGGCGCCACCGGGAACCAGCGCCCGGGCCAACAGGATGCCGGACACGATCGCCGCCGCCGATGAGCCCTGGCCGCTACCGTGCGGGATCGCGTTGCGGCAGTGCAGCCGTAGGGGGGGCGTCGGCTCCCCCAAGGCTTCGAACGCGGCCGCGGCCGCGCGGACCACCAGGTGCGTCCGGTCGGTCGGCACTGTTCCCGCGCCGATGCCGGCCACCGTGACGCTCAACTCCGCGTCGGTGCGGGCCGCCGTCACGTCGTCGTACAGGCCGAGCGCCAGGCCGAAGGTGTCGTAGCCGGGGCCCAGGTTCGCCGACGTGGCCGGCACCCGGACCCGTACCCGCTCAGGCCAATCCGGGCTCACGTCAGGTCCAGCGCGGCGGCGACGGCATCCGACGACACCGAGATCACCACCGGCTCGGCCATGGATCGCAGAGCGGTGTCGGGATCCTTGAGCCCGTGGCCGGTGACGGTGCACACCACCAGCGCCCCGGCGGGCAGCCGGCCGTCGTCGGCGGTGGCGAGAAGGCCGGCGATCGAAGCGGCGGAGGCGGGCTCGACGAACACCCCCTCCTCGCGGGCCAACAGCGAGTATGCCGACAGGATCTGCTCGTCGGTCACCGCGTCGATCAGGCCGCCGGAGTCGTCCCGCGCCTCTATGGCGCCGTTCCAGGACGCCGGGGCGCCGATGCGGATCGCCGTCGCGATGGTCTCCGGGTCCGGCACCGGGTGGCCGAGCACCAACGGCGCCGCCCCCGCGGCCTGGAAGCCGAACATGCGCGGCAATGCGTCGATGACTCCGTCGGCGTGATACTCGCGGTAGCCACGCCAGTACGCCGTGATGTTCCCGGCGTTACCGACCGGCAGCACGTGCACGTCCGGTGCCCGGCCCAGCGTGTCGCAGATTTCGAAGGCGGCCGTCTTCTGGCCCTCGATCCGTACCGGGTTGACGGAGTTGACGAGCGCGATGTCGTCGCGGTCGGCGGCGGTCTTGCGGGCGAGTTCCAGGCAGTCGTCGAAGTTGCCCCGCACCTGCAGGATCGAAGCCCCGTAGGCGACGGCCTGGGCCAGCTTGCCGGCGGCGATCTTGCCCTGCGGTATCAGCACCGCGCTGAGAAGGCCGGCCCGCGCCGCGTACGCGGAGGCGGACGCGGAGGTGTTGCCGGTGGAGGCGCAGATGACCGCGCGGGCGCCCCGCGCCAGGGCATACGTCACCGCCATCGTCATGCCGCGGTCCTTGAAGCTTCCGGTGGGATTCGCACCCTCCACCTTCAGGAAGACCCGGCGCCCGGTGCGGTCGGACAGCGCGGGCGCCGGCACCAGCGGCGTCGCGCCCTCGCCGAGGGTGACGATGCGCGCGCCCGGCGGCACCGTCACCCGGTCCGGATACGCGGCGATCACACCGAACGGGCGGGCGGGCGACGGCGGGCGCCATGCCGGGTCCGGCCGCTCGTCACCGCTGGAAGCGTCGTGGTCCATCAGTACTCCTCGGCAACGCGCATCACGCTGGTCACCTTGCGCACCGCCGGCAACCCGGCGAGCCGCTCCACCGTCTTGGCCAGCGCGGCGTCCGGTGCGACGTGCGTGACGAGCACCAGCGTGGCGTCGTCGCCGCGGCCCTCCTGCCGGACGGTGGAGATCGACACCTCGGCCTCGGCGAAGGCGCCGGCCACGCTGGCCAGTACCCCTGGCCGGTCCAGCACATCCAGGCAGATGTGGTATCGGGTGGGCACCCTGCCCATCGGCTGCACCGCGAGGCCGGCATACGCCGACTCGACGGGGCCGCGACCGCCGGAGATCACGTTCCGCGCGGCCGCCACCACGTCGCCGAGCACCGCGGACGCGGTCGGCGCTCCGCCCGCGCCGGCGCCGTAGAACATCAGCCGGCCGGCGGCCTCCGCCTCGACGTAGACCGCGTTGTATGCGCCGTCCACCGTTGCCAGCGGGTGGCTGCGCGGCAGCATCATCGGATGCGTCCGCACCGATACCGCCGAGCCGCCCGCCGTCGCCACCCGTTCGCAGATCGCCAACGGCTTGATGACGCAACCGATTTCGGCTGCCGCGGCGACGTCGGCCGCCGACACGTCGGCGATGCCCTCCCGGTGCACGTCTGCTGCCCGCACCCGGGTGTGGAACCCGATGGACGCCAGGATCGCGGCCTTGGCGGCGGCGTCGAACCCGTCGACATCGGCGGTCGGGTCCGCCTCCGCGTAGCCGAGCCGGGTTGCCTCGCCCAGCGCGTGCTCGTACGTGTCACCGGTGTGGGCCATGGCCGACAGGATGTAGTTGGTGGTGCCGTTGACGATACCCATTATTCGCGAGATTCGGTCCCCGGCAAGGGATTCCCGCATCGGGCGGATCAGCGGGATCGCACCGGCCACGGCCGCCTCGAACGACAGGTCGACGCCGGCGGCGTCGGCCGCGGCGAACAGGGTCGGGCCGTCCTCGGCCAGCAGCGCCTTGTTCGCGGTCACCACGCGGGCGCCTCGCCCGAGCGCCGCCAACAGCAGGGTCCGGGCGGGTTCTATCCCGCCGATCACCTCCACCACGATGTCCACTCCCGGCGCGGTGACCAGCGCCGCGGGGTCGGTGGTGAGCAGCTCGGCCGGGACGTCCGGGTGCCGGTGCGGGCGCCGCACCGCAACGCCGACCAGGTGCAGCGGCGCGCCCACCCGTGCGGCCAGGTCGTCCGCGTTGTCGCGCAGCAGTCGCACGACCTGCGACCCGACGACACCCGCGCCGAGCAGCGCGATCCCGATGTGGTCCTTGCCCTTCCCCGTCATCGCCCGCTCCGCGAGCGGCCCGCGGCACGGAAGACCCAGCCTGCGTAGCCGAGCAGCGCGACCACCACACACCCGGCCACGATCGCGATCGTTGCGCGGAGCCAGTCGGGCATCGCCGGATTGACGAGCACCACCACGATCAGCGCGGCGGCCAGGGTGAGCAGCGCCACCCCGGGCGCCAGCGACGGCGGTTGTGCACCCGGGCCGCCGGCACCCGCACTCGGGCCGCCGGCACCCGCACTCGGGCCGCCCTGGTCCGAATCGCCCACGCTCACTCCCAGATCTCCAGACTCATGAGGTCGTCGATCGTCTCGCGGCGCAGCAGGGCCCTGGACTGCCCGTCTCGCACCGCGACCACCGCCGGCCGGGGCAGCCTGTTGTAGTTGCTGGCCATGGCGTAGCAGTACGCGCCGGTCGCGGCCACCGCTATCAGGTCCCCCATTGCCAGGTCCTCCGGAAGATAGCAGTCCCGCACCACGATGTCGCCGGTCTCGCAGTGCTTGCCCACGATCCGGGACAGCACCGGCGGCTCGCGCGATGACCGGGAGGCGAGGGTGACGGTGTATTCGGCGCCGTACAGCGCGGTGCGGATGTTGTCGCTCATGCCGCCGTCCACGGAGACGTACCGGCGCACGCCGCCGCCGTCCAGGCGGACATCCTTGATCGTGCCCACCTCGTACACCGTCACCCCGCACGGCCCGACGATCGCGCGCCCCGGCTCCACCGTGACCCGCGGCACCGCAATTCCGGCCGCCTCGCACTCCTTGCGAACGATCCCGGTCAGCGAGGCGGCCATCGCCGCCGGATCCGGCGGGTCGTCACCCGGCACGTAGGCGATCCCCATGCCGCCGCCGAGGTTGAGCGTGGAAAGCGAGTCCGCCAGTTCGGGGTAGGTGGCGAGCAGCTTCGCCAGGAACGTCACCACCCGGCTGGCCGCCACCTCGAACCCGGCGGGATCGAAGATCTGCGAGCCGATGTGCGAGTGCAGCCCGACCAGGGTCAGCGTGCCGGCGGCCAGCACCCGGCGCGCGGCTTCCTCGGCATCTCCGGCGGCCAGCGAGAACCCGAACTTCTGGTCCTCGTGGGCGGTGGCGATGAACTCGTGGGTGTGTGCCTCGACGCCCACCGTCAGGCGCAGCATCACCGGAACGGGCGTCGCCCGATCCGCCGTCACCGCCGCCAGGCGGGCGATCTCGGCGAAGGAGTCGATGATGATCTCCCCCACCCCGGCGTGCACCGCGTCCCGGATCTCCTCCGTCGACTTGTTGGAACCGTGCAGCGCGATCCGGCCGGCGGGGAAGCCCGCCCGCAGCGCCAATGCGAGCTCACCGCCCGAGCAGACATCCAGGCCCAGCCCCTCTTCGCGGAGCCAGCGCACCGCCGCCGCCGACAGGAATGCCTTGCTCGCATAGTGCACGTTGTCGACACCGCCGAAGGCGTCGGCGAATTCCCGGCAGCGAGCGCGAAAGTCGTTCTCGTCGAACACCATCAGCGGGGTGCGGTATCGGGCCGCCAGGTCTCGGACGTCCACCCCCGCGAATTGCAGCACGCCGTAGCGATCCCGGATCGCATGCCGCGGCCACACCGACGGGGCCAGCGCCATCAGGTCGGCGGCAGGAGCGGGTGCCGGTCGGCCCACCTCGACCACCTCGGCGTGCCGTTGCCCGGCGGGATGCGCGATCACATCTGCTCCGGTGCGCTCACGCCGAGCACGAAGAGCCCGTTCTCGAGCACCTGGCGGACCGCACGGCAGAGCCAGAGCCGGGCCACGGTCGCATCCGTCACCGGCTCATCACCCATCGGCAACACCCGCACGGTGTCGTAGAACTTGTGGTACCCGGCCGCCAGATCCTCGAGGTAGCGGGCGATTCGATGTGGTTCGCGCAGTGTCGCGGCGGCAGCCGTCACCGCCGGGTAGCCGGCCAGCAGCGCGATCACCTCCGATTCGGCGGGTGTCGCGAGCAGCGCCGGATCGTACGACTCACCGATTTCGATACCCAGGTCGGCGGCGTGCCGGTCGAGCGAGGCCAGCCTCGCGTGCGCGTACTGCACGTAGAAGACGGGGTTGTCGCTCGTCTGTCGGGTCCACAGGTCGATGTCCAGGTCGAGCGTGGTGTCCACCGAGTAGCGGATCAGCGCGTACCGGGCGGCGTCCACCCCGAGCGCGTCGATGAGGTCGTCGAGGGTGACGACGGTTCCGGCGCGCTTGCTCATCCGGACCGGTTCGCCCCCCGCGAGGAGGTTCACCATCTGGCCGATCAGCACCTCGACGCTGTCGGGGTCGTCGCCGAACGCGGCGGCGGCCGCCTTGAGCCGGGCGATATAGCCGTGGTGGTCGGCGCCGAGCATGTAGATGCACAGGGAGAAGCCGCGGGAGCGCTTGTCCAAGAAGTAGGCCAGGTCCGCCGCGATGTACGCGGGATGGCCGTCGGATTTGATGACGACCCGATCCTTGTCGTCGCCGTAGTCGGTCGAGCGGAGCCACCAGGCGCCGTCCTTGGCGTACAGGTTCCCGGAATCCTTCAAGCGCTGAACGGCCGCGGCCACCTTGCCCGAGGTGTGCAGCGAATCCTCGTGGAAGTAGACGTCGAAGTGGGTGCGGAAGGTGCGCAGCGTTGCCTTGATCTCGTCGAACATCTGCTGCACGCCGTGCCGGCGGAACACCTCGACCGCCTGCTCGTCCGGCAGCGCCGTCGCGTCCGGGTGCTGAGCGGCGATCCGGTCGGCGATCTCGGCGATATACGTGCCCCCGTAACCATCGTCGGGGGGACGCTGCCCCCGCGCCGCGGCCAGCAGCGAGCGGGCGAACCGGTCGATCTGGCCGCCGGCGTCGTTGAAGTAGTACTCGCGGGTGACGTCGGCCCCCTGTGCGGCCAGGACGCGCCCGAGCGCGTCGCCGACCGCCGCCCAACGGGCATGTCCCAGGTGCAACGGCCCGGTCGGGTTGGCCGAGACGAACTCCAGGTCGACCTTCGTCCCCGAGAGCGCCTCCCCGGTGCCGTATGCACGGCCCGCGCCGACGATCTGCCCGACGAGCGCGCCGGCCGCGGCGGTGTCCAGCGTGATGTTCACGAAGCCGGGACCGGCGACGGCGACCCGCGCGATCCCGGGTGCGCCGCCGAGTCTCGCGGCGAGGATCTCGGCGATCTTTCGCGGCGCGATCCCCGCGGTCCTGGCCAACTGCAACGCGATCGGCGTCGCATAGTCGCCGTGGTCCCGAGATCGCGGCCGGTCGATGGTGATTTCGTCGGGGAGCACTGCGGCGATCTCACCAGCGGCGATCGCGCCGGAGAGAGCAGCGCGCACCACATCGGCCAACTGGGCAGGATCCACCGCTACATTCTAGGAACTGCGCGGTGGCCCGATGGACCACCGGTGTCGATCATCGCGCAGGCGGGACGTACGGCGCTGTCGGCCGGTCGGGCTTGGAGCGAGAAGATCGAGCGATCGGACCGGGCACAATCGTGCCCATGAGCGTCTACCTGTGCCACAGCGAGCCGGATCTGTACGAGCACGAGGCGGAGGTGCTGGCCGCCCGACCTGGCGCCGTGCTGCTCTCCCGATCGGCCTTCCATCCCGGCGGCGGCGGCCAGGTGGCCGACATCGGGACCCTGGAACACGCCGGCGGCGTGCTGTCGGTGCACGGCATCGAACGGGACGGCGAGGACTGGTGGCACCTGCTCTCCGACCCGACGGCCGAGATCGCCGGCGTGGTACGGCTCCGCATCGACGCCGCGCACCGCGAACGGGTGGCGCAACTGCACACCGACTCGCACGTGCTCAACGCCTTGGTGTTCAACGCGTTTGCCGGCGCGTTGGTGACCGGCGCCCAGATCAACGGCGACGGGACCGGGCGCATGGACTTCGACCTGCCGGACGTGGACAACGACGCGCTCCGGGCACTGGCGCCCGCCGTCAACGACGTCATCTCCCACGCGGTCAGCGTCCGCCAGGACTACGTCCCGGCCGCCGATGCCGAGACCACCCCGGGTCTGATCCGGAGCCTCGCCGTGGCGCCGCCGCCGACTCCCGACGGGCTCTTGCGGGTGATAGACATCGCCGGAATCGACCGCCAGGCGTGCGGCGGCACGCACCTGGCCAATACCGGAATCTCGTCACCGTTTCGGATCCTCAAGGTGGAGAACAAGGGTCGGCGGAACCGGCGGGTGCGGTTCGCGGTCGACCTGCCGGGATGACGCGGCTCCGCGCCCTGCGGGCTCGCACCCGTTGCAGCACCGGTGCTTGCCGCCAGTGATCTTCGCTCGGCGGTGCGCCGAACGGGAATGGGCATCGCCCCTGGTGCGCTAAAGTTGACGACCGGGCCCCCGTAGCTCAGGGGATAGAGCACCGCCCTCCGGAGGCGGGTGCGCAGGTTCGAATCCTGCCGGGGGCGCCCATCATCGGTGCCGGTCTTCTTCGTTCGAATCGTGTCCGGGGATCCAACCTGCAGCGTCGCCTTCGGCGTTGGTGCCGCCGGCGCAACGATCCGCCTCCGGACTCGGCTGCCGGCAGAATCGGCCGTCACGTGCCGATCATTGAAGACGTCACCGACGACCCTGTGCTGGAAGTCGACGCGGCGTGAGATGCAACCCGACGATGCATGTGGCGCGGGCCCGCGGCGTAACCGGATGCGAGCTCCCAAGCGCTCTGTCATCGCCTCGCCGCCCTAGGCGAGCGTCCCGTGTCCGAAATGACGTTCCCGCGGGAACGGCCTTTCCGACAAATCGCCCAATGGGCGGGGCGGCGCCATCCTGCCGCCGGGTCACCCCGGACGCGGGAACGATAGGCGGTGACGATGCCGACCAGCGAGCCTTCGTGTATCACGACGAGACCTGCGCTCACGCGGTCGATCCGGAACTGCGCCACGGACTGGATTTCGTCATGCTCGACGCCAGCGCCCACTCCTGCGCACTCTTGTCACGGCCATTCATGTTTCGCGCACCGTATCGCGCAACTCACCGATGGTGACGAGCGCCGCACCCGTAACGAAAAGGATTGCGCCCCAAATAATCGTCACCGAGGTGGCCAGCAGCACCGACGCCCCGCCGAAGAGCACGAGCTTGACCATCAGACGCCACGGATACCTCAGCCGCGTCCGCGCCCGAGGCGCGAGGCGACTCCCCCACAGCACCGCCGTCACGGTCGGTAACAGCACGGCCAACGCGACAGCTGCGGCTCCCGACGCAAGGTGGGCGCCCGCGACCGCAAGGGCCGCCAGGAGCGCCAACTCGGCCAGAAACACCATCACGTCGACGATGTCGAAGGACCGCTCTTTGGGTTCAACCATGAACGTCAATCCTGAGTTCGCGCGGCGGCATCGGCACAGTGCCGCTGGGCGCGTCGAGAACGGGCTGCGTCCCAGCCCCGGTCTTCAGCACGACCATCGTCATACCCTCGCTCGATCGGTGCTGAATCTGCGCCAAGGTCACGCCTCTCTCCCGGCAAGAAATCACCTCAGACCACGTCGACGGCCACGACCACGGCGGCCGCCAGGTAGACCAATTGCATGACGGTCCGGCGAACGAGCGGCGTAGCCGGCGCGTCGGGGTGGCGCCTGCGACCGGCTGCGTACACGTTGGCGGGAAACATTGCCAGCAGCAGCAATCCGAGACCGATCGCCGCGGCAGCCCGGATCCCCGGTACCAGTACCGGAGGCACGAGCAGGCCGACAGCGCCGGTGATCTCCAGGCCGCCGGTGACCGCCACCATCGCCGACGGGGCGGGAACCCTGGGCGGCACGATTGCGACCAGCCCGGCCCGTCGGCGCGGCAGCACATGCGCGCTGGCGGTCAACAGGAACATCGCGGCCAGCCCCACGGCGACGGAACTGGGCCACGTCGCCGTGTATGCCGAGTAGTCGAGGCCGAAGAAGCCCAGCAGCCGCGCAACGATCGTGACTGCCACGAGTGCGATCAGTGGCGCCATGACGGTGACCTTCCAAGGCAGGCATATCGTTCCGGCGCCCGGTGCCCCTCGAC
>CAZUXD010000012.1:0-45990 GCA_964624455.1 uncultured Actinomycetes bacterium | reverse complement strand
TCCCCCTCACGTCGACGCGGCCCGCGCCGGCACGGGGGCGGTGTCGGCAGCGCCGTCGAGGGCGGTGTCGGCAGCGCCGTCGAGAGCGGCCTCGGCCTGGCGCGACGGCATCATCGCGGCGACAATCACCGCGCCGACCGCGAAAATCCCAGCCGCTACCCAGAACGCCACCACATAGCCGTGCATGGTCGCCGCGCCGATCGCCTGTGGAGTCCGCGGCCCGCCGGCGAGTTGGGCGGCGACCGCGCCGGCGAAGATCGAGCTGAGCAGCGCGGTGCCGATGGAGCCGCTCACCTGCTGCATGGTGTTGACCATGGCGGAGGCGACCCCGGCATCGTGCGGCTCGACCCGGTGGGTGGCGCTGGCGATCGCGGGCGCGAAGATCAATCCCATTCCGACGCCCAGCACCAGCAGGGCCGGCAGGATGTCGCCGGCATAGGCAGAGCCGGACCCGAGGCCGGTCAGCCAGACCATGGCGACGGCACCGAGCAACATGCCGGCCGTCAGCAATCGACGCGGCCCGACGCGGCGCAGCAGCACGACGTTGGCCAGGACCGACGTTGTGATGATCGCTGCCGACATGGGCAGGAATGCGAGGCCGGTCGCGATCGGTGAGTAGCCCAGGGTCTGCTGCAGGTAGTACGTCAGGAACAAGAACACCGCGAACAGCGCGATGCCGGACATGCCGATCGCAACATATGCCCCACCGCGGGTGCGGTCGCGGACCACCCGCATCGGCAACAACGGATGCGCTACGCGGGATTCGACGATGACGAACGATCCCAGCAGCACGACACTCGCCACCAACATGACGATGGTGACCGGATCGGTCCAGGAGTTCATCTCGGAGTTGGCGAAGCCGAAGACCAGCGCGAACAGGCCGAGCGAGGCGGTCGCGGCCCCCGGAAGGTCCAGCGTCGGCCGGGCGGGTCGCCTTTCCTCGACAAGCAGTCGGATACCGGCGATCGCCGCCGGCACGGCGAACGCCAGGCTGATGTACATGCACCAGCGCCAGGACAGCGCCTCGGTGAGCACACCACCGAGCAGCAGGCCCACCGCGCTGCCGGCCCCGGCGATCGCGCCGAAGATCCCGAACGCCTTGCCACGCTCATGCGGCTGGGTGAAGGTCGTCGCGAGCAGCGCCAACGCCGCGGGAGCGAGCAGCGCGCCGAACACCCCTTGCGCGGTGCGCGCCGCGACCAGCACGCTGAACGACTGCGCCGCGCCGCCCAGCGCGGACGCACCGGCGAATCCGACGAGCCCGCCGATGAAGGTCCATTTCCGCCCGAACATGTCCGACAGGCGCCCACCGAGCAGCAGCAGCGAGCCGAACGCCAGCGCATAGGCGGTGATGATCCACTGCCGCGCATCGGTGGAAAAGCCGAGTTCTTCCTGCGCCGACGGCAGCGCAATATTCACGATCGTCAGGTCGAGCACGATCATCAGTTGGGCCACGGCGATGACGCCGAGGATCAGCCACCGACGACGGGAGGGCGGGTCGGGGCGCCTGGTTGCGGGGGCGGTGGTTTCGGGGGCGGTGGTTTCGGGCGTGTACGACGTAGTTGCAGGCATGTGTGGCGTCAATCCCTCGTGGCAGCGGGCGGCAGCGACTTGCTGCCCCAAGACCACGCTCCAAGGCTTCCGTCGCGGAGACATCCGCCACCTCGCCGAGATCGTCAGGGCAGCGGCGCGCGCCGATCTGTCGATGCGACCGCGTTCGGCGCCGATCCTCGTCATAGAACGGAACGGCGCGCGTATGGGGATCGATCCCGGCGGCCGGCTTCGGGGTCACGCCGGCGTTTGCTCGGCGTCAGTCCGTTCTTGCTGCCGTGTGACGTGGGCCGCGAGTTGCGCGCGCGATGAGATGCCGAGCTTGGCGAAGATGTGCGAAACGTGCGTCTGGACGGTGCGGCGGGAGATATAGAGTCGCTGCGCGATCTGCGGGTTGGACAGTCCCTCGGCGACCAGGTCGGCCACGGTGCGCTCGGTCGGAGTGAGGCTGGCCCAGCCCCACTGCGGGCGCCGGCGGGGGCCGCGGGCTCCGCGCCGGACGCCGAGTTGCCGGTAGCGGGCGTCGACTCGGGCCAGATGACGGGTGGCGTCGAGGTCGGCGAAGATCTCCGCCGCCTGGTCGAGCATGTGCCGCGCCGCGCCGGCGTCCTGCCTACGGATCGCCATATCCGCTGCTTCCTCGCAGGTCAATGCCATCTCGACGCGGCGAGGGGTGGCCGCATACGCCTCGACCGCGCGGGCCATGGAAGACACGTCACCGGTGGCCAGTCCCGCACAGCGCAGGGCCGCACCGGTGTAGGACTGGACCTGATTGTCTGCGGCGAGTTTCGTGACCGCTGCGGTGACGTCCTGCGCCAGGTCGGCCCGGTTCGCTGCGCAGGCTAGGCGGACCAGATCCGGTCCCACGACGGGGAAGTCGGCGGCCATGCGCGCATCGACGCCGTGTCGCCACCACTCGGTCAGGATCTGCAAAGCGCCGTCGGCGTCGCCGCCGGCCTCCAACACCAGGGCCCGGGCCCACGCTGCCCGGGAGTCGAAGAATCGTGACCCACGGTCACTGACGGCGGCCGCGTCGTCGACCGCCCCCCGGGCGCCGATCAGATCGCCGCGGTGCAGCCGAATGAGCGCGAGCGCACTCAGGCTCGGCTTCAGCCCGAACGTCACCCCGGCCTCTTCGGCGAAGCCGATGCCCGCTTCCAACTCGGCCACGGCGTCATCCCACTGGCCCGCGAGGAAGCGCTCCACCGCGAAATATGCCTGGTAGGTGGCCAGGGGCCAGCGCACGCCGAGTTCCTCGCAGATCTGCCGGCCCCGGCCCAGCATCAGCCGTGCCGTTTCGAAATCGTCTGCCTCCATCAGGATCCAGCCTCGCGTGGCATACACCGGATAGCCGTGCCCGACGCGGTCGGGGCTGGCGTCGGCGACCGCCAGGGCCTCGTCGCCGAGCTGAAGGGCTCGTTCGATCTCGCCGTGCATGCACGCCACCACCGACCGGGTGGCCAACGCAGCGGTCGCGGCGCGGTGATCACCGACCTCGGCCGCAGCCGTGTTCGCCCGCGCCGCGGTGCGGTCGGCGCCGTCGAAGTCGCCCAGCCACATGCGCGCGGTGCCCGCCTCGGCCAGGGCAGCCGCCCGCTCGTTGCCGCGGCAGGCCGACGCGGCGACGATGTCCAGTTCGTGCAGGGCCTGCTGCGGCCATCCGTTGACCAACAGCGCGGCGCCCAGGCGCAGCCGCGCCGGGGCGTCGGCGTCCGGGCGGTGCGCACGGCCTAGCAGTTCACGACAATCGCTGACGGCCTCGGCGATGCGGCCGTCGAGCATCAAGCAGTCCGCCCGCTCGGCCAGCAGCAGATCGCGGCGCGGGTCCGTCCGGGCCATGAGCTCGGTCACCCGGGTCAGGTAGTCCGCTGCCGTCCCCGGCGCGGCGCCCGTCGCCCGTCGCGCCGCCGTGACCAGGAAGTCAATGGCCTCCTCATCACCGGCGACCGCCCCACGTGCGAAGTGTTCCGCGACGCGCGCGGAGTCCGTCCCGATCGTGGCCAGCCGGCGTGCCGCATCGCGGTGCGACGCGGCACGCACGCTGGCCGGGATGTCGTCATAGATGGCGCTGCGGACCACATCATGGCGGAACCCGAGTCGCTCCGCATCATCGACGAAAACCCCCGCGGTGATTGCAGTCTCGATCGCGGGCGCGAGATCGAGGATTGGGCGTCCGGTGATGGCCGCCAATTCGGCCGCCGAAAAGCTGGAGCCGAGAAGCGATGCGGCCCGCAGCAGCTCTACGGTCGTCTCCGGCAGGGAACTGATCCGGCGCAGCACGATCAGCTTCAATGACGGCGGTAGCGAGCCGGGACCTCGGCCCGGCCTTGGGCCGCTGACGGAGGTCTCGTCGTCGACGAACGAGCCGAGCAGCTCCAGCAGGAACAACGGATTGCCCGCCGCCGCACCGACCGCGGACAGCAGATCGGTCGCCGGTTGCCCGCCCAGCGCCTCGGTCACCAGCGCGCGGACGTCCGCCTCCGCGAGTTGCCGCGCCTCGAGTCGCCGGGCACCGATGTCTTCGAGCGAGGTGATCGCGCGACGCAGCGACGGCGAGCGCGGCAGCGGCCGCAAGCAGGCGATGAGCGCGACCGGCAGGCCGATCGCCGCTCGGCCGATCGCCGACAGCGCCAACAGGCTGGACGGGTCGGCCCACTGCACATCGTCGAGGCCGATCACCAGCGGGCCCTGGCGTGCCAGCGATTCGACCAGATCGGCGAACGCGTCCACGGCGCGGAACTGCAAACCGGGGTCGCTGCTGATGGTCACGGCACCCGCGCCACCGTGCTCATGGGTCGCCAAGAGTCCGGCGATCGCCGCCCGACGCGGATCTGCCGCGGAGTGCACACACCCCATGGCAGCGGCGAGAAGTCCGAACGGTCGGGACTGTTGCATCTCGTCCGCCTTGGCCTGGGCAATCGCGCAGCCGTGTTGCCGCGCTATCAGCAGCGCCTCGGTCAACAGGCGAGTCTTTCCGATCCCGGGCTCGCCTTGAAGGAGAACACTGGCGAACTCGCCCGACCTGGCCCGGTCGATCACCCCGGACAGGACACGCAACTCCCGCCCCCGACCGTGCAGCGCCACCTGCGGTGCTGCCCTTGCCATGCGGCCCACGGTACGCGCGCCACCGCTGCGCAGCCCCGGCATCGATCCATGCGTCATCGATCGTCGGGTCGATCGCAGGCAGGGTCGAGCACGGCCTCCGACAGGGCACGAAGCAGTCCCAGCCACCCGCAGAACGGCACGGATTCGGCGCGATCCGGCGACCGGCCCGGCCGGGTCACGGCGCAGAGGCGGCCGGTAGGCGGATCGATCTCGTCGAAGTCAAGGAGCAGTTCCATGCCACCACCCTCGCGGCGACGGGATCCGCCAACATCGGCACGTTGGCGGATGTTGTGGCATCCACCGCGCTGGCAGCGTGGAACGCGAGTCGCCTGCGCGAACCCGTCTCGCCTTCGAGCACCGCGGCGACAGGAAAGGTTCGTCATGCACCCCTTGGCTGCCGAAGCGCTGGTCCGCGCCCAGCAGGATGAGGCGTTCGAACGCGCCAGCGCGGGCAGCGCGGTCGGCCCCGGTGCCGCCGCCGGGCGGCGGCGGATTCCCACCGCGCCGCGCCGAACCCTGGCGACCGCCGCCACGATCGAGGCCTTCTTCGCGTTCGCCTGGTTTGGCTGGGGGCAAGCCGCGCCGACCGCGGTGGTCTCGGTGATCCTCGCCGCAGGCGCCGCCATGGCCGTACTCGTTGCCGCGACCGCTGGTGCCACCGCCCGGCGACTCCGCGCCGCGCCGTCACCGTTGGGGCCGGCGGCTGCCGGCCGCTACGGCGTCATCGTGGGAGTCGAGTTCGCCGTCGCCGGCGGCGGCGCGGCCGCATTCGGCGCGACCGGCCATGCCGACCTGATCCCCGCCTGGATCTGCCTGGTGGTCGGCATCCACTTCCTGCCGCTGGACAGGATATTCCCCGGAGCCGGCATGAAGGTCCCGGCCGCCGCGCTTTCCGTGGTCGGCGTGGCGGCATTCGCCGCCGCCGGAGGCGGTGTGTCGCCCAGCACCGTCACGGGACTCGGCGCCGGAGCGTGCCTGCTCGCGCACGCGACATCCATGCTCCTCGCCGCCCGCCGCGACCCCGAGCCGGAGTACCCCTGACCGTCCGATACCCAGCGCGAGCCGAAACGGCGCTGCACGCGCCCTGCAAGCCCCGCCAACCCGGGCACCGACCCGGCGGGTTTCCCCACCATCGAACGGTGCGTACCCGCGCGGTACGTCCGAGTCGGGAGGACATCATGAGCACCGAGTGGATCATTTCCGCCATTGCGATCATCACCATCGTCGTCATCGCGTGGCGAGGCGGCGGGCATCGGAATCGACGGTGACACCGGCAGCGCACGACACCGTGCAGCACAAGACACCGTGCGGCACAAGACACCGTGCAGCACAAGACACCGTGCAGCACAACGAGTCTCCACGCCAACGTCGAACAAGTCCGAGGCATGAGGAAGCGCCGGGCTCAGGGGTCGCCGACAGCTCCGCGGCCATCGTGGCCGACGGTGCGTTCGGGGGTGTGTTAGCACCCCGGCGATTGCGGGTAACCCCTCCGGCAAAGCCGCAACGGCCGGCTTCGACCTCGTGCTACCCACGGGTGCTACCCACGGGCGGAACCATGACGCGGAAGATCACCACCCTCGACAGACCCGGCCGGCGCGTCCCGTCGCCGGCGATCCAACAGACCCCGGCCCACGCATTGGCCCACCCGCCGGCCCCCCTCGATCCGGCCCGGGCCATCGCCCGGGCGCGCAGCGCCGGCATCAGCGCGGTGTGGACCGGTGACTGCTCGGCCACCGTCGAGTTGGCCAGACTGGCCGGCCCCCGCGACGGTTTGCTGGCGCTGCCGACCGTCGCGCGGCTGCGCCTGACGATCCCGCCGCCCTGGCGGCTGGCAGCGCCCGGGGTGCGCGCCGCGCTGTACCGGCACTGCTTGGTATCGGGAACGCAGTTCGACATCTACCGGTGGATCAACCTGGTTGACCTCGCGCAGGTGTGGGAGGAGCTGGTGCTGCCGCCCGGGGTCCGCCACGAATGGGGCCGCGTGCTGGCCGCCGCCGGCCTGGTCGTCGCGAACTGAGCCGGCCGTGCCGCCAACATCCGCCCCCACCGAGGACGGCAACCGCCAACCGGACCCGCCGGCGAGGCGTCCCACCGCGGCGATCTTCGCGCCCTCACCGCTGCTGACGATCACCATCGAACACGACACCAACCGAGCCGACGAGGTCCATCTGCACCCCGGCGGGCAGGGATTCTGGATCGCCCGGATGCTGACCGCCCTGGATGTCCACACGCAGCTATGCGCACCGTTCGGCGGCGAGGTCGGCAAGGTCCTCAAGGCCCTGATCGCCGACGAGGGCATCGACACCCCCGCCGGGGCCGCCACGGCCGGCAACGGCGTCTACGTCCACGATCGCCGCGACGGCGAACGGGTGCCGCTGGCGAACATGCCACCAGCGGTGCTGTCCCGCCACCAGATCGACGACCTGTTCGGCGTGATGCTGGCCGCCGGCATCGCCGCCGACGTCACCGTGCTCGGCGGCCCCGCCACCGAACAGGTCGTCCCGGCAGACATCTACCGCCGCCTCGCCGCAGACCTGCGCGCCCTGCACAAGACCGTTGTCGCCGACCTATCCGGCGACGCGCTCACTGCCGCCCTGGCCGGGGGCATCACCGTGCTCAAGGTCAGCCACGAAGATCTCATCGCCGACGGCCGCGCCGCGGGCGGCGACCCGGCCGCACTGATCGCCGCGCTGCTCGAACTCGCTTGCGCCGGCGCCGAACACGTCGTGCTCTCGCACGGCGGCGACGGACCCACGCTGGCCCTGATCGACGGAGAACCCGTAGAGATGCATGCGCCGCGCATGAAATGCGTCGACCACCATGGCGCCGGGGACTGCATGACCGCCGCACTGGCCGCCGCCCTCGCCGCCGGCGACGACATCGAAACAGCCCTCAGGCTCGCTGCCGGGGCGGCGGCATCCAACGTCACCCGCAAGGGCCTGGGCACCGGCAACCGTCACCTGATCAAGGAGCTCGCCCAGCACGTCACCATCAAGCCGCTAGACACAGCACCCGGCTAGCGACGCGCCAGTGCGGCGCCGGACGCCAAAGGCTCGGCGACCGGTCGGTCGCCGAGCCTTTGGTACGGGCGGATTTCAGGCGGGCGTAACAGCCGTGGCCTGCGGGCCCTTGGCCCCCTGGGTGACGGTGTACGTCACCTTCTGACCCTCGTCGAGCGAGCGATAGCCGCTGGACTGGATCTCCGAGTAGTGCACGAAGACGTCCGCGCCGCCATCGTCCGGGGCGATGAAGCCGAAGCCCTTCTCGCCGTTGAACCACTTCACAGTTCCCTGCGCCATGAATACTTCCTTGTCGTGCGATGGGGTTCGAAACCGGGCGGCCCCGAACTGGTGCCGTTGGCCGTCGATTACGAGTTCTTCGGCCCCATCGGCTCCGCGCCATCGCGACCGGCGATCCGGATTCGCGGCGAGCAGAGTGGTCGAGAGGGAAAATCACGTACCTAGAGATCCAACTACGAGCAGTATGGCACACCGGCGGCGGATGTGCGTTGCCCGGCCACTCGCCGCGGCGGTTTTCCGCCGCGGCCGCGGGTGTTGCAGCCCCGCCGGGTGGGTAACTCAACGACGACGAGGGCAGTCGATTTCGACTGCTCCCTGACCGTGGCCCGTTCAGCAGCAGGGTCGTTGCGACTGTCGGTGCCCGGTTCGGGATCGGCTGGTGGCAATATGACGGCAGGCTCGGCATTCGACGCGCGAGACGCAGCGGGGTTTGCCGAGGACCGAGTCGGGACATGGTCTTCTCGACGCCCCAGCACTCGATGGCCCGGCAGGAGCACCCGGATCCGGCGGCGGCGCTGACGCCGCCGTCGGCATCGCGGAGCCCAAGGCCGGTCAGCAGACGGCCACCCGAAGACAGCAACCAGAAGACAGCAACCAGAAGACAGGTGAGGACGATCGCTCACGCACCGATGCCCGATCGGCCAGCGGCTCGAGCCGTCAGTGACTATTCCGCCGTACTGAAGGAGGTTCAAGCCGCCGGGCTGATGGGCACCCGCCGTGCCTTCTACGCGATCAAGGCCGGCGTCCTGCTGCTCGGCTTCGCCGGCGCCTGGGTCGGGTTCGCGTTCTTGGGCGGGCGCTGGGCGCAAATCGCCGTTGCGGTCGTCATGGCGGTCGTGTTCACCCAGGTGATGTTCCTCGGCCACGACGCGGCGCACCGGCAGATCTTCCGCTCCAACAAGGTGAGCGAGTGGACCGCGCTGGTGCTGGGCACCGGACTCGGCGGCGTCAGCCTGGCGTGGTGGAACGCCAAACACACCAAGCACCATCAGGCGCCGAACCAGATCGATCGGGACCCGGACATCCGCTCCGCCGTGCTCCGCTTCTACCCCTCGGCCCAGCCGCGAAATCGCCTCGCCGATCTGGTCTATCGGCGGCAGGGCTGGTGGTTCTTCCCCCTGCTGACCATGGAGGCGCTCCACCTGCACGTCCAAAGCATGCACACCGTCATCACCCGGACCGACGCGAAGCGGCGCTGGGTGGAGGCCGCGCTGCTGGCCATTCGGCTCGGGGTCTACCCGGCAGTGCTGTTCGCCTTCCTTCCGTGGCCCATCGCGGCGGTATTCCTCGGCGTCCAACTCGCGGTCACCGGGCTCTACCTCGGATCGGCGTTCGCCGTCAGCCACATCGGGATGCCCATCGTGCCGAAGGACAGCAAGATCGACTTTCTGCGACGCCAGGTGCTGATGTCCCGGAACGTCGCCGGCGGATGGGCAGCCAGCCTCGCCATGGGTGGGCTGAACTACCAGATCGAACACCACCTGTTTCCTGCCATGGCACGGCCCAACCTTCGCAAGGCACGGCCGATCGTGCAGGCGTTCTGCACCCAGCGAGCCATCGAGTACCAGGAAGTGCCGATCCACCGCGCCTGGGCGGCAGTGGTACGGCATCTGAATCAGGTGGGCATTCCGGGCGCCCTTGCGGCCGCGTGCCCCACCGCGGCCGCTCTGCGCTGAGCCCGCGCGGTCCGCGCCCGACCGACCCGGGCCGCGTCGCCAGAGCTACCCGACATTTCGATCGTCGCGCGGCCGTCGAGAGGTTCGGGGGAAGTTCCCTACGTGGGCGCGGACGGGATCGAACCGCCGACCGCCCGGGTGTAAGCCGGGTGCTCTTCCGCTGAGCTACGCGCCCCCGGTAATGCTGCCCCGCTCGCGGCGCCGGCAGCGCAGACCCAGCGCGGCGTACCTTGCGCGGCATCCTTGCGCAAGCCGTCGCAACTGGGCGGATCCGGCCGGGACGGATCAGTGTCGCGCCCGCCCCGAGGAACGCGCCCGCACGAGCTTCGTCATCATCCAGTCCCCGGCAGACGGGCCGCTGGTGGTTTGCGCCAACCCCGCCGTCTGCGCCGCATCACCGATCTCGCTCGGATCGACGTACCCGTCGTAGCCGGTTCGGGGCGTCGCCAGCCAGATCACCCCCTCGTCGGCCAGCAGGGTGATGGCGTCCACCAGGGCGTCGGTGAGGTCGCCGTCGTCGCCGCGCCACCACAGGAGCGCGGCGTCCAGCACGTCGTCGGCGTCTTGGTCCAGCAGTTCCCCGCCGATGATGGCCTCGATCTCGCTGCGGAGGTCGGCATCGACGTCGTCGTCATACCCGATCTCTCCCACCACATTGCCGGCCCGCAGGCCAAGGCGGGAGGCGGCCGTCGCTGCCCGCCCCGACACGTCGCTCACCCTGTTCCTCTTCCTTCCACGCGCAGACAAGGCCCCACAGACCACCCGGGCTCCGGTGCGCTCAACCTTAACCGCGTGACACACCTTCCCATACCCCGCGACCGGACCTGCGGCAGGTTCGGCGCAGCGATACGGAACGATAGCGGGGACGGCCCGTCACTCGCGGTGCCGCCTTCCGCATGCAGCCGGCCGCGGCACACCGCCACCGGCTCGACCTGCAAGGAGCAGCCCGTGGCCTCGTCACCGGCCTTGACCCCGCACGGCTCACCGGCCCCGCGCATCCACCTCACCCGCGACGGACTGGCGGCGCAGCTATACGACACCGATCCGGAGGAGACGGCCGAATGGCTGGATTCCTTCGACGCCATGATCGCGGCCCACGGCCAGCAGCGGGCACGTTATTTGATGCTGCGCCTGCTCGGCCGCGCGCAGCACGCGCACGTCGGCCTGCCGGCATTGACGACCACCGACTACATCAACACCATCCCCCCGGAGTCCGAGTCGTTCTTCCCCGGCGACGAGGAGATCGAACGACGCTACCGGGCCTTCGTCCGGTGGAACGCCGCCATCATGGTGCACCGGGCGCAGCGGCCCGGCATCGGCGTCGGCGGGCACATCTCCACCTACGCCTCCTCGGCCAGCCTGTACGAGGTCGGCTTCAACCACTTCTTCCGAGGCCGGAACCATCCCGGCGGCGGCGACCAGGTCTTCTTCCAGGGCCACGCATCCCCGGGCATGTACGCCCGCGCGTTCCTGGAGGGACGGCTGTCGGAGCGGGTGCTCAACGGCTTCCGGCAGGAGGTGTCACACCCGGGCGGCGGGCTCCCGAGCTACCCGCATCCGCGGCTCATGCCGCAGTTCTGGGAGTTTCCGACCGTCTCCATGGGCATCGGCGTGATGAACGCGATCCAGCAGGCGCGGTTCAACCGGTATCTGCATCACCGCGGCATCAAGGACACCTCGGACCAACGGGTGTGGGCCTTTTTCGGTGACGGCGAATTCGACGAGGTCGAGGCCAGGGGCCTGTTGCACGTGGCGGCCCTGGACGGACTGGACAACCTGACCTTCGTGGTCAACTGCAACCTGCAACGCCTCGACGGGCCGGTCCGCGGCAACGGCAAGATCATCCAGGAACTTGAGGCGTTCTTCCGCGGCGCGGGCTGGAACGTGATCAAGGTGGTGTGGGGGCGCGGCTGGGACCCGCTGCTCGCCCAGGACAAGGACGGCGCGCTCGTCCACCTGATGAACGTCACCCCCGACGGCGACTACCAGACCTACAAGGCCAACGACGGGGCCTACGTCCGCGCGCACTTCTTCGGCCGCGATCCGCGGACCAAGGCGATGGTCGCGCAGATGAGCGACCGCGAGATCTGGCACCTGCGGCGCGGCGGACATGACTACCGCAAGATCTACTCCGCCTACCAGGCGGCGGTGCGCCACATCGGGCAGCCCACGGTCATCCTGGCCAAGACGGTCAAGGGCTTTCACCTCGGATCCTCCTTCGAGGCGCGCAACGCGACGCACCAGATGAAGAAGATGACCTTGGCCGATCTGAAGGAGTTCCGCGACACGCTGCGCATCCCGATCTCCGACACCGCGTTGGAGACGGACCTGTATGCGCCGCCCTACTACCACCCGGGCGCGGACTCCGAGGAGATCCGCTATCTGGTGGAACGCCGGCGGGCGCTGGGCGGCTTCGTGCCGGAACGCAGGGTGACCGCCACGCCGCTGGTGCTTCCCGGCGATGCGGTCTACGACGTGCTGCGACGGGGCTCCGGCAAGCAGGAGATCGCCACCACCATGGCGTTCGTGCGGTTGGTGCGGGACCTGTTCAAGGACCCCGAGATCGGCCGACGGATCGTGCCGATCGTGCCGGACGAGGCCCGGACCTTCGGGATGGACTCGTTCTTCCCGAGCCAGCGGATCTACAACCCGGCCGGGCAGCTCTACACCTCGGTGGACGCGCAATTGATGCTGGCCTACAAGGAGTCCGAACAGGGCGTCATCCTGCACGAGGGAATCAACGAGGCGGGTTGCGTCGCGATCGCGGCGGCCGTCGGCACCAGCTACGCCACCCACGGCGAACCGATGATCCCGATGTACATCTTCTACTCGATGTTCGGCTTCCAGCGCACCGGTGACGGGTTGTGGGCCGCCGGCGACCAGATGACCCGCGGTTTCCTGTTGGGCGCGACCGCGGGGCGCACGACGCTGACCGGTGAAGGGCTGCAGCACGCGGATGGTCACTCACAGTTGCTGGCCGCGGCCTACCCGCACGTGGTCGCGTACGACCCCGCGTACGGGTACGAGATCGCGCACATCGTCAAGGACGGGCTGCGCCGGATGTACGGCGGCCCGGCCGCGAACCCCGCGGCGAACTCCGGCGCCGGGGCCTTCGGCGGCGAGGACGTCGTGTACTACATCACGATGTACAACGAGCCGTACGTGCAGCCGGCCGAGCCGGCGGGCCTGGACGTCGACGGGCTGCTGCGCGGCATGTACCTGCTGGCGCCCGCGGCCGACGCCGAGCACCGGGCGCGGGCCCAGCTCCTGGCGTCCGGGGTCGGCGTGCGGTGGGCGCTGCAGGCGCAGCAGATGCTGGCCGACGATTGGACCGTTGCCGCCGACGTCTGGTCGGTGACGAGTTGGAGCGAGCTGCGCCGGGACGGCGACGCGACCGCCCGCGATCGGCTGCTGAACCCCGGGTCCGACGCGGTGCCGCATGTGACGGCCGCCCTCGACGGCCGGCCCGGGCCGGTCGTCGCGACCAGCGACTACCAGCGCGCCGTGGCCAACCAGATCGCCCCATGGGTGCCGACCGACTACACGGCGCTCGGCGCCGACGGCTTCGGGTTCTCCGACACCAGGGCCGCGGCTCGACGCCATTTCCTGATCGACGCGCCGTCGATCGTCGTCGCGACCCTACAGGCGCTCGAGCGGCGCGGCGAGTACCGAACCGGCGCCGCCGCCGAGGCCGTCCGGCGGTACCGGCTGCCCGATCGGGGTGTGCCGCGCTCGGACGTCGGGCAGGCCTGACGACCGGCGCACGCGTTGCCGTCGGCCCCGCGGCCGCCGCGCGTATGTCATCGGTCTGTCTCGTTCCGGTCACGATATGGGCAGGTAACTCTATGCACACGGCCCGGTGACACGCTACTGTTCCAGCGTTGTTGCTCTTCTCCTGATGCCAACGGCATCTCCCGGGGCAAGGCGCATCCCCCCGGGTCGGACGTGACCCGCCCGGGGTGTCAACACCCCGCGGAGCGGTCTCCGCGGACAAACGCTCGAGGAGAGCAGGCATGGCGCAGGGCACGGTCAAGTGGTTCAACGCGGAGAAGGGCTACGGGTTCATCTCCCCTGACGACGGGTCCGGTGACGTCTTCGTCCACTACTCCGCCATTGGCGGGACTGGGTACAAGACGCTCGAGGAGGGCCAGCGCGTGGCATTCGAGGTCGAGCAGTCCGCGAAGGGGCCGCAGGCCACCGGAGTGACCGCGGTCTGAAGCGGCGGCGACCACGCGGGGCTGGCGCCGGTGGTGCCGGCCCCGCCGTATCTGTGTGCCCCGGCGCGAGGAGCACCATCCGCGCCGGGTTTCGGACACCCGACGGTGACGAACCTCCCGGGGATGACGAACGTCCCGGGGATCGAGAACCTCCGCGGGTGCACTGCGGCGATGACGGTGCAGCCGGACGCCCGGCTGGCATGCTAAGCCGGTGACACCCGCACCCGGCCCGTCCGAGGAGGGCGGCGACCCTACGGCCGCGCCCGGCGCAGCGACGCCCGTCACCACCCCGCTGCGCTCGCGACCCGCCCGCCGGCACGGCGCCGCGCGCGACGGCGGGCGGGTCAGCGCCGCGACGCTCCGGGCGGTGGAACGAGCCGCCAGCAGCCTCGCCACCCGATCCGTCGCGCGGATGGACGAGCAGCTGAGCTGGTTCCGCAGCCTGCCGGCCGATCAGCGCTCCTGGGTCACGTTGGTCGCCCAGGCGGGGATCGCCGGGTACATCAACTGGGCGGAGAACCCGGAGAACGACTATCGCGTCGCCGAGCAGGTGTTCGGCACGGCGCCCCGGGACCTGATCCGCGCGGTGTCCCTGCGACGGACCGTCGAGTTGGTCCGGGTGGCGGTCACCGTCGCGGAGGAGCAGCTCCCCGCGTTGGCCGGCGACCCGAACGAACGCGCGGCGCTGCGCGAGTCGCTGCTGCGCTACAGCCGCGAGATCGCGTTCGCGGCGGCCGCGGTGTACGCCACCGCCGCCGAGACCCGGGGCGCCTGGGACGCCCGGGTGGAGGCGGCCGTGGTGGACGGGATCGTCCGCGGCGAGGATCCGCAGTCGCTGGCCTCCCGCGCGGCGACCCTCAACTGGGACCCGGCCGCGGCCGGGCAGGTGCTGGTCGGCGCCGCCCCGCTCACGGATCGGGAACAGGCGGTCGCCGCGGTCGCCGAATGGTCCCGGCAGGAGCGCCGACCCGCGATGGCGGCGGTGCACGGCACGATGCTGGTCGTGGTGCTGTCCGGCTCGGCACCGCCGGGCCCGGCGGTCGCCGACCTGTTCGGCGACGGGCCGGTGGTGTACGGCCCGGCCGACGCGGGCCTGGCCGGAGCGACCCGGTCCGCCACCGCCGCACTCGCCGGTTTCCGGGTCGCCGCCGCCTGGCCCGACGCCCCACGGCCGGTCGACTCGGCCGCCCTGCTGCCCGAACGGGTGCTCGGCGGCGACCGGCACGCCGTCGAGGTGCTGCGGGCAGAGGTGTTCGTCCCGCTGGCGGCGGCCGGTTCACCGCTGTTGGCGACCCTGGATGCCTATCTGTCGCACGGCGGCGCGTTGGAACCGGCTGCGCGCAGCCTGTTCGTGCACCCCAACACGATGCGATACCGCCTGCGCCGGGTCGCCGAGATCACCGGGCGGGATCCATGGCGGCCCCGAGACATGCTGTCGTTGAACATCGCGCTGATCGTGGGCCGGCTCGGACCGCCCCCTCCTGCTACCTGACGACCGACCCGGCGCGACCGGGCTGGTCGGTCCCGCCGTAGCACTTAGAGGAAGTCCACAAGTGCGACGAGCCGACTTGGTGCGTGACCTCCCCGCGCGTCGCACCGGGTCGGTGGTTGGCTGAAAGGCGTGCTTGCGCTGCTCGCGCCCGGCCAGGGCTCCCAACGACCGGGAATGCTCGCACCCTGGCTGGAGCTGCCCGGGTTGGCCGGACTCGCCGATCAGATGTCTGCGGCAGCAGACCTGGATCTCGCCCGGATGGGCACCTCCGCCCCGGCGGAGGAGATCAAGGACACCGCCATCACCCAACCGCTGGTGGTGGCGACCACCCTGCTCGCGGCGTCCGCCCTGCAGTCCCGGACGGACGTCCCGGCGGCGGCGCCGACCGCCGGCCATTCGGTGGGCGAACTCGCCGCGGCGGCGTTGGCCGGCGTGATCGACCCCATCACCGCTGTTTCGCTGGCGGCGCGCCGCGGCGCCGCGATGGCCGCTTGCTGCGCCGCCGCTCCGACCGCCATGTCGGCCGTTCTGGGCGGCGCGACCGACGATGTGCTGGCCGCGCTCGCCGAGCGGGGGCTGGTGGGCGCGAACGTCAATGGCGGCGGGCAGATCGTCGCGGCGGGCGCCAGGCAAGCCCTCGCGCTGTTGAAGGAGGACCCGCTCCCCGGGAACCCCCGGATCATCCCGTTGGCGGTCGCCGGCGCGTTCCACACCTCGTACATGGCCGGGGCGCAGGACGACCTCGCCGCGGCGGTCGCGGACATCGCGCCGGCCGATCCGGTCCGGCCGCTGCTCACCAACGCCGACGGCCGTGTCGTGTCGTCCGGAGCGGAGTACATGAACCTCCTGGTGCACCAGCTCACCCGCCCGGTGCGTTGGGACGCCTGCATGGCCACCCTGTCGGCGCTGGGCGTCACCGGCGTCATCGAGTTCCCGCCCGCCGGCGCGCTGACCGGCCTGATCAAGCGGGAACTCAAGTCCGTCGCCACCCTCGCGCTCAAGGGGCCGGACGAGCTTGCCGCAGCCTCCGGCTTCGTCGCCGAACACGGTCCGGCGACCGGGCCGGCGGCCGATCCGTCGTCAACCATCACCCACCGACCCCCGAAGGCCAACCGATGACAGCCGTGCGCATTGCCACCCCCGCGACCGTGCCCGGCGCACGCATCATGGGCCTCGGGCACTATCGCCCCGCCCGCGTCGTCACCAACGACGATCTGGCCACCCAGATCGAGACCAACGACGAGTGGATCCGCGCTCGTGTCGGCATCGTCGAGCGCCGCTACGCCGGGCCGCAGGAAACCGTGGCCGCCATGGGTGCCGAGGCCGGCAAGGCGGCGCTTGCCGACGCGGGGGTGACAGCCGACGACATCGACACCGTCATCACCGCGACCTGCACGCTGGAGGCGCAGATCCCGCACGCCTCCACCCGAATCGCCGCCGCACTGGGCATCCACGCGCCCGGGTCGTTCGACATCAACGCCGCCTGCGCCGGGTTCTGCTACGGGCTGGCCGTCGCCTCGCAGGCGATCCGGGCCGGTAACGCCCACACCGTGCTGCTGGTCGGCGCCGAACGGTTGACCTCCTGGGTGGACCCCGCAGACCGGGGGAACGCCATCATCTTCGCCGACGGTGCGGGAGCGGCCGTCGTCACCGGATCCCAGATCGAGCAGATCGGCCCGGTGGCCTGGGGTTGCGACGAGGAACAGACCGAGACGATCTACATCGCCGACCGCAACTCGTATGTCTTCCAGGAGGGACAGTCGGTCTTCCGCTGGGCCACCACGGCGATCGCCCCGGTCGCCGCCCGGGCCGCGCAACTGGCGGGGGTGACGCTGGCCGACATCGACGTGATCGCGTGCCACCAGGCCAACCTGCGGATCGTCGACGCGGTGGCGAAACGGCTGATCGCGCAGGGCGCCCGGCCGGACGTCCGGGTGGCCAGGGACATCGTCACCACCGGCAACACGTCCTCGGCGTCGATCCCCATCGCGCTGGACCGGATGCGCGCCGACGGGCAGGCCCGCAGCGGGGATCTGGTGCTCGCGGTCGGGTTCGGGGCCGGACTGACCTACGCGGCCCAGGTATTCGTGTGCCCGTGATGTCGAGTGTCCGGCGGCGCCTGGGGCACAATCGCCGGGGATGAAGATCCCTCCGCCGCGGCACGTGCCGCGGCGGCCGTCACCTTCCCGAAAGGACCATCGATCGTGAGCAGCTCTGAAGAGATCCTGTCCGGACTCGCCGACATCGTCGAAGAGGTCGCCGGCGTGTCCGCCTCGGACGTCACCGCCGACAAGTCGTTCACCGACGACCTGGACATCGACTCCCTCTCCATGGTGGAGATCGCGGTGCAGGCCGAGGACAAGTTCGGAGTGAAGATCCCGGACGACGAGCTGGCAAACCTCAAGACCGTCGGCGACGCCGTCGGATACATAGCGCGCAACGAATCCTGAACCGTCCGGCCCGATCCGATCGATCGGGCCGGGTGCCGCACGCGCAGCCGGCCGGGCATCCCCGGCCGGTACTACCCCACCGAGACCATCAGGCAGGGCCAATGTCCACACAACCGCGAGTCGTGATCACCGGCATCGGCGCCACCACACCGTTGGGCGGCACCGCGACCGAGACATGGCAAGGCATGCTCGACGGGCGGATCGGCGTCCGGCCGCTGCTGCAACCGTGGGTCGACAAGTACGACCTCCCGGTGCGCATCAGCGCTCCGCTGGCCGTCGAACCGACGGAGGTGCTGCCGCGGGTCGAGGCGCGCCGGCTCGACCGCTGCCAACAGGTGGCGCTCATCGCGGCGCGGGAGGCCTGGGCCGACGCCGGTGAGCCCGACGTCGACCCGATCCGGCTCGGGGCGGTGGTCGGCACCGGGATCGGCGGCGCGGTGACGATGCTCAGCCAGGACGACCTGCTGGAGACCGAAGGGCTGCGGAAGGTCGCCGTGCTGACCGTGCCGATGCTGATGCCCAACGGGCCGGCGGCGGCCGTGGGCCTCTGGGCCAAGGCGCGCGGCGGGGTGCACGCGCCCGTGTCGGCGTGCGCCTCCGGCGCCGAGGGCCTGGCCTGGGCGTACAAGCTGATCAAGGAGGGCGAAATCGACGTGGCGATCGCCGGCGGCGCGGAGGCCTGCATCACGGCGCTTCCGCTCGCCGGGTTCGCCCAGATGCGTGCGATCTCGACGCGCAACGACGAGCCGGCACGGGCGTCCCGGCCGTTCGACGTCGACCGCGACGGCTTCGTCCTGGGCGAAGGCGCCGGGATCCTCGTCCTGGAGCGCGAGGACTTCGCGGCGGCGCGCGGCGCCAGGGTCTACGGGGTGCTCGCCGGGATCGGCATGACGAACGACGCGTACCACATCACCGCCGGCGAGCCGGACGGCGAGGGCGGGGCGCGCGCCATCACCAAGGCGCTGCGTGACGCCGGCCTGTCGGCGAACGACATCGGCCACGTCAACGCGCACGCCACTTCCACGCCGGTCGGCGATCTCGCGGAATCCAGGACGATCCGACGTGCGCTCGGCGACCACCCGGTGGTGACCGCGACGAAGTCCATGACCGGTCACCTGCTGGGCGCCGCCGGAGCTGTCGAAGCGATCGCCGCGGTGCTCACGATCCGCGACGGCGTGGTCCCCGGAACCCGCAATCTCGAGCACCTCGACCCGGAGATCGGGCTGGATGTGGCCGGCGAGAATCGGGCCATCAGCGTCAAGGCGGCAGTTTCCGACTCCTTCGGCTTCGGCGGTCACAACGTGGCGCTCGCCTTCACTGGGGCGTGATCGGATGACCGTCACCGGACCCGCACCCGAGACCCGAACCGCCGTCACCGCCGAGCCCACCGCCAACGGCACCACCGGCGGCGAGAACGGCACCGCCGGCGGCGAGAACGGCACCGTCGCCGCCTCCCTGGACACCTCCCCGGCCGCAACCCAGCTGACCCCGGCCCCGCTCGGTCCGCGCAAGGTCGACCCCCGGGAGCCGGAGGTGCGCCTCGCGGCGCTGCTGGATGCGGGCACCGTGCTCCCGCTGCACCCGGCGGACACCTCCGGGGTGCAGGCGGTCCGCGGGCGCATCGACGGTGCCAAGGTGATCGCGTACTGCACCGACGCCACCCGGCAGGGCGGCGCAATGGGATTCGAGGGCTGCCGCCACATCGTCGACGCGATCGACACCGCGATCCGCGAGCGGATCCCGGTGATCGGGCTGCTGCACTGCGGCGGCGCTCGTCTGCAGGAGGGCGCCGCATCGCTCGACGGGGTGGGAAGCATGTTCGCCGCCATGGTGCGGGCATCCGGCCGGGTGCCGCAGATCTCGGTGGTGCTGGGGCCGGCAGCGGGCGGCGCCGCCTACGGCCCGGCGCTGACCGACGTGGTGATCATGGCGCCGGAGGGCCGGTTGTTCGTCACCGGCCCGGACGTCGTGAAGTCCGTCACCGGCGAGCAGATCGACATGGAATCGCTCGGCGGTCCCGGCACCCACGGCCGGAAGTCCGGTGTCGTGCACATCGTGGCCGACTCCGAGCCGGACGCCTACGCGCGCGCCCGGCACGTGACGTCGCTGTTCTCCCGGCCCGGTATCGCGGGCGTCGCCGGCCTGCCGGACGATCCCGAACTGGGCGAGTTGCTGCCCAAGCAGCGCCAACGGGCCTACAACGTCAAGCCGCTGATCGATCGGCTGCTGGACGGGCCGATGGAGGAACTGCAGGCCCGCTGGGCGCCGAACGTGGTGATCGGCCTGGGGCGGCTGGCCGGCCGAAGCGTCGGCGTGGTCGCGAACAACCCGCTGCGCCTCGGCGGATGTCTGGACTCGACCTCGGCGGAGAAGGCCAGCCGTTTCGTGCGCCTGTGCGACGCCTTCGGAATCCCGCTCCTGGTGATCGTGGACGTGCCCGGTTACCTGCCGGGGGTCGGCCAGGAGTGGGACGGCGTGGTGCGCCGCGGCGCCAAACTGCTGCACGCATTCGCCGAGGCGGTGGTGCCGCGGGTGACCCTGGTGACCCGAAAGGCGTTCGGCGGCGCCTACATCGCCATGAACTCCAAGGCGCTGGGCGCCACCGCCGTCTTCGCCTGGCCGGACGCGGATATCGCCGTGATGGGCGCGAAGGCGGCCGTGTCGATCCTGCATCGGCGGAAGCTGGCCGCCGCCGGCGATGACGAGCGCGAGGCGCTGCACGAGAAGCTGGCACAGGAGCACGAACGGATCTCGGGCGGCGTGGCACGAGCCGTCGAGATCGGCGTCGTCGACGAGGTGATCACGCCGGCCGAGACCCGCCGACGGGTGGCCGAGGCGCTGGCATCCGCCCCGGCGGGCCGCGGCTCGCACGGCAACATCCCGCTGTAGCCGGCGGGCTGATGAAGGACGTCAGCCGCAGGGGGCCATCGCCGGGGGCTTCGCCGAGTTGCCGACACGCAGCCCGGGGCCTTCGTCGACGACCTGATAGGTGACGTCCCAGCGCACGCATTCGCGCGGCAGCGCGGTCGGCGCGTATTCGATCGCCTGCGTCGAAACGAATTGCATGCGGACGGTGAGCGGCTTGCCGGGAATGATGTCCGAAATGTAGACGTCCGAGTCGTGGGTCGTGCTGTAGTCCTTGGTCCAGTCGTCGCGATCCCTCTTGGCCTGCGCGGTGCTGACCGTGGAGAGCCACGCGTCGTAGTCGTTGCGGTTGATGGCCGTGAAGTACCGCTCCAGGAGGTCGGCGACCTCCCGGGCGTTCGGCGACGCCGCGGCGCGCGGCGAGAGCGTCACCCGGACCGGGTCGCCGGACGGCGTGGCGCTCCTCCCCGGCGAGGGCACCAACCGTGTCGTCGTCGAGCCAGGCGAGTTCCCGTCCGTGCCGCTGCCGCCCGGCGCCGTGTCGGAAGGCGAGGCCGTCCCGCCCGCGTTCGACGACGGGGGCGATCCGCCCGCGGCGCCCAGTCGCTGCGCCCTGCCGACCGCGAAGGCCGCCCCGGCCCCTATCACCAGGAGGGCCACCAGCACACCGGCCAGGGTGAGCGTCAGGCGTCGATCGGAGGAGCCCACGACGGGCCACCCCCTCTCCCCGACCCGGATGAGGCGAACGCGGCCGGCCGGGCGGTGACCCGGGATCCACCGTCACCGCTCGGTGACATCGTGCCGCAACCCGGCGCCGGGCGATCAGCCCACCTGGTGCAGCCAGGTCACCGCGGTGCCGTCGCCGGCGCGCCGGTACGGCTCCAACTCGGCGTCCACATCGACGCCCAATGCTGCGCCGAGCCGGCTGAGCAGGTCGTCCATGCCCGTCGCCCGGCTCATCAGGTCCGCCAGTTGGGACTCGCCGAGCATCACGTCGCCGTTGGCGGAGGTCGCCGCCCGCCAGTACCCGCGGCCCGGCAGGTAGCAGATGCGCTCACCGTCGGCGCCGGGGCTCGGATCCTCGGTGACCTCGTACCGCAGCATCTGCCATTTGCGCATGGTCTTGGCCAGCCGGCCCCCGGTGCCCGGCGCACCCGTCCACGACAAGCTGGTCCGCAGTTGACCTTGCGACGCCGGCTGCTCCGTCCAGGCAAGCGACACCCGCGTGCCCAGCACATCCGACAACGCCCACTCGACATGCGGGCAGACTGCCGGCGGCGCCGAGTGGACGTAGACAACACCGTGGGTAACCACCAACACCGCCCCTTTCCGCTCCATCGTCTTCCCCAACGTGGTGCGGACGGCCGCGGTGCCACCCATGTGCGATGTCAAGTTATGTGCTTATTGTGCACCCAGGGACGGGTGTTGCGCCAGTGTATGCCCGGGCGGGTCTCAGCCCGGCAACCGGTCGGCGAATTCCTCCCGCAATCGCTTCCATTCCAGCTTGAGCCAGGGCGTGAACCGTTCGGGATCCTCGACCATCTCCCGGTCGAGCTCGGCGGGGGTGACGAAACGCCACTCGCCGACCTCGTCCGGGTTCGCCCGCACCGGCTCGCCGGAGGTGCCGACGAACACCCAGCACAGCTCGCGTTCCGCGCCGCGATCGCCGAACCGGGCGTGGTAGCGGAACTTGAACAAGAATTCGAGCGCGCAACTGATCCCGAGCTCCTCCTGCAACCGCCGGTGGATGGCCTCCTCCATGCGCTCGCCGCGCCGCGGATGGCTGCAGCAGGTGTTCGCCCAGTAGCCGGGCCAGAGCCGTTTCGAGGCGCTGCGCCGCTGCAGCAGCAGCCGCCCGTCCGGGGAGAACACGAACAGCGAGAACGCCCGATGCAAGATCCCGTCACCGTCGTGGCAGGCGGCCTTGGTCTCGAAGCCGAGCTCGACATCATGCTCGTCGACCAGGATCAGCTCCTCGGTACCCGGCGCCTCCATCACGGCGTCCGCGAGCCCTCGCGGCGGCGCCGAATCAGGCCGGCTCGCGTCAGGCTGGGGGGCCAACGCTCACCTCCATGGCCTGGAAGCCGGCCTCCCGGATGGCGCCCGCGACCCGCCCGGTGCCCTCCGGGCACAGCGCGATCATGGCGCCGCCGCCGCCGCCGCCGGTCAGCTTGGCGCCGGGCGCCCCGTTGTTGCGGGCGATCCGGATCAGTTCCTCCAGCTCCGGGCTGGAGACCTGCAGCGCCTGCAGCTGCACCTGGCAGATGTCCATGAGCTCGCCGAGTTGGGCGAGGTCCTGCGCCGTGATCGCCTTGGCCGCCTGCAGCGACAACGCGTCGATCTCGTCGAAGATCCGTTCGTAGACGCCGGTGTGGCGCAGCCAGCCCTCCCGCACCCGCGCCACCGTCGTCGCGGTCAGGCTCTCGATTCCGGTCAGGCCGATCACCATCGGCAGCGGCGGGTCCACCGCGAGTGGCTTGAGCAGCGGCGGATCCCCCCGGCGATACAGCAGCGCCTGCCCGTAGGTCGCAACGGTGTTGTCGATGCCGGAGGGGGTGCCGTGGGCGGACTTCTCGCACTCGAACGCGAGTTGGCTGATCCGTTCGTCGGACAGCTTCAGCCCGAACAGGCCGTCGACCGCGCGGATCATCGCGACCGCCATCGCCGCCGACCCGCCCAACCCCATCGCGCGCGGCAGGTTCGGCTGGATGTGCAGCCGCATCGAGCGGCCGGCGAGGCCGAGGTCCTGCAGGATGCGCTGCAGGGTCCTCAGGTAGATGCCGCGCCGAGGGGCGTCGGGTACCAAGTGCTGCTCGACCCCCCATCGCGGGATGATCAGGCTCACGCCGTCGTCCGCCGCCTCCGCGCGGGCCCGCACCGCGAACGGCAGCGGGGCGGCCACGGCGTGCCGGCCGTACACCACCGCGTGCTCCCCCAGCAGGATCACCTTGCCGTATCCGGTGACGTAACCCGCGGCGGTCTCCTCGGCGCTCGTCCGGCGGGCGGTCGCCGGCGGTCCACCGCCCTGCCGCATCTCGGCGATGATCGCCTGCGCGGTCCAGACCTTGATATCGCCGTCGTCGACGAGCCGCTCCACGACCGCGTCGAAGATGTCCGGGGTGGCCCCGGCCGCCGCGGCGACCGTTCGCGCGTGCAAGCTCATGTGCCCCTGTTGGATCCCTTCCGTCACCAGCGCCCGTAGCGCGGAGAAGTTCTGCCCGAGCCCGACCGCGCCCATCAGCTGGGCGAGGTCCGTGGCGGACGTGATGCCGAGCACGTGGTGGCCGATCGCGACGGTCGGGTTCGACTGCAGCGGCCCACCAACCGTACCGACCTTCATCGGCATCTCGACACTCCCCAGCAGCTCGCCCGCTGGGCCGACCGTCCAACTGGTCAGCGAGGTGTACCGGCCACCGCGGGCCGCATAGGCGTGCGCGGCGGCCTCGAGCGCCCGCCAGTCGTTCCCGGTGGCCAGCGCGACCGCGTCGACCCCGTTCATGACGCCCTTGTTGTGCGTGGTTGCCCGGTACGGGTCGACGATCGCCAGATCGTTCGCCAGCACGATCCCGTCCCGCACGTCCTCGCCGGAGTAGCCCTTGCCGGCCAACAGCTCCGGCGGAATGGACACCCGTGCGCGCACCAGGGCGCGATCGGACAGGTTCGACAGGATCCGCAGGAAGACCCGGCCGCCGGTGATGGCCTCGACCAGCGGCGCGACCCCCTCGCACATGGTGTTGACCAGGTTCGCGCCCATCGCGTCCCGGGTGTCGACCAGCAGGTGAACGCCGAACAGCTTCCGCTCGTCGTGCGGCGCCTGGTGGACGACCACCTCGACGTCGACCGCGCCGCCGCCACGGGCCACCATCTGCGGGTGCAGGCTGTTGGCCAGCGCGATGATCTCGTCCTTGCGGCGAAGCACGTCATCCCGGGCGCGGTCCACGTCGGGGACGTCGACCACCTGCACCTGGCCCATCAGGATCGGGTCGGTGGCTTCGGTGACGAACCCCCCGGCGGCGCGCACCGTCTTGGCGGCGGAGCTCAGGGCCGCCACGATCGACGGCTCCTCGACCACCAGCGGCACCACGCGCTCCTCGCCGTTGACCAGGAAGTTGAGCGCCAGCCCGAGCGGCAGCCCCATGACGCCGATCACGTTCTCGATCATCTTGTCGGCGCGCTGCACCGAAATGGTGTGCTTGCCGGTCATCAACGAGCGGTGATCCGTGTCGGTGAGCAGGGCACGGTCATGCAACAGGTGCAGCCGTTCGGGCACCGTGAGCTTGTAGAAGCCGGGGATCCTGGAATCCACGCTGTGTCCTTCGTCTCGGGTGACGTTTCTCTGGTCGCTGGCCGCCCTTCGCGGCGCTGTTGGCCCTACGGATCCACCGCCGGACCCACCGCCGGACCCACCGCCGGAGCCACCGCCATTGTCAATCCATCGCGGGCGAGGGTCACGGACGGTATCAGGTAGCCCAACCCTTCCGCCCGTCTTCTAAACTCCCCCAACGCCGACGGTTCAATCCCCAGCGCCACACCGAGATCACCCCCGCCGGCTCCGCACCCCTTGTAGACGACGCCGACATCGCCGGCCAGTTCGACCAGCCGGGTGTGCTCGGGACCGACGATGTGCACGCCGCTCCGCCGGCCCAATTCGACCATCAACTCACCGTAGCGCCCGAGGGCCGCGAGCAGGTCCGCGGCCGAGCCGGCTACCGCGGCGGCCGCTCCCCTCTCGGCCTCCTGGCCCATCCGCTCGAACAGTCGGTCCCGCTCCCTCGGGCGCTGCTGGCCCCAGGCGGCGACCTGGGCAAGCAGCGGCGCCGTGGCCCCGGAACGGCCGCTGAAGACCGCCAACCAGGAAACCTCCGGGGGAAGGTCCACCGGTCGGCTGCTCGGGCCCGCGGCCCCCCCCGAACCGGGTGCGGCGCCACCGGAGGGGTCGGTGTATACCTGCACGCCGCCGTACCGCGCCGCTGCGATGTCGAACCCGCTGCCGCGCCCGCCCTGAAAGCCCCGGTGCATCGCGACCAGCCGGTCCAGGCTGGGTTCGGCAAGCCCCACGGCGGCGGCGGTTGCCGCGGCGAGCGCCACCGTCAGCGCGGCGCTGGAGCCCAGGCCGAGCTTGCCCCCGGACGGTTGGGGCGCGGATGCGCCGCGGCCCGTCGATGGGTGCCACGGTGGGGAGGGGGTCCGCCCGGCAGCGCCGGCGAAGAACTCGGCGGTGTCCAGGTCGATCTCGAGCGCTGGCCACGCTTCCGGACCGCGGGCGCCCGCCGCCGGGTGCCGGGTCAGTCCGCCCAGCACGGAGGTGACGAGGCCCAGTCGGGAAGCCACCGCCGGATCGGCCGCCCAGCGGACCGTGCCGTGCCCGGACAGGTGCCAGGCCGCTGCCTCGATCCCCAGGTCGGGCGCCCGGACGGTGCTCTGTGGCGGCTGCTCGCCGCTGATCCGGTGGCGAACCCGCACCCGGGCGCGCCGGTCGACCGCGAGAACCACCGCGGGAGCGCCCCGCAGCACGGCGTACTCACCCATCAGGATGATCTTGCCGGGCGCCGTGGCGGTGACGGCCCGCACCGGCCCCGTCACCGGCCCCATCGTCGACTCCGTCATCGACCCCGCCTCCGGAACCGTCTTCCGCCCGGTCACGTCGCCGCCTGCGAGCCGGCGGACACCGTTGCCCCGTCACCCAGCCCGGTGACGAGCACGCGTCTCACGCCGGGCACCTCCCGCAAGGCCGCGGCAACCGCCGGGGCGTCCTCCGGCAGGCAGACGGCCTTGACCTGCGGTCCGGCGTCGACCGTGAAGAAGACGCCGCGGCCCTCGCGCTCGCGCAGGTCGCGGACCCGGTGCAGGCACTCCACGGTGGGGCCCGAAAGGTAGATCAGGCCCGGTCGAGTGCTCAGCATGACGGCGTGCATCGCCAGGCAGCTTCGTTCGGCGATCTCGCCGAGACGCCGAAAGTCCTTGGCCGTGACGGCATCTCGGGCCGCTGTCGCATCGATGCCGGCCGTCGTCTGCCACGCGGAGTAGAACGGGGAACTCCGGCGCGACGCCTCCATGCCGACGCCCGAGGGCACAGCTTTCGCGGCGCTCGTGGTAACGGCGATGGCAACCCGGAGCGGCCATTCGGTGCCGGTGAGCAGTTGCCGGGCGACCGCGTCGGAGCCGTCGGGCTGCTCGCCGGGGAGCATCTCGACGTACCCGCCGAAGATCGATCTGGCGGCCGACCCGGAGCCGCGCCGGGCCAGCGCCGACAGTTCCGCGGGGTGCAGGGCCAATCCAAGGGCGCTGGTAGCCGCCACCGCGAGCGCGGCGAAACCCGACGCCGACGAGGCCAGCCCCGCCCCGGTCGGAAAGTCGTTGCTGGTGGCGACCCTGGCGCGCAGCCGGGTGTCGGCGAGATCCCGCACGATGTCCAGGAATCGGCTGACCCTCTCCAGCTGCCCGCTCCGCTGCTGTGCCGGCGCGCCGTCCAACTGCAACTCGTCCGTCGCAAGGTTCGGGTCGAAGATCACCTCGGTACGGGTGTGCAGCCCCTCCAGCGTGATCGAGACGGACCCGGTCGCCGGCAGGTTCAGCCTCGAGTCGCGCTTGCCCCAGTACTTCGCCAGGGCGATGTTGGGGTGCGCGACCGCGGCGGCGCTCAGCGTCCCGGGGTGCGCAGCCTCGCGCGGCGTCCCGCCGTGCGCAGTCTCGCGCGGGCCGGCCGGATTCCCGCCTGGCCGCCCGTTTTCCGGTCCGGCCGCATGGCGCGCGGCCGGGCGATCTGCGGGGACCTGTGGGATCCGGCTGGGCATTCGATCTGGCTCCGATGGGCTCTCGGGTCGCGCTCCGGGCCTGGTACCCGGAGCGGTCGGGCGACACCGTCACCGCCCCGACCCATTATCCGGTCGCGGCGCGTCCGGGCCCGGGCGCAGGCTTCCCGCGCGGCGGCGGACCCCGCTTCGATCATGGTGGGGCGGGTGGGACTCGAACCCACGCCTAGCGGATTATGAGTCCGCTGCTCTGACCTACTGAGCTACCGCCCCCTGCAGGCAGCGTACCGGCCGAGAGGTCACGCACGGCTACCTAGCAGGCGCTTCGGATCGGGCCAGCCATGCGCCCGGCCGGGCGTGCTCGCGGCGATGGTCCCCGGCTCCTCCGGGGAGCCGTTGCGCAGGTCGGAGCCCGCGTATCAGGCGCCCGTCGCCACCGAGATCCGCACCTTGTCCGGATAGAACGCCACATGAGCCGCGATCGGTTCGACGGCGGCGTGCGGGCTTTGGTAGCTCCACGCCGCGTCGAGAAGTTCGCCTTCGTCGGTGACGATGCTGAAATAGCTCGCGTCGCCCTTGTACGGGCAGGTAGTCACCGTCCGCGACGGCCGGAGCACGTCCTGGTCCACATCACCTATCGGGACGTATCGAACAACGGGGTAGTCGGCTTCGGCAAGGTCCAACGCCGACGTGCTGTCTGCGATGGTGCGATCCCCCACGGTGACCGTCACCCTCCCCACTGTCGGCGTGATCGTGATCGGATGGTCGGGTCCGGGCAGTTTCATGGATTCCCCAATGACGTATTTCCCAAAGATGTAGAGCCGTATTTCACGCGGGCGGCAGGCGCAGGCGTCAGTAGTGGCAACGACGAAACCGCGGCCGAGATTCCGCCCATCTGCCGCGTAGGTCCCGATCGCCTGCGCTTGTCCACGGTGTGGAGTGGGTTCGCACGCACCCTCGTCCTCAATTGGCTATGCTTGTATAGCAACCGGGAGGAGGGTTGGGAATGCCCCAGATCAACATCCGCGTCGACGACGAGACGGAAGCTCGCCTGCAGCACCTCGCCGCCCGCACAGGGCGCACGAAGACGTTTTACGCCACGGAAGCACTTGCCCAGTATCTGGACGAGAATGAGGACTACTTGCTGGCCAAAGATGCACTGGCGGAGTTCCTCCAGTCCGACGACGACGCAATCGACCTCGCAGACGTGGTGTGGCCCGCGTGAGCTACGCGGTCCGCCTTACTCCCCGCGCAGCCAAACAGGTCCGCAAGCTCGATCCGGTCATCGCCCGACGCATCCGCGCCTTCCTCGAGCAGAAGCTCGCGCGCCTGGAGGATCCCCGACAGCTTGGGAAAAAGCTCGTCAGCGAGGAATTCTGGCGCTACCGTGTCGGCGATTACCGAATCCTCACCACCATCGATGACGGCCAGGTACTCGTCCTTGTCGTGGAGATCGCGCACCGACGCCGCGTCTACGGGAACTTCTGAGCATTCGCGCGCACCCACCCCATTGGTTCGGCCCCCGGCGATTGGAAGCCGACGGCCACGGTGGGCCTGCCCGTTGACGACCAGCACCATCGAAACGCCGCTGATCCGGATTCCGGTAGTGCCCAACGCCGCCACCGGAATCGAGCAGCCAGGCCAGATCATGATCGACAAGGTCACGACGATGTCCCGGGCGGGCGAGCACGCACCCCAGGGCTGGCTCACCGCCCGCGGGTGATCTCCCCGTCCGAAAAACGTTCCCGCGGGAACGGCCTTTCCGACAAATCACCCAATCCGCGGATGGCGGAGGCGGCTTCGTGTCATCGGCCGGTTCGAGATCGCTGAAACCGGGTGCCTCCGCTGGCTCGGGCTCCCCCGGCTGGACTCGAACCAGCAACCGTCCGATTAACAGTCGGATGCTCTGCCAATTGAGCTACGGAGGACCGACACCCAGCCAGAGGCGGGGTGCCCGTCCAAGGATAGCCGATCCGACCCCCGAACCCACCGGCCCCGCCCCGGCCCGGCCCGCGCGGTTGTCGGACCGGATGAGCGCGACGCTTCGGGATCGACCAGACTGGATACCGTGGGGTTGGCGGATGAGGAGATGGTGTCGGTGACCCGAGTGGTGCTGGGCGTGGCAATCGGCTACGTGCTCGGGTCGCGCGCCGGTCGCGAGCGGTACGAGCAGATCAAGCGGTGGGTGGCGCGGCTGGCGGACCATCCGGCCGTGCAGGGCGCGGCCGGTTTCGCCCGCGCCAAGGTCGGTGACGTCCTGTCGGCCCGAGCACCCCATCACTGAGCGGTCGGACGTCGCGCCGCGTGGCGACAGGCATGCCGGAACGGCCTGCTCGCCCTGCCTTCGACGGCGCCCGTCAGCGATCGGTCGGCCGATGCTTCGGCGGCGTGACGTCGACGCCGCCCATCAGCGCGAACCCGGTGATCCGGACGACCGGCGATCCGGGCGGCCCGCCGCCGTGCACGGAATTGTCGAACCCGCCCATGAAGGCGAAGCCCCGCACGTCGACCGTGACGTCCGGCGGGACGATGATCTCGACCCCGCCCATCAGGGCGAACACTTCGATGGACACCTCCGGTGCGCTGAAGCGGGCGTCGGTCAGGTCCAGCTCGATCCCGCCCATGATCGCCACCGCACGAAACCGCTCCGGCAGGACCCATGGCCCTTTGCGTACGGCACCGCTCATCACGGCAACCGCGACGCTGGAGGTGGGGCTTCCGCCGATCCTGGCGCCGGCTGGCGCCACCGCCGTCGGCATGGCGGCCACCACGGCCGGTGGTGCCAGAACCGGCAGGTCCCGGGTGATCGGCACCAGTTCGCCGATCGTCTTGGCGGCGTACACCTGCTGCAGCCGCTCGTCGACCTCGCCGACGCTGAGCCGGCCCTCCGACATCGCTTCGTGCAGCACCCGCGCGACGCGCTCGCGGTCGGCGTCGGACGCCCGCAGCCGGGTCGGATCGGGGATGGCTGGTTGCTCGCTCACGCGCGCCATACTACCCGGTGACGTCGTCGCGACACACGGATGATGTCTCGATGACGTCAATCCCCGTGCCACCCTGGTTCGGTGGGATCGGGTCCGCTCGGCACGAGGATGACGTAGATTCCGCGCTGCCCTCGATCGGTCGCGTCGCGCTCGCTCAACGGACGAAACGCATTTGGCCCCAACGAATTTCGGCCGGGATGGCGCACCGCGGTCCGAGCCGGCAGGTGCGCGGTCGAGGCGGATCAGCCGTGCGGATCGCCCAGTGTCGGCGGCGTTGACACCTCGGCGGGCCACATCTCCGCGGCCGTCGCCATGACGGCCGCGGCGAACCCGGCGGCGCCGGGATCGGCGTCCGGGTCGATCCGGACCTGCACCATCAGCCCGTCCCGGCCAGGCACCCGGCGCAATACCACCCAACCGCCCGCCCCCGGCCAGGCGACGTGCCGGCTGGCCGCGACCGAGCGCCGGACGCGGTCGTGCACGGCGTCCGTCAGCCTGCTGGGCCGCTGCGGGCGCAGGCGCACCTCCGGGCGATCCATCAGCACGACGGTGCCGCCCGGCCAGCGCGCCACCTCGTCGGCCACCGTCACGGCGAGCACCCGGTCGGCCAGCCGGGCCTTCGAGATCAGGTGCCAGTCCCAGCGCTCCGCCGCATGATCGACGATCATCCACAGGCCGAACCGGCTCACGGCCAGGAGCTGGCCGTCCTGGGTGGGGGTGAGCGCCATCACCTGCTCGTCCCGGTCGAGAGCGGCGACGAGTTCCGGCGGCGCCCCACCGAATCGCCGCGCCCAGTTCGTCCTCACTCGTCCCCCCGCGCGCGGTCGGACAGGGCGCGGCGGTAGACCGTCACCCGGCCGAGGTCGGCATTGAGTTCCGACGCCCGCTCCTTGTCGCCGGCGGCCTCGGCGCGCCGCAGAGCGGAGACCAGCGCTCGCTCCTGAAGGGCCGCAACCCGTTCCGCCATCCGCGCCAGGATCGCGCCGGCGTACCGCGGCTCCGGTTCCTCCGAGCGGTGCCGCAGCGGCTCCACGGCGAGTTCGGTCACCAGCGAGCGGAGGGGCCCGGCCGGCAACTCGCCGGACACCTTGGCGACCCAGGTCGCACCGGCCTGTGACGACGGACCACCCGCCGCCGCCACGGCGGCATGCACGGCCGCATAGGCCGGGTCGTGAAATGCCTCCCGGCCGACCTGCTGGTAGTCGGAGCCGACCAGGCCGGGGAACTGGAGCACCAATTTCAGGGTCTCCCGCTCCACGCCGGTGTGCCGATCCGCCGGGTCTGGCCGTCGGTAGCCCGCCTCCCCGGCGGCTGCGTCACCGGTGGCAGGGTCACCGGCGGCTGCATCACCGGTGGCAGGGTCACCGGTGGCAGGGCCACCGGTGGCACCAGCCGCGCCGCCCGACCCGGACGCCGGCGCCGCGGCACGCCGCTCGCCCGACGGCGGCGCCGCGGCACGCCGCACGGGGCGCGCGGCCCCGCTCCCGCGGCGCATCTCCTGGCGCACCTGCGCGGCCACCCGGGCCGTGTCCGTACCCATGCGGTCGGCCAGTTCGAGCACATAGCCGTCCCGCGCGGTCTCGTCCTTGATGCGCGCGACCATCGGCGCGGCCGCCGCCAGCGCGCCGGCGCGGCCCTCCACCGTCTCCAGGTCGAACGCGGCCAACGCGTCGGTGATCGCGAACCGGAACAGCGGGATGCGCGCGCGGACCAACTGGCCCAGCGCGAGATCGCCACGGGCCTGGCGCAATTCGCACGGATCCATGCCGTCCGGCGCGACCGCGACGAACGTGTTCGCCACGAAGCGCTGGTCGGAATCGAAGGCCTTCAGGGCGGCCTTGCGGCCCGCGGTGTCGGCGTCGAAGACGTAGATCATCTCGCCGGGGGTCTCCCGGCTGGACTCGGAGTCGAGCAGGTACCGGCGCAGCATTCCGATATGGCCCTCACCGAAGGCCGTGCCGCAGGCCGCCACCGCCGTGGTCACGCCCGCCAGGTGCATCGCCATCACGTCGGTGTAGCCCTCCACCACCACGACGCGCCGGTCCCGCACGATGTCCCGCTTGGCCAGGTGCAGCCCGTACAGCACTTCGGACTTGCGGTACAGGCGCCCGTCGCCGGACGTGTTGACGTACTTGGCCTCGATGCGGTCGTCGTCGAAGATCCGGCGCGCTCCGAAGCCGACCACGTCGCCGGCCGCATCGCGGATGGACCACACAAGGCGCCGGTGGAACGCGTCGATCGGCCCCCGCTGTCCGGGCTTCGCCACCCCTGCCGCGGTCATCTCGTCGATCGAAAACCCTTCCCGCAAAAGGTGTTTGATCAGGCGGTCCCAACCGGACGGGGCGAAGCCGCAGCCGAAGTGCGCCGCGGCGCCCGAGTCGAAACCGCGCTCGGCCAAGAACGCGCGGGCCGGAGCCGCCTCGTCACCGGCGAGTTGCTCGGCGTAGAAGGCGGCCGCCGCCTTGGTGACGCCGACCAGTCGGGACCGGTTCGTCCGCTCGGCGCGCATCGACGTGCCGCCGGCCACCAACGACAGCGTGATGCCCGCCCGGTCGGCGAGTTGCTGCACCGCCTCGACATAGCTGAGCTGGTCGATCCTCATCAGGAAGGAGAAGACGTCACCGCCCTCGCCGCAGCCGAAACAGTGGTACATGCCCCGGGCCAGCGAGACCTGGAACGACGGCGTCTTCTCGTCGTGGAACGGGCAGAGCCCCTTGAGGTTTCCCGAGCCGGCCCGCTTGAGGGCCACGTAATCGCCGATGACGGTGTCGATGCGGTTGGCGTCCCGAACCCGCTCCCGATCGGCATCCGAGATCCGCCCGGTCACACGTTCCGCCACGATCGCGAGTCTATGGCCCGGCGTGCAGGCGGGCACCCGTCCCCGCGGCGGCGCCAGGCTTTTCACGCAGGGTGAAACGCTCCTGCGCGATCGCCGCACAACCGCCGATGCCGGTTCGTCGCCTGGGCGTCGGTCAACAGCGAGACCTGGTCGATCACCACGCGCAGCCGGGCGGCGTCGTCGGCAGCCGCGCGGTACATGTCCGCGTAGACCGGGTCCAGTGCCTCGGCGCCCCGATCTGCCAGTGCGGCAACCAGTTCGGCCAGCAGCACCCGCTGCCGGTCGCGCATCGCGCGGTGCGCCGGGGCGAGCATCACGTAGTGGAAGGCGATCGCCTTGAGCACGGCGACCTCGGCGGATAGCAGCCTCGGCACCACGAGGTTGCCGGCGTACCGGTTCAGCGGCCCATCCCCGTGATCCCGCCGGGTGGCCGCCACCGCGCCGGTGGCGAAGCGGCCGGTCAGCTCGCTGGTGAGTTGCTTGAACGCCGCCCGACCGGCAATGCCGGACGGCAGACCGATCCGGCCGGACACGGCTGGCAGGCCCAGCAGGTCGGCGAGCGTTCCGGCGAGGTCCTCGACCGACTCGTGGGAGTACGTCTCGGCGGCGGCCGCCGCCACCTCCAGTCGTTCGTCGCCGTCCGCGGCGAGCCTGGCCAGGTCGATCCGGCCGGCCGACACGCCGTCCTCGACGTCGTGCACCGAGTAGGCGACGTCATCGGCCCAGTCCATCACCTGGGCCTCCAGGCACCGCGCCCGCGGCGCGGGCGCCTCCGCGCGGACCCACTCGAAGATGTTCAGGTCGTCGGCGTACACCCCGAACTTGCCGCCCGACGCCGGTCGCGGCCACGGGTATTTGATCACCGAGTCCAACGACGCGCGGGTCAGGTTGAGCCCGTCGCATCTCCCGTCGGGACCGATGACCTTCGGCTCCAGCCGGGTCAGCAGCCGCAGGTTCTGCGCGTTTGCCTCGAAACCACCGATGTCCCCGGCGATGTCGTTCAGTGCGGCCTCACCGTTGTGCCCGAACGGCGGGTGGCCGATGTCGTGCGCCAGGCCGGCCAGATCTGCCAGGTCGGGGTCGCAGCCGAGTTGCTCGCCGACCTCCCGGGCGATCTGGGCCACCTCCAGCGAGTGGGTCAGCCTGGTGCGCGGCACCGCGTCCTCGCTGGGCGCGACCACCTGCGTCTTCCCGGCCAGCCTGCGGAACGAGCCGGAGTGCAGCACCCGCGCCCGGTCCCGGGAGAACCGGGGACGCGCCGCGGCGTGTTCGGCGATCGGCAGCGTCGCCGACTTCGCCTCCTCGCAGACCCGCCGGGCCAGGTCGTGGTCGGTGTACGCGCCGCGCGGCCAATGGCCCGGTTCGGCGCCGACGGGCAGGACCATCGATCAGATCACCGCCGAGCCCGCGCCGGACGACCCGCCGACCAATCGGTAGAACAGCGTCCCGAGCACTTCGCGCGCGATGTACCGCGGCTCGATCGAACGCCCGGTCGCCGGACCGCGCGTCACCGGCGAAACCTGGGCCGCGATCCCGAGATCGCGCGCGATCATCCGACAACGGGCCAGGTGCCAGGGGTCGCTGACCAGGATCGCGGAGGACCAGCCGTGCGCGGACATCTCCGCGGCCGCGGCGCGCAGGCTGATCAGCGTGTCGTTGCCCGTGCCGACCGCCATCAGCGCAGCCTCCGGGAGCCCCGCGCGGAGCAGGTACCGCCGGCCGGCCTCGCCCTCGGTGACGACATCCCCCGGCTGCCCCCCGCCGATGGTGATGACGCGTGGCGCGTCGCCGTCCCGGTACAGCGCCGCGGCGTGGTCGAGGCGGGCGGCGAACACCTCGGAGGGTCGCCCGTTGTACTGGGCGGCGCCGAGGACCACGATCGCGTCGGCGGCGGCATGCTGGTCGGTGTGGGCGAACTGCACGATCCGCAGCACCAGCCCGACGACGATCACCAGGCCGACCAGTAGGCCGCCGGCGACCCAGCGCAGCAGCATCCGGCCCAGGTGCATGAGCGCCCCTTCCGTCGCCGCCGCATCGCGGTTGCCTCGCGAAATGCGCGCTGCCCATCATGCCAGCCGCCGCAGCGCCCGACCGGTTCGCGCGGCGTCCCGGCTTGCGCGCGGACGATCACATCCAGCCGCGGTCGGTGGCGATCCGCACGGCGTCGGCCCGGGTCCGGGCCCCCGTCTTGCCGATCACGCTGGACAGGTGGTTGCGCACGGTGCCTTCGGAGAGGTAGAGGTGACGGGCGATCTCGGCCACCGTCGATCCGTCCGCGGCGGCGGCCAGCACGTCGCGCTCCCGGCCGGTCAACGGGGAATCACCGAGCGAGAGGCTTTCCACGGCCAGCGCCGGGTCGACCACGCGCAGCCCCGTGTGCGCCCGGCGGATCGCCTCGATGAGCCGTTCGGGCGGGGCATCCTTGACCAGGAAGCCGGAGGCACCGGCCTGAAGCGCCCGCCGTAGGTAGCCGGGCCGGCCGAAGGTGGTCAGCATGAGCACCCGGCAGCGCGGGAGCCGCTCGCGCAAGGCGGCGGCCGCGGCCAGCCCGTCCAGGCCGGGCATCTGCACGTCCAGCAGCGCCACGTCCGGTGACGAGGCGAGCGCCGCGGCCAGCACCTCGTCACCCCTGCCGACCTCGGCGACCACCGTCAGGTCCGGCTCGGTGCCCAGCAGGGCGGCCAGGGCGCCGCGGATCAGCGCCTGGTCGTCGGCGAGCAGCACCCGGATCACCCGCCCGCCTCGATCTCGCCCGCCTCGATCTCGCCCGCCTCGATCTCGCCCGCCTCGATCTCGCGCACAGTGGCCGCGACCCGAAAGCCGCCGCCGGGCAACGACCCGACCTGCATGCGACCCCCGACGGCGGCCAGCCGCTCAGCTAGCCCGGTCAGGCCGTGCCCGCCCGCGCCGGGTCGCACGACGCCGGCCGACGGCCGCGCGCCGCGGCCGTCGTCGGTGATCGTCACGCTTGTCCTGGTCAGCTCGACCACGCACCGGTGCGCGCCGGAGTGCCGCACGACGTTCGTCACCGCCTCCCGCACGACGTAGCCGAACACCTCCCGGCCCGCCGGTAGGACGTCGTCCACCGCGGTGGGCAGCTCTGCCCGGATCCCGGCCGCCTGCAGCACGGACCGGGCGACCGCGAGTTCGGCGGCCAGCGAGACGTCCCGGTACCCGGCCGCCGTCGCGCGGACGTCGGCCAGCGCCTCCCGGGAGAGCCGCTCGATGTCGGCCACCTCCGCGGCCGCCGCGGCGTCGTCCCGGCCGGCGAGCCGGCGGGCCAGGCCGGCCTTCACCGCGATGGCCGTCAGCGAGTGCCCCAGGATGTCGTGCAGGTCGCGCCCGATGCGCGCCCGCTCGGCGGCGACCGCGGCCCGGGCCAATTCGTCGCGGGTGGCGCGCAGCTCGACGGTCAGCCGGATGTTGCCGACGAATCCGGCCATCCACAGCGACAGCGCAACCAGGGTGAGCGCCAGCTCCCACGGCAGGTCGGCCCCCATCAGGCCGCCGAGCACCAGCATCCCGGCCGCCAGCGCGACCGCGAGCGTCAGGCTCCAGCGCAGCGGCAGCAGGATGGCGCCGGCGACGCCGACGTAGATCCACATCGCGGCCACCTCGGGTCCGCCGATGACGATCATCGGCACGGTGACGGCGAGCATCGACCCGAGGGCGCCGAGCCTGCCGGAAATCGCCCCCGTCACCCCGGTGAACGCGCGCCCGCCGGCCACCAGCACCGGTGCGAACAGGTACACCGCCCCGAACGCCACCGCCAGGACCTCGAAGGCGACGACCTCGCCGAGCGACCCGCCGCCGGTCGCCGCCTGCACCATCATGATCACCAGGAAGCTCAGCCCGACCAGCGAGCCGGCGTACCACCGGCGGCGGCCGGACACCCGCGTCTTGCGGGCCTCCTCCGGCCCCGGACCCCACGGGCTCGCAACGCCTTCGGCGCCGGCGCCGGCCCGTTTCGCGGACCGGTCGTTCGCCCCGGGCGCCGCGAACAGGTCCCGGAATCCGCCGCCCAGATCGACCAACGCCCGAAGGGCCGCGCCCGGTCCGGACGCGGGATCGCCGGTTGCGGACGCGGGATCGCCGGTTGCGGACGCGGGATCGCCGGTTGCGGACGCGGGATCGCCGGAACCGCCCCGGATCCGGCGTTCGGCGTCCCTCGTCACCACGCAATCCTCCCGCATCCGGCCGGCCGGCCCGCCTGCTGACCGCTCACCCGCCGGCCCGGCGAGCGCCCCCGCGCCCGCAGGACCACCACCCGACCAGGGTGCCGAGCTCACACCTTGCGGCCGCTGCGCCGGTAGGCGGCCATGGCCATCGCGCCCAGCCCCACGGTCCACGCGGCCAGCACCAACACCCCGGCGAGCGGGATCGCGCCGTGCGCCAGCGGTTCCCGCGCGATCTGCGCCGCCCAGTACGAGGGCAGCACCTTCGCCACGCCCTGCAGGAATGCCGGGAACTGGCTGACCGGGAACCACAGCCCGCCCAGGATCGCCAGCGCCATGTACACCAGCATCGTCAGCGGCTGCGCCGATTCGACGCTCGAGGCGAACCCGATCACCAGGCCGAGCACCCCGAACGGGATCAGCGCCAGCCACAGCGCGACGCCGCAGCCGATCCACTGGCCGGCCGTGAGCTGCGCGCTGCCGAACACGACGCCGGCGAGGAACACCAGCACGATCGCCGGAATCGCCACCAGCAGGGATACCGCGGCCTTGGCGAACAGGTAGCCACGGGCCGAGAGCGCGGACAGCCGAAGCTGCCGGTTCCAGCCGGTCTGCCGTTCGAGGGCGATCCGCGCGCCGGCGTTGATGGTGGCGCCGATCCCGCCGTACGCGGCCATCGAGACCATCAGGTAGGCGCCGACGTTCATCCCGCCTTCGGTCTGATCGCCGTAGAGGTTGTTGAACAGCAGGTACATCACCACCGGCAGCGCGACAGTGAACAGGATGAAGCGGGTGTTGCGGAACGTCGTGCGTGCCGAGATCAGCGTGTAGTTCAGGGCCATGGTCATGGCGGTCGTCCCCTTCCAGGCGGTGACGGTGTGTGCGTCGCGGGCGGCCGCGGTGCTCATGCCGGCCGCGGTGCCGGTGCCGCTCATGCCGCACCCGCGGTCGATTCGGAGCCGGCGACGAGTTCCAGGAACGCATCCTCCAGGTTCCCGGTGCGGATCTCGATGTCATGGGTGCTCGGGAAGGCGGCCAGCAGGGCGCGCAGCGCGGCGTCGGAATCGGTGCAGCGCAACACCATCCGCGGACCCTCGGCCTCCGCCGAGACCACCCCCGGCAGCGCGCGCAGGGTGGCGGACGTGCCGCCGGGGACAACGGCGGTGACGGTCCGCCCGGCCACGGTGGCCTTGATCTGCGCGCCCGTCCCGTCGGCGACGATCCGGCCGCGCGCCAGCACCACGACGCGGTCGGCGAAGTCGTCGGCCTCCTGCAGGTAGTGCGTCGCGAACAGGACGGTCTTGCCCGCCGCGGTCGCCTGCCGCATGGACGCCCAGAACGAGCGCCGCAGTTCCACATCCATCGCGACGGTGGGCTCGTCGAGCACCAGCAGGTCCGGGTCGGGGACCAGGGCCAGCGCGTAGCGCACCCGCTGCGCCTGGCCGCCGGAGAGCTTCGTGGTCTTCTGCCGGGCGATCTCGCCGATACCGGCCCGCTCGATCGCCAGATCGACCGGCAGCGGGTGCCGGTGCAGCGCGGCGAAGGTCGCCAGCAGTTCCCGGACGGTGACGTCGGGCAGCAGCGCGCCGGACTGCAGCATGGCGCCGACGCTGCCCGCCTGCACGGCGGTGACGGGGCTCTCGCCGAACACCCGGGCCGTTCCGGCATCCGGCCGCGTCAGGCCGAGCAGCATGTCGATGGTGGTGGACTTGCCCGCCCCGTTGGGGCCGAGGAAGGCCACCGCCGCGCCGGGCGCGACGGTCAGGTCGACGCCGCGCACGGCATGCACCGCGCCGAAGCTCTTGTGCAGCCCGGTCAGCCGGACGGCGGCGCCGTCGCGGTCGGCTCCCCGGGGCGCAGGGCGCGGTTCGGCCGGTGCGGACCGATGGATCGATGTGGTGGGTGTCGCCGGTGATGTCGTCATACCGACGACTCTGGCCCCGGCGGCGGCCCGGCTGCCCCGTCACCCGTCACCGCTTCGGCATGACATCCGTCATGGGTGGGTCGGTGCCCCGATCCTGCCCCGCCCCGGCCGCGCCTCCGCTCGACGCGGATTCAGCAACCCACCAGGCGCTCGGCGAGGTAGCCCTGCACCTGATCGAGCGAGACCCGTTGCTGCGTCATCGAATCCCGGGCACGGATCGTCACCGCCTGATCCTGCAGCGATTCGAAGTCGACCGTGACGCAGAACGGGGTGCCGACCTCGTCCTGGCGGCGATAGCGGCGCCCGATCTGGCCCGCGTCGTCGAACTCGACGTTCCAGAACTTCCGCAGCGACGCCGCGAGATCCCGCGCCACCGGCGAGAGATCGGCGTGCCGGGACAGCGGCAGCACCGCCGCCTTGACCGGCGCCAACCGCGGATCCAACCGCAGCACGGTGCGCCGGTCCACCCCGCCCTTGGTGTTCGGCGCCTCGTCCTCGGCGTAGGCGTCGACCAGGAACGTCATCAACGAGCGGGTCAGCCCGGCCGCCGGTTCGATCACGAACGGCGTCCACCGCTCGCCGGTCGCCTGGTCGAAATAGGACAGGTCGACCCCGGAATGCTCGGTGTGCGTGGACAGGTCGAAGTCCGTGCGGTTGGCGATGCCCTCCAGTTCACCCCACTCGCTGCCGGGAAAGCCGAAGCGGTACTCGATGTCGACGGTCCGCTTGGAATAGTGGGAGAGCTTCTCCTTGGGATGCTCGTAGTGGCGCAGGTTCTCGCGCGCCACGCCGAGATCGACATACCAGTTGGTGCGCTCGTCGATCCAGTACTGGTGCCACTTCTCGTCCGTGCCGGGCTCGACGAAGAACTCCATCTCCATCTGCTCGAACTCCCGGGTGCGGAAGATGAAGTTGCCGGGGGTGATCTCGTTGCGGAAGCTCTTGCCGATCTGCCCGATGCCGAACGGCGGCTTGCGCCGGGAAGCGCCCATGACGGTCGCGAAGTTCACGAAGATGCCCTGGGCGGTTTCGGGGCGCAGGTAGTGCAGCCCCGATTCGTCCTCCACCGGGCCGAGGAATGTCTTCAGCATCATGTTGAACTGCCGCGGCTCGGTCCACGCCCCGCGGTTGCCGCAGTTCGGGCACGCGATCTCCGACAGCGGGATCGAGTCCGGGTCCGCGGCGCCCCTCTTCGCGGCGAGGGCCTCCTGCAGGTGGTCGGCGCGGAACCGCTTGTGGCAGGAGAGGCATTCGATCAGCGGGTCGGTGAACGCCGACACATGCCCGGAGGCGACCCACACCTGCCGCGGCAGGATGATCGACGAGTCGATGCCCACCACGTCGTCGCGGCCGCGGACCACCGCGTTCCACCACTGCCGCTTGATGTTCTCCTTGAGTTCCACGCCCAATGGGCCGTAGTCCCACGCGGAGCGGGTTCCGCCGTAGATCTCGCCGCTGGGAAACACGAAGCCCCGGCGCTTGGCCAGGGAGACGATCGCGTCCAAACGGTCGGCGGCCACGGGCACTCCTGATCCGGTGATGGTGGGCCTCGTCGGCGACGGGCCGGGCGAGTATCGAGCCTAACGGACCGGGAAGATCGCCGGGCCGCCACGGCGAGCCCGACCGCCGCGCAGGGCTCTGGCCTAGCGCAGCGTGACCGAGAAGTACGGGCGGACGCCGCGCCCGAACATCGAAACGATCGTCTCGTATCCGATGCGCGCCCCGTCCAACAGCTTGTCCCGCCGCATGGTGAGTTGCTCCACCCGATGCGACCCGGGCGGGGCGGCGACCCGGAGCACGGCGCAGCCGTCCATCATCACGTCGGTGTGGTACGCGGCGGCGACGCGGTCCGCGTCCCAGCGGGCGCGGCACCGCACGTACTCCTCCCCCAGGGACGGCTGCCAGTGGTTCAGCAGCGGCCGCAGCAGCGGACGTGAGCGCGGCACGGCCGGCCACACGCCCTGCGGCGAGGTGTTCAGCAGCAGGACGTGAGTGCAGCCATCGGCCAGCGCGGCGTAGACCGGGTCGGGGCACAGCAGACCGCCGTCCAGGTACCGGGTTCCGGCGAGCACCGGGGGCGGCCCGGCCAGTACCGGCATCCACGATCCGGCCTTCAGGTACGAAACCCCGTCATCTCCCAGGCTGCGGATGTCCTTGAGCTCGGGGCGCACCCGGTCGACGTTCGTCAGCACCGCGTTGATGGGGCGGTCCAGGGCGTGGATCGCCTCCCACCCGATCGGCACCGTGCGGGCGATCACCTCGTCGAAGGCGTAGGCCATGTCCAGGATCGGCCGGGCCACGTTCCACCGTTGCTGGCGGCGCACGAACCCGGCCGTCAAATGGTCGTAGTAGACCGACAGTCCCTCCCAGTCGGCCCCGCCGAACAGGTACGCGAGGTTGAGCGATCCCGACGAGGTGCCGTAGAACGAGTCGAACGCGTCCATGATGCCGAGATCGCGCAGCGCCAGCACCATGCCGCCCGAGACGATGCCGCGCATGCCGCCGCCCTCGACCGCGAGGCCCAGCTTGTTGCCGTCATCGGCCCGGCCGCCGTCGCGGGCCCGGATCAGATCGAGAACGCTCGGACAGGGATGCGGGGCCATCAGCGATGACGTGACCGCCGTGGTCGACCCGTTCCGCCCGCGCCCGCCGGTGATGATGGGGGCGGCGGGGTGCGCGACAGCGGCGGACGTGCCCGCCGCTGTCGAAGCGGCCGGGCCCGCCACGCGGTGCCTCATCGGCGCCCACCTGAGCATGACTGCTCCTTTACCCGGGTGCACGGGTCAGGATAGCGAGGACCGGACCTCCGAGTGGGTCGACCTGCCGTTACCGGCGCGCGATAAACTCGAAGTCGTCACGGGCCGTGCCACCAGCCGCCGAGCAGGCCGGCAAGCGGTAGCGGCCCTCGGCCGACAAGGAGTCAGCGGATGAGCGGCGAAAGCGCCAGGCCCACGGTCGCCACCGCGGCCGGGCCGGCCAGGAGAAGGGGCTTTGCCACCGCGGCGACGCTGTACGTCGTCCTGATGGCGGTGATCTTCGCCTCGGCCGTGGTCGTCGCGCTCTTCATCGCCGAAGGCGCGACGTACTGGGTCATGGCCCTGCTTGGCGCCTTCGTGATCAACGCCATCATCTCCGGCGCCGCACTGCCGAGCCTGATGGAGATGCGCAAGTAGCGCACCGGGATCGCGCACCGGCACCCGGCGGCGCGGCCGTCACGCCGCGCGGTCGGCGAGCGCTTCCATTTGTTCGATCACCAGCCTGATCGCGTCAGGCTGCTGATCCGGCGGATACCGGTACTTCACCAGCAGCCGTTTGACCGACGCCCTGAGCCTGGCCCGGACGTCCTCGCGGATGCGCCAGTCGGTACCGGCGTCGCGACGCGTCACCGCCACCAGTTCGCGCGCGATCTGGGCCAGCACGTCACGGCCCTGCAGCAGCACGGCGGACTCGTTCTGCGAAACTGCGTCGTAGAAGGCAAGTTCCGCGCGCGACAGCGGCGGATCGAAGGTCGAGGTGCGCTCCGCCTCGGCGGTGACGTCCTGCGCCATCTGCACGAGGGCGGCGATCACCTCGGCCGAGGTGAGCTGCGCATTCGTGTAGCGGCGCATGATCTCGGCCAGGCGATCCGAGAATGCGCGATGGCGCACCACGTTGCCGGCCGTCGCGATTTCCGCCTCCTGCGCGATCAGCTTGCGCAGCGCCTCGATCGCCAGGTGCGGCCTCTTGGCCGCCGCGGCGGAGGCGACGAACTCGGGGCTGAGCCGCGACAGGTCCGGCGGCGGCATGCCGGCGGCGGCGTAGATGTCGACCACCCCGGACGATTCGACCGCCGCATCCATCAGCGAGCGCAGCAACCGTTGCACGTCGGCGGGCACCGCCCTCCCGGACGCCTCGCGCTCGACGGCGTCCTGCTTGGCCATCCAGATCCGGACCTCCTCGAAGAACCGCGCGTCGGGCGCGAGGCCGGCGACCGCGTCGGACGAGCCGGCCAAGGCCCACGCCCGGGACAGTTGTGATGCGAGCCGGCGGAACCTTCTGGCGAGCGTGACGGCATCCGGATCGTCCGGGTCGACCTGGTTTCCGGGCGTGAACGGGCTGCGCAGGTGCTCGAGGGTGTCCAGCACCACGTCGGCATAGCCGGCCGCGCCGCCGGTCACGTTCGCCAGCCGGGAACGCCAGTCGAACCCGGCCAGTAGCGCGCCCAGCAGGCGCAGCAGATCCCTGACCAGGTCGGCGGTTTCCTCGACCGGCCGCCCGACGGGCCGCGTCAGCCGGTCGGCGTCGGTGTATTCGGCCAGCGCCGCGGCCAGGTTGTCGGCGAGCGGCGCGTATCCGACCAGGAGCCCGTCCTGCTTGCCGCGATACGTGCGGTTGACCCGCGCGAGCGTCTGCATCAGCAGGGCCCCGCGGAGCGGCCGGTCCAGGTACAGCGTGTGCAGCGGCGGCGAGTCGTAGCCGGTGAGCATCATGTCCTTGACGATGATCAGCTCCAGCTCGTCGTCGACATCCTTGAACCGCTTCTTGATCGCCGCATTGGCGCCATCGCGGCGGACGTGCGCCGCGATCGGTTCCGGATCGGCGGGAGTGCCGGAGTAGACCACCTTGATCTTGCCGGTCGCGATGTCGCTGGAATGCCAACCGGGTTCGCGCCGGCGGATCGCCGCATACACCTCCGCACAGATCGCCCTGGTGGCACACACGATCAGCGCCTTGCCGGGGCCGCCGATCAGCGGGCGCATCAACTCCTTCCGGCGCTGCCAATGGGCGAGCAGGTCGTCGGCCAGCGCGCTGATCCGCTTCGTGGTTCCGTACACCGCATTGACCACGGCGACGGACCGCTCGATCCGCTCGCGTTCGAAATCGTCCAGCCCGACGGTCGCCTCGTCGGCAGCCAGGTCGAGTTCGGCCGAGTCGACGTCCCCGGCGAAGGCGACCTTCACCAGCCGGCTCTCGAAGTGCACCGGAACGGTTGCCCCGTCGGCGACGGCGCGGGAGAGGTCGTAGATGTCGATGTAGTCGCCGAAGACCGCGCGGGTGTCCCGCTCGGCGGTGGAGACCGGCGTGCCGGTGAACGCGATCAGCGTGGCGTGCGGCAGCGCGTCCCGCAGGTGCCGCGCGTAGCCGTCGAGGTTGTCGTAGTGGCTCCGGTGCGCCTCGTCGACGATCACGATGATGTTCCGCCGTGCGGACAATTCGGGATGCTCTGTGCCGGAATCCTTCTCGTCGGCCGTGCGGGAGAACTTCTGCAGCGTGGTGAAGTAGATCCCGCCGGTCGTCCGGCCCGACAGCTCCGCCCGCAACTGCGCGCGGGTGGTGATCTGCCGCGGGTGCTCCGGCAGCAGTTCGCTGCGGTCGAACGCGTCGAAGAGCTGCCCGTCGAGTTCGGTGCGGTCGGTGACGACGACGACGGTCGGGTTGTTCAGGCGCGGATGGCGGATGATCCGGTTGGCGTACAGCTCCATCTCCATCGACTTGCCCGAGCCCTGGGTGTGCCAGACCACGCCGGCCCGCCCGTCGGTGTCCACCGCGGCGACGGTGGTATCGACCGCCTTGCTGACGGCGAAGTACTGATGCGGCTTGGCGATCCGCTTCGCCAAACCCTCGTCGCCGGCGTCGAATGCGGTGAAGTGCGCCAGCAGGTCCAGCAGCCGCTGGTGCTGATAGAGGCCGTGGATCGCGGTATGCATTGCGGTGACGGTGCTGCCCTGCTCGGCCGCGTCCGCGGGGCGCCCCTGCTCGTCGAGGTTCCACGGCGCGAAGTGCTCCAGCGGCGTGAACGGCGTTCCGTACTTGGCGGTGATCCCGTCGGTGATGAGCGTGAAGCAGGCGTACCGGAACGCCAGCGGGAGCTCCCGCAGGTACGTCTGCAGTTGGGCGTGCGCGTCGGCCAGGGTGGCGTAACGGTCGCCGGCGTTCTTCAATTCGATCACCGAGATCGGCATGCCGTTCAGGTACAACACGATGTCGAACCGCCGTTTGACCTCTCCCCGCACGACCGTGACCTGATTGACCGCGAGATACTCGTTCTCGTCGGCATTCTCGGAGATCAGCCGGATGGTAGGGGTGATCTCGCCGCCGCCGGGATCGTCGAACGTGACGCTGCGCACCCCGCCGGTCAAGAGCCGGTGCACGGCGAAGTTTTCCGTGATGGCGTCATGCGAGGCCGGTGACGTGACCACGGCCAGCGCCTGGTCGGCCTGCGGGGCGGGCAGGCCCGGGTTCAGCCGCGCGATCGCCGCCCGCAGCCTGCCGGGGATGACGAGGTCCTCCCAGGATCGGCGTTCACCGGTCCCGGGCGCGACGGCCGCGCCGGGCATGCACTGCCAGGCGAGCTCGCCCAGGTCGTCCAGCGCAAGCGCCTCCCAGTCCGCCTCGGACATCAGTCCGCGCAGCGTCGCCAACGGTCACCTCCTGGGCATGGCAAGGACGTCCTGAACGCGAAGTTTGCCAGACCCGGCCCCGGCCAGCGGCGCGATGCATCCGGCGGGCGCGGCCGGCCGGTCCGCAAGGCCGGCAGCGCAGCCGTATCGGAAGGTGGCGCGCTGCGGCGCGGCGGGTCGGCGGCGGGTCGGCGGCGGGTCGGCGGCTCGGCGGTGGCCCGGCGGCGGGTGCGCGGCGGCTCGGCGGCGGCTCGGCGGGTGCGCGGCAGGTCGGCGGCGGC
>CAZUXD010000011.1:0-78211 GCA_964624455.1 uncultured Actinomycetes bacterium | reverse complement strand
CGCCCTGTTCGTGATCTCCGCGGCGGATGGGTTGGACGCGGCGACCGTCATGCTGTGGCAGGAATGCGCCGCGGTGTCCATGCCCCGCGCCATCGCCTTGACCAGGCTGGATGCCGCCCGTTCCGCGGTGACCGAGACGATGGCCGCCTGCCGCGAGACGTTCGGCCCCGGGGTCGTGCCCATGTACCTCCCGATTCCGGGACCCGACGGTGTGGTGGCCGCCGCCATCGGGCTGCTCAGCGAAAAGGTCTACGACTACTCCACCGGCTCGCGCGTGGTCCGCGACGCGCAGGAGACCGAGATCGGCGAGTTGGATGCGGGCCGGTCGGAACTGCTCGAGGCGATCATCACCGAGTCCGACGACGACGCGCTGCTGGAGCGATACCTGGGCGGCGCCGAGATCGACCTGGACGCCCTGGTCGGGAGCCTGCTCACCGCCGTATCGAACGCCGGCTTCTTCCCGTTGATCCCGGTCTCCACCGACACCAAGGTGGGAACCGGCGAGATCCTGCATCTGCTCTCCGCGGGCTTCCCGCCCCCCAGCCGCCGACCGCTGCCCGCCGTCTACTCCCCCGCCGGGGTGCTTCAGCCGGCGATCAGCTGCGACCCCGCCGGCCCGCTGGCGGCGCAGGTCGTGCGCACCGCTTCCGATCCGTACGTGGGCCGGCTCTCCGTGGTGCGGCTGTTCTCGGGCACGCTTCGCCCCGACGAGGTGGTGCACATCTCCGGCCACTGGGGGGACTTCACCGGGCGGGAGATGCCCGGCCGGCCCAATCACGACGACGACGAGCGAATCGGCCCCCTCTCCTCGCCGCTTGCCGACACGCTGCGTTCGCGCGGGGTGCTTGTCGCGGGCGACCTGTGCGTCATCGCCAAGCTCGGCCTGGCGGAAACCGGAGATACGCTGTCCAGCAAGGACAATCCGCTGCTGATCGAACCGTGGCGGCTGCCGGATTCGCTGCTGCCGGTGGCGCTGGTGGCCCGCAGCAAGTCCGACGAGGACAAACTGGCAACCGCGCTCGGCCGCCTGGTGGCCGAGGATCCGACGTTGCAACTGCAGTACAACGGCGAGACGCACCAGGAAGTGCTGTGGACCATGGGCCAGTCCCAGGTCGACATCCTGATCTCCCGGCTGGCCGAGCGGTTCGGCGTGCACGTCGACACCGAGCCGGTACGGGTGGCCCTGCGAGAAACGTTCAGCCGCACAGCCAATGGACACGGGCGGCACGTCAAGCAGAGCGGCGGTCACGGGCAGTACGCGGTGTGCGACATCACCGTCGATCCGCTGCCCCGCGGTGGCGGTTTCGAATTCGTGGACAAGGTCGTCGGCGGCGCCGTGCCGCGGCAGTTCATCCCCAGCGTCGAGAAGGGGGTTCGCGCCCAACTCGAGAAGGGCGTGCTCGCCGGGTTCCCGCTGGTGGACGTGCGGGTGACGTTGTTCGACGGCAAGGCCCATTCCGTCGACTCGTCGGACATGGCCTTTCAGACGGCCGGGGCATTGGCGCTGAGGGATGCGGCATCGGAGAAGACCGTCTCGCTGCTCGAGCCGATCGACCGGATCGACGTCACCGTCGGGGACGAATTCGTCGGCGCAGTGCTCGGTGATCTGCAGTCTCGCCGGGTGCGGGTGAACGGCACCGAACCCGCCGACGACGGGCGGACCGTCATCCGCGCGGAGATCCCGACCACCGAGATCCTGCGCTACGCCATCGATCTGCGCTCCATCGCGCGTGGCACTGGGGTGTTCACCAGGGAGCCGCACAGTTACGAACCGATGCCGGCCAATCTGGCGAAGGCGCATCTGGACGGCGCTTCGCAGGCATAGCGCATTTTGACGTGATAAGACAATTCGGCCGCTTCTTGTCACGTAGAGATGGAAATACCGCCGGATCAGACCTCCACGCCGTAATCGCCCAACAGGCCCTAAACGCATCACGCGAATGCCCCCTTGACGCATGGGGATTTTGGGTGTGACCTAGAGTGACACGCGGATGCGAAAAGGGAGGCTACTAGCCATGCGCATACGTCGAATTCCCACCCGCTTCGTTGCCATCGCGGCCGGCGCGGTACTCGTTCTCGGAACTGTCAGCGCCATTCCAGCAGCAGCAGCGCCGGCGGCCGGTTCCAGCGGATACACCGTCATCGCGAGCGGGTTGAACAACCCACGGCACATCAGCGCCGGCTCGCAGGGCGTGCTGTATGTCGCCGAGTCCGGCGTCGGAGGCAACGGACCGTGTATCACCAGCTCCGAGGGCTCGTTCGTCTGCTACGGCCCCACCGGGTCGATCACCCAGATCCTTCACACCTGGCAGGGTTGGGCGCAGCGCCGGGTCGTCACCGGCCTTCCATCCATGGCGCCGCCCAAGAACCTGCCCCCCACCGCTGGTAGCGGGCCCGTCATCAAGGGCAGCAGCGCGACCGGGCCGAGCGGCGTGCAGGTGACGGGCAATTACTTCGTCGCCTCCATCGGCCTCGGCGCCCCGCCGGCGCTGCGTGGCAAGAACCAGGCGACCAACCAGGCGAAGACCGCGAAGGCGACGTTGCCGGCGGGCTTCGGCAATCTTCTCGCCGGCACGCTGAACGGGAACCCGTGGTGCCGGCTGGTCCGCTTCCCCATTCCGAAGTCCATCAATTGCTCGACGAGCAGTTGGCGGAGCATCGCGGACATCTCCCAGTTCGAGCAGCGGCACAACCCGGTTGACGATCTGGACAGCAACCCGGCGTCGGTGGTGCGGTTCGGCGCCGACAACTACCTGGTCGCCGACGCCGGTGGCAACACCGTCCTCAATGTCAGCTTCCGCGGCCAGGTATCGCTGGTCGCAGCATTCAAGGACAAGTTGGTGTCGACCGCCGGCCTGCCGATCCCGGGCCTTCCGCCGATGCTGCCGATGCAGACCGTTCCGACGGCGGTCGTGACCGGGCCTGGGGCGTCGTTCTACGTCAGCCAATTGACCGGGTTCCCGTTCCCGGTCGGCGGCGCCACGATCTTCAAGGTCACCCCGGGGCACAACGGCAAGGCGGCGGTGGTCCGGCCCTACGCGAAGGGTCTGACCAACGTCACCGACCTGGCGTTCGGGCCGCACGGTGACCTGTACGCGGTGGAGATCGCCTCGACGGGGCTGTTGAACCCCCAGGCCACCGGGTCCGTCGTTCGGATCCCGCGCGGCGGCGGTGCCCCGCAGGTCGTGGTCAGCGGTCTGAACACGCCCTACGGCATCGCGATCAGCGGCAACGACGCGTATGTCACCACCGGCAGCGTGCTGCCGGGAGGCGGGCAGGTCATCCGCATCCCGCTCGGCCACTGATCCACGAAGCGACTTCGTCACACATCGACGTCCCGCGCCCTTCGGCCCGCAGATCCATGGCGAGCCGAGGGGCGCGGTGCGTAAGAGCGGCGGCACGGGGTAAGAGCGGTGACGAACCAGCCATGATCGGTAGGCGCTGCGCGGGGCCGGTGCGTGCCCGGGCCGTGAATCTGGCACCCTGACCCCGTGCGCGATATCGCGGTCTTCTCCGGCAGCGCCCATCCGGATCTCGCCATGCAGGTGTGCTCGGAGTTGGGCGTGCCGCTGCTTCCGAGCCGGGTGCATCGATTCGCCAACGACTGCCTCGAGGTGCAGTTGCAGGCCAACTGCCGCGAGCGGGATGTCTTTCTGATCCAGCCGCTGGTGCGTCCGGTGCAGGAGCACCTGGTGGAGTTGCTGCTCATGCTGGACGCGGCGCGCGGGGCCTCCGCGGCCCGCACCACGGTGGTGCTCCCGCACTACGCGTATGCCCGCTCGGACAAGAAGGACGCGCCGCGGATCTCCATCGGCGGGCGGCTGATGGCCGACCTGATGGTGACGGCCGGCGCCAGCCGGGTGCTCGCGATGACCATGCACTCCCCCCAGGTGCACGGCTTCTTCTCGGTCCCGGTGGACCACCTGCACGCGCTGCGCGAACTGGCTGCGCACTTCGCCGGGCACGACCTGTCCCACACCACGGTCGTCTCCCCCGACCTGGGCAACGCCAAGCAGGCGGCCGCGTTCGCCCGCATGTTGGGAACGCCGGTCGCGGCCGGGGCCAAGGAGCGGTTCGAGGGTGACAAGGTCACGATCAGCTCCATCATCGGGAACGTGCGGGGGCGTGACGTGATCGTGCTGGACGACGAGATCGCCAAGGGCAGCACCACGGTGGAGTTGATCAGGGCGCTGCGCGGGCAGCAGGTCCGGCGCATCAGCGTCGCCTGCACGCATGGGCTGTTCGCCAACGGCGCGCTGGGGCGCATCAGTTCCGAGCCGGACGTCGCCGAGATCGTGTGCACGAATACCGTGCCGATCCCGCAGGCCGATCAGACGGACAAGCTCACCGTGCTCTCGATAGCGCCGGCGCTGGCCGAGGCGATGCGCCGGATCCACGACGGCGAGTCGGTGAGCGCGCTGTTCGAATCTCCCGACCCGGTCAGCGGCCCGGGCCTGTTCTGACACATGTTGCTGCGTCGCATCCGGATCGCCGCCGCGATCACCACGGTCCTCGCCGTGCTGCACGGGCTGCCGTGGTGGCTGGTGGCGTGGGCGCCCGCCTGGCCGCCGCCGGTGACGATGGTGCTCACCGCGGCGACCGCGGCGGCGCTGGTGGGGCTGCCGGTCGCGATGGTGCTCGGCCACGGTAGGGCGCAGATCGATCCTGCGGCCGTCGCCGGCGACACCTGGCTGGGGATCGTCTGGCAGCTCTTCGCCTGGTCGCTGATGGGCGCGGTGGCGCTCGGGATCGCGGTGGCGGCCGGCGTGAACCCCGTCATCGCCGCTCGGCCCATCGCTCTGGCGGTGGTTGCGGCGGTCACGATGCTCACCGGCTGGGGCCTGTACGAGGCGCTGCGGCTGCCCGCGGTTCGCCGAACCGAAGTGGGCCTTGAGCGCCTCGGACCGGGGCTCGACGGCCTGGTGCTGGTGCTGATCGCGGATACTCACTTCGGGCCGATCGATCGGAGCCGCTGGTCGCGCCGGCTCGCGGACTTGGTGAACTCCCTCGGCGCCGATGTTCTGGCGCACGCCGGCGACATCGCGGACGGAACCGTCGCCGCCAGGCGCGGCCAGGCCGCCCCGCTCGGCGAGATGCGCGCCCGGCTCGCCAGGATCTACGTCACCGGTAACCACGAATACTTCTCGGACGCGCAGGCCTGGATGGAGCACGTCGACGCGCTCGGCTGGGACGTGCTGCACAACTCCCGGGTGAGCATCGAGCGCGGCGGCGACGTCCTCGTGCTGGCGGGCGTCGACGACATGACAGCGCCGCAACCCGAAGCCGGCCTGGGTGGGCCGGGCGGCGGTGTGGCGGCGGCCCTTGCGGGCCTCGCCGACACGACCCCGGTCGTTCTGCTCTCCCACCAACCCAAATCGGTCGGCGCCGCCGTCGCGGCCGGGGTGGACCTGCAACTGTCCGGGCACACGCACGGCGGGCAGATCTGGCCGTTCCACCTGCTCGTGCGCCTGGACCAGAAGGTGCTGCACGGGCTGAGCCGGGCCGGCGGCCGCACCCTGCTGTACACCACGCGAGGCTGCGGGTTCTGGGGACCGCCGCTTCGGGTCTTCGCGCCGAGCGAGGTGGCGGTGCTGACGCTACGATCCGCCGTCGGGGTCAAGTCCCCGGGCGCGGTTCCACGTGAATCCGACCGGCCGGAAGCGTCGTGATCGGCGGGGCGTTACCGGTCAGCCGGGGCTCGGGCCGGGCGGCCCGCCGAGGGTTGCCGGTCAGCCGGGGCTCGGGCCGGGCGGCCCGCCGAGGGTTGCCGGTCAGCCGGGGCTCGGGCCGGGCGGCCCGCCGAGGGTCGCCGGTCAGCCGGGAAGCTGGCCGAGGGTCACCGTCACCGTGCGGTGGCCGCCGTCGCGGGTCAGCACCACCACCTTGGCCTGATCTCCGGGTTTGAGTTCGGCCAGGGCTTGGCTGAGCGCGGCCGTGCTGGGGGTCGCCTGGCCGTCGACCGACACGATCACTTCGTCCGGCTTCAACCCGGCCTTGGCCGCCCCGCCGCCGTTCGTCACCTTGACGATGCCCACACCGGCCGGAGCGCCGCTCTGCTGGTCGAACACGGTGGTCGCGGTGATGCCCAGGGCGGCCCGATGGGAGTTTCGCACTTCGCCGTACTTGACGATCTGGGCGGCGATGTCGGTGACGACGTTGCTGGGGATCGCGAATCCGATACCCGGTGCGGCCCCGCCCTCCTGCCGGGTGGTCGCGGCCAACGTCGGGATGCCGACGACCCGACCGGACAGGTCGACCAACGCGCCGCCGCTGTTACCCGGGTTGATCGGTGCGCTGGTCTGGATGGTGTTGGGCAGCGTCGCGCCCGGCGAACCGGGGCTGGACGGCTCCGTCATCACCCGGCCGACAGCAGAGACGATTCCCTCGGTGACGCTCCCCTCCAGGCCCAGCGGATTGCCCACGGCCAGCACGATGTCGCCGATTCGCAGCGCGCTCGAGTCCCCGAACGTCGCCGGGTGCAGATCCTCCGCGCCGCTGATCTGGATCACGGCCAGGTCGCCGATCGGGTAGTCGCCGGTGAGCTTGGCGCGGTAGGAGTGACCGTTGGAGAGCCGCACGGCGAAGCTCGTCGCGTCGCCGACCACGTGGTGATTGGTCACGATGTGGCCGGCCTTGTCGAACACGATGCCCGAGCCCAGCGCCCGCCCGGTGCTGATCTCCACGACCGAGGGCAGCACCTTGGCAGAGATGGAGGTGAACGCCCGCTGCAGGGCGGCGCCCGGCGATGCGCCGGCGGCGCTCTCGCCGCTTTCCGCGGGGCCGCCGGTGGGCGGAGCCGTGCCGGATCTCGTCGCCGGGCCGGGAGCCGACGACCCGGATGTCGACCCGGATTCGGTCGCCCGGTCCGGCGCGCCGCTGATCGGGCTCGACGCCGTGCCGGATGACGTCGCTCCTGTCGCGAGCGTTGACGGTGTCGCCGTGCATCCGGCCAGCACGGCGAGGATGCCGCACAGGGCAACCGCCACCGCGTGCCTGCGAAACATGTGCATGCGAAACCCATACCCGTGCGCGGGATGTGCCATGCCCGAACGCCGGATGGGTGGCGCTGGATCGAGCTTCGGCGCGCCGCCCGGCATCCTGCCGCCACGGCGGTACCGGCAGGCCCGCGGCCCGGTGATCGGAGAGCTCAGCGGATGCGTTCCGCCGCGCGAGCGGCCGCGAGCAGGACGTCGACCAGATCCGTCAGTTCGCGCCGGGAGGCCGCGTCGGCCAGGGCGGTCGCGACGTCCTCGGCGGCGCAGCGCAACTGGTAGAGCCGATCGGCCAGGTCGTCGCGGGCGTCCGGCGACAGCACGACCGCGTCCACCGGCAGGGAGTTGCGCGTCAGCGCTGCTCGGCTCTCGTAGGCGCGCTGCCGGCAGGCCTGCGCGCAGTACCGGCGCCGGCGCCCCACCCCGTCCTGGTCGGGAAGCCGGCAACCGCACCACGAGCAGCGGTCGGCCGGCGCGCGCCGCCCGGGTCTGGCCTGGTCGTCCGCCCGCGCGGCGGCGGACCGTCTGGTCGCCGATTCGATGACGGGGGTCTCGCTGGTGCTGCTCATGATGAGGACCAAGTTACGACGAGCGCATGGCCGCCCACCCGCCGACACGCCCGCACGACGCACAACGCACGCGCCGCGCGACCCACGCGCCGCGCGACCCACGCGCCGCGCGACCCACGCGCGATGCAAGGGTAGGTGCACTGCCGCTGCCGCGCGTCGCACGTGCTTCGACATGTCGGACATCAGCCGCTGGTCCGGGGCTGGCGCGCGTCGCACGTGCTTCGACATTTCGGACATCGGCCGTGCGCTGGGGCTGGCGCGCGTCGCACGTGCTTCGACATTTCGGACACCGGCGGTGGGCTGGGACCGGCGGGCGTCGCACGTGCTTCGACATTTCGGACATCGGCCGTGGGCGGGGCCGGATGCGCCAGCACTACCCGCAGCGTGAGGGTCCAGGTGCCGGGAGCTCGCCCGGGCCCGCGCCTGTGGGGTCGCATACTGGAGCCTGCCGGCAGACCCGATCGCGGAAAGGCCGATGGCCGATCACCGGCAAGCCGACCGCCGGAAAGCACGGCGCGAAGAATCTGTCTCGGAGGAGGTGGCATGCAGATGGACGTCCATGTGGTCCGCTCCTTCTACGATGCGGTGGCGGCGCGCGACTTATCCGCCGCGGCGGCCTGCTTCACGCCGGATGCGGTGTGGCACCTTCCCGGCGCCAGCGTGATCTCCGGCGACCACGTCGGCTGGGCCGCAATCCGGGACGACTTCCTGGCGCGACTGGGGCCGATGTCGGGCAACACGTTTCGTGCGGAGCTTCTCGATGTGGCGCAAGGCGGCTCGTACGTCGTCGCGATCCAGCACGCCACCGGCGATTATCAGGGGCGGAAGCTGGACATCACCGGTTGCCAGCTCATCACGCTGTCCGACGGGTTGATCGCCACGGTTCGTGGGCACTACTCCGACCAGGCGCAACTCGACGCGTTCTGGGGCTGAGCTCCGCCGGCGCGCGGCAACCGACGACCGATCCTTGTCGTCATGGATTCGACGCGCTGTCGAATACCAGCTACGCGATTCCGCCTGACGGCTGACGCATTCCCCATGACCATCCTCGGGTTCGAGCGGTGGTCGCGGCTTCGCGGCCCGCTGGCTAGGTGATGCTGCCGCGCGGCGCCACCCACTGGCCCTTGAAGGCGATCACCTCGCCGGCGATGTCGAAGTCGGCGTCGTAGTGCACGAGGGTCAGGTGATGCTCGCTGGCGAGTATTGCGGTGAGCAGGTCGGCGATGCCGACCGCGCGGTGACGGCCAGTTCGGGCGAGCTTGCGCTGCGCGTCGAACGCTGCCTGCCAGTGCAGGTCCTCGGTCGCCAGGTATTCGTAGCCGAGCCGCCGGTCCGTGCGGATTCGCTCGTACTCGGCCGGGCTGCGTGCACTGTAGAGCGCCTCGGCATCCAACTTGGCACAAGTGGCGACGACTCCAGCCTCGATCAGCGGCGCCAGTCGGGCAGCGACCACGGCGCGGCGCATCCGGGCGGCGGCACTGGTGTCGACCAGGTACCGCGCGATCAGCGCCACACCGCGGCCCGAGACTCCGGATCCGCCAGTGATTCCAGCCCTCCATCGCGCAGCCAGTCAACCTGCCGCGCTCGCGCCCCTGCGTGCGCAGCTTGCTTCAACGCGGCGCGCACGGTGTCCGACACGCCGGTGGTGTGCAGTTCGCGCTGCGCATCGGCGAGTAGATCATCGTCCAACTCGATCAGTCGCTTCGTCATCGTCGCCCTCCATATACGGTCAGCAACGGCAGTATATAGAAGACGCCGCACCGAGGCGCGAGATATCGTTTTGCCCTGCTCCGCGCCATCCAACGCGCCCCGTTCCAGTAGAGGATCCTCAACTGGGCTTCTGAGTCCAGCGACTCAGGCCGAGGCCTGTAAAGCGGTGGCGAAGGTGTCCGGCGTCGAGTCGGTGCTCATCACGGATGCGTTCGTCAGCGAATCCACTCGCGGTGCTGCCTGCCGACCTGGCTCGGAAGACAGGCTGCATTGGACTCCACGGTCGATGCCATCGTGGTCGCGACCGCACTTGCGGCACGCGAGAAACGCCATGCGGCACGGTGCCTGATCCTGACCAGCGACCCGGAGGATCTGCGTCAACGGCTATCCGACACCCAAGGGGTTCACGCCGTGCCCGTGTAGCCGCGAGGTGCGGGCGGTTGGTGCCCGTCATCCACCGTCATCTGAAGAATCAGCCCGACGTCGCCGACCTTGTGCCGGACTCACGGCCGGGTGAACGCCGTGGTGCCCGTCATCCTCCGTCATCTGACAGACTCCAGCCGTGGCGTTCCTGGACGGCCCCTCCCCCCGCGCGTTCGCGCATCGCGGGTGGCACACCGGCGATCTGCACGGTTTGGAGAACTCGCTGGCCGCGTTTCGCCGGGCGGTCGACGAGGGATACCGCTACCTCGAGACCGATGTCAGGCTGACGGCCGACGGCGTTCCGGTGTTGTTCCACGACGCGTTGCTGGACCGCGTGACCGACGCGCAGGGCCCCATCGCCGACCTCACGTTCGATCAGCTGAGCCGGGTCAGGATCGGCGGGCGTGCGCCCATACCGACGCTGGCTGAGGTGTTGCACGCCCTGCCCGACGCCCGATTCAACATCGAGCCCAAGACCGATGCCGCGGTCGGCCCGCTGCTGGACCTTCTGCACGACGCCGGCGCCGCGGCTCGGGTCTGCGTGGGCGCGTTCTCCGATCGGCGGCTGCAGACCGTCCGGGCCGTTGGGGGGCCGGGTCTGGCAACCTCATTGGGACCGCGCGAGATCAGCACCGCCATGCTGGCGGCGGCGACCGGGCGGCCGATCCGGCCGCGACCGGCGATCGCGGCGCAGGTTCCGCCGCGATTCGGCAGGCTGCCGGTCGCGACCCCTCGCTTCCTCCGCGCCGTCCAGGCGGCCGGGTTGGAGGTCCACGTGTGGACGGTCAACGACCCAGCGCAGATGAACCGACTGCTGGACCTCGGGGTGGACGGCATCATGACCGACCGTCCCGACCTGCTGCGCGAGGTCCTTCGGCGCCGAGGTCAATGGGCGTAGCGGGCGCGGCCTTCTCGCGGCCGGGCGGGCGCGGCGTGCCCGCGAGTAACGGGCGCGGGCAGTGGGTCTCGCGGTTGGGCGGCGCGGCGTGCCCGCGGCGCTCGCAGGTTGAGGCTTGGTTGGTCGGCGGGGGCTGATCTACCGCGACAGCCACCGCGAAACCGCGATCCACCCGTTGCGAACTCGCCTGCGGGAGTTCCCCGGCCGGCGCGGTTCGGGCACGACGTACAGTGCCGGACGTGACAGTTCCTGCCCGAGAACGCCGCTCGGCCCTGCCCGCCGTTCCGGCGGCGGGCTCGCGTCGCGGCATGCCGCCCACCGGGGTGGTCAAGTTCTTCTACGGGCCCATGGATTGCGGCAAGTCCACGCTGGCCCTGCAACTCGACCACAATCACGCCCGGCAGGGCCGACGCGGGCTCCTGCTGACCCGCCTCGACCGGTCGCGAGCCGGCCAGATCACCTCCCGCATGGGGTTGGCCCGCTCGGCCGTCGAGGCCGATGACGCGCTCGACATCGCGGAGTTGGTTCGCGCCTGCTGGGCCGCTGGTCGCCGGGTCGACTACCTGATCGTCGACGAGGCGCAGTTCTTCACGCCCGAACAGATCGAGCAGCTTGCCCAACTCGCCGACGACGTGCAGGTCGACGTGTACGCGTTCGGGATCGCGACGGACTTCCGCAGCCGGATGTTTCCCGGTTCCGCGCGCCTCTTCGAATTGGCGGACGAAAGTGTTCCGCTGCAGGTCGAGGTGCTGTGCTGGTGCGGGCGCCCGGCGCGGTTCAACGCCCGCGTGGTGGACGGTGTGGTCGTCACCGAGGGCGAGCAGGTGGTGGTCGCCGACACCGCCGACGATTCCAGCGACGTGCGGTACCAGGTGCTGTGCCGCGCGCATTACCGAGCCGGGAATCTTGGCCCGGCATCGGGGCAGGGCACCCTGCCACTGGTCAACCAATGATGGGCTGGCGGTGGGGTTGGCGGTCTGGCTGCCGATTTGCCCGCCCCGCGTGTTGATTTCGGGCCGGGCTCGCGCTTTCCGGTCGGGCTCTTGCTTTCCGGTCGGGCTCTAGATTTGCCGAGCGGGGCTGTCGCTTGCCGGTCGGGATCTTGCTTCCAGGTCGGGCACCCGATTCCCCGGTTCGCGGCGGATACGGTCCCTGGTCGTTTCGGTGTCTGGTGCCGCTGTGGACAATTTCTCGGCGCCTGCGCCGAACCGTTGTAAGGTCTAACGACCAACCACCGTCCGGCGGGGGTGACGATGACCGGCGCAAACGCCGTGGCCAGTCCCGATCGGTCCGCCGCGCGCGTAGTCCGAACCCGCCGGTGCCTGCTGCTTTCGCTGGCCGTCGCGATGACGATAGCCACCGCGTGCTCCAGCCAGGCGACGGCGCCCACCATTCTCGATCCTGCGATATCGACGGCGATATCGACCGCGACCGGCGGGCATTCCCCCACAGGTTCGGCCGTGCCCGGCACCTCCGTCGGCGTGGACGGGTCGGGCGACGCTCGCGGATCCGCGGACGGCAGCATGGGAATGGGATCGGCGACGGGTCCGGCGGATCGATCAACCAATGCTGACGGCCCCGGGATCGTGTCGATGACGAGGCCTCCGGGACCGGCACGGACGACGGGGAATCCACCGGTACCGACAGCGCAACGAGGCGGCTCCCTGCCGCCGCAGTCAAGCATTAGCCTGGCGAGTACGGCGTCCTTCACGGTTACGGTCCCACCGTCGTTGGCAAAAAATTCGGATGCGATTGTTGACGCGTACATTGCGGGGTGGCGACTAGCAGATGGCGCAACGGCGCGCCCTGAAGCGAATTGGACTAACGCGGCATCTGAATACATGATTGACCCGTTCCTCACAGATTTTCTTTCGGGTCTTCGCCTTCTGGCTGAGCAAGGTTTACATACCGTGGGCCACGTGATTGTCTCTGCAACTCTAGTATCAGCAGACCACTTGACGGCGAATATCTCAAGCTGTATCGATTCGAGCCACCAGGACACCGTCGACAAGCATGGTATTTCCTTATCGGCGGCGGATGGTCCCGGCGCATATTCCAGGTATTTGGACAGCGCAGTATTGCACCAAGTCGATGGCAAATGGAAATTGGCACGAACTTCAAATTCTCGGGGCCGGAAGTGCTGACGCTGCGAAGGGTGGCTGCGCCGCTTCTTGCAGCATCATTGGGGTTAATAGCATTTCCGCTGATCGCGAATGCCGCCTGGTCATTCGCCTGTCCGGTTTACCAACCATGTCACTGGCTCCTCACCGACGGCGGCGCGTCCCCCGCCGTCCCGCCCGGACAGGAGATGTACTTCCCGGGCGAGGCGGATCCCGATCCGTGCGCCTACCGGCAACTCTCGCCGCAGCCCGATCCGTCCAGCGCGGCGTGGCAGGGCCATGATCCGGAGCATGGACGGCTCTGGCAGACCTGGTGCCCGGATGCCCTATATCTGGAGATCTCGAACCCGGACGGGACCAACCGGCAGGCAGACACCTATATCGGCACCTACTACGTCCCGGACGGCGCGCCGCCCGGCGCCTCGCCCGGCATCGACCCGATGGCGCTGGTGGCCCAGGCGATGGGCAATCTGACTATTCCCCCGCCGGTGCCGCACTTCGGACCGGACGCTACGCAGGTGGCGGTGAAGGTGCCGACATGGTTGTGGATCGACGATGCTGGGCCGATCGTGCAGACTGCGAGCGCAGGCACGCTGACGGCCACCGTTACGGCAACTCTCGTATCCTCAGAGTGGCAAATGGGTGAACCTATGGACGTCGCGCGGCCCAGTGATCACGCTCCGACCGTAAGTTGCCAGGGCGCCGGGCGCCCGTACCGCGCCGGCAGCAGCCCGGCCGCGGCGCCGTGCCAATACACCTACGTATGGCGCTCCCTGCCGGACCGCACCGGCGGGACCGGCACCTGGACGGTCACCGTCACCGCGAACTGGACCGTAGGTTGGACCGTCTCGTCCGGCGAGGCCGGCAGCGAACAGGTCACCGTGACGGGCACCGCTCCCCTGCAAGTCCGGGAATGGCACGTCGTCCTGGTGGACAAACCCGTCGGTTGACGGCACCGCAGGCGGCCGAGGAGGTTCGTCCGCGGGTCCCGGAAGCCTCGTCATAGACTGGCGGCCATGCCCGATCCGAGCGCGACCGAAGGAATCCGGGGGCGCACCGCCGGTCAGTGGAAGCAGGATATCCTACGCGTCTACAACGCCATCAATCAGCAGATCTCCGGAGTCGGCGTCACCCGCCAGCGGGTGGACCTGCTCGACGACGGGTTCCTCGTGGTGGCCGAGCACCAACGCATCGCGGTGCTCTCGTCAATCCGAAGTTTCGATGCGACGCTGAGCCGATTCGCAGATGTTGCGGTCATCGACGAGAGCAAGCGGCGATTGCGGGCGGCCTGGGAAAGCGCGCTCGGAATTTCCGTGCGAACGATCCTCAAGGATTACGACCCGGAAGCCGAACTCGCGGCAACGGTTGTTATTCTCACCGAACCGCTGCTGATCGACCGGCACCAATAGCCCTAACCGCGCGCCGGCGTGTTACCGCAGCGCCCTTGAGTGCCTCCTCACGACGGCCTCCGCTGCTACCACGATCCCGTAGAGGACGGCGGACAGTATGGCGAGGACGACGATCGCCGTCATGACCATGCTCATGTCGAAGACCTGCCCGCCGTAAAGGATCATGTAGCCGAGACCGGCTTTGGCCGAGAGGAACTCGCCCACGATGACGCCGACCAGGGTGAGCCCGATGTTGACCTTGACCGCAGACACGAGTGTCGGCAGGCTGGCCGGGTAGACCATCTTACGCAGGATCTGCCAGTTGTTCGCGCCCAGCGTTCTCATCAGCTTCACCTTGTTCGGATCGATACCGATGAAGCCGTTCGTCACCGTCAGAATCGTGACGATCAGCGATATCGATATCGCCATGCCGTAGATCGACAGATCCATGCCCAACCAAATGATGAAGATCGGCCCCAGAGCGGTCTTCGGCATCGCATTGAGCACGACCAGGTACGGTTCTAACACCTGAGAGAGGAACCTCGACCACCAGATCATGGTGGAGATGACGACTCCCGCGACCATCGCGATGGCGAAGCTGATCACCGTCTCCTTCAGCGTGACGCCGGTGTTGGTCCAGAGGACCCCTCGCCCGCTCAGCTTCCAGAAGGTGCGCCAGACGGTAGACGGCGTACTGGTGAGCAACGTATCCCACCATTTCGCAGTACCACCGAATTGCCAGACCAGCAGGCCGAGAATCAGCACAAGGACCTGCGTACCGAGCACGAGCACCCGAAACCGGCGACGCTTCTTCAAATATCGCAGGTACTCCGCGCTCGGCGGCAGCGCCGGAGATCCACGGCCGCGCCCTACCTGGGCCCGCACCGGGGTTTGCACGGATGCTTTGGACTGCGTCACATCATCGAGCGACATCGACATCGAGCTCCCCCCAGATCACGTCGAAGCAAGCGTTGAACTCCGGCAGGGCGCGCACTTCGAATGGACGGCGGCGCCGGTCCTGCCCGTGCAGGCCGAACGCATGCTCGGCCTTGATACGGCCAGGACGGCCCGTCAGCACCAGAACCCGGGTCGCCATCGAGATCGCTTCCGAGATGTCGTGGGTTACCAGCACGACAGTCTTCTCGCCAGTCTCTCGATCCTGCAGAATGTCCGCCATCTCATCCGCAAGCGCGAGCCGTGTCTGGAAATCCAGCGCGGAGAACGGTTCATCCAGGAGCAGGATGTCGGGCCGGGTCAGCAGCGTGCGGATCAGCGCAACGCGCTGGCGCATGCCCCCGGACATTTCCTCCGGATAGTGATTCTCGAAACCACCGAGCCCGTAACGGTTCAGGAGTGTGAGCGCGCGTTCGCGCGCTTCACCCTTGTCGAGCCCCTGGATCTCGGCGCCCAGCATCACATTGTTCAGTACCGTCCGCCACTCGAACAGGTGATCGTGCTGCAGCATATAGCCTATTCGGCGCGAGGGGCCCTTGACGTCGATTCCGTCGACGGTGACACGACCGGCAGTCGGTTGTATCAGACCGGCTATCAGCGACAGGAACGTGCTCTTCCCGCATCCGCTGGGCCCGACGATCGCGATGAACTCCCCTGGCTCGACGCTGAATGAGACATCCTGCAGCGCGGGCGTTTCCTGCTTGGCACTGAAATAGCTGAGGTGCACGCCGGACAGTTCGAGCCTACCTGCCCCCGCCCGGGGCAGGATGGTCGGCGGATCCGATGTGGAGCGGGATTCGCTGGCGAGCACGGTCATCACGCGTTCCCTTTGGGGGCCTTCTCGGCGAAGGTCGGATCGACGATGTCCGAATACTGCGCAGCGTCTTCCTGCTTCAGCACGCCCGCCGAGATCATGATCTTCTGAAGCGTGTCGAACCCTTGCTGGGTCATCAATGGCGACTTCGGCCAACCCTTGATCTCCCGATAGGACGTGGCGGACGCGACCAGATCCGAAAGCTCAGCCGATTCGAAATACGGTTGCTCGGCCTTCGCGATCTCCTCGGGGGTGGCGTCCTGCAACCACGTCTCGGCCGCCGCGATCGCATTGGTGAACTTCTGAATGATGTCACCGTGCGTCTTGATGTACTCCTCGGTTGCTGTATAGACCGTTTGCGGCAGTTCGCCAATATCGGCACCCAACGGGCGCAGCATGCTCGCGCCTTGCGCGGTCACCGCCGCAACAGTGGGCTGATACAGGGTGACGTAATCGGCTTGTTTGGCGAGGAATGCCCCTGCCATCGCGGGCGCGGCCAGGTTGGTGATGACGGTCACGTCCTTGCCCGGCGTCAGTCCATGCTGTTTGAGGATGTACTCCAGGACCATTTCCGGCTGGCTACCCGGTCGCCAGCCGATCACGGTCTTTCCCTTGAGGTGGCTCCAGTCGAAGGACGAATCCGCCGAGTGGCCGACGAGGAATGATCCGTCCGTCGCGGTGACCTGGGCGAAGACCTTCACCTTCTGGGTACTTTCCGGATTGTTGTTGACGAAGATCGCGGTCTCCGGCCCGACCAGAGCTACGTCCGCGGCGCCGGACAGCAATGCTGCGGTGCCCTTGTCGGACCCTTCCGACGTTGTGGTGTCGATCTTGATGCCGGCTTCGCAGAAGAACTTCTGCGATTGGGCGACGTACTGCGGTGCGTAGAAGACGGAGTGGATGACCTCGGACACCCGGACCGTGGGGAGCGAGGAATCATCGCATCCCTTGGCGTCCGCGCTCTTCCCCGGGTCACCGCTGGCGCACGCGGACAGGGTCACGGCGCATGCGACCGCTACGGCAAGGGACGTGTAGAGCTTTCGTACGATTCTCACTTCAGGCCTCCTGAGATGTGGGTACGGGGGGTTGTGAGGAGCTGCCGAGCAGGTTCTCGCTGGCGATCGTTGCCCCGTAGCCGCGTAAGGGCCCGGAGCCTACTTGGTGCAGTGGGATGGCGACCACGCGGCTACGAAACAGGATGACGTCGACCTCGGGGAGCAAGGTCGAGAGCGCATAGCCGAGCGGCAAACCGTTCTCGAGGATCTCGGATGCGTGGGTCGAGCCGATGAGGACGTTGAGTCCACGCGCGACCGCCTCCAGCACGACGGGGTGCTTGGGCGTCGCCGAACTGATGCTGAAGATCAGGGTCCCGATGTCCGGGTAGTCCTTGAGCAAGCTGGCAAAGGCGGTGACGTCGAAGCCGGTGTGCGGGAACACGTGCAGTACGGACGATCCGAGCGGCGAGTTCTCATCGCCGTTCAGGATGCACAACCCCGTGTCGACCACGCTGTCGACCAGGTCGCTACAGCCACGGATGTCGCGCTCCGCCTGTTGCAGCCGTGAATCAACGGAACGTTCCAGCAGATGGTCCAGCCTGCGCAGGACATCGCCGAGCGTCCGTACACCGTCCAACGGCCTGCCGACCATCACGACCTGGCCGGGCACACCGCCATAGACGGGATCGATCAGGTACGGCTCGTGCCCGTGAAGACGGGCGATGCCGGGGTGCAGGCCGTGAAACGCCTCGTGGCACTCCAAGATCGCTATGTCGTACAGGGACAGGTAGTCGTCGAGCGAGACCCCGCCGGAACTCGCCGCATCGGCGACCGGATGATGGGCGACGATCGCATCGACGCCCATCGCCTGCGCCAATTCGATGTCGTGCTCCGTGAGCGACATCGCGACAGCGAGCCGGCGAACCGTCTTTTCAGGGCGGCCCCACACCAGCCCGGGCCGCTCTGTAATGCCCTTCCCGGGAATCCCGGAGTCCTTGACGACGGCCCACGGGTTGGGGTCCCCGGCGCCGGTGATCACCCGGCCGCCGGTGATCGCGTCAAGGCATTCGACGACGGTCTGGACAGTCGGCCGTGGACCGAACGATGAGTTGCTGGACATTGCGCCTCCGCAAGAACCTCTCCACCAAAGTGGCGGCGGCGGAAGCAAAAAACGGGCTACCGCCGATGCATCCGGTGTGGCGGGACAACGCTCCGCGGACACCGTGAGTACAGGCGACAGCCCTCGGGCTCTTCGGGTGAAGGTCCCTCGACCGTTCGTGTGCTCCTTGCGAGCTACACGAGGGGCCGACTAGGACCACCCATGCAGCACGTGATGTGTACCACCTTCTGCCGGGGGCCGTCAAGGTTGCGGATTGCGCCGTGACGTCACCGAGGTCCCCTGCGCCTGGCGGGTTCCAACCGAAGATACGTGATCTTTCGAAACCCGTTGCGCTACTGAGCAGTTCGCGACAGCCGGATGCCGTAGGCTGCCGGGTGCGAGTCGATGGATCGCGACATTCCCACTGACACAGCGCTTCTCGAGCCGAAGGCGACCGCGATGACACGCCACGCCGCAGGGGGCTATGACGGCGCGGTGCCCGGGGGTGGAAACGGATGTGGTCCTGGTGGGCATGGCCGTTGGGTGCCGGGCCGCTGGGACATGGGAGCCCGGATGCATCGTCATCGCCGCAGCGCTGCTGCCCCGGTGGCAATCGAGTGATCGACTCGCACTATGGTGTCTCACCTACGCTCGCATTGGGCTCACTGTGGCCTCACTGCGGCGACCGCACGCTGCGGCATTCGGGCGCTGTATTCCTCGATCGCCGAACCGGACGCATCGTATCGAACGTATAACGGAAGGGTCGACGCCCCCAGTGGGGGAGTACCATCACTCGAATGCCTTACATGAGATGCCGTAACGGTCATGCTGCGCAGGTACGCCCATCCGTGTGGTGCATCACCCCGATGCCTCGTCATCTACGTCAATGCGAAGTCGGTCGTGCTTCCAACCGTTGGCTTACGCCGTTCAGCCGAAGCCACGCCCGAACGTGTCACGCCGTATGGTCAAAAGACCGAAGCCGTGCGCGCAGCCCTACGCCGCACAGGTGGCCTCTCACCCAGAACGCCGAGTTCTAGGACTCGATACGGCGGCTCGCGACGGGCGCCGCGCTGCGAACGCCTTTGCCAGCGGCAGGATCAAGCAGATTCCCACCAACGGAACGATGAAGCCCTGCCTCATGCTCGACGCGGATGCGACCAGGCCGGTGAGGACGCCGCCGAGCACGAAACCGACGTAGTTGAACTGGTTGATCCGCGCGATGATGGCGTCCGCCGCAGCGCGCCGCCCAGGCTCATCGCTCATGGACCCGCTGGGCGCATACACGGTCGCGAGGCGCCCGGCCGCCGCGAACGTCAACGGCGCCACCACGGCGATGCCGATCCCCAGCACCGCGAACCCCACGATTGCCTGCCACGGCGCGCGGGCCAGCACCACGGCCAACAGGCCGATTCCGCCGATGGTCGCGGCGGCCCGCACGACCGCGCCCGGCCCGACCCGGCGAACCAGGTGATCGCCCATCAGCCGAGAGAGCAGGCTGGTCGCCTGGTACGCCGCGTATCCCAACGGCGCGACACCGACCCCGGCGAGCAGCACATCCGAAAGGTAGATGGTGGACCAGGATTGCGTCGCCGAATCGGCGACGTAGAAGAGCACGATTGCGATACCGAGCACGGCAAGGGCGCGCCACGGGATCGTTGGCCGCACCGCTGGACGGTTTGCCGCATGATCTTGACGGATTGCCGCATGATCTTCGGCGCGATCCGGAGCGCGATCCGCCGCCGCGGCGCTTGCCGGCAGGAACGGCGCGGCCGACGCGATGAGGGGCAGTGCGGCCACCGGCCCGAGCGACGCCGCCAAGGACCAGTTCCAGGAACCGCTGCCGGACGTCTCAAGCGCCCCAAGGATGCCGCCGGCGCTCCAGGCCCCATGGAACGTGGTCAGGATCGACCGGCCCTGCAGCGCCTCGCAGGCCACCGCTTGCATGTTGGTCGTCGCGTCGACGCAGCCCAGCGCCACGCCGTACACGCCGAGGCCAACGCAGAACAGCGGGAACACCGGCGCCAGGGCAGTGCCGAGCACGCCCACGGCCAGCCCGACCAGCCCGATGCGCAGCGCGAGTCCACTCCCCCGCTGGGCCGCGAGCAGCGCAGCCACCGCCGATCCGACAGCGGCCAGCAGCGCCACCACGAACATGATCACGGTGACGGCCAGATCGTCGATGCCCCACCGCGACTTGAAGGTATCCAGGTGCGTCAGGACCACCGCGAACCCGAAGCCCTGCGCGAAGAATGCCGCGCTCGCGGCCCACCGACCGCGCCGCACCACGCCTTCGGAGACAGATGCCCCGTGACGTGTCACATCCGGGCACTATTCTCGCCCGGCCCGTCACCGGTCAAGCCGGCGAACGGCGCCGGGCACGGCGGCGCCACGGATCCGCGAAGAGGCATGGTCCGGCAGCGCGCAGCCGCACACGCAGCGCACTCGGCACCGGGCAAAGCCGCCGCGCACCCGAGGGTGCATCCGGCGGAGCGCAGTTGGTGCGCCCAGCGCCGCGCCCACGGATCGGCGCTCGGTCCGGCGTACGGTTTCGGGGCGGCGGGCTGCCTCACATCCACTGGACATCGGCGGCGGTACCTGCTTAGGCTGATTCGCCGCGCCGACAACAGCCGACAGCACTGATGCAACAAATTGCAGCGCGGGGAACGAACATGCCCGCGCCGGCGTTGACATGGTTGACGTCGGCGGCGTGTTGGGTCATCGCTCAGATCGGGGTTTTCGCCCTTGGGCGGCGCCGTCGCTCCCCCAATCGACAGCAGTTCAGGAGGGACCATCATGGCAGACCGCGTGTTGCGCGGCAGCCGCCTCGGTTCGACCAGCTACGAGGCGGACCGAAACCACGATTTGGCGCCCCGACGCACGGCGACATACCTGTGCCCGCGGGGGCATGAGTTCACGGTGCCGATGGCGGACGACGCAGAGGCGCCGTTGGTGTGGGACTGCCGGATGCACGGCGTGGAGTCCGCCGTTGTCGATGGGTCGGAGCCCGAGGCGAAGGCGGCCAAGCCGCCACGAACGCACTGGGACATGCTGCTCGAGCGCCGCTCGATCGAGGAACTCGAAGAGATCCTCAACGAGCGGTTGACGGAACTGAAGGCGCGTCGGACGGCGTCCTGATCGATGTGGCCGGCCGCGACGGCTCGTCTCCGCTTATCGGCAGGTTCGAACCGCACGGTTCGTCATCACCGAATTCGTCAACCGGGCCTGTGATGTCTGGTTGTGGTGACCGTTCTTGCAGGGCTGGTCTTCACCCCGGTCCGGCTCGGTGCCCGTTTCGGCTCAGTGGCCCGTTTCGGCTCAGTGCTCGTTTCGGCACGGGGGCACGGAACGGCTGAGTTGCTGCCAACGGTGCCGTGCGCCCCAAGCGGCGATCTTGAGGAACGCCTCCTGCATGATCGACCCGCTCATCTTGGAGTAACCGATCGCACGTTCGGTGAAGGTGATCGGCACTTCGACGATCCGGAAGCCCGCCCGTAGCGTCCGCCAGGTGAGGTCCACCTGGAAGCAATAGCCCTGGGAAGCGACGTCGTCCAACCGAAGCGCCTGGAGCACCGAAGCGCGGTACGCGCGGTAGCCCGCCGTCATATCCTTCACGCGGGCACCCAGCGCGACGCGGGCGTACAGGTTCGCGCCCCGGGACAGCACTTCCCGGTTGCGGGGCCAGTTGACCACGCTGCCGCCCGCGACGTACCGGGAACCGATGACCAGGTCCGCGTGGGCCAGGGCCCGCAGCAACCGGGGTAGCTGCTCCGGCGCGTGTGACCCGTCGGCGTCCATCTCCACCAGCACATCGAAGCCGCGCTGAAGGCCCCAGGCGAACCCGGCCAGGTAGGCCGCGCCCAGCCCTTGCTTGGCCGCGCGGTGCAGCACGTGCACCCGATCGTCGGCGGCGGCGCGGGCGTCAGCGATCTCGCCCGTTCCGTCCGGTGAACCGTCATCGACGACCAGGACGCGCACCTGCGGCACGCTTTCGAGCAACCGATCGAGGATGCTGGGCAGATTCTCCCGTTCGTTGTACGTCGGGATGATCACCAGCACCGTTCCGATGGCGGGAAACCCCGAATCGGGGGTGTCGGCCGGTGGCGGTGACGGATGGTTCACCCGCGGGCCCCCTTCTCTCACGATTGCGATTTCGCCGAACCGTCAGCCGTCGGCGCCGCGCCGCCCGCCCACTGCGGTCGGTGAGCGGTTTCGCCGCCAGCCGGCGAACCCCACTGCCAGCAGGGCCAGCGGGCAGGCGGCGGTCAGCAACCACCTCACCGGCTCCCCCAGCACGGTACCGGGCGTGGTCGCGTCGATCAGCGGAACCTCCGGCACCATGAATCCGGCGGTGAACAGCGGCACCGAGGACTCCACGCTGCCGTCCGGGCGGATGACCGCCGATACCCCGCTGGTGGCGGCGATCAGCACCTCCCGGCCATACTCCACCGCGCGGACCCGGCTCATCGCCTGCTGCTGGTATGTCTCGTCCGAGTAGCCGAAGGTGGCGTTGTTCGTCTGGACGACCAGCACCTGGGCGCCGCCCCGGACCACGTCGCGGACCAGGTCGTCCTCGACGACCTCGAAGCAGATGACGTCACCGACCGGCACCCCGGCGATCGCGAGATTCCCGGGTTCGTGCCCCGGGAGGAACTCGGACTGGATCAGGTCGACCTTGCTGGAGAAGATCCGGAAGAACCCGCGCCAGGGCATGTACTCGGCGAACGGCACCGGGTGGCGCTTGGTGTAGGTGGCGCCGGGGCCGGTGACGGGGTCCCAGACGATGCCCATGTTGTAGACCCGGTTCGGTGGGCCGGCTGCGACGACCGCACCCACCAGGATCGGCACCCCGACCTCCTTCGCCGCATGGTCGATCACCGCCGCGGCATCCCGATTGCGGTACGGATCGATGTCGGAGGAGTTCTCCGGCCACAACACCAGTCGCGGGGCCGGAACGGTGCCGGCCCGGACGGCGTCCGCGAGCCGCCCGGTCTCGGCGGCGTGCATGTCCAGCACCGCGCGCCGGCGGGCGTTGAACTCCAGGCCGGGTTCGGGCACGTTGCCCTGGACGACCGCGATGGGGCTTGTCTTGGCATCGGCGCCGGTCTGCACGACCGGGCGGGAGAGGAGGGCGGTGACGAACGGCAACGCCACCAGCACGATCGGCACGGCCAGCGCGACGCCGCGGGCGGGCAACCGGGCAGCGGCGGTGCGCGGCTTAGTTGTTTCGTCACCGCCGGGTCTGATTGTTTCGTCACCGGCGGGTCTGGCTGTTTCGTCACCGTCGGGTCGCAGCCGGCCGGTCCGAGCCGCGGCGTCCGCGTCGGTTGCCGGTTCTGGATGCGCCCCGCCTTCGAGAAGCTGTGCGCCCCGGGCAATCACGAAGCCGCGACGCACCACTTCCGCGAGGCCGAAGCCTGCCAGCGGCACGGCAAACGCGAGGCCCGCCTCGCCGAGCAACGCCGCGATCGGCAGCAATGGCCCGTCGGGCTGGCTGAATGCCAGCCCGCCCCAGGGGAAGCCGCCGAATGGGAACTCCGCGCGCAGCGTCTCGCCGGCGACCCATGCGGCCGCGGCCCAGACCGGCCAGACGGGCAACCGCCTGGACGCCGGGCCCATGAGCGATACCGCCGGAATGGTGAGCAACGCCTCCGCGCCGGCCAGGCCGATCCACGGCACGCTGCCGACGTAGACGCTGGTGAAGTGCAGGAGCGGGAAGAACAGCACGGCTCCGAGAACGAGCCCGAGCCCGGCCCCCGCCTTCCAACCGCGGCCGTGTACCGCGAGCCCGAGCAACGCGAACCCCAGGATCGGCGCCCACCAGAGTGTGGACGGCGCGAAGCCTGCATACAACAACAAGCCGGCGACGGCAGCGGACACGATCCGCAGGCCCCCGAGGCCGCGCAACGAAGTCCACCGACGTCGCCACCGCGCGGGATCACGATGCGCGGTCACCCGGACAGCCTAGGCGGCCCCGCGGACGCGATCCCGATGCAGGAGCGCATGGTTCCTCGCCCTGGACTCGCGGCGGCCGGGTCCAGGGCTTCAGCCTCGGGGGCTGCTCGCTCGCCCCAGCCCGCGCCGCGCCCGCGGCTCGCGTCGCCCCAGCCCGCGTGCCGCGCCCGCGGCGGGATCGGATTCAGCCGGTCGGCGCGCCGTCCTGCGACACAACCGCAAACTGCATCCGGCCGCCGTCGTCGATCGCGGCATCGAGGGACTTGCCGTCGAGAATCTGGGCTGCCTCCTCCGCGACGAACACTTTGATGCCGGAGTCGTCGATCACCTGGTCGCCCTGTTGCGGGGTCGCCGCGACCGCCAGCGCCAAGCCGCCGGCGGCGGGGTCATTGGCAATTCGCAACCCGCAACCTTCGGGCGTTTCGGGCTGTGTGGTGAGCGTGCGGATTGCCTCCGTGGCATTGTGCGTCAATGTCAGCACAGTCGGACTCCTTCTCTTCGCATCGTTGGTTTCGTATTCGGGCGCCGGAGCCTTGAGTCGGTTCCCGACGCGTCCCGGTGCTCCTATCACACCGGCTGTGCCCCTTCCACGGTTGCGGCGAATGCGTTGTTCGTCAACCGCAGGGCGCCTCGGATCGTCGACGCTGTGTTTGGTTCGGAAGGTTGTCCAGGGATGACGGCGCGACAGATAATTCGAGAAACTGGCGAGGGAGGTCGGTCAGATCTACGCTGAGGCCCCATTTCCGACACCCGCCACCCCATATTTGGCACATGCGACGGAGATGGGCGTATGCGCCGTCGCGTCGATGGGGTTCCCACGGCATGTGCCACACGCCGCTGGGACCGCGGCGTAGGACCGGCGGCAGGCGACTGGAACTGCTGCTGCCCTCGGATCGACTCGGCGGATCAGCCGCCCAATGTGCCGATGTAGAGCCCGCCCACCCAACCGCCCAGAACGATGCCGAACGCGGCCCCCAGAATCATGAACGGTCCGAACGGTAGCGCGGTCTTGCGACCCGCCCGGCCCAGCGACATGGCAACCACGGCAACCACCGCACCGAAGAAGAAGCCGGCGAACGCGCCGACCCAGAGTGCCGCCCAGCCGACGTAGCCGAGCACTGCGCCCAGCAGTCCGGAAAGCTTCACGTCACCCCAGCCCATCCCCGCCGGGTAGACCAGCACGATCAGCAGGTAGAAGGCGAAGAGCGCGCAGGCGCCGATGGCGGCCCGGCCCAGCGCCCACCAGTCCCCCGACCACAGCGACGCCGCGACCAGGAGGACGGCCAGCACCGGATAGGACGGCAGCACGATTGAGTTGGGCAACCGGTGCACGTCCAGGTCGATCAGCGCCAACGCCACGCCGACCGCCGCCAGGTACAGCAGCGCGGGCGCCAACGGCAATTGCGCCCTGACCCACAACAGGAGGGTTACCAGCACGAACAGCACCCCGGTGCCAAGTTCTACCAACGGGTACCGTGCGCTGATGTCCGCGCGGCAGTCCGCGCATCTCCCGCGAAGCACCAGCCAGCCCACGACGGGAATGTTGTGCCGGCCCCTGATCGGCGCTGCGCACGCCGGGCAGCGCGAAGCCGGCCGGACCACCGAAAGACCCGCCGGTACGCGGTAGATCACCACGTTGAGGAATGAGCCGATCGCGAGCCCGAGCAGGGCGATGATCACGAGCAGAGCTGCGAGCATTCGGGTCCCTTTCGTGCCGGTATGACGGTAGCGCGCGTTGGGCGTCGTGCAGGGACAACGCGCGCGGAGGTGACATGGGGGCGGTGACGGGGCAACGGGGAATCGCTCGGCGCCGCGGGGAACGGCACGGGGGCGCCGGGAGCTGCACGGGCGCAGCGGCGCGGTTCGGCGGGCACCGGTGTGGCGGGCAGCCGTGTGGCGCGCCGGGATGGCACGGCGGCGCCGGGAGCTGCACGGGGCGCGGCGGCGCGGTTCGGCGGGCAGCCGTGTGGCGCGCCGGGATGGGGCACGGCAGCGCCGGGAGCTGCACGGGGCGCGGCGGCGCGGTTCGGCGGGCACCGGTGTGGCGGGCCGGGATGGGGCACGGCGGCGCCGGGAGCTGCACGGGGCGCGGCGGCGCGGTTCGGCGGGCACCGGTGTGGCGGGCAGCCGTGTGGCGCGCCGGGGATGGCACGGCGCCTGCGGCAGGTAAAGCATCTACGACGAACGTTTGTGCTGGTCGGTCGACTGTCGGTGCCTCGTCGTACAGTCGTGCCATGCACGGTTCGGATGTGGTGTTCGGGGAGCGGGTCGTCCTACTGGGCGATGCGCCGGCCGCACTGCCGGCGCGCGTGCTGTTACCGGGCCCGGGGAGCACAGTTGCGGCCCGGGCCTACCACGCGGTGGACGTCGTGGCGGAACGGCGTCGGGCGGAGGCAGCGGAGGCGTTGAGTGTCCGGTTGACGCTTCAGGACGATGTGGACATCGCTGCGGCGGCGCGGCTGTGCCCACCATCGGCGGCCGCGTCCCGCTACGCGGAGGCGGTACTCGACCTGGGCATGTGGCGCGGAAAGATCGAGAATTGCCAGCCTGGCGCGCGGCTCGCGGCGCTGCTCGAGGAACGTCCGGATGCTGCGGCTCCGGCGCCCGGGACAGGGGTCGTCATGGGTGCGACCATCACGTTGCCGGCCCTGCCCGGTGGGTCGGCCGCCGCGCTGGGCGTGGTCGGGAAGGCCGCCGCGCCGGGCGCGGTTGGGATGGCCGCCGCGCCGGGCGTGGTCGGGACGGCCACCGGCGTGATCACCGGCCGAGCAACCGCCGCAGGGGCAGGCCGGCAGATCAAGGTGTTCGCAACGAACCCGGCGTTCGCCCCGGTGCCGTTGGACGGGGACGTGTGGCCGGATACGGTGTTGGCCACCGTCCAGGCCCGGCAGAAATTGATCTCGCATTTGCAGGCCGAGCAGTACGCCGACATCGCGGCGCTCTCCGGCTGCTATCCGGGCATCCACCAGTTCCTAGCAACCGAACTTGCGCTTGCGCTTCACGTCACGGACACGGAGGCCGCTTCGCTCCTTTGCGTCGCCGAGACATTGCGGGACCGGCTCCCCGAGACCCGGCGCGCCTTGCGCGCGGGCCGGATCGACGATGTCAAGGCGCAGGCGATCGTCCGCGCCACGGCCGGCTGCAATCCCGAGGTGGCCCGCGCGGTGGAACGATCGGTGCTTCCCGACGCCCCGCAGATCACCGCCGTGGCGGTGCGCCGCCGAGCGGGCCGGGCCGTCATCGCCGCTGATCCGGACGGTGCGGCGGATCGTCACCGCACCGCCAGTAGCGAGCGGCACGTCTGGCGTCAGCCGGACGTCGACGGCATGGCACGGTTGGGCGTCTTCGGCCCCGCCCAGGATGTCGACACCGTGTGGCGAGCCATCACGGCGTGCGCGGATGCGCCGCGCGCGCCGGACGATACGCGCCCATTGGGCGCACGCCGGTTCGACGCACTGACCACTATCTGCACCGACATCATGGCCGGCGGCGGCTGGGCCGGGCTGCGGCTTCCCGACAAGGGCCGCGCGCGGCCCGCGGTGGTCGTAACGGTGCCCTTCTCGATGCTTCTGGGTCACCGCGCGCCAGGCGAATTGCACGGCCACGGTCCGGTGTGCACCGAGCAGGCGCTGGCGATGGTCGCCGGCGGCGATCTGTACCGGATGATCTGCGATCCAGTCTCGGGCACGATGCTCGACTACGGGCACACCCGGTACTCGCCCCCGCCCCACCTCGCCGAATTCGTCCGGAGACGTGATGGCGAGTGCCCCATGGCCAGCTGCCATCAGCCGGCCGAGCGCGGGCACCTGGACCACATCGTGCCGGCGCGGCCGAACCCCGTCACGGGCAAACCCACGCTGGGCACCACGAGTGCCGACAATCTCGCGCCTCTCTGCCCGCACCACCACCTCGGCAAGGACGCCGGCCGAGGCTTTGCGCTGGAACGCGCCGCGGACGGCACCTATACCTGGACCACGCCACTCGGCCGGATCTACGCGTGGCGACCCGATCCGCACTGGCACCCCGACACCGATCCCGTCCCTCGTGATCCTCTCGCCAAGTACCACGAATCCCGTTGCGGTCCCGGCAATGCCAACTCGCACAACGGTTTGCGGCTGCTGACCGTCGAGAACGAGGATTGGGCGGACGGATTCGTCAGCGACCGCACCGTTGTCCACCAGCGCGACGATCCCTCGGCCGCCTTCGACCGCAGCGCCGCTGGTATGGGCGTGCGTAGACGTGCAGACGATGCCATCCCGGTCTGGCACATTCGACAGGACATGCCTCACGGCATTGGCGCAGCAGAGGCTTCGCCAAGCGCTCACCCCTGCGACCGGGACGGGAAGGCGCGAGGGTCGCCCCCTTGCGTGGCTCGCTCGGACGGCTCGTCACCGCGACGCGCGGACCGTTCGTCACCGCCGGGTAGCGAATGCTCGTCACCGCGACGCGCGGACGGTTCGTCACCGCGACGCCCGGACAAATCGCAGCCCCCGTCCGTTTCCAGGCCCCTCGACGACCTTCCGCCGTTCTGACGGTTGCCGAGCCCTTCGGACGGGTGTCGCGCCACATAGACAATTGCCGAGCCCTTCGGACGGGTGTCGCGCCATTCTGACGACAGGCGCGCCCGGCCGATGGTCGGGTGCCCAGTCACCCCGTCACATGGCAGTCACATCTGGGTCAGTCACATCTGGGTCAGTCACATTCGGGGCGGTCGCATCTGGGACTGTCGCATCTGGGACTGTCGCATCTGGACAGTCGCATCTGGGACAGTGGTGCGGTGACGATCCACACCCACGCGACCGTCGACCCCGGAGCCCATCGCTCGACCGGGCTGACGGCCGCCGAGGTTGCCCAGCGGGTCGCCGCTGGCCAGGTCAACGCCGCGGTCGTGGGCACGTCCCGGTCGGTGTGGGAGATCGTCAAGGCGAACGTGCTCACGCGGTTCAACGCCATCCTGGGCGCGCTGTTCGTGCTGATCCTGATCACCGGATCGCTGGCCGACGGCCTTTTCGGGATCGTGCTGGTCGTGAACTCCGGGATCGGCATCGTTCAGGAGTACCTGGCCAAACGGAAGCTGGATCGGCTCGCGCTGCTCAACGCGCCGACCGCGACGGTGGTGCGGGACGGCGATGTGACCTCGGTGCCGACTGCCGAGGTGGTGCTGGACGACCTGGTCGAACTCCGCAGCGGCGACCAGGTGCCCGCCGACGGCGTGCTGGACTCGGTGATCGGCCTGGAGGTCGACGAGTCGAACCTGACCGGCGAGTCCGACGCCGTGGCCAAGGATGCGGGTGACGAGGTGCGCTCCGGAACCATCGTCGTGGCAGGCACCGGCCGGTTCTTCGCCGCCGCCGTGGGAGCCGATTCGTACGCCAACCGCATCACCGCCGAGGCACGCAAGTTCACCCGAACGCACTCGGAGATCCAGTTCTCCATCAATCGGTTGCTGAAGTACATCACCTGGGTCATCGTGATTGCCTTGCCGCTGCAGATCTTCTCGCAGACACGGGCCGTCGGCGACCAGGGATGGCAGCAGGTGGTGATCCGCTCGACCGGCGGGCTCGTCGGCCTCGTCCCGGAGGGGCTGGTTCTGCTGACCAGCATCGCGTTCCTGCTGGCGGCGGTGCAACTCACCCGGCAGCAGGTGCTTGTGCAGGAGTTGCCCGCAGTGGAGGGGCTCGCCAGGGTCGATGTGGTGTGCCTGGACAAGACGGGCACCCTGACCGTCGGCGAGATTGCGTTCGAAGACACCATTCCCGTTGACGGCAGCGATGTCGCCGAGGTACGTGCCGCGTTGGGCGCGATGGCAGACGACCGCAACGGTAACGGCACCCTGCAGGCCGTCGCCGCCGCGCTGTCCGCGCCACCGGACTGGCGGCGTACCGGAACCATCGCCTTCAACTCCGCGCGGAAATGGTCCGCTGCCAGCTTCGACTGCCGCGGGACCTGCGTGCTCGGCGCACCGGATATCCTGCTGCCGGAGGCGGATCCGTTGCGGGAGAAGGTGACCGAGCTCGCCGCCACGGGTCGACGGGTGGTCCTGTTGGCGCGCACCGACGCCCCGTTGGCTGGCCAGGAGCTTCCCGAGAACATCCGGCCGGTCGCCCTCGTGACCCTCACGGAACAACTGCGTCCGGACGCGGCCGAGACCCTGCAGTACTTCCGCGATCAGGGCGTCGCCATCAAGATCATCTCCGGGGACAACCCGACGACGGTGGCCGCGATCGCCCGGCAGGTCGGGATCGAGGTCGACACGGCGGTGGACGCGCGCACGATCGGATCCGAGCCCGGTGAGTTGCGCGAGATCGCCGCGGCGGCAACGGTCTTCGGACGGGTTGCGCCCGAACAGAAGCGAGCGCTGGTCAAGGCGCTGCAAGCGGACCGACATGTTGTCGCGATGACCGGTGACGGGGTGAACGACGCACTGGCGCTCAAGGACGCCGACATCGGCGTGGCGATGGGCAGCGGCGCGCAGGCGACGAAGGCGGTCGCGCAACTGGTGCTCTTGGACAGCCGGTTCTCGCACCTGCCGTCCGTGCTGGCCGAGGGCCGCCGGGTGATCGGCAATGTCGAGCGGGTGGCGAACCTGTTCCTCGCCAAGAACGTGATGAGCCTGGTGGCGATCGTCTCCGCCGCGGCGTTCGCGCTCCCCTTCCCGTTCCTGCCGCGACACCTGACCCTGGTTTCCAGCGTGACGATCGGGATTCCGGCGTTCTTTCTGGCGCTGGGACCGAACCGGCGCCGCTATCTACCTGGCTTCCTGCGACGGGTCCTGCGGTTCGCGGTGCCTGCCGGAGCCGTCGCCGGCCTGACGGTCATCGCCTCGTACCTGTGGGCCAACGGAACGTATGGCATGCCCGCGGCCGAACGCGCCGCGCGTTGCGCGGTCCCCATCGGCGGGCACGCGGCGGACCTGGCATGTTCCCAGCCCTCGACCGGCGCAACCGTGGCCCTGCTGGTGGCCGCGTTCTGGATCCTGGTCGTTCTGGCCCGTCCGTTCCGTATGTGGAAGGCCGCGTTGATCTCTGCCATGGTGCTGATCGCCGTGCTGGCCTTCAGCGTGCCCGCCGCTCGGGAGTTCTTCGACTTCTCCCTCCCAGTTGGGTTGCTCTGGCAATCGCTGGTGGTCGGTGCGGCCGGCGCACTATGCGTGGAAGTCGTCTACCGGATCGCGCATTCGGCCCGCCGCACGGCCGCGGAGCGTGCCGCGATCGGGGCATGAGCCCATCCGCCGATCGGCGGCGCCTGCCCATCCCCCGGATCCGCGCCACCTGCTCGGCCCTCCAACGCGGAACTCGCGGCCCGGAACCCGTAGCGCGGATCCGTAGCGCGGATCCTGCCTCTACCGGGGCGGCGCGAGATCCGGCACCAGCCCCGTGTGCTCGGCGGCGAACGCCAGTTGATCGGCGTACTCGGCGGCGAGCGCGTGGGCGGGCTTGCCGACGCCGTGTCCCGCATCGGTGTCCACGCGCAGCAGAACAGGGCCTCCGTCGGGCGCCTGGCAGCGCTGCAACTCGGCGCCGAATTTCAGCGAGTGCGCCGGCACCACCCGGTCATCGTGGTCGCCGGTGCAGATCAGGGTCGCGGGATAGCGCACTCCGTCGCGGAGCGCATGCAGCGGCGAATATGCGCGAAGCACCTCGAACGCCGCGGCATCGTCCGGATCCCCGTAGTCACTGATCCACGCCCAGCCGATGGTGAACTTGTGAAATCGCAGCATGTCCAGCACCCCTACCGCGGGTAGCGCCGCGGCGAACAGGTCGGGCCGCTGGGTCATCACCGCACCCACCAGCAGGCCACCGTTCGACCGGCCGTGCACGGCCAGCTGCTCTGCCGTCGTCACTCCCTCGGCGATCAGGTGCTCGGCGCAGGCAATCGCGTCGTCGAAGACGTTCTGCTTTCGCGCCAGCATGCCGGCCCGGTGCCACTCCGCGCCGAACTCGGAGCCCCCGCGGAGGTTCGCGACCGCCAGCACTCCCCCGGCGGCCACCCAGGCGGCGAAGATCGCGCGGAACTCCGGCAGCACTGCGACGTCGAACCCGCCATACCCGTACAGCATCGTCGGTCGTGGGCCATTCGTCGCCCCGGCGAGGTCGGCCCGCGCAAGCACCGTCATCGGGATCTCGGTCCCATCCGGCGAGCGTGCGCGGCGCCGCTCGGCCGTCATCGACGGCAGTTCCACCGTCCCGGCGACCGGCAACTCCGTCAGGGTCGGGTCGTCGCCGGAAAGGTCGATCCGGTGGACCGCAACAGGTCTGGTAAACGCGGACGTGCCGACGAACACCTCGGTCGATGACGGGTGCGTCTGAACCGCCGTCACCGCAACCGGACCGACGATTCCCATTGTGGCCCAGGGGCTTCCGCCCAGGTGCCGGACCTCGAGGTGGTGCGCGGCGTCCCGGGACCAGGTCAGCACCCACGCACCGGCCGCGCTCTCGGCCGAGACCAACACGTCGGAATCGTGCTGCGGCACGATCTCTCGCCATGGCGCGACGCGATCCGACAGGTCCACGGCGACTAGACGGCTACGCGGGGCGTCACGCTCGGTGCGCAGGTAGAGGATGTCGCCGTTCGAGCCGGCAACGTGGTGGGCGTCGGTGAGCTCGCCCACCACGACGACTTCGTCCCCCCCGAGCACAGTGTGGCCAGCGGCGTCCTTGGTGAGCGGGCGGGCCGTGATAACGGTCCGGCTATCCGTGCCGGGCCCGGCCCGGAGCACCATCCATCGACCATCGGCCGCGACCCACGGTTCGACCATCCACTCGGGCTGATCGGGCCGCTGCCATATGATCTCGTCATCGGTTTGCGCGTCTCCCAGCCGGTGGGAAACCAGTTGTCCGGCACCCATCGCATCGGAGAAGGATGCGGCGAAATCGCCGCCGGACCCCCGACCGGCGCCCGCGGGTTCGGGGTAGCGCCAGTACAGGAACGACGCGCCGTCCGGTAGCCAGGTTGGCGCCACCCACTTGCACCAGCGCAGCACATCGCCGCGGTCGTGCCCGGTGGCGACGTTTCGCACCCGGATCGTCTGCCAGTCCGATCCGGCCTCGGACAGCGAGTAGGCGAGTTCCGACCCATCCTTGCTGACCTGCGCTGCGGTCAGGGCGACGGTGCCGTGCTCGGACAGCGCATTGGGATCCAGCAGCACCCGCGGCGCCGCCGCCAACTCCGTCACCGACTCGGCCCAATAGAGCAGATCCTGATCCCTGCCGCCCGGGTTGGAGACCACGAAATAGCGGCCGCCGCGCTCCCACGGCACGCCGGGCCGCGGCACCGTGACGAGCGCGGAGGTCAGCTCCCCGAACCGCTCCCGCGACGCCAAACTCGTCAGATATGGCTCCGACAGATCGTTCTGCGCGGCGACGAACGCAATGGTGCGGTCGCCGTCGGGATCCTCCAGGTAGCGGTAGGGGTCGGTGACGGTGATCCCGTGCAACCGTTCGACGACATCGTCGCGGTCGGCGGGTGGATAGCGGGGGCGATTCTCGGCGCGCATGCGCCTGATCCCACCACAGCCGGACCCGTCGGCGCCGCGGTCTGCCCCGCGATCCGCGCGACTGTCGTTGGATCGCGCCACAAGCTTCCGGCGCGCGCTCGGGGAAACGGCGCGGATCCGACGTGGGCGCGCGCTGGGGGAAACGGCGCGGATCCGACGTGGGCGCGCGCTGGGGGACCTCGACTCCGCCCCGCACCGGCGCGCTACCCCGGCCGGCGGGGCGCTACCCCGGTACGGTGATCGCCGGCGCCACCGTCCGGCCCTCGAACGGGGTGGACAGCACCACCGTGGTCCGGGTAGACACGCTGGCCCGGCTGCGGATCGCGGCGAGCAGCGCCTCGAGCGCCGCCGGGGACGCGACCCTCACCTTGATGATGTACGACTCCACGCCCGCGACCGAGTAGCAGTCCTCGATCTCGGGCAGGTCCGAGAGCCGCTCCGGGTAGTCGTCCGGCGCTGCCGGATCGATCGGCGTCAAAGACACGAACGCGGTCAGCGGCAACCCCACCTGCTCGCCGTCCAGCAGGGCCACGTACGCGCGGATCACCCCGCGCTGCTCCAGCCGCCGCACCCGCTGGTGCACCGCGGAGACCGACAGGCCCACCCGTTCTGCCAGATCCGTGTAGCTGCACCGGCCGTCGCGGGCCAGTTCCGCGACGATCCGCGCGTCCAGTTGTTCGAGCATCGTCGGTACCGCCTCAGCCCATCGTGATGAGTTCGATGGGGGCGGTGTTGCACAACTCGCCGCCATCCTCGGTCACTACGACGATGTCTTCGATGCGCACGCCGAAACGCTCGGGGAGGTAGATGCCGGGTTCGACCGAGAACGCCATCCCGGGTTCGAGCACGCAGGTGTTCCCGGCGACGATGTACGGGCGCTCATGCACTTCGAGCCCGATACCGTGGCCGGTGCGGGTGAGGAAGTACCGGCCGTATCCGGCCTTCTCGATGATCTCCCGCGCGGCCGCATCGACCGCCTCGGCGCTCGCCCCGGGGCGGACCGCCGCGACTCCGGCCGCCTGCGCGACCCGCACCACCCGATACACCTCTAGCAGTTCCGGGTCGGGATCGGCGCCGCCGACGAGGTAGGTGCGGGTGCAGTCGGAGAAGTATCCGGACGGCGCCGGCCCGCCGATGTCGACGACCACCGGCTCGCCGGCTCGGATCACCCGGTCGGAGGCGTCGTGGTGCGGGCTGGCGCCGTTCGGGCCGGATCCGACGATGACGAAATCCGCTCGCAGGTGCCCCTCTGCGACCATTGCCTCCGCGATGTCGGCAGCCACCTCGTGCTCGGTGCGCCCCGGCCGGAGCCATTCGCCCATCCGGCGGTGCACCCGGTCGACCGCCGCGCCGGCCTCGCGCAGCGCGGCGACCTCCGCGGGATCCTTGCGCATGCGCAGCTCGCCGATCGCCCCGCCGGCCAGGGTGAGTTCCGAGCCGGGCACCGCGCCCTGGATTCCGAGGGCGTGCATCGCAGGCATGTGGTCGTCCACGCCGAGCACCCGGGCCTGGGATGCGGACGCCTCCGCCAGCACGTCGGCCAGCGCCACGTACGGGTCCTGCCCGTCGGTCCAGATGCTGATGGAAAGGCCGAGATGGTCGGCGCTCGTCCCGGCCCACCCGGGGCGCTCCAACGCCGGGACCAGCAGTTGCGGAGTGCCGTCCGCCGGAATCACCAGGCAGCTCAATCGTTCGTGGGAGGGCACGGCGTGACCGAGCAGGTACAGCATGTCCGGACCGGGCGTGACCAGGATCGCGTCTGCGCCGGTGGCGGCGGCCCGGGCGGACAGCCGGGCGAGCCGCTCCTTCAGGTCCGCGGTGGACGCTGCGCAACTCATGGCGGTGGGCATGTCGGCAAGCGTAACGATCGCGCCGCGATGCGCCTGCACGAACGGCCGCGCCGGGCGGGCCGGGCGGGCCGCCGGAGCCGGCCGGTACCGTCCCGGTCATGTTGCAGTTGTACGACCTGGCGGGCATCTACTTCCGGGCCTTCTACGCGCTCCCGTCGTCGATCACGGGCCCGGACGGCGCGCCGGTCGGCGCGATCCGCGGCTCGCTGGACATCCTGGCCAGGGTGATCACCGACGGCCACCCGACCCGTGGCCTGGCGTGCCTGGATGTCGACTGGCGGCCCACCTGGCGTGTCGAGTTGGTCCCGTCCTACAAGGCACACCGAGTGGCGATGACGGAACCCTCGGCGGCGGCGCCTCGCAATACGACCGGCGCGACCCTCGGAGCGGCGGTGGGCGCCGTCGCCGGGGACTTCACCGAGGCCGAGCCGGACGCGTTGTCCCCGCAGGTCCCGGTGCTGCTTGACGTGTTGCGCGCCATCGGGATCCCGCTGGCCGGAGCGGCAGGATGCGAGGCCGATGACGTCATCGCAACAGTCGCGGCGGCCGAACGCCAGGATCCGGTGGAGATCGTTTCCGGGGACCGGGACCTGTTCCAGGTGGTTCGCGATACCCCGACCCCCGTGACGGTGCGGTATATCGGCGCGGGCATGCGCAAGGCGGACGTGATCGACGCCGAGGCGCTGCGCAACCGTTATGGCGTGGACGGCGGAGGTTACGCGGCCCTTGCCACCCTGCGGGGCGATCCGTCCGACGGGCTGCCGGGGGTGCCAGGCATCGGTGAGAAGACCGCCGCGGAGCTTGTGGGCCGCTTCGGGTCGGTCGAGACGTTGATCGCGGCCGCGCAGGATCCGACGTCGTCGCTGACTCCGGCCGTCCGGCGAAGGCTTTCCGGAGCGGCCGAATACCTGGTGGCGGCGATCCGCGTGGTCAGGGTGCGCACCGACGCGGCGATCCGCGTGGTGCCGGCGAACGGTGCCACGGCCCTGCCGCGCGAACCCGCCGACCCCGAACGGCTTCGGCGCCTGGTGGACGCGCACGGACTCGACCGATCGGTCCAGCGACTCCTCGCCGCCCTCGCCGCGAGCTAGCGAACTCCCCGGTCCGACGGGGCCGGCAGTCGGGTGCGGGCACGCCGATGTACAGCTTCACGCCGCTCCAAGGCTTGTGGTGATACGGCGGCGGGCAGATGTACCGCTTGTGGCGGTACGCCGACGTGCAGCGTGCGCGCCGGCTCCTGCCCGCCCATTGCGCGGCAAGCGGCGCGCTTCATGCCACGCGCGGCCCCTTAGCCCTGCCGCGCACGGCAGGGCAGGTGGCTGACGAAACCCGTTGCTGTTGAGGTGATTCGCGCAGTGTGCATTTCGCGCAGTGCACATTTCGCGCAGTGCACATTTCGCGCAGTGCGCATTTCGCGCAGTGCGCATTTCGCGCAGTGCGCATTTCGATCAGTGCGGCATCCCGACCGCATAGGTGCCTCGATCGTCCGTCACCGTGACGTCGACGCGCTGGGTGGCTCCGTCATGGGTCAGCGTGCAGACGAACGCCCGGCCCTTCGTGACCTTCTGACCGGACGGGCACTTGACGTCGCTGATTCCGGTGTAGCCGTAGCCCGCCGGATCTGCCGTCGGCGGGTTGGTCAGGATGGTGGTGACGCCGTTCTCGACCGCGGCCCGGTCCAGGACCTTGCTGTTCAGCACGCCGGGCTTCCAGAACAGCACGACGGCGGCGGCGACGAGCACCGCCACGGCCAGCACGACGCCGACGATGGCACCACCATGGGACTTGCGCCGCGGGCTGCCGGGGCCGGCCGGTTCGGAAACCGCCTGTTGCGCCCCGGGAGTGGCTGTTTGCTGCGGGTAGGCGAGCTGCTGCGGATAGCCGCCCCGGTGGGCCGAGCCGTACGCGTATCCGTATCCGCCCGGTTGGTCATACCCGGCTGGCTGGCCGTACCCCGCTCCGTACCGACCATCCGGAGCCTCGGGCTGGCCGTATCCCGGTTGCGACTGGTAGGCGGACTGCTGTCCGTGACCGGGTTGCTGAGCGTAACCGGGTTGTTGACCGCCGCCGTAACCGGCCGCTGGCCCCGGTGTGAACTCCGGAAGTCCAGCGGGCTGCCCATAGGCGCGCTGCTGTTCGTAACCGGGTGGCTGCCCGTACCGCGGCGGTGGTTGATTCCCGCCCGGCTGGCCGTACCCGGGTTGCGGTTGATATCCGCCGCGCTGGCCGTACCCGGCCGGCTGTCCGTAACCCGCCGGCTGGCCGTACCCGGCCGGCTGGCCGTACCCGGGTTGCTGGCCGTACCCGGGTTGCTGGCCGTACCCGGGTTGCGGTTGATATCCGCCGCGCTGGCCGGACCCGGCCGGCTGACCGTCACCCGCGGGCTCGCTGGGCACCCCCACCTGCCCGTAGGCCTGCGGTTCCGCGCCCTGCCGAGTCGAACCCGATTGCGGCGGCTGACCATGCACCGGATCGGGCCCGCGGTCCGCGGCTGCGTCTGCGGAACCGGGTGCCGCCGGGTGTCCGTCGCCGGGCGCTGTCGTCGGAGCGGCCGGCCGCTCGTCGGATCCGGCAGGTGGCGCCTGCCCGGGCCAGGTCTGATCCTGTTGCTCCCCGGGCAGCTGCTCGCGGTCGGGCGGAGTGGTCACGGTGCCTGGTGCCCCTTTCATCCGATGCGGTGCCCGGCCCAGGTTGCCCTGAGGTCGCCGTCCGAGTCGCGACGCACCGCGTCGATCCAGTGTGACGAGCGTACGCATGCCGCGGCCCTCTGTCAGGGATTGTCCAGGATGCCGATACGCAGCCGCGCGACGGGGACGCTAGACCGCCCCGATCGCGACCACCCCGCGGCGCATCGCGACCATCGCCTCCCGCGCGTGCGGGGCCAGTTCCCGCGGCGCGGCGGCCTGGATCTGGTCCAGCAGGTCGATCGCCTGCCGACACCACCGCACGAAGTCGCCCGCCGACAGTTCGGTGCCGCCCGCGTCGGCGGCCAGCAGGGCCTCCGCGAGGGTGGCCCCAGCCGCCCACGATGCGGCCGCCGCAGCGAATCCGCTGTCCGGTGGCCGCGTCTCGGTCATGCCGTGCCGTCGCTCATCTGCGGCCAGCTCAGCCCAGAGTTGTTGCACGGACCGCACGGCCGAGCCGAGTTGGCCGGCCGGGGGCCGCACGAGAACATCTCGTCGAGCCTCGAATATCAGCGCCGAGACCACCCCGGCCAACTCCGGAGCGGAAAGCGTCGCCCACAGGCCACGACGCAGGCATTCCGCGGCTAGCAGGTCGCTCTCCGACCAGATCCGCTGCAGGATGCGTCCGGCCTCGGTGGCCCGGTCCGATTCCAGGTACCCACGATCGGTGAGCAGCGTCAGGATGCGTTCCAGTTGGAGGCTGAGCGAACCCCGAGCCGAATCGATCCGTGCTGTCAACGAGTTCGCCTCCGACCGCAATTGCCGGCGGCGCAGATCCTGCCGGACGTGCTCGTCGGGGTCGTGGCACCGGTGCACCGGATGGGATTGCACCGCGCTCCGCAGTGCCGAGAGCTCGGTCTCGGCCGCTTCGGCCCCGCCCTTGTGCGCCCCTGGCCCCGCGGCGATTCCAGACGAGGCCAACGCGGATGCCAGGTCCCGTCGCACCTTGGGCATCCAATGTTCCGTCACCTTGTGAAGTTTCAGCCGGCCGACCGCTCGGACCGGTGCGCGGAAGTCGGCGACGGACAACCTTCCGGCCCAGCGGGCTTCGGTCGCCACCAGTGGCCTCAGGGCGCCGTCACCGACCCGCCCGGGATCCAGCACGACCGCGAGCCCAGCACGACGGCCACCGGTGATGTGGATCACGTCACCACGACGCAGCAGCGCCAGGCTCTCCGCGACCGCCTGGCGGCGGCGGGCCGCGCCGGCCTTGGCCGCCGCCCGATCGGCGGCGGCCAGTTGGAAGCGCAGGTCCAGGTACTCCCCCACGTCGCCGAACTCGCAGGCGACGGACCCGTCCAGCTCGGCGATCGCCTGCTCGTTGCGCGCCACCCGCCGGGCCAGCCCCACCACGGCGCGGTCGGTCTGGAACTGCGCGAACGACTGCGCCAGGAGGGCCGCCGCGGCGTCCCGGCCCAGTTGGGACACCAGGTTGATAGCCATGTTGTAGCTCGGCCGGAACGAGCTCCGCAACGGGAATGTGCGGGTGGACGCCAACCCGGCCACCGCTCGCGGGTCCATCCCGGGCGACCAGACGACCACCGCGTGGCCTTCCACGTCGATGCCTCGGCGCCCGGCCCGGCCGGTGAGCTGGGTGTACTCGCCGGGCGTGAGGTCGGCGTGGGTTTCACCGTCGAACTTGACCAGCCTCTCCAGCACCACGGTGCGAGCGGGCATGTTGATGCCCAACGCCAAGGTCTCGGTGGCGAACACGACCTTGACCAGGCCGGCGACGAAGAGCTCCTCCACCGCCTCCTTGAAGGCGGGCAGCAACCCGGCGTGATGCGCTGCGATGCCGCGCAGCAAGTTCTGCCGCCACCTGTGGTAGTCCAGCACGTCCAGGTCGGATTCGGGCAGGTCGGCCGTGTGCCGGTCGATGATCTCGCCGATCGCAGCGCGTTCGCGGTCGTCCACCAGGCGCAGGCCGGCGCGCACGCACTGGGCGGCGGCCGCATCGCAACCGACCCGGGAGAAGACGAACATGATCGCCGGCAGCAACCCCGCCCCGTCCAGCCGCTTCACGACGTCGGCCCGCGACGTCGGGCGCCACCGAGGTGCCAGCGCCGGCCGCCCCCGCCCGTGCCGCACGTGACCCATCGCGACCGCCGCGTCGGCGTCGCGGATCGCGCGGTGCAGGTGGGGATCGATCCGCGCTCCGCCGGTGCCGGTCCCACCGGGGACGGTGCTGCGGCCATGGCCCGGGGCGCGGGAGGAGCCTGTCCCCGCGGCACGGGCGCCGTCGGTCCCCGGGGCGTACAGGTCGTACAGTGACCGGCCGACCATCATGTGTTGCCACAGCGGAACCGGGCGGACCTCGTCGACGATCACCCGTATCTCGCCGCGCACCTCGCGCAGCCAATCGCCGAACTCCTCGGCGTTCGACACCGTCGCGGACAATCCCACGAGCTGAACCTCCTGGGCGAGGTGCAGGATGACCTCCTCCCACACCCCGCCGCGGAACCGGTCGGCCAGGTAGTGGATCTCGTCCAGCACCACCGCCGATAGACCGGCCAGTTCGCCCGAACCGGCATAGAGCATGTTGCGGAGCACCTCGGTGGTCATCACCACCACCGGGGCGCCGGGGTTGACCGAGGTGTCCCCGGTGAGCAGCCCCACCGCCTCGCGTCCGTGCTCGGCGGCGAGGTCCGCATACTTCTGGTTGGAGAGCGCCTTGATCGGCGTCGTATAGAAGCACTTGCCGCCCCCGGTCAGTGCCCGCGCGACCGCGAACTCGCCGACCACGGTCTTGCCCGCGCCGGTCGGTGCGCAGACCAGCACGCCGGTACCGTCCTCCAGCGCCCGGCAGGCCCGGAGTTGGAAGGGGTCGAGGCGGAAGGGGCGGGTGGCCGCGAACCGGTCCAGTTGCGGGTAGCCGCCACCGCCGGCCGGCGCGGCGCCGGGAGTGCCGGACGGGGGCTGCCGGTCGCCGGTGGACACGTCTTCCAGCGTGTCATACGGCGGATTCGGCGCGTCCTCTCGCCGGCTCGGCGCGGCTACGTCGCGTCCGTCCAGCGATCCGCGTCGGGCCCCCGGTCGCCTTCCCGGCCGGCGCCGGCGGGCCGGTCGGCACCGCCCGGCGCGCGGGAGGTGATCGGTTCCGGCGAGGGGATCTCCGACGGGGCGCCCAGGATGGCCGCGTCAGCCTCCGCGGGTTCCGCGGCGTCGAGCGGTGAGGCCATGGTGTCCGGCAGTTCCGCGTGGGATTGCGCGGCCAGCTTGGCCGTCCGGCGGTCATGGGCCTTCGTCACCTGGACCGCCGCCTCGTACAGAATGCACAGCGTGACCGCGAGCGCCCCCATGCTGATCGGATCGTTGCCGGGCACCGCTATGCCGGCGAAGACTATCAATCCGAAGAAGGCGTACCGCCGCACCTTGGCGAGCTTCGCACCCTTGATCACGCCGGCGAAGTTCAGCATGACCAGCAGCAGCGGCAACTCCAACGAGACGCCGAAGATCAGCATCATGCCGGTCAAGAACTTGTAGTAGCCCACCGGATCGAGCGCAGCCTTGACGTAGCCGCCACCGAAACCGAGCAGCACCTTCAGGCCCTCGGGGATGACCGCGTAAGCCAACAACATGCCGCCGACGAACAGCACCGTGGCGATGCTCACGAACGAGAGCGCAAACTTCTTCTCCTTCGAATACAGCGCGGGTCCGACGAACGCCCAGATCTGGTACAGCCACACCGGGCAGGTGAGCAGCAGCCCGGCCATGATCGCGGCGCTGAGCCGCAACTGCAGCGGCGAGAACGCGGTGGTCGCCAGCAGGTCGCAGCCGTCGCCGAATTCCATCCGGGTCGGTGTCGGCACGGCGCAGTACGGCCGGATGAGGATGTCGCCGAGCGGCCGGATGCCCAGCACGGGGATCCCGACGGAGAACCAGACGAATCCGATCACCGACCCGACGAACACGGCCAGCACGCCGAGGAAGAGCCGATGACGAAGCTCGTACAGATGCTCCATCAACGTCATCGAACCGTCGGTCGGCCGATCGGAACTGCGGCGACGCAACGATGGCACGGTTTCGGTCCCTTGCGTGCGAGCGGATGATCCCCCGGCAGTACGTTCACCGATCCTACGCAGCCGGTCGTCGGGGCAGGCGATCTCGCGGGCGATCTATATGTCGGGGTCCCAGCCGCCCGTCGCGTCCACGGCCAGGCTCGGGTAGGCCTGCAACGCCTCTTCGGCTCGTGCGGCCACCTGCGCCGCGAGGTCGGGACGGCCTTCGATCACCGCCGCGCCGCCGAGCGAGAGGACCAGCCGGATGAGCCACTCGTCCGCACCGGCGCGCATCCGCACCCGCAGCGCGCCCGGCGGGTCGTCCAGTTCGCTGACTTCGTCCATCAGGTAGAACTCGGCGACCCATGCCGCTGCCGGCGCGAGCCGAAGCGTGACGGGTTCCGCGTCCCGTGCAGGCGTGAACAGCGAGGTGGGAACGTCGTCATCCACCCACAACGGCGGCTGCGCCGGCACATCCAGCACGCGCGCCTGCTCGATGCGATCCGCGCGGAACCTGCGCACCGCCTGCGCCGAATAGCAATATGCCTCCAGGTAGGTGTGACCGTCCACCACGAGGACGCGGATGGGATCGACCTGCCGTTCGGTCAACTCGTCTCGGGAAGCGGTGTAGTAGCGCATCCAGAGTCGGTTGCCGCGCTCCGCCGCTTCCCGCACGGCGCCGAGCATCGGCGCCGGCTCCGCGGCGGCCACCTCCACCGCAGGCACCTCGCCGCCGGCCGCCTGCTCCAGCTTCGCCAGGGCCGAGTGCACGGCCTCCGCGTCCACCAGGTCCGGCAGATCCCCCAGCGCGCGCAGCGCGACGGTCAACGTCACCGCCTCTTCGGGGCTGAGCCGCACCGGGCGGTCGATCCCCGCGTCGTAGGCGATGGACACCGTCCCGCCCTCTTCGTCGAGCACCACGTCGATCAGTTCGTTCGGGTAGTAGCCGGGCTCGCCGCACACCATGAGCAGGTTCAGGTCGGCGGTGATCTGATCGGCGCCGACGCCGAACTCCTCGGCGAGGTCGGCGATGGACACGCCGGGGCGGCGCGCGATGTACGGAACCAGCGCCAGCATGCGCGACACCTGCGCGGTGGCGGTTTCGGCGCGGTGCGGCCCCGTCATCGCGATCCGGCCGATCCGGTTCCACCCGCCGCGGCGGTGCCCGATTGCCCCGCGGCGGTGCCCGATTGCGCCCCGGCGGCCGGACCCGCCGCGGCGGTGCCCGATTGCGCCCCGGCGGCCGGACCCGCCGCGGACGCGGTGCCCGCCACGCCGCGCAGCAGGTCCACCACCGCTGCCCTGAGATCCGGCGGATCGACGACGATCACGTCTGGCCCGTGGCCCGCGACGTGCCGCGCGGTATCCCACAACGCCGCCATCGGAACCTGCACCTGGTCGTAGCCGTCCGGGCCGGCGGCGTGTTGCACAACGGACCCCCCGCGACGGATTCCCGCAGCCCGGCCCGGGCGCACCCGCAGCAGCGCCGACCGGCTCTCCGGCCGGCCGGCGTTGGCCATCACCTGATCCTTGAGCCGAACGCCCGGCGGCACCGTCACGGCCCCGGCCCGCCCGACCGCGGTGACTCCGCCGGTGATCCGGGACAGCCGGAACGTCCGCGGCGCGTCGCGCACCGTGTCCAGGCCGACGACGTACCACGCTCCGCGGAAGTTCACCATGCCCCACGGCTGCAGTGAGCGGGTCTGGGAGTGCGTGCCGGCCGCGGTGCGGTAGTCGAATTGCACCGCGCGCCGCGCCCGGATGGCCGCGAACAGATCCGGGAACGCCGGCTCCGACGTGCGGAGCCGGGCCTTCAGGCCCGCGCCGGACGGGCCCGATGCCCCGCCCGCCGGTCCGTCCGGAGCCGGGCCGTCTGCCGCGTCGCGCAGCTTGCGCATGGCGGCGGATCCGGCCTCGGCCAGCACGGTCGTCTCCCACAACCTCGACGCGACGGCCAGGGCAGCGGACTCCGCCGGCGTGAATGACATGGGCGGCAGCGCGAACTCGCCGGCCCGGATGCGATACCCGTCTCCGGACGGTTGCGTTTCGATGGGGATGCCCATGTCCCGTAGTTCCTGCTTGTCCCTTTCGAACATGCGGGAGAACGCCTCGTGGCTCGGCGCGCCGTCGTAGCCCGCGACGCGTTCCCGGATCCAGGTCGCGCTGCGGTAGCGCGGCGCGTTGAGCAGGGCGATCACCAGGTCCAGCAGCCGCTCCGCCTTCGAGATGGACACGAGACACAGCGTGTCATATTCGCCCCCGTCAGCACGGCGGATCGACCTCTGCGCAGGATCGAATGTCGTGGCGGCGGGGTGTGTGGTGCGCGTGGGGCCGGTGGGAGGCGCGCGGTGCGCCGGAAGGACGCCACCGTCGGCGCGCCCCGTCCGGTCACATCGACGCGATCAACCGATCCACCCGTTCGTCCACGGGCTCGAACGGGTCCTTGAGCAGGACCGTGCGCTGTGCCTGGTCGTTGAGCTTGAGGTGCACCCAGTCGACGGTGTAGTCCCGCCCGGCGTCCTGCGCGGCCGCGACGAACTCCCCGCGCAGCCGAGCCCGGGTGGTCTGCGGTGGTTGCACCATCGCCTTGTCGATCTCGGCGTCGCTGACGACCCGGGCCACCTGCCCGCGGGCCAGCAGCAGCGAATAGAGCCCTCGGCCGGGACGGACGTCGTGATAGGTCAGGTCCAACTGGGCGATCCGCGGGTGGTCCAGCGCAAGTCCGTGCCGGTCCGCGTATCTGTCGATGAGCTTCTTCTTGATCACCCAGTCGATCTCGGTGTCCACGCCGGACAGGTCGTGCGCCTCGACCGCCTTCAGGACGCGGCCCCACAGGTCCAGCACCCGGTCGGTCACCGGGTCGCTGCCGCGCCGCGCGACGTAATCGGCCACCCGCTGGTAGTAGTCCATCTGGGCATCGAGCGCAGACACCTCGCCGCCGCCGGACAACCGCACCGCCTTCCGCCCGGTCACGTCGTGGGATATCTCCCGGATCGCCCTGATGGGGTTCTCGAAGGTGAAGTCACGCAGCGGCACACCGGATTCGATCAACTCCAGCACCAGGGCCGCCGAGCCGACCTTGAGCAGCGTGGTGGTCTCGCTCATGGTGGAGTCGCCGACGATGACGTGCAATCGGCGGTACTTCTCCGCATCGGCGTGCGGCTCGTCGCGGGTGTTGATGATGGGCCTGGACCGGGTGGTCGCGCTCGAGACCCCCTCCCAGATGTGATCCGCTCGTTGGGAGAGGTGGTACCCGGCCACGCCGCGCGCCGACTGGACGACCTTTCCGGCGCCCGCGATCAGTTGCCGCGTCACCAGGAACGGGATGAGCCCCTCGGCGATCTTGGAGAACTCCCCGGTGCGGGTGATCAGGAAGTTCTCGTGGCAGCCGTAGGAATTCCCGGCCGAATCGGTGTTGTTCTTGAACAGGTAGATGTCCCCGCCGATGCCCTCGTCGGCCAGCCGGGCCTCGGCATCGGCCACCAGATCCTGCAGGATCTTCTCCCCGGCCTTGTCCTGCGCGATCAGCGTCGGCAGGTCGTCGCATTCCGCCGTCGCGTACTCCGGATGCGACCCGACGTCGAGATAGAGCCGAGAGCCGTTGCGCAGGAAGACGTTCGACGACCTACCCCAGGAAACCACACGGCGGAAGAGGTATCTGGCGACCTCGTCCGGGCTCAGCCGGCGCTGTCCGCGGAACGTGCAGGTGATCCCGTATTCCGTCTCCAGGCCGAAGATGCGACGCCGCATGACGATCAGCCTAGCCACGCCGGTCGGCCGCGCCGGACCCGCTCGACGCCGACGGATCTTCGGCCGGCCGGAAGGCCGCCGGTCCGCTCGACCGACGGGTCGCATCGGCGACCTGGCCGACCAGCACCTCGAGCGCGTCCTCCAGCATGAGTATGCCCGCGCCGCCGCCGCCGGCGACCCGTGCCATGTGCGCGCCCTGCGAGCGCATGAGGTCTGCCGCGGTTCGCAGCGGAGTTCCGGGAGGGATGACGGGCAGCCGACGGATCAACTCCCGAGGCAGCGGCTCCTCCCGTCGCTCCGGCAGCACCCGCAGCGCGTCCCGGACGTGCACGAATCCGGTGAGGGTGCCGTTACGTTCCTCCCCCACCACGGGGAACCGCGAGAAACCGGTGCGGGCGCACGCGCGCTCCACCTCGGCGGGGGTCGGCCGCGGTCCCACCGTCACCAACTCGTCGTCGCGCAGGAGGACGTCCGCCACCGTCGTGGTGTCGAACCCCAGGGCGGATCCGATCAACTGCAGGTCCTCCGGGTCGAGCAGTCCCTCGTCGGCCGATTGCGCGACGAGGCCGGCGACCTCGTCCCGGGTGAAGGTCGATGCCACCTCGGCCTTGGGGTGCAGGCCGAGCAGTCGCACCACAGCGTTCGCGACATGGTTCAGGCCGCGCACCACCGGACCGATCATCCGGGTCAGCGCCTGCAGGAGGGGCACCAGCGCGAGGGCCACCCGTTCCGGTGCGGCCAGCGCGATGTTCTTCGGCACCATTTCACCGAAAGCGACGTGCGCGGCCGCCACCAGGACCAGCGCGATCACCAGGCCGGCGGGGCCGGTCGCTGCCGGCGGGAGGCCGGCCGCGACAAGCCCCGGGCGCACCAGGTGCGCGATCGCCGGCTCACCGACCGCGCCCAGCAGGATTCCGCACACGGTGATGCCGAGTTGCGCGCTCGCCATCATCACCGACACGTCACCCATCGCGGTCAGCGTTGCGCGCGCCCGGGAACTCGTCGACGCCAGCGGTTCGATCTGCGTGCGCCTCGCCGCGACCAGCGAGAACTCGGCGGCCACGAAGAGCGCGGACGCGATCAGCAGCCCTACGACCGCCAGCAGCAGCCAGTTCATCCGCCCGCCCCGCGATCCAAGCCTCCGGAGCGGTCCGAGCCCGACGAGGGCGGATGCCCATCGCCGCCGCGCGGGCCGCGGGTGCCGCTCGAGCCGTGCGGATCGGCCGGAGGATCCGGGTTCCCGTTCTCGTCCGTGCCGGGCTCCGCGCCCTCCTCCGGCCCGCCCGCGGAGATCTGCACCGAAACCAGGCGGCGGCCGTCGACGCGCCGGGCCGTGAGTCGGGCCGTCACCGCGCGGCCGAGGTCGGAACCCTTCTCGGCGGGAATCGGCCGGTCCGGCGCCAGCGCGCCCAAGGCGACATCACCACGAAGCACGGCGGTGACCAGGACGGTGTCCCCGACCTGCGGCATTCTGTCCAGCCGCTCGATCACCAGGCCGGCAACCGTCTCGTACTCCTCCGGTTCCGGCAGGGTCAACCCGGTGAACTCGGCGATTTCGTCGGGCCGCAGCGACCCCGGCAACACCCAGGTGCCGTCCGGTTGCGGCGACGGGCGGCCGACCTTCGGATCGTGCTCGTCCGCGATCTCGCCGACAAGTTCTTCGACCACGTCTTCGAGGGTGACGATGCCTGCGGTCCCGCCGTATTCGTCGGCGACCACCGCCATCTGAAGCCCGTGGCCGCGCAGGAGTTCGAGCACATCGTCGAGCGGTAGCGTTGCGGGCAGCACCGGGGCCGGCACCATGAGGGCGCGAACCGGTATCGCGGATCGCTGTTCCGGCGGCACCGCGACGACCCGCTTGAGATGCACGAGGCCGACGACGTCGTCGGCGTCCTGACCGATCACCGGGAATCTGGAGAACCCGGACCGCAGCGCAGCGTCGATGACCAGGTCTGCCGAGTCGTCGGCGCGGACCACGGCCATGTCCACCCGAGGGGTGAGGACGTCGGCAGCGGCCTTCCCGGAGAAGAGCAGCGACTGCGCGAGGATCTGGGCCGTGCGTCGCTCCATGGTGCCGTGCGCCGCGGAGCGACGCAGCAGCGATCCGAGTTCGCTGGCGGATCGGGCCGCGCGCAATTCCTCCTGCGGAGCGATGCCAAAGATCCGTAGTACCCCGTTCGCCGTGCCGTTGAGGACCCAGATCAACGGCCGGGAGAGCATCGTGGTGAGGCGCAGCGGCCCGACCACCACGCGCGCAGTCGCCATCGGATCGGCAATGGCGACGTTCTTCGGCACCAGTTCGCCGAAGAGCATCGACAGAACGGTCGCGACCACGAGGGCCAGCGCGATGGAGACCGACGCCGCGGCGGTCTCGGTCAACCCCAGGCGCGCGAGCGGGCCGGTCAACAGGGCGGCCAGGGAGGGTTGCATTACGTAACCCAACGCCAGCGTGGTGAGCGTGATGCCGACCTGGGCTCCGGACAGCTGCGTGGACAGCTTTCGGAGCGCACGCCGCACGGCCCGGCCACGGTGCTCGCCCGCCTGTGCCGCGCGGTCCACGGCGGCGCGATCGACTGTCACCAGCGCGAACTCGGCCGCCACATAGACGGCTGTCAGGGCCAGGAGCAGGACGGCCACGCCGAGCAGGACCCAGGCCATGGGATTACCGGCCGATCATTCGGAGCTCTATCCGGGGTGCGACCGGGTGAGCCGCCAGGTGGGCGACGCAGCCATCAGCTGCTGGGCGAGCCCTCGGCAGGAGCGTCGTCACCGCCTTCGCTGTTCCCGTTCGGGCCGCCGTCCCCGGACGCGTCCACGCTTCCGTCGTGGGGCCCGTCGGCAGCCGCATCCTCCGCGCCTTCGGTGCTCCCGGCAGCAATGGGCGGAGCAGCCGCCAAGGCCTCCGCCACCTCCGCGTCGAACAGCCGCCGGAACGTACGACCGGTGCGGAACCGCTCCAGCAAAGCGACTTCTAGCTGCTCCGGCCCGAGCTCGCGGGGCGCCCCTTCGCCGACGGAGCCCAGCGCAACGATCGCCGCGCGCAGCGCGGCCGGCAAACCCCAGCCCGGCACGAACGACTCCTGAAGCGATGCGGCGACCGGGTCGGTCAGCCCGCCCATCACCACGAAACGGGTTTCGTCCACGATCGATCCGTCGTAGGAGATCCGGTACATCTGGTCGGCGGCGCCGGAACCGTTCCCGTTGCCGGTGCCCACCTCGGCGACGCACAACTCGACCTCGAACGGTTTCTGGTGTTCGGAAAAGATCGATCCGAGGGTCTGCGCGTAGGCGTTCGCCAGCCAACGCCCGGTGACATCGCGCCGGTCGTAGGAGTATCCGCGCACGTCCGCCAGCCGGATGCCGGCGGTCCGCAGGTTCTCGAACTCGTTGTACCGCCCGACGGCGGCGAAGCCGATGCGGTCGTAGATCTCGCTGACCTTGTGCAGCGTGCGCCAGTTGTTCTCCGCGACGAACAGCACGCCGTCGGCGTAGGTGGTGACGACCACGCTGCGGCCGCGGCCGATGCCCTTTCGCGCATAGTCCGAACGGTCCCGCATGAACTGTTCGGGTGAAGCGTAGATCGGCAACGTCACCGTGCGTTCTCCTTCTCAGGCTCTGCACCGGACGTGGCTCGCCGGCCCCTCATCCGCCGGGCCGGATCCGGCGGTCGGCCACCACCTGCGCGGCCACCTCACCCACCGCCTCGTCGGGGAGTCGAATCGCGCCGCCGGCGTCCGCGACGACGACCACCGGATAGATCTTGCGGTTCAGATCCGGTCCGCCGGTGGCGGTGTCGTCGTCGGCCGCGTCGTACAGCGCCTCGACGGCTGCGCGCACGGCGGTGTCCCTTCCGGCGTCCGGGTCGTGGCGCTTCTTCAGCGCGGACTTGGCGAACAGCGCGCCGGAGCCGACCGCGTGGAACGCGCGCTCCTCGAACCGGCCGCCGGTGATGTCGTACGCGAAGATCCGTCCCGCCTCCGGGTCCGCCCGGTCCAAGTCGTACCCGGCGAAGATCGGCAGCACGGCGAGCCCCTGCATCGCGGCGCCGAGGTTGCCCCGGATCATCGAGGACAGTCGGTTCGCCTTGCCGTCCAACGACAGCCGGACGCCCTCGATCTTCTCGTAGTGCTCCAGTTCCAACTGGAACAGGCGCACCAGTTCGACCGCGACCCCGGCCGTGCCGGCGATGCCGACCATGGAATGGGCATCGGTGACGAATACCTTCTCGATGTCCCGCTGCGCGATCACGTTCCCCATGGTGGCCCGACGGTCGCCGGCCATGATGACCCCGCCGGCGAACGTCAGCGCGACGACCGTCGTGCCGTGGGGCAGGTCAGGCATCTGGCCCAACCCGGCAGCGCCCGGCAGCAACCGCGGTTCGGCGAGCGCCAGGAATTCGCTGAACGACCCGGTGCCCGGTGTCAGGTACGCCGCCGGCACCGCGGAAGCTGGCCATGACCCGCCGGCCGTCACCGCGGTGTCCTGCGGTCGCGGCATTTCGCAGGCGTCCGACGGGAATGACGGCCCGGCGACGTGCCGTCGCGTCCGGTCACTGCCCACCCTTCTGCACGTAGGCGCGGACGAAGTCCTCCGCGTTGGTCTCCAGCACGTCGTCGATCTCGTCGAGGATGTCGTCGGTGTCGGCGGCCAGCTTCTCCCTGCGCTCTTGCCCGCCCCCGTCCGGGGCGGTCGCCTCGTCCTCGTCTCCGCCGCCGTGGCGGGTGGCGCGCTCCTGTGCCATTCACGTTCCTCTCACCGGGACCCCGGCCGGCGATCCGCCACCGGATGTCTCCTTCGACTTTACCCAGTCGGCGCCGGGTACCCGCGCGGCCGGCCCGGTGCCGCGGGCGGCCCGGGATCGCGTCGCCGGTGGGGTACGTCACCGCCTGGTCAGCGCATCGACCAGTTCGGTGGCGTCTTGGACGCTGTCCAGAAGCGCACCGACGTGTTCCTTGGTGCCGCGCGTGGGCTCGAGGGTGGGAATCCGGACCAGGGAGTCGCGCCCCACGTCGAAGATCACGGAATCCCACGACGCGGCCGCCAGCTTGTCGGCGAACTGCCGCACGCACCTGCCGCGAAAATAGGCGCGGGTATCCTCCGGAGGCTCGGTCACCGCCCGTCGGATGGCATCCTCGCTCACCATGCGCTGCATCGACCCGCGCGACACGAGGCGGTTGTACAGGCCGCGCTCCAGCCGGACGTCGGCGTATTGCAGATCGACCAGCGCCAGCCGGGAGGCCGCCCAGCCAAGTCCGTCGCGCGCCCGGAACCCTTCCAGCAGGCGGAGTTTCGCCGGCCAATCGAGTTGGTCCGCGAGCTCCATCGGATCGCGCTCCAATGCGTCGAGCGTCGCCAACCACCTCGTCAGGACGTCGCGCGTGTCCGAATCGACGTCATCGCCGAACCGGTCCTCGACGTATGCGGCAGCGGCTTCCGCATACGCCCGTTGGATATCGATTCCCCGCCATCGGCCACCGTCGACGAGCGGGACGGTGGCCTTGAGCGACGGGTCGTGGGAGATCTCGTGGACCGCGCTGACCGGCTGGGCGAGTTGGGCCGGCGGCATCGGCCACCCCTGCTCGATCATCGACAACACCAGCGCCGTGGTGCCGACCTTGAGGTAGATCGCCAGCTCCGCGAGGTTCGCGTCGCCGATGATGACGTGCAGTCGTCGGTACCGTTCGGCGTCGGAATGCGGCTCGTCCCGAGTGTTGATGATCCCGCGTTTGAGCGTCGTCTCCAGGCCGACCTCGACCTCGATGTAGTCGGACCGCTGCGCCAGCTGAAATCCCGGCGCCTCGCCGGCCGGGCCGATCCCGACCCGACCGGCGCCGACCATGACCTGGCGGGAGGCGAAGAACGGGATCAGCCCGCTGATCAGCAACGGGAACGGTGTTCCACGCAGGCAGAGGTAATTCTCGTGGGTGCCGTAGGAGGCTCCCTTGCCGTCCACGTTGTTCTTGTACAACTGCACCGGCCGCGCGCCGGGCACCATGCCGGCGAGCCGGGCCGCCTGTTCCATCACCCGCTCCCCGGCCTTGTCGTAGACGACCGCGTCGAGCGGTCTGGTGACCTCCGGCCCGGAGAACTCCGGGTGGGCATGGTCGACGTACAGCCGGGCTCCGTTGGACAGGATCACGTTCGCCGCGCCGATATCGTCCACGTCCGGGTCCACGCCCGGGCCGTAAAGGCCGGACAGGTCGTACCCGCGCGCGTCGCGCAGCGGCGACTCCACCTCGTAGTCCCACCGGGTCCGCCGGGCCCGCGGCGCAGCCACCGATGCCGCGTACGCCAGCACCACCTGGGTCGAGGACATCACCGGGTTCGCGGCCGGGTCGCCGGGTACCGAGATTCCGTATTCGACCTCGGTGCCCACGACCCGACGGGCCGTCGTGCCGATCCCGCCCTGGTCGATGCTCCGCGGTCGCTCCACTCCGCCGAATCTAGCCCAGCCGCCCCGCGCCGGTTTCACCGATCCGCGCCCCGCCCAGCCGCCCCGCGCCCGAACCTTGTGGCGCGAACCCGAGAAAGTGGCGCGGATCGGGTGGGACTACCGGTGGCGCGGATCGCGAGGGAGCCGCCGGTCCTGCAGCAGCTACAGGTACTGCCCCGTGCTCGAGGCCGTGTCGATCGCACGTGAGCCCTCGGACTGCTTGCCGGGCACGAGCGTGCGGATGTACACGATCCGCTCCCCCTTCTTGCCGGAGATCCGCGCCCAGTCGTCGGGATTCGTCGTATTCGGCAGGTCCTCGTTCTCGGCGAACTCGTCCACGATCGCGTCCAGCAGGTGCGCCAGCTGCAGGCCGTGCGAGCCGGACTCGATCCGGCCCTTGATCGCCGCCTTCTTCGCGCGGTCCACGATGTTCTGGATCATGGCGCCGGAGTTGAAGTCCTTGAAGTACAGGACCTCCTTGTCCCCGTTGGCATACGTCACCTCCAGGAAGCGGTTCTCCTCGCTCTCGGCGTACATCCGCTCGACCGTGTGCTGGATCATGGCCGCCACGGTTTCCGCCCGATTGCCGCCGAATTCCGCCAGGTCGGACTCGCTGATCGGCAGTCCCGTCGTGAGGTACTTGGCGAAGATGTCCCGCGCAGCCTCCGCGTCCGGACGTTCACGTCGAGCCGGCCCGGGCGCAGGATCGCCGGGTCGATCATGTCCTCGCGGTTGGAGGCCCCGATCACGATGACGTTCTCCAGACCCTCCACGCCGTCTATCTCGGAGAGCAGCTGCGGGACGATGGTGGTCTCCACGTCCGACGAGACGCCGGATCCGCGTGTGCGGAACACCGAGTCCATCTCGTCGAAGAAGACGATCACGGGCGTTCCCTCGGAGGCCTTCTCCCGGGCCCGCTGGAAGATCATCCGAATGGTCCGCTCGGTCTCGCCGACGTACTTGTTGAGCAGCTCCGGGCCCTTGATGTTCAGGAAGTAGCTCGTCGCCTTCTCTGCGCCCCTCGCCAGCGCGACCTGCTTGGCCAGCGAGTTGGCGACCGCCTTCGCGATCAAGGTCTTGCCGCATCCGGGCGGGCCGTAGAGCAGAACACCCTTCGGCGGGCGCAACTGGTATTCGGCGAACAGGTCCGCATGCAGGAACGGAAGCTCGACCGCATCCCGGATCTGCTCGATCTGCCGAGTCAATCCGCCGATGTCCGCATAGGAGACATCGGGGACCTCCTCGAGCACGAGGTCCTCGACCTCGGCCTTCGGCACCCGCTCGTACGCATAGCCGGCCTTGGCGTCCACCAGCAGTGAGTCACCGGGCTTGAGCGCCGAGTCCATCAGCGGATCCGCCAGGTGGACGATGCGCTCCTCGTCGGCGTGCCCCACCACCAGCGCGCGGTCGGATCCGATCAGTTCGCGCAGGGCGGTCACCTCGCCGGCCCTCTCGAACGGGCCCGGTTCGACGACCGTCAGCGCCTCGTTCAGCCGGACCTGCTGCCCGCGCCGCAATTCGGCCACCTCTATGTTGGGCGATGCGGTCAGCCGCATCCGGCGGCCCCCGGTGTAGACCTCCACGGTGTTGTCCGGACCGGACCCCAGGAAGACGCCGTAACCGCTCGGCGGCTGCGCCAGCCGATCGACCTCCTCCTTGAGCTGCAGAAGCTGGCTGCGCGCTTCGCGGAGGGTGATGACGAGCTTCTCGTTGCGCTCGCTCAGCGCGGTGATCCTGTTCGCGGACTCGGCGAGCTCCCGCTCCAGCGGTCGGGTGTCACCGGGGGCGGCGGCCAAGCGGCGCCGGAGCTGCGCAGCCTCCTCGTTCAGCAGCCGGATCTGCGCCTGCAGTTGCGCGGCTGATGTGGATGACGTGGCCTCCGTCGGCGATGATGTCCGTTGGCCGAGGTCCACGTCCGCGTCCCGGCCGCCCTCGCTGGAATCGAACCCTGTTTCGCGCTCCGACTCACCGGCCGAACCAGTCGCCGAGTCGCTGAAGGTCACTTGAACATCTCCCCTCGGTTTCTGCCCCAACACTACTCGGCGGGCCTGGTGATTCCGGGTCGGCGACCCGCCGGGTGGACCGGAATCGTGGTTCCGGACGCACAATTGTTCAGGCATCGATCGGACACCCGGCCCGCGAGGACGGTGAATGGGAACCACAGAGCGCCCCCGTGGGGGCGGGCGATACCGCAGCGCGGCGGGTGACCCCCTCCTCGGATCGGCGCGGCTTGCGGCGTCGGGCGCGCGCCCGCATGGCCGCAAGCGAGGTTCCGGCTCGCGAACGGCCGCCGTCCTGCTCGCAGTGGTCGCGGCCGCGGCGGCGGCCGGCGCGGTGATCGCCTTGGCTGCCCTGGGCCCGGCGGGTGCGGCGGCGTCCGGAATACCCATCGCCGCGGTCCCGGTGCCCGGCGCCCCTGCAACGTCAGGCCCATCGGCGTCAGGCCCGTCGGCGTCAGGGACAGCCCCAGGCCCGTCGGCGTCAGGCGGTCCGAAGACCACCCAGGACGAGACCGTTCCCGCCTTGCCGGAGGCAAGCCCCGTGCCGGGTCACACCAGCCCGGTGGCAGACGCCCGGCAGCGGGTCTCGGCATTCGTCGATGCGCTGAACGGGAACGCGATCGACCGGGCGAACGGGTTCCTGTGCTCGTCCATGCGAGGGCGGTACGGTCCGGACTCGCTGGACGGCATCGTGCCCGGCTCGCTCGGCGTCGCGGGGGTCACCGTGGACGGGGACACCGGGACCGCCATCGTCGCCTACAGGGCGAGCGACGGCGGAATCGAACATGCGCAGTTCACCCTCCGCACGGAGCGGGATCGGTGGATGCTGTGCCCAGCGCGGTGATGGGCCCGGCGCGGTGATGGGTCCGGAGCGGTGATGGGTCCGGAGCGGTGATGGGTCCGGCGCGGTGATGGGTCCGGCGCGGTGATGGGCAGAGCCGCTATCGCCGATGCGCGAACCGAGATCACCCGTCACCGCCCGCTTGCCGTCGGCCGCCGGTGCGGCCGCGGCGCCGAAACGCCTGGCGCCAGGCGCCGCGCGGTCAGCAGGAATGCGGTGTGGCCGATCATCCGGTGCTCCGGCCGCACCGCGAGGCCGACCAGGTGCCACGGACGATGCAGGCATTCCCAGGCGTCCGGCTCAGTGAAGCCGCCGTGCCCGCGAAGGTCCTCCGCCATTCGCGAGAGTTGCGTGGTGGTGGCCACGTACACCACCAGGACACCACCCGGAACCAGGCAGCGAGCGACCGTGTCGATCAGCAACCACGGTTCGAGCATGTCGAGCGCGATGCGATCCACCTCCCCCGCGAACTCGGCAGCGTCGCCCGACCGCAGCTCCCAGGTGTCCGGCGATCGGCCGAAGAACTGCTCCACGTTGCGCCGCGCGTGCACCGCGTGGTCCTCGCGCAATTCGTACGAGATCACCGATCCGGTCGGCCCGACCGCCCGAAGCAGCGAGCACGTCAAGGCGCCGGACCCGGCGCCGGCCTCCAGTACCCGCGCGCCCGGGAAGATGTCGCCCCAACCGATGATCTGCGCCGCGTCCTTCGGGTAGATGACGGCCGCGCCCCGCGGCATCGACAGCACGTAGTCGGCCAGCAGCGGCCGCAGCGCCAGGTATGGGGTGCCGTTCGCCGAGTGCACGACGACCCCCTCCGGCCGGCCGATCAGGTCGTCATGGGCTAGTGCGCCCCGATGCGTGTGGAAGCTGGCGCCGGTGGCCAGCACCATCGTGTGGTGGCGTCCCTTCGGGTCGGTCAGTTGGACGCGGTCGCCCGGGGCGAGCAGTCGGTCGCTCGCCCGGTTCCCGTCGACCGCGCTCGGTGCCGACGGTTCGCCCGGCCCACCGGCCGCGCTCGGTGCCGACGGTTCGCCCGGCCCATCGGCCGCGCTCACGGACGAAGGGGTTCGGTGACGGTGCCGGTCAGGGCCCGGTCGAGGTCGGCGCGGGCCACCATGCCCCGCGGGCGACCTTCCGCATCGACCAGCAAGAAGTACGACGACGACACCTGCGCGAGGCGTTCGAGCACGGCGTCCGGGGCGTCATCTACCGAAATCACCATGCCCGGAACCACTCGCCAGGCGGCCAAAGATGCCGGGCTGAACGGGTATTCGCTGCCCAATCGGATGGCCGAGGCGTAATCCAGAACGCCCACGGCGGCACCGTCGACACCCGTCAGCACGGCGGCCCGACCGTCCGCCGCGCGGAGCGCCATAGCGACCGGGGTCTCGCCCGGAAGCTGCAGCAGCGGGCGGGCCAGTGACTGCAGCGTCACCCCCGGCGGCCAGGTCCGCTCGCGCCGGAAGGGCCACTCGCCCACAGCACCGACAGCGACGAAAACCCCCATGACGGCGACGATGCCCGCCTGCAGCAGCCCGATCCGGGTGCCGCTCAGCGCGGCGACCCCGCCCCACACGAGCAGCGCCGTCGCCACCGCGAAACCGCCTGCGACGCCGGCGACCGTGCCGGAGCGGCGGCGGCGGAAGACCCGCCAGACCGCCGCGCGCAAGACCCGTCCGCCGTCGAGCGGAAGCGCCGGCAGGACGTTGAAGACGGCCACGATCCCGTTTGCCAACGCCATCTCCAGGAGCAGCAACCAACCGATGCTGCGTTCTGACGTGCTCCCCACCAGCAGGCCGCACATGATCGCCAGCAGCGCGGAGACGCCCGGGCCGGCGGCCGCGATCAACGCCTCCTCCTTGGGTGTCGACGGTGAGCGATCCAATTCCGATACGCCGCCGACCAGATACAGCCGAACCTCCCGGACGCCCAGCCCCAGCGAGCGCGCCGCCAGGCAGTGCCCCAGTTCGTGCGCCAGCACGCTGACCCCCAGCAGCACCGCGAGCAGCGCCGCCACGCCGACGGCCCCCGCCGTGGGGATGCCGTGGACCACCTGGGCCACCACGGGAGTGGCAAGTGCGACGATGATCGCCGCCGAGATCAACCACGAGGGGGACACGATGATGGGGATCCCACCGATCCGGCCCAGCAGCAGACCTCGCGAACGCCGCCGCGGTCGCGGCGTGCCGGCGACCCACGGTTCGGCCGGCGTTCCGGTCGCGGCGCCGATGGCTCGACGGCTCGCCGGACCAGGCGCATCGTGGATACCGCGCCGTTCGGTCGCGGCATCACCTGCCGGCGGATCGATCGGCGCGGCGCTCACACCATCGAGCGTAGTGCGCGCGCCGTGGTCGACCCCGTCTCGTACGGTGGCGGGTGATGCCTGAGAATCCCACGGTCGCCGCGGACTGCTCACCGCCAGCGCCGAGCGTCGCCGGGACGCCGGCCAAGCGGCCCGCCCTGTCGGCGTCACGTGCCGCGGACTTCAAGTCCTGCGCGTTGAAGTACCGATTCCGCGCGATCGACCGGATACCCGAACCGCCGTCCGCCGCCGCGGCGCGCGGCACGCTGGTGCACGCGGTGCTGGAGCGCATGTTCACCCGGTCCGCGGACGAGCGCACGGAAGCGGCGGTGGCGGCAACGATTCCCGTGCTGTGGTCGGAATTGCTGACCCAGCAACCTGAACTCGCCGCGCTGGTCGGCGACCAGCAGGCGTGGTTCGCGGCGGCCGGCGCCCTGTTGCACACGTATTTCGGCATGGAGGATCCGACCCGCCTGGAACCGAGCGCCTGCGAATTGCAGGTGGAGGTGGAACTCGCGGACGGCGTGCTCGCGCGGGGATTCATCGATCGCCTGGACGTGAGCCCGGGCGGGCTGGTCCGGATCGTCGACTACAAGACGGGGCAAGCACCAGCGGTCCCCTACACCGGCGACGCGCTGTTCCAACTGAAGTTCTACGCGCTCATGCTCTACCGCCTGCGCGGCGTGGTCGCCGCGCGCCTTCGCCTGATGTACCTCGGTGACGCGCGGTTCCTGGAATACACGCCGGACGAGCAAGGGTTGCTGTCGTTCGAGCGGGGCGTCGTCGCGCTGTGGCGCGCCATCGAACGTGCCAGGGCGACCGGCACGTTCCCGCCGCGGCGCAGTCGGTTGTGCGACTGGTGCTCATTCCGAGCGATATGCCCGGAGTTCGGCGGGGTGCCGCCGCCCTATCCGGGGCCGGCAGCTGGGAGTGGTCCAGCGGGCGGGCCCTCGCCGGAGCGCGCCGGCGACGGCGATGACGAGCCACTCGCGCGTCGCCCCGACGGGATGACCGACCTGGCGGCGACCGGGGCGCAACGGGCCGGTGCCCCGCGCCCGGCGGTCGCTGATTAGGGTGCGAAGCGTGACCGTCGCCAGCGGTGCTGAAGGATCCGGCGCGCCCTCTACCGCCCCATCTGCCGCGCACTCCGGCGTGCACCCCGGCGCCTATTACCTGCCCCTCGGGGATGGACGGTTCCGCTCCACGATTCACGCCCAGGGTGCGTGGAGCGACGAGCACCAGCACATGGCACCGGTCTCCGGGCTGCTGGTGCGCGCCATCGAAGAATGTCAGCCGCGCGAAGACCTGATCGTCTCGAGGGTGGCCTTCGACATCCTCGGACCCATCCCGGTCGGGGATGTCGAGGTGCGCACGCACCTGATCCGGCCGGGGCGAACCATCGAGTTGGTCGAGGCCGAGATGTCGGCCGGCGGCCGGGTGGTGGTGCGGGCGACGGCGTGGCGGCTCGCGACCAGCGACACCTCGCAGGTAGCCGGGGATGCGGTGGACCCGCTGCCCGGCCCGGAGCAGGGCGCGCCATGGACCGGCACCGGGGTGTGGGGCGGCGGCTACATTCGGTCGCTGGAATTCCGGGTGCTGCCCGGCTGGAAGCCCGGCAGGGGCCAGGTGTGGCTCCGCAGCACGGTTGACCTCGTCGCCGGTGAGCCGTCATCATCGCTGGCCCGGTACGCCGGGCTGATCGACACCGCCAACGGCATCGCGGTGCGGGCCGACCCCGCCACGATGCTGTTCCCGAACACCGACCTGACGATCCATCTGGTGCGGACACCGGTCGGACCGTGGGTCGGTCTGGACACGACCGTCACCTTCGGCGCGGATGGGGTGGGCCTGACCGCGGCCGCCCTCCATGACGTTTCCGGACCGCTGGGCAGGGCCGCCCAGACCCTCACGCTGCGGCCCCTCGGACGGGTCCGGCCACCCGGCACCACACCCACACCCGGGTAGCGGACCGCGATCAATCCAGCGACCGGGGTTGCGCGTCGGCGGGCGATGCGGCGATCCGCGCAGAACAAGACCGATGGCGAGCGCGCTGCGCACGGCGGCGGCGGCAGGTCGATGCGGCGAGAGCCGCGGCCCTACAACCTGCAGGAGCGGATGTCGGAGGCCAGGATCGCCCGGGCACCGAGCTTCGCCAGCGCGTCCATCACCGGGTTCGCCTCCCGGCGCAACACCATGGCGCGCACCGCAACCCACTCCCGATCGGCCAGCGGGGACACGGTGGGCGACTCCAGCCCGGGGGTGATCGCGCTGGCCTCGTCCAGCAGGCTGCGGGGGCAGTTGTACTCCACCATGACGTATTGCTGCGCGAAGACCACCCCGCGCAGCCTGCTCGTCACCTGGGCTGCCGGCGGCGCCAACTCCTCGGCGGGTGTCCGGGCGACCAACACCGCCTCGGAGTTGCAGATCGCGTCGCCGAACGGCGCCAACGCGTGCTGGCGCAGGGTGCGGCCGGAGCCCACCACATCCGCGATCGCGTCCGCGAGTCCGAGTTGCACGGAGATCTCGATCGCGCCGTCGAGTCGGATGACGTCCGCCGAAATGCCGTGCGCGCCGAGGTACGCGGCGACGAGGTTCGGGTACGCGGTGGCGATCCGGACGCCGGCCAGATCGGCGAGGCCCCACCCGCTGTGCATCGGGCCGGCGAATCGGAAGGTCGAATAGCCGAAACCGAGCCCGAGCACCTCGTGCACGGGCGCCCCCGAATCCAGCGCGAGATCCCGCCCGGTGATCCCGAGATCGAGGTCGCCGGAACCGACGTAGATGGCAATGTCCTTGGGGCGCAAGAAGAAGAACTCGACGTCGTTGGCGACGTCGATCACGGTCAACTCGCGGCCCTCCGAACGTTCCCGGTATCCCGCCTCCCGAAGCATCTCCGCCGCGGGTTCGCACAGCGTGCCCTTGTTGGGAACAGCGACCTTCAACATGAAAAGTCCTTATCGATGACGAGTGTGCGGCGGAGCCGATGACGAGATTCCTGGCGAGCAGAGGCTCGGGCGGGCGGGTCGGCGCGGTGCCCCACGAGCCGCCCGCCTACAGATGCCGGTACACCTGGTGCAGCCCGATGCCCCGCCCGATCATGATCACCTGCATCCGATAGATTAATTGCGACACCTCGAGCGCCAGCGCGTCGTCATCCTCGTGCTCGGCGGCCAGCCACACCTCACCGGCCTCCTCGAGCAGCTTCTTGCCCTGCTCGTGCACACCCGCATCCAGCGCAGCGACCGTGCCGGATCCCGCGGGGCGTGCCCGCGACCGGTCCTCGAGTTCGGCGAACAGGCCCTCGAACGTCTTCACGTCCGGCCATTGTTCCACGCTGGCCACCGTACGCTGCACAGACCATGAGAAACCGCTCCTCCGGTGCGCAGCCGCCCGATCCGGCGCCGACCGGCGCCAGAGGCGAAGACGCTGCCGACGGCGCCGCCGAAGACGCTGCCGACGGCGGGGTCATCGCCCGGGTGCAGCGCCGGACCGCGGTGGCCGGGGCTACCGCGCTGGCCGCCTCGGTCGCGATCGCGCTGTGCGGCTGGGTCGCCCCGGGATGGTTCGTCGGACCCGCCGGGACCGCCGTCGGCAGCGCCGTAGTGGTGCTGTGCCTCGCGGTCGCGGCGGTGCTGTTCCGGCGGGTTGCGCTGTGGCGCGCGGCGTGGCGCGCGCTGCGTGCGGCACCGCTCGGCTGCGTCCCCGAACGCGGCACGGCGGAGGGCCGCACCGGGGAGGGCGGCACCGACTGGGTGCCGGCGGCCTGCGGGACGCCGATGCCCTTTCGCGGCCGGAACGTCGGCCCGGCGATACTGCGCCGCGCCCGCAAACACCCACCGCAGGTGCTGCCCCTGCGCACCCGGTCCGGCCCGCTGGCGGCCGGGCAGGCGGTGATCGTGCACGCCCGCCCGGACGGCAAACTGCCGACCGCCGGCGGAGCAGTCCGGGTTCGGGCCGCCGCGCCGCGCGGGCCCTACCTCGTCGCCGGCGCCGACGGCACGGTGTTCGTCGCGGACCGCTGGAGTTCCTCGCTCCTGTGACCGGAACCGGGTCAGAGGCGAACCGGCGACGCGGCGCGCCCCGCCACGAACCGGGTCGCGTCGACGCCCTCGGCGCCAACCGCGCAAGCGCTCCGCGCCGCTACTGAGCCTGGCTGCCCAGCGGCGTGCGGCTGCCATCGCCTTCCGCGCGGCGCTACCTTCGCCGCGCTGCTCGCCGACCTGCCGCGGCCATGGCACTGCGCGCCGCGCCCCGCCGCGCTACCTGAGCCGGGCGGCCCGGCGGCGTGCGGCCGCCATCGCCTTCCGCGCCGCGGCGGGCGCGTCTTCGCCGGCGGTGGGGCTGCCGTTGACCACCAGTGGCAACGCCTCCTCGTCCGCCGCGGCGCGAACGCTTGCCGTGCGAGGAGGCTGCGCGCGGCGGCGGGCCGGCGCCGACGCGCCATTGCTCGTCCGCCCCCGCGGTTCCGCTGGCCGGGCCGGCGGCTTGGCGGGCGCGACCGCGGGAACCTCGAAACCGGAAAGGTGGCCCCGTCCCGCGAGGATCGGCGCCAGGAACTGACCGGTGAACGAGTTCGGGTTTGCCGCAACCTGTTCCGGGGTGCCGGTGGCAATGACGCGGCCACCGCCGGCGCCGCCCTCCGGTCCCATGTCGATGATGTGGTCGGCCGATTTGATCACGTCCAGGTTGTGCTCGATGATGATCACCGTGTTGCCCTTGTCCACCAGCCCCTGCAGCACGCCCAGGAGCTTTTCCACGTCGGCGAAGTGCAGGCCGGTGGTCGGCTCGTCCAGGATGTACACGGTGCGCCCGGTGGAGCGCTTCTGCAGCTCGCCGCCGAGCTTGACGCGCTGGGCCTCCCCGCCGGAAAGGGTGGGCGCGGGCTGGCCGAGCCGCACGTAGCCGAGCCCCACGTCGACCAGCGTCTTCAGGTGCCGGTGGATCGGTCCGATCGGCCGGAAGAACTCCTCGGCCTGCTCGATGGGAGTGTCCAGCACCTCGGCGACCGTCTTGCCCTTGTACCGGACCTCCAGGGTCTCCCGGTTGTACCGGGCGCCCTTGCACACCTCGCACGGCACGTAGATGTCCGGCAGGAAGTTCATCTCGATCTTCAGCGTGCCGTCGCCGGCGCACGCCTCGCAGCGCCCGCCCTTGACGTTGAACGAGAATCGCCCCGGCTGATACCCGCGCACCTTCGCCTCCGTCGTGGCGGCGAAGAGCTTGCGGATGTGGTCGAACACCCCGGTATACGTCGCGGGGTTCGACCGCGGGGTGCGGCCGATCGGCGACTGGTCGACGCCGACCATCTTGTCGACGTGCTGCAGCCCCGTCACCCGGGTATGCCGGCCCGGCACCATGCGGGCGCCGTTCAGCCGATTGGCCAGCACCGCGTGCAGGATGTCGTCCACCAGGGTGGACTTCCCCGACCCCGACACCCCCGTCACCGCCACCAGGCAGCCCAACGGGAAGTCGACGGTGATGTTCTTCAGGTTGTGCTCCCGCGCGCCGACGACGCTGAGCGTCCGGTCCGCGCGGAACGGCCGCCGCTCGCGCGGCAGCGGGATCTCCCGGCGCCCGGCGATGAACGCGCCGGTCACCGAGTCCGGCGACGCCTCCAGTTCGGCGACCGTGCCGGAGACCACGATCCGGCCACCGTGCTCGCCGGCGCCCGGGCCGATATCGACCACGTGGTCCGCCGCCCGGATGGTGTCCTCGTCGTGCTCGACGACGATGAGCGTGTTGCCGAGGTCCCGCAGCCTGGTCAGCGTCTGGATCAGCCGGTGGTTGTCCCGCTGGTGAAGCCCGATCGACGGCTCGTCCAGCACGTACAGCACACCCACCAGGCCGGAACCGATCTGGGTGGCCAGCCGGATCCGCTGCGCCTCCCCGCCGGACAGGGTGGCAGCGGCACGATCGAGCGAGAGGTAGTCCAGCCCGACGTCCAGCATGAAGCCGAGGCGGGAGTCGACCTCCTTGAGCACCCGCTGCGCGATCATCTGCTCCCGTTCGGACAAGGTGAGCCCCGGGAAGTACCCGGCGGCGTCCTTGATGGACAGCGCCGCGATCTGGGCGATGTTCATCCGGCCCCGGTCGCGGTGATCCAACGTCACCGCCAGCACCTCGGGACGCAGCCGGGTACCGTCGCAAGCCGGGCACGGGACGTCCCGCATGTACCCCTCGTAACGTTCCCGCGCCCATTCCGAGTCGGTCTGCGCCGCGCGGCGTTCGATGAACGGGATCACGCCCTCGAAATCGGCGTAGTAGGACCGCTGCCGGCCGTACCGGTTGCGGTAGCTGATGTGGACCTGCTGGTCGCAGCCCTGCAGCACCGCGGTGCGGGCCCGCGCCGGCAATCGGCTCCACGGGGTGTCCATGGAGAAGCCGAGGCTGTCGGCCACCGCGTGCAGCATCCGGGTGAAGTACTCCGCCGACGTGCCCTGGGCCCACGGGTGGATGGCGCCCTCCGCGAGGGAGCGGGCGCCGTCCGGTATCACCAGGTCCGGGTCGACCTCCTTGCGCACGCCCAGGCCGGTGCACTCTGGGCAGGCGCCGAACGGCGAGTTGAACGAGAACGAGCGCGGTTCCAACTCGTCCAGGGCGAGCGGGTGGTTGTTGGGGCAGGCGAGCCGTTCGGAGAACCGTCGCTCGCGAAGCGGATCGTCATCGGCCAGGTCGACGAATTCGAAGATCACCACGCCGTCGGCCAGCCCTAACGCCGTCTCCACCGAGTCGGTGATCCGCTGCTGCGACGAGGCCTTGTTGGCCAGCCGGTCGATCACCACCTCGATCGAATGCTTCTCCTGCTTCTTGAGCTGCGGCGGATCGGTGAGTTGATGCACCACGCCGTCGATCCGGGCCCGCGCGTACCCCTGTGCCTGCAGCGCGTCCAGCAGGTCGACGTACTCCCCCTTGCGCTCCCGAACCACCGGCGCCAGCACCTGGAACCGGGTGCCGTCCGGCGTTTGTCGGATCCGGTCCACGATCTGCTGCGGCGTCTGCCGGGCGATGGGCTCGCCGCACACCGGGCAATGCGGATGCCCGATCCGGGCGAACAGCAGCCGCAGGTAGTCGTAGATCTCGGTGATCGTCGCCACCGTGGCACGCGGGTTGCGGGAGGTGGACTTCTGGTCGATGGAGACGGCCGGCGAGAGCCCTTCGATGAAGTCGACGTCGGGCTTGTCCATCTGGCCGAGGAACTGGCGGGCGTAGGACGATAGCGATTCCACGTATCGCCGTTGACCCTCCGCGAAGATCGTGTCGAAGGCCAGCGACGACTTGCCGGAACCGGACAGTCCCGTGAACACCACCAGCGAGTTGCGCGGAATTTCGAGGTCGATGTTGCGCAAGTTGTGCTCGCGTGCGCCTCGCACGATCAACTGGTCGGTCACGGTAACCCATGCTATGCGGGCGGTCGGACAGCGCGTCGTCCGTAACGTGCGGGTGCGGTTCGGGTGACGAGCCTCGGAACGGTCGGTGACGGTGACCGCGGCGTATGCACGGTCGGTGACGGTGACGGCGGCTGATGCACGGTCGGTGACGCAGTGACCACCACCCCCGCCGGGCGCTGGTCCGGGCGGGTGAATTTCTGGACACGCCGCCCGATCGCTTGCCAGTGGCACAGCGGGCTGGCTACTGTTGCATTTACCAAACCATTACTAGTCGTTACCAACGCTTGGTGATGGTCTATACTCGAAGATGATGCGGCTGGTAGGGCGTGACTTGCCGCTTTCCCGCGGTGACGGGGTCGGTCGAATGGGCCGGCCCCGTCACTGGTATCCCGGGCGATTCGGACCGGCGGATACGCTCTGAGTCGTGAGCGACTACATCGGACATGTCGAACCCGGGGGTCCGTCGGCGACGCGTGAGTTGCCCGAGGTCACCATCACCAAGGTGTCCGTCGGGCCGATGGACAACAACGCCTACCTGCTGACCTGCCGTCGGACCGGCGAGGCGACGCTCATCGACGCCGCCAATGACGCGGACCGCATCCTCGCCGTGCTCGACGCCGGACCCGGCCGGGCGCACCTTCGGCACATCGTCACCACCCATCGGCATGGCGATCACTGGCAGGCGTTGGCGGCCGTCGCCGCGGCTGCCGAGGCGACCGTGTACGCGAGCGCCGCCGATGCGGGCGGCATCCCCGTTCCCACCGACGTGCTGCTGGATCACGGCGGCGCGGTCCCGCTCGGCGCCAGCCGGCTTGAGGTGATCCGACTGCGGGGGCACACGCCGGGATCGGTGGCGCTGCTGTACCGGGACCCGGCCGGCGGCGCGCACCTGTTCAGCGGCGACTCCCTGTTCCCCGGCGGCCCGGGCCGAACCACGTCCGCGGAGGAGTTCACCAGCTTGATGGACGACCTGCAGGACCGGGTGTTCGGCGCGCTACCGGACGACACCTGGGTCTATCCCGGGCACGGCGACGACACCACCCTCGGCGCGGAGCGCCCGCACCTGGCCGAGTGGCGCGCGCGGGGCTGGTAGCACCCCGCCACGCCGCCACCCTCCCCCGGAAGGGCCGAAGCCTCTACATCATGTAGAGTTCATCGCAAAGCCGACCCTGCGATGACCGAGGTGGATCATGGAATTCCCCTTCTGGCTGCGCGCCGGACACCTGATCAACTTCTTCCTGATAGGGCTGCTGCTGCGGTCCGGTTGGCAGATCATCGCGACGCATCCGCGCTTCTACTGGCGCAACGACTGCGGGCCGCGCACCGAGTGGATCAAGTTCACCCGCCGCGTCGTGCCACCGGAGGAAGGGGCTTACACGGCGCACGACGACGAGTCGGAACCGCCGAGCTGGGCGACCCTGCCGGGCGGGCGGAATCCCGGTCTCGGCAGGCACTGGCACGGCCTCGTCACCGTTCTGTGGGTGCTCAACGGCCTGGTCTACGTGACGCTGCTGTTCGCGACCGGTGCGTGGCGGCGCATCGTGCCGACCTCGTGGGACATCTTCGGCGAGGCGTGGGAGTCGCTGAAGATCTATGCCGGGTTCGGGGTGCCGTCGATCGAGCATTTCACCCCCTACGACGGGCTGCAGCAGCTCACCTACTTCGCGATCGTCTTCGTCGTCGCCCCGCTCATGATCGCAACCGGACCCGCCCACTCGCCGGCCGTGATCAGCCGATTCCCCTGGTATCCCAAGCTCTTCGGGGGGCGGCAGGCGGCTCGCTCCATCCACTTCCTCGGCATGGTGGTGCTGACGCTGTTCATCATCGGCCACGTCGCCCTGGTGTTCCTCACGCACCTCGACCACAACGTCACCAACATGGTCTTCGGCTCCTACGACCCGGCCCGGGTGGCCCAGGCCACCACGATCATCCTCATCACGATCGGCCTGGTGATAGCCGTCTGGATCGCGCTCAGCTACCTGAGCCTGATCGACCGTCGAAAGACGCAGCGCATTCTGGTGGCATTGACCGAGCCGTTCCGAAAGGTCACCCTCAACAGGATGAAGCCCCGCAACCATCGAGCGAAACCGTATACGGAGAAGGACATCTCGCCGTACCACTGGACGAATGGCCGCTACCCCACGCCGACCGAGTCGCCGAAATGGCACGAACTGGCCAAGAACGACTTCAAGGACTACACCCTCCGGATCGGCCCGGCCGACGATCCGATTCACGTCACCTTCGACGAGATCAAGGCGTTGCCGCAACAGGAACAGATCGTCATGCACGCCTGCATGCAGTCCTGGACCGGCATCGCCAAATGGAAGGGGCCCAAGGTCATGGACCTGATGAAGCTCGCCGGGCCGCCGCCCGCCGACGCGAAATACCTGCTCGTCACCTCGTTCGGCCTCGCCCAGAACATGCACGACGATCGCCCGCTGGAGCCGTTCTACACCTGCGTGCCGATAGCGGACTGCCAGGAAGAGGACTCGATCTTCGCGTGGGAGATGAACGGCAAGCCGCTGCCGTACACGTTCGGCGCGCCGCTGCGTATCCGCATCGAGTCCTACGTCGGTTACAAGATGGTCAAGTACATCGAATCGGTGGAGTGGATCGAGTGCTACACCAAGGTCGGCGACGGCATGGGCGGCACCCGGGAGGATTCGGGCTACCAGGCCATCAACGCTCGGATTTGACGCCGGACCGGCGGCGTGGTCGGCGCGGGTGGAACCCTGCCGCCGCCCGATGCCCGGAAACCGTGCGCCGCTTCACCTTCCGCGCACCGGCAGGTATCGATTCCACCATCCGAGGATCGCCTCGAAGCGCTGCCGCCGGTGTCGCGGGCGTCCACCCCGACCCGGGCGGGATCCACCTCCGGACGCCCCAGCGCGGCAGCCAGCAGGGCGAGCACGTCGTCGGCGTCCAGCGTCCCCGGCCGGCCGACGATCGCCCGACCGTGCGCCAATCCGTAGCCGGACGAACCACGGGGGTTCGGCAGCACCACCGCATACCCGTCGGTGGCGTACATCTGCGCTTCGTCGAACACCGCCCAGGTGTAGGCGGCGTACGGCCCGCCGTGCACGGCCAGCAGCACGGGGTGCGGTCCCGGCCCGGGTGGCAGCACCAAGAATCCGTGCACCGGGTAACCGTCCGGGTAGGCGCCGGCGATCTCGGTGACGGTGGCCGTTCCGGCCTCGCGTAGCGGTGCGGAGACGTCGGTGACGACCCGTTCGGCCCGCGTCGGTTGGCCGTCGCTCGCGATTTCGGCGATGACGATGTCTCCGGTGCCGGCCGCATCGGCGACGACCGCCGCGACCGTCCGTCCGGTCGCCGAGAATGCCTTGACCACCCGTTGCCCGCCGATCACCGCGGGCAGTGCCGCCAGCGGAACATCGCTGCCGGCAACCGGAATCGCCCGTAGCGACACCGATCCGCGGTCGGCGACCGGCGCCAGCACCGCGTTGCCGACCACCAGCAGATCGCCCGCCGAGCGCTCGATGTGCACCGTCTGTGGATCCGTCAGGCGCCGCGGCCGCCCGCCGGCGAGGGGCGCAGCCCAGGCCCCGGTGGTCTGCCCGGCGAAGTCGTTACCGGCGAGCCCGCTGCCGGTGAAGTAGACGGTATCGCCGTGCACGACGGGGTCGTTGGCATCCCCGTCGGCGCTGACCAGCGTGCGTCCGGCCGGCCGATCGGAACGGACTCGGCGGTCACCGCCTCGGTGCCGCGTCCGGCAGGCGTGACCCCGAGTCGTCGAACAGGGCGATCGGGAAGATCTGCTCCGGCTTGTCCCTCAGGAACCCCTTGCCGTCCAACCGGTATGCGAGGGTGGCGATCCGGCGGGGAGCCTCCTCCTCCGGTTTCGGGCGCGGTCGGGCGACTGCGCCCGAGTGGGCGCCGTGCCGACCGGCCTCCGGTACCCGCGCCAGGTAGGCGATCGAGCGCCCGTCGGGAGGAACGTCCGCCACCCGAACCGCCGCGGCGCCTCCGCCGAACGATTCGCCGGTCGGGGTCGTCAGCGGACCCGCTCCGTACAGTGCGGCGGGCGCGCTTCGGCGGCGGTCGACGAGGCGCCTCATCGGGTGTCGGCCGGATCGGTCGCGTTGGGCGGTTGGCCCGGTGGCGCCGGCCGCGCGTGGTCGGCCGACGACGGGTCACCCGGGGGCGGCGCGCCGTCCGGCGTGCCAGCCACCTGCCCCGCCGGGGTCGGACCGGCCGGCGGCGGATCGTCACCGGGGGCCGCGACCACCAGCGGCGGATCGTCACCAAGATCCGCGAGCACCGGGGGCGGATGCCCCGCCAACCGCGCTGCGGCGACGGCGCGGCGCTGCTCGACCCGCGCGGCGACGACGCTGGCGACCACCGTGACCAGCAGGATGCCACCCACCACCGCCAGGGACACCCCCGGACCGATGTCGGGCGCCCAGTCGACATGACCGCCGCCGGCGATGAACGGCAGGGAGTTCTCTGCCAAGGCCTCGGATATGAGCTTCAGCCCGATGAACAACAGGATCACCGACAGCCCACGGCCCAGGTACCGCAGCCGATCCAGCAGCGCCCCGAGCAGGAAGTACATCTCCGAGAGTCCGAGCAGCGCAAATGCATTCGCTGTGAAGACCAGGAACGCCTGCTTCGTCAGGCCGAAGATTGCCGGGATGGAATCCAACGCGAAGACCAGGTCGGTGACCCCCAGCGCGAGGATCACGGCGAGCAGTGGCGTGACGCGAATCCGGCCCTCCTGCCGCACCAGGAAGCGCCCGCCCACGTAGTCGGCGGACATCGGCAGAATGCGGCGGAGGATCCGCACCGACCGGGGTTCGGCGACCGTCACCTCCTTCTCCCGCGCCATATTGACGGAGGCGATCACCAGGAACAGGCCGAACAGGTAGAAGACCCAGGAGAATCTCGAGATCAGCGCCGCGCCGCCGGCGATCAGGCCGGCGCGCAGCACCAACGCGATGCCGATGCCGATCAGGACGACCTTGCCTTGGAACTCCCGCGGCACCCGGAACGCGGTCAGGATGATCGCGAAGACGAACAGGTTGTCGACGCTCAGCGCGTACTCGGTGACGTACCCGGCGAAGAACTCGCCGGCGAAGCGGCTTCCGGCGGTGAACAGGATGCCAAGTCCGAACAGGCCGGCGAGGCAGACGTAACCGGCCACCCAACGTGCCGCCTCGCCGACCGTGATGAGGTGGGCGGTTCGCCCGAACAGCAGGCTGACGACGAAGATCGCGGCGATCGCGACGACCACCGCGATCCATACCCAGAGCGGGACTATCACTTCGTTCTCCTCCGGCGGTGCGCTACGTCATCGCCGGAGGTCTCTTCCGCCGACGGGCATGCGCTGCCCTGCCGACCGATGACGCCGGGAGACCGGATGGCCGGTCCGCCGTGCTGACGACGTCACCGCTGGGAAAGTGGGAATACTCCCCTCCACGCATCATCAGTGTCGCACACCGCAGGGCCGGCGTCCGGCCCACGGCCGGGGCGCGATCGGGGGCGGGCGTCGCGGGGCGGTCCGGGTGCGGCGCGTCTGGCAGTCTGGTGACGTGATCGCCGGGCGTCTGCTGCGCACGCGGGCGCGCCGGTGGTGGGCGCTCGCGGTTGTGGTGCTGGTGGCGGCCGCGGTGGTCGTGGCGGTGTGGCCGCGCCCCGGGCCGCGGGAGATCGTGGCCCAGGACGAGAAGATCACCGTCCCGGGCGGGCCAGATGTGGACGGCACGGTGACGCTGGATGCGGGCCTGTATCTGCCGTCCGCCACCCCGGCACCGGCGGTGATCGTCGCGCACGGGTTCGGCGGGTCGCGCGCGAGCGTCGACGCGGACGCGCAACGGCTCGCTCGGGCCGGATTCGTCGTCCTCGCCTATTCCGCGCGGGGTTTCGGCGCGTCCACCGGCCGGATCGGGCTCGACTCGCTGGATTACGAGGTCGCCGACGGGCGCGCGCTCGTCGACTGGCTGTCGCACCGCCCGGAGGTCGCGCAGGACGGCGCCGGTGACCCCCGGGTGGGCGTGACGGGCGGTTCCTATGGCGGTGCGCTCGCGTTGATGCTGGCCGGAACCGACCAGCGGGTGGACGCGGTCGCGGCCGTCGCCACCTGGAACAACCTGACGGAGTCGTTGTTCCCGAACAACGTATCGGTGACGAGCGCCCAGGCGGCGCCACCGCCTGCGGCGACCCCGGCACGCATTCCCACGGGCACGGACGGAGTCTTCAAACGCTCCTGGGCGGCCGCTTTGATGAGCTCGGTGATCTCCGGATCGAGCCTCAACGGGGCGGGCGCCAGCCTGCCAGCGGCCCCGACGGCGGGGGTCGACGGCCCGGGCGGCGACCCGGCCACAGGTGGGTCGACGGGCGAGGCATCCGGCGGCGCGGTGGGCGCCGGGCCATCGGCCAGTTGCGGCCGCCTGATGGTGAAAATCTGTGCCGCCTACGTGCAGGTCGCACAATCCGGCCGGCTGACGTCCGCGATGGCGGCGCTGCTGGACAACTCCAGCCCGTCCCGGGTGGCGTCGAAGATCTCCGCGCCGACGCTTCTGGTGCAGGGCGAGAACGACACCCTCTTCGGCCTGGACCAGGCAGATGCCACTGCGCGCGCCATCGCGGCGAACGGCACGCCGGTCGCGGTCAGCTGGTACGCCGGTGGCCACAACGGCGGCGAGGTCGACCAGGCCACTCAGGACCGCGTCACCGGGTGGCTGGAGCACTACCTGGCCGGAACCGGGCCGGTGCCATCCGAGGCATTCCGCTACTCGGTCGCGGGACCGCGAGCGGACAGCGGGCGCATCCGGCACCGCACGCTGGAACTGCCCGGATACCCGGGCCTTGGCCGCCCCGCGGCACCGGTGCTGGATGTCCCGCTCGGCGGGCCGGCGCAGACCATCCTCAATCCGCCCGGGGCATTGCCGGCCGCGATCTCGTCGCTGCCAGGAGTGGGAAACCTCGGCGGCGCGCTCGGGGCGCTCTCGGCGATCCCGGGCCAGACCGCGATCTTCACATCTGCCCCGGTGGACAGCACGACGGTGGTGACGGGGTCCCCCACCGTGACACTGTCGGTGTCCCGGGTCGCGGGGGCCCCCGCGCCGGGCGCGTCGGGCATCTCAGACGATCCTGGAGCACCGCGCGATCCCGGCACGGCGGGCGGCGGGCCGGATGACGAGGCGGGCGCCGGAGCGGCCGGCAGCGGAGATGACGAAATCTCGGCGGTGCTGTACGTCTCGCTGGCCGCGGTGGACGGTGCGGGCGGCGACGGGGACGCGTCGGCGACGCAGCCCGCCGGCCGGGCTCGGGCCGGCGATGCGGACGGCACCCCGGGCGCCGACGAAACCGCGGGCTCGGCCCCCACTTCGGGCCCCGATTCGGGCACCAGCCGGCCGCCTGCCTCGGATCAGGCCGGCGCGGCCCAGTCCACCGGGGCCCAGCCCACCGGGGCCCAGTCGCGGCCGGGCTCGATCGCGGCGCTCCTCGCCGGCTCGCCGGCGGGCGGCGCTGTCGCCCCGGTACGAATCGACGGCCTGCGCGCCGGCGAACCGTCGACGGTGACGGTGCACCTGCCGGCCGTGGTCTTCCAGTTGCAACCCGGCCAGTCCTTCGAGGTGCGGGTGGCAACGACGGACCAGGGATATGCGGGGCCGACATCGCCGGCCGTGTACCGGGTTTCGCTGGCAGGGCACGACACGCTCCACATTCCGGCGGCCGGCGGAACCCGGGTGTCCGGGGGCGAGGAGCCCGTCGCCCTGCTGGCCGGGCTCGGCCTCCTGGCATTGCTGGCGATCGTGGCACTGGGGCTGGCGGGCCGCGCGCCGCGCGCCGGGGCCCGCCGCCGGGGCCGCGGCATTGGGCCAACGGGTGAGCCGGGTGTTGGGCCGAACCTTGAGCCCAAGGACGGGATCGGCGCGCCGGAGTCCGCCCCGGTCGGTCCCCCGGTCCTGGAGATCTTCGGTCTGCGCAAGCGCTATCCGGGCGGCGTGACCGCGGTCGAGAACGTCAGCTTCCGGGTCGAACGCGGGCAGGTGCTGGGCCTGCTCGGGCCGAACGGCGCGGGCAAGACCACCACGCTCCGCATGGTGATGGGCCTGATCACCGCGACCGCGGGCGAGATCCGGCTGTTCGGGGAACCGGTGCGGCCGGGGGCACCGATCCTGTCGCGGGTCGGCAGCTTCGTGGAGGGCTCCGGCTTCCTGCCGCATCTGTCCGGGCACGCGAACCTCCGGCTGTTCTGGCGGGCCACCGGACGGCCGCGGGCAGCGGCGCACCTGGAGCAGGCGTTGCAGATCGCCGACCTGGGAGCGGCCGCGAAGCGCCGCGTGAAGACGTATTCGCAAGGCATGCGGCGGCGCCTCGCAATTGCCCAGGCCATGCTCGGCCTTCCGGACCTGCTGCTGATGGACGAGCCGACCAACGGGCTCGACCCGCCGCAGATCCACGTCATGCGCGAGGTGCTGCGCCGGTACGCCGCGACCGGCCGAACGGTCCTGATCTCGAGCCACCTGCTCTCCGAGGTGGAACAGACCTGCAGCCATGTGGTGATCGTGGATCGCGGACGCACCATCGCCGCGGGCCGGGTGGCCGACCTGGTCTCGGCGTCCGGTGAGATGCACATCGGCACGCCGGAACCGGCCGCGGCACAGGCAGTGTTGCAGGCGCTGGACGGAATCGGCGACCTGGCACCGGCTGCCGACGGCCTGCTGGTCGATCTCGGCAGCGTGCCGGTCGACACGGTGCTCCGCCGGCTGCTGGACGCCGGGATTCCCGTCACCGCCGCGGCCCCGCGCAATCGGCTCGAGGACGTCTTTCTGGACCTGGTCGGCGCGGGAGCTCCGGCGGGAGGCGCCGCCACGCCGGTTCGATCGCCGGCGAACGGGGGCCAGAACCGATGAGCCCGGTGCACCGCGACCATTCCGCCGACGCCGCCGTTGCGGCCATGGCGGAGTTGCCGCCGGCCGCGGAGGAGGTCCGGCCCGGCCCGGCGCCCGGATTCCGGCTGTCCGCCACATTGCCGATCCGGGTGGAACTGCAGCGCCAGTTGCGCCGCCGCCGGACGCAGCTTGCCCTGGGCTTCATGGTTCTGCTCCCGGCGATCCTGGCCGGCGCGTTCGCGCTGAGCAGCGAGAACTCCGCCGGCCAGACGCCGACCTTTATCGACCTGGCCCAGTCGAGCGCGGCGAACTTCATCATGGTGACGTTGTTCTTCTCGGCGAGCTTCCTGCTGATCGTGATCGTCTCGTTGTTCTTCGGGGACACCGTCGCGTCCGAGGCCTCGTGGTCGGCGCTGAAGTACCTGCTGGCGATACCCGTTCCGCGGATGCGGCTGTTGCGGCAGAAAGTTGTTGCCGCCGCGATACTGTCGGCCGCGGCGCTGGTCCTGCTGGCGGCCGTGGCCGCGGTGATCGGCCTGGCGCTGTACGGAGCGGGTCCGCTGACGACCCCGACCGGCGAATCGTTCGGCGGAGGCGCCGCGGCGGTTCGGGTGGCGATCGTCGTGGGGTACATCGCGGTGCAACTCGCGTGGGTGGCCGGCCTCGCGTCGTTGATGACGGTGTCCACGGACGTGCCCCTCGGCGCGGTGGGCAGCGCCGTCCTGCTGTCGATCGTCTCGCAGATCCTGGACCAGATCACCGCGCTGGGCGATATCCGCAACGTTCTTCCGACGCACTACTCGTTCGCCTGGACGGGCGCGATGGTCGACCCGATCAACTGGTCGGATATGACGCGGGGGGCGTTCTCGGCGCTGGCGTACGCCGTGGTGCTGACGGCGCTGGCGTTCTGGCGCTTCCGCCGCAAGGACATCACCAGTTGAGCGGTGCCGAGCGGCACGAAAGGGGATGGGGCGGTGACGATGCTCCTCGTGGTGCACCACACGGTGTCGCCCGCAACCCGCATGCTTCACGAGGCGGTGCTCGAAGGGACGCGCGCCGAAGGAATCAGCGGGGTCGACGTCCGATCGCGCCCGGCGCTGACGGCCGCTGCCGCCGAAACCCTGCAGGCCGACGGGATCGTGCTGGGCACGCCCTCGAATATCGGCTACATGTCCGGCGCCCTGAAGCACTACTTCGACCAGATCTACTACCCGCTGCTGGATGCGAAACCCGGTCTGCCCTACGGCTTGTGGGTGCACGGCAACGAGGACCTGACAGGTACGCTGCGCGGGATCGTCTCGATCGCGAATGCGCTCGGCTGGCGGCCGGTCGGCGAGCCGGTGGCCGTGCTGGGCGCGCCGACCGCCGGCGACCGGGAGGCCTGCTGGAACCTCGGCGCGACCCTGGCCGCGACGCTCTCGGGCTGATTCGGTCCGGGATGGCACGCCCGAGCTGGCACGCCCGAGCTGGCACGCCCGAGATGGCAGGCTCCGTCTGGTACCGGGCGACCGCGCTGGGGCCCGGTGGACTCGGTTGCAACTGTGGCGCTGCCTACGCCCGTCGCCGCCGCCAGGCGTGGTTGCTCCGTGCGGGCGCTGGAGCCTGTCCGATATGTCGCAGCACGTGCTACGACATATCGGACATCGGGCGGTCGCTTCCGGTCGGCGGGCCGGGCCGGGTTCTCGCTCGGCCGCGGCCCGGCGGAGAGCGAGTGGGGACCTACCGGTGCCGTGCCGGTGTCGGCGCCCCGACCTCCTCGGCGAACCTCAAGAAGTCGCGGCGGCCGGGCAGGGAATCCAGGCCCGCCCGGATTTCTCTGCGCGCGCCATCCAGATCGCCGCGGCTTCGATGCACCTGGGCCCGCAGGAATGCCAGTTCCGGACCGGCGAGCGCGGGATGTTGCACCAGCCTGTCGAGCCTGGCCTCGGCCTCGCTGTCCGCAAGGTGCTCGACCAGTAGGGCATGCCATTCGGATAGCTCGTCGGTCCGATCCTCGCGACGGCCGCGGGAATTGCTGCCGCGGCGCGAAGCGCCCGTTCGAACCGGGACGAGCGTGTCCAGCGCGTCGAGGTAGGCGTCGGCGAATCCGACCCAGGCGTCCGGGATCGTCAGCAGGCGGGACAGCACGGTCGCCAGGGTGACCTCCTTCGCAGGAACCCGCCCCTCGCCGCGGCGGGTCCAGCCGTACCTCGATTCCCAGCGGATCAATTGCGGCGCCGCTCTTTTGGCGAAGTCGGCAAACCCGAACCGCGCCAGCATGGTGGTCCAGAGCAACTCGACCATGTCGGACACCACGAACTGGGCGGCTTCGATGGGGTCCTCGGAGCGGAACAGGTAGGTGTCGCGCATGGGACCGACCAGTCCGAGCAGCCGTTCGGCGGCGGCAATTCCGTCGTCCGGTTCCGAGTCGGCCAAGGCCGCCTGCACGTCGCGAACGAGTGCCTTGAACGTCCCCCGCCAGCGCGTGCGTTCCTTCGGCGAAACGAGGCGGCTGCCGGCGAAGTAGGCGCCGGATCGTGCGAGTTCGACGAACTGATCGACCTCCGCACGGACCAGCTCCGGAAGGACGGGGTCGACGCGCCTCGTCTGGGGTTTGATGCCGTGCTGCACCGCATCGAGTTCGGTCTCCACGCGCTCCCGTACTGCGGTCGTCCCGCGCCAGTACAGGGTCCACATCACCTTGCGTAGCTGCTCCGGATCAAGGGACTGAACCCGGTCGTAGAACTGCTCGCGATTCAACCGGCTACGCATGGCCGCCCAAGGTATCAGGCCTGCGCGGGCCGGATCGTGTCGGCGCCGTCCACGTCTCGCAGGCGCCGGTGTAGATCAGGCCTGCGCGGGCCGGATCATGTCACCGGCCCGGGCGGTGGCAGGCAGCGACACCTCCGCGTTCCGCCCGGGACCGTCCTGAAGTCCGGCGAGACCACGGCGGGCGGTTTCGACGACATCGACCGGATCGCCGAGCGGGTGGTCGCGTGGCGAGACCACGGCGGGCGGGTTCGACACCTCCGCGTTCCGCGCGGGAGCGTCCGTCCTCGCGCGCGGCACCTCGCCGGCACCATCAGCGGCGCCGCGACGTTATTGAACGCAGAACTCGTTGCCGTCCGGGTCCGTCATCACCATCCAGTGGTCGCCCAGGTCGTTCCGGCGTTCCTCCACCAGGCTTGCGCCGGCGGCAATCAGCCGATCGGCATGGGACGTCACGGTGTCCCAGCGCTCATCGGCATCCGCGATCCCGTGTCCCACGTTGACGTCCAGATGCACGCGGTTCTTCGCGGACTTGGCCTCCGGGACCTTCTGGAACAGGATGCGTGGTCGGGAACCGTCGGGATCGCGAATCGCCCACACGTCGTCCCAGCGGTCCCGGGGAATGTTCATCGCGACCAGCCACGACTCCCACGAATCGTAGTCCGGCGGCGGCGCCTCCTCTTGGTAGCCGAGAGCGATCGTCCAGAAGTTTCCCAGCGCTCTGGGGCTCGCTGCATCGAACGACACCTGAAATCCAATGCTCATGACGGTTCCTTCCTTGAGCGGCGACTGCCGCCGTCGAGTGCGACGCTGTGTCGCGTGTTCCGCCGCGCCGACCCCGGATGATCTCGGAGGCCTCCAGCGTTCGGCGCGCGCAGTGGGCAGTACCCGTGGGCGGCACCGGAACGGCGGCGCCCGGTTTGCGGAGTGGGCCGCACCCGATGTGCCGCCTGGGGTCTCGGGGGCGGTGGACCTAGCGCCGGCGCCCTCCGCTGCCGGCCGGTGCCCTTCGTCCGCCGCCGGAGCGGTGGCGCAGTTGCCCGACATTGCCTGACGCCGCTGCATCGTCATCGCCGGCGCGTCCGGCCCCGCGCGGCTGCCCATCCCCGCCGGGCCGCCCGGGACCAGCGGCGCCTGCGGCGCCGCCGCCGACCCCGGCCGCGTCCATGTCGCGGATCTCCCGTTTGAGTTCGGCGATCTCGTCGCGGAGGCGGCCGGCGAGCTCGAATTGCAGATCCCTTGCGGCGGCGAGCATCTGGTCCGTGAGTTGCTGCGCAAGGTCGGCGAGTTCGGCCCGTGCCATGCCGGCCGTGTCGTGCCCGGCGTAGACGCCGGCGGTGCGCCCGGGCGAGCCGACGGCCTTCCGCCCGCGGGAGGCGTTCCGCCCGGTTCCGCCGATCGGCACCGCCGCCACGCCAGCCGACTCGGCACTGTCCGCAGCCTCGGCGTAGACCCGGTCCAGGATGTCGTTGATCTTCTTGCGCAGCGGTTGCGGATCGATGCCGTTCGCCTCGTTGTACGCGACCTGCTTGGCGCGGCGCCGGTCGGTCTCCTCGATCGCCCGCTTCATCGACGGGGTGAGCCGGTCGGCGTACATGTGCACCTGGCCCGCCACGTTCCGCGCGGCCCGCCCGATCGTCTGGATCAGCGAGGTCTCGCTGCGCAGGAAGCCCTCCTTGTCCGCGTCCAGGATCGACACGAGCGACACCTCCGGCAGGTCGAGGCCCTCGCGCAGCAGGGTGATCCCGACCAGCACGCCGTACTCGCCGAGCCGCAACTCCCGGAGCAGCTCGACCCGCCGCAACGTGTCGATGTCGGAGTGCAGGTACCGCACCCGGATGCCCAGCTCCAGCAGGTAGTCGGTCAGGTCCTCGGCCATCTTCTTCGTCAGCGTCGTCACCAGCACGCGCTCGTTCCGCTCGGCGCGGGCGCGGATCTCCCCCACCAGA
>CAZUXD010000010.1:0-81697 GCA_964624455.1 uncultured Actinomycetes bacterium | reverse complement strand
GAGCACAGCGGCAGCCAGTCCGATCACGCCCATCACCACGGACCTCAGCACGGATGGCGCTGGCCCGACCAGCACGACCAATGCGAACAACGTGGCGGCCGCGCCGCCGGCGGCGATCCGCGGGCCGGTCCGCCGGAGCATCAACAGCACGACGCCGCTGACGATCGCCATGTGACTGCCCGACACCGCCACCAGGTGCGTCAACCCGGTTGCCTTGGCATCGAGGGAGAGTTGCGGTCCGATGCCGGCGGTATCGCCCACCACCAGTCCGCGGAGCAGCCCTCCGCGGTCGTCGTCCAACGAGCCGGCGGACCGGACCAGACCGGCTCGCGCCGCTACCGCCCACCCCAACCACCAGGCCGGGCCGGAGATGACCTGCGGCACACCGACAGCGCGCAGCGCCACGCCATCCAGGGCGGAGAACCTGTCCGGGGCGATCACGCCCTGTACCCGCACCGTCTGTCCGGTCGCAAGCGCCGACCAGGGCGCGCCATCGCCGAATATCGTCACCGACGCGCGGGAATGCAGGGTCGCGCCACGCGCCTCAGCGGCACGGGCAACGCCGCTGACGCGCCAGCGCCCCTCCATCCCCGCTTCGTCGATGCCCGACCCCGTGCCGGCACCGTCACGGTCATCGGGCAGCGGGTAGCGGGAGCGCACCGGCGACGGATCAGCGGTGAGCACCATTTCGATCGTGGCCCAGTCTCCGCGCCCGGCAGCCTGCACCAGCGGATCGGTCGCGGCCGCGTGCAGGCGCAGGGCGCTCACCACGAGCCCGGCCGCGAGGCACACGAGGGCGGCCACCACTCCAGGGGTTCGGCTACGGGCGCCGCCGCCCGGCGATGCCCGGGGGTGCCCGGTAGCGGCCCGGCGGTGCGAGCGCACGGCGCGGCCGCCGACCGCGGCGAGCGCGATCGCGATGGCAGCCGCCACCGGGGCGGTGGCGCGTCCGGCCCACAGCGCGATCAGGCAACCAGCCCACACCGCGAGCGCCGGCGTCGCCAGGCGCAGGTCCGCCGGCGGCGGAGCCTCTTCCTCGATCCAGCGTCTGCGTGCCTGGCCACTCACGGTGCGGCGACGGCGACGTGCGGTGCTATCCGGGCGTAGGTGGCCGGCCCGATACCGCGCACTGCCTGCAACTGATCGATGCTGGTGAACGGGCCGTGCTCGGTACGCCAGGCGATGATCGCAGCGGCGGTGACCGGCCCGACCCCGGGTAGCTCCTCCAACGTCGGCTGGTTCGCGGTATTCAGATCGACGAGCGCAGGCGCGGCGGTACCGCTGGGACCGGCACGCGCGGAGATGCCGGACGCCGCGGTGCCGCCTGGTCCCGCGCCGACGCTGCTGCCACCCGGGCCGGCGACGACCACCGAGTCGGCGTCCGAGAGGTGCGCCGCCAGATTAAGCCCGGTCAGGTCGGACGGGTCCAAGACGCCGCCGGCCGCCGCGATGGCGTCGGCGACCCGAGCGCCCGCTGGAACGGCGACCAGCCCGGGATGGCGCACCCGGCCGGTGACCGACACCAGGATCGGCCCGGTGGCGGCCGTGCGCCCCGGCAAGTCCGGGCCGGTGGGGCGGGATTCCGCGCTCCCGGCACCAGCCACCCTGCCAGCCGATCCGCCGGTTGCTTCGTTGTTTGCTGGGTTGTTGGCGGAATTGTTGGCGGAGCTACTTGCCGGGCCGGTCGGCGCACCGGTCACCACTGGCGAGAGCGCGAGCGGCGCGACCGGTCGCGGTTCCGGCTTCGCCCGCCACACTCCCACCGCAGCCACTACGGCTGCCAGCGCCGCGACGACCACGAGCAGGGCGGCACCCCTGCGACCCGGGTTCACCCGGGCGTCCCGGAGCGGTTCGGGAACCCACCGTTCGGCCAATGCACCCCACGGGCCCCGCCGCACCAACCGGGTGGCCCAACCGGTTCGGTTCTGCGGGTCCGTGTCGACATCCGGCGGATCCTGCTGTGGCGGGAGGATGATCGGGCCGGGCCGGGCCGGTTGGGGAACCGGTGCCGCTCGCCCCGGCGGAGCGCCGTTGCCGGGTACCGCCAACGGCCACGAGACCGCCTCGTGCCACAGGGACTCCGGCTGCTCGTCGGCATCGGTGGACGGCAGGGGATGCGCCCGCAGGCCGGTTCGCCGGGACCGCCGCCGCCAAGCGCGCGCCCGGCGCGCTCGCATATCCGGGACCCAGCCGTCCGCCCAGGGCCCGGCGTCGGGCCCGTCCTCCCCCTGGAGCGGACGAGGGTTCGGCGCCGAACCGGACAGCCGCAGCGCGCCCAGCCGTGCCCGCGCGCCCGCCGGCGGATCAGCAGGGCCGGCGCGTGGCACCTTCCGGTGGGACATGCCCCAGCACGCTAGGCGCGTGAAAGCGCATGAAGTGACGACGGCAGCCCGGATGGGGATGAGAAACGGACAGGGGGACGAGCTCCGGCAATTCCCACGCCGCGGGCGCCGTCAGGTGCCGGCCACCTGGTCGGAACCATCCTGCAGCACAATCCCGCCGAGGCCGGCGTTATAGGTGTGCAGACGCCACCTGCGGTCGGCACGGTGCAGGACCACCCAGTGGCAGTTGCCGATGCCCACCAGCATGCTCCACTGCGGATTCGGCAGACCCAGGAGCAGCCCGGTCAACCCGGCGATGAGTCCGCCATGGGTAACCAGCAGCGCACGGTGCGCCGACCCCGCCTCCAACTCCTCGACCACCGCCGAGGCCCGGGCCGCGACTTCGATCCGGGACTCGCCGCCCGGCGGGGCCAGGTGCGCGCTGGTGGTGCGCCAGCGCTCCCACTCGGCCGGCCATCGCGACATCACCTCCTCAAGGCCCAGACCTTCCCAGTCGCCGAGCGAACTCTCCCGCAGCCGTGGGTCCGCGCTCGGGGAAAGGCCAGACGCGGCGGCCAGGATATCCGCGGTGACGACGGCGCGACTGAGGTCCGAGGACACGATGACGTCCGGTTCGAGCGCCGCGATGGACGAGGCGACCTTCCGGGCCTGCGCGAGACCATCGACGTTGAGCGGAACGTCACAGTGCCCTTGCATTCTGCGCTGCGCGTTCCAGTCGGTTTCGCCGTGGCGCAGCAGGATCAACTGATGCAGCGCCATACGTGCCTATCGCCCCCTGTCTTCGGTCGGCCTGCCATCGGGACCGTGTTCGGCAGCGGTACCGCCGGCGTCGACGAACGGGATGGTCGGGCAGTCGCCCCATAGTCGATCCAGAGCGTAGAACACCCGTTCTTCGGCGTGCTGGACGTGCACGACGATGTCGGTGAAATCCAGCAGCACCCACCGGCCGTCACGTTCGCCCTCTCGGCGCAGCGGCCTGATTCCGCGATGGGCCAGACGCTCCGTCACCTCATCGACGATCGCGCCGATCTGGCGTTCGTTCGCCCCGGTCGCGAGCACGAAACAGTCTGTCAGCGCAAGCCTCTCGGAGACGTCGATGATGACGATGTCCGTCGCGCGCTTGTCGGCCGCCGCCTGCGCGGCCAGCAACGCCAGCCCCCGCGCCTCGTCGGTGGCCGTCACCTCGCCTCCCCGCCGTCTACCGAGGCGTACAACCGGTGTTTGGCGATGTACTGCACGACGCCGTCCGGGACGAGATACCAGACGGGTTGACCGGCCAGTATCCGCGCCCGGCAATCCGAGGACGAGATGGCAAGCGCGGGAACCTCGATCAACGTCACAGCGCCTCCAGGCAGCTTCGGATCCTGCAATTGATAGCCGGGCCGGGTGACGCCGATCCACCGGGCCAGCCCGAACAGCGCGTCGATGTTCTTCCAGCTCATGATCGCTGCGAGCGCGTCCGCACCGGTGATGAAGAACAATTCGTCGCTGGGGTGCAACGCGTGCAGGTCGATCAAGGTGTCCGCGGTGTAGGTCGGTCCGGCCCGGTCGATGTCGACCCGGGAGACGGTGAAGCGCGGATTCGATGCGGTCGCGATCACCGTCATCAGGTATCGGTGTTCGGCGTGCGTGACGTCGGCGGCATCCTTCTGCCAGGGTCTACCAGTCGGTACGAAGATCACCTCGTCGAGCGAGAATCTCGACGCCACTTCGGATGCCGCGACCAGGTGCCCATGGTGAATGGGATCGAAGGTGCCACCCATGACGCCGATCCGGCGCTTGGCTGTGCCGGTCATGACGCGGATCTGGTCTGACCCTGGCCATTGATCACATACTTGGTGCTGGTGAGTTCGGCGAGCCCCATCGGCCCGCGAGCGTGCAGCTTCTGGGTCGAGATGCCGATCTCGGCGCCGAACCCGAACTCCCCGCCGTCGGTGAAGGCGGTGGAGGCGTTCACCATGACCGCGGCCGCGTCGACCTGCTGCGTGAACGCGCGGGCCGATTCCAGATCGGCGGTGACGATGGCCTCGGTATGGCCGGTGCCGTGCGCGCCGATGTGCGCTATGGCCGACGCGAGGCTGTCCACCACCGCCGCGCTGATATCCAGCGATAGGTATTCGGTGTCGAAATCCTCCGGCGTCGCAGGCACTGTCGCGCCCGGCCCGGCGAGCTTCGCGAACCGCGGGTCGGCGTGCACGGTGACGCCGGCCCGGGCGAGGGCCGCTACCGCCTTCGGCACGAACGTCTGCGCGATATCGGCGTGCACCAGCAAGGTTTCGGCGGCGTTGCACACGGACGGCCGGCGCACCTTGGAATTGACCAGCACCTCCAGCGCCATCTGCGGGTCGGCCGAGGCGTCCACGTAGACATGGCAGTTGCCCACACCGGTTTCGATGACGGGCACCGTGGAACCTTCCACGACCGCCCGGATGAGGCCCGCGCCACCGCGCGGGATGATCACATCGACCAACCCGCGCGCTGTCATCAAGTGGCGCACCGACTCCCGGTCGGTGCCTGGCACCAGCGTGATGGCGTCGACCGGTAGACCGGCCGTCTCGGCCGCGTCGCGCAGCACCGAAACGATCGCCGAATTGGAGGCGTACGCCGAGGCGGATCCGCGCAGCAGCACGGCGTTGCCGGCCTTCAGGGCAATGCCGGCGGCGTCGGCGGTGACGTTCGGCCGGGCCTCGTAGACGATCGCCACGACTCCGAGCGGGACCCGGACCTGGCTGAGCGCAAGCCCGTTCGGCAACACGGTGCCGCGCAGAACGGTGCCCACCGGATCGGGCAGTGCTGCGACCTGCTCCAACCCGCCGGCCATGCCATCGATCCGGGCAGCCGTGAGGGTCAGCCGATCGAGCAGCGCGTCCGGCGTTCCGCCGGATCTCGCCCGGGCGACGTCGACCCCGTTCGCGTCCAGGATCTGGCCCGACTCCCGGCGGAGCGCGGCCGCCATCGCCTGCAGCGCCGCGTTCTTCGCCGCCGTCGAGGCCTGCGCCAGCGCAGCGGTCGCCGCCTTCGCGCGCCGTGCGGCCGCCAGCACCTCGTCACGTCCGGCCGCGTTCGCGGTTCCGGACCGTTCGCCGTCCACCCGTCCCTCCCTCAAGGTCACCACCCTCAAGCCTGCCATGGCCCGTCCATGCCCGGCGCCGAGCCCGCGTGCGACGGTACCCGCCGGGAGGCCCGGCGGAGGCTCGCGTCGTGCGCCGACGGAGTCGCGGCCAAGGCGCTCATCGCATCGACACCAGATCGTCGGCGTGCACCACCTCGCGGCGTCGATCCACCGGCAGATCGGCCAGGCTGTGTCCGATGATCTTCGGCAACTCGGCGGCGTCATGGGCCACGAACCCGCGGGCCACCACCGTCCCGTCCGGACCGATCAGATCGACGACGTCACCGGATTCGAAGTCGCCACGGAAGCCGGTGATGCCCGCCGGCAGCAACGACTTGCGGCGCTGGGTTATCGCGGCCACCGCGCCGGCGTCCAACGCCAACGCGCCGCATGGCGACGACGCATACCGGAGCCAGAACTGGCGCGCGCTGGTGCGGCGGCCGGCCGGTTCGAAGGCGGTGCCGACGGCCGGCCCGGCACCGAGGCTCAGCGCGGCCGCGGCCTCGGCGGCATCGGCGAGCAGGACCGGGATTCCGGCCCCGGTCGCGATGAGCGCCGCGGTGACCTTCGAAGCCATTCCGCCGCTGCCCAGCGTGCTGCCGTGCGCGGTCACATGAACATCGGCGAGTTGGCTCGCATCGGTGACCTCCCGTACCACGACCGAACCCGGCACGGCGGGATGGTCCGTGTACAGCGCGTCCACGTCCGATAGCAGCACCAGCGCATCCGCGCCGACGAGGTGGGCCACCACCGCAGCCAGCCGATCGTTGTCCCCGAAGCGGATCTCCGTGGTGGCGACGGTGTCGTTCTCGTTGACCACGGGGACGACGCCGAAGTGCAGCAGCCGGACGAAGGTTCGCTGCGCGTTTCGATAGTGGGCGCGGCGCACCACGTCGTCGCTGGTGAGCAGCACCTGGCCGACGGTAAGCCGGTGCCGGGCGAACGAGGTGGCGTACTTCGCGGCCAGTTGTTGTTGACCCACCGATGCGGCCGCCTGCTGGGTCGCCAGATCCCGGGGTCGGCGGCGCAGCCCGAGCGGCGCCAGGCCGGCGGCGATCGCGCCCGACGACACCAGGACGACATGGCTGCCCGCGACGGTGCGCGCCGCGACCGCGTCCACCAAGGCGTCCAATCGGGCCGGGTCCAACCCGCCGGCGGCGGTGGTCAGCGAAGACGACCCGACCTTGACGACGATCGTGCGCGCCGCCCCGATCGCGACCCGGGCCTGGCTGAGCGCCGGCCTCCGCGCCGGGCCGACCGCCGCGCCGAGGACCGGGCGAGGGCCCGTGGAGTCCGTCATCGCCGTTCCCCCGGCTTGCGGGAGCGGGAGCCCTCCCGGCCGCTGCGGTCGATATCCCTGGGAAGCCCGCGGCGCACCCGGTGCAATGCCTTGCGCTGCGCGGCGGTGGGCCGCTGCGCGGCCGCGACCGCGGCGGCCTCCCCTGCCGCGGTATCAGCGACCCCGCGAGCCGCCTCGGCGTTCTCGCCGCCCGTCTCGGCGTTCTCGCCGCCCGTCTCGGCGCTCTCGCGCGCGAACCGCGCGCCGTCGGGGGGCGGCTTCACGCTGGCCGCAGGCGGATCCACCGGACCGGCTCCGCCATCCGGAACGGCCGGGTGCCAGTCGAAGGTCACGTCCCCAACCGTGACCGGCGCACCCGGATCCGCCCCCAACTCGGCGAGCCGCTGCTCCACGCCGAGCCGCGCGAGCCGGTTCGCCAGGTACCCGACCGCCTCGTCGTTGGAGAAGTCGGTCTGCAAGATCCACCTCTCCGGCCGGTTGCCGCGCACCACGAACCCGCCGTCGACCTGCGGGTCCGGTTCGACGGTGAACTGATCGTCATTCACCGCTACCGGCCTGATCTCGATCCGCGGCGGCGGCTCGGCGGGCCGCGACTCCCGCTCGGCCGTCACCTCCGCGCCCATGGCGAAGCCCAGTTCCGCGAGGCCCTCGTGGGTGGCGGTGGAGATCAGGAACACGCGATGACCGGCGGCGCGCAGATCGCCCGCGACGAAGTGCGCGAGTTCGCGGGCTTCCGGAACGTCGATCTTGTTCAGCGCCACCAGCCTGGGCTTGGCGGCCAGGTCGGTGGGCAGCGACGGGGTGTACCGGGCCAGTTCCGCCTCCACCGCGTCGATGTCGCTGGCCGGGTCGCGGCCGGGCTCGATGGTTGCGCAGTCGACCACGTGCACGAGGACGGCGCAGCGCTCCACGTGCCGCAGGAACTCCAAGCCCAGTCCGCGGCCCTCGCTGGCGCCCGGAATCAAGCCGGGCACGTCGGCGACGGTGAAGGTGACGGAACCGGCCGTCACCACCCCCAGGTTGGGTTCGATGGTGGTGAACGGATAGTCGGCGATCTTCGGACGGGCGGCGGACAGCACGGATACCAGCGAGGATTTCCCCGCGGAGGGGAATCCGATCAGCCCCACGTCGGCGACGCTCTTGAGTTCCAGCACGACTTCGGCGGCCGCTCCCGGTTCGCCCAGCAACGCGAACCCCGGGGCCTTGCGCCGCGGGGACGCGAGCGCGGCATTGCCGAGGCCGCCGCGCCCGCCCCGCGCCGCGGTGTAGCTGGACCCCGAACCGACGAGGTCTGCCAGCACCCGGCCCTTCGGGTCCAGCACCACGGTGCCGTCGGGGACCGCGAGCCGGAGCGTGCCGCCGGCGGCGCCGTGCCGGTTCCCGCCCATCCCTGGGCGGCCGTTGCCGGCCCTGGCATGCGGCCGGTAGTGGAAGTCCAGCAAGGTGTGCACGCTCGGATCGACGGCCAGCACCACGTCGCCGCCGGCGCCACCGTTGCCGCCGTCCGGACCCCCGAGCGGCTTGAACTTCTCCCGGTGGACCGAGGCGCAGCCGTGACCGCCGTCGCCGCCCTGCAACCTCAGGACGGCACGGTCCACGAAGCGAGACATCGCTCGCCTCCTTCCCGGGGCCGCCGGCCGGCTACCGCACCAACGCGACGAGGGGCGGTCCCGGTGTGGTTCCGGGCCGCCCCTGATCGGTGTCAGACGTTAAGTGGTCAGCCCTGCGCAGCAGGCTCCTGCGGCGCGAGGACCGCGACGGTCTTGCGTCCGCGGCGAGCCCCGAACGCGACCGATCCGGGAATCAGCGCGAACAGCGTGTCGTCCTTGCCCCGTCCGACACCGTCACCGGGGTGGAACTTGGTGCCGCGCTGGCGGATGAGAATCTCGCCCGCGCTCACCTGCTGGCCGCCGAACCGCTTGACGCCCAACCGTTGGGCGTTGGAGTCCCGGCCGTTGCGCGAACTGGACGCGCCCTTCTTATGTGCCATGTGCCCCCGCCCTCCTTATGCCGCCGACCCTGCGCCGACACCGGTGACCCTGACCGTGGTCGTCGGCTGACGGTGCCCCTGCCGGCTGTGGTAGCCCGTCTTGTTCTTGAACTTGTGGATGACGATCTTCTTGGCCTTGCCATGCGCGACCACCTGGCCCGTCACCACCACGGTGGCAAGCTCCTCGGCCGCGGTGGTGAGCGCGTCTCCGTCGACCACCAGCACCGCCGGCAGGCGAACTTCGGCACCGACATCGCCGTCGATCTTCTCCACGGTGATGACGTCACCCTCGGCGACCTTGTACTGCTTGCCGCCGGTCCTGACGATCGCGTACATCGCTATCCTGCCCATCCGAACCTGCTCTGGCGCCGCGCACCGGCTGGTGACGATGTGTCGGCTTGTTGGGTGTCGTGCGCGCCGCCCTGGGCCGGCAGGACCGGCCGGTGGGCACCGCAAAACCCGCTGCACCGCAGCGGGCGTTCCTTCACGATACGCGACGCTCGGCCCTGCCGGCAAACCGCCCGGGACGGGCTCGGGTCAACCGGTGACCGAGTCGGCGACGCGGGACGCCGCCCGGCGCCGACTCGGTTTGGCCGGCGCCGGCTCGCTGCCCGCTGCACCCCGGCTGTTCGCCACGTCGGCACTGCCATCGGCACCTGCCGCAGAGACGGGCAGCACGATGTCCACCGCGGCGGTGGTGGTCTCGGGCGCACCCGCCGGGCGCCCGGCGGCTCGCCGGCGACGCGCCGGTTTGACCGCCGCCACCTCGGCCGGCGGCTCGGCGGGCTGGTTCTGCGGCCCCGTCACCGACACGGGCGCGGCTTGCGAAGGATCGGTGATCGCCGGCTGCTCCGTCACCGGCCCGGCCGGCTCGCCCGTCATCGCCGGGGGGGTCGCCGCATCGGCGCCGTCGGGAGCCGCGGCCTGGCCCGCTGCGGCGGGCCCGACCTCCGCCGTGTCGTGCTGTCGGAAGCCTGCCGGCGGCTTCGGTCCTCGCGGATCGGGGCGGGCATCGGCGATCACCCGCTCGACGACGAGCGGCTCGAACTTGGCATCGTCCTCCGGCCGGTCCCGCTTCCGGCCCTTGCGTCCTGCGCGCTCGGCCCCGGCGGACTGGTCCACATCCGCGGCTCCGGTGTCGGCCGGGGCGTCGTGGATCAGGATGCCCCTTCCCTCGCACCGTGGGCAGGGTTCGGAGAACGCCTCGAGAAGGCCCAGTCCCATTCGCTTGCGGGTCATCTGCACCAAACCGAGGGAGGTCACCTCGGCGACCTGGTGTCGGGTGCGATCCCGACCCAGGCATTCGGTGAGCCGCCGCAGCACGAGTTCGCGATTCGACTCAAGCACCATGTCGATGAAGTCCACGACGATGATGCCGCCGATGTCACGCAACCGCAGTTGCCGGACGACCTCCTCGGCGGCTTCCAGGTTATTGCGGGTGACGGTCTCCTCGAGGTTGCCGCCCGCTCCGGTGAACTTGCCGGTGTTGACGTCGATGACGGTCATCGCTTCGGTGCGGTCGATGACGAGCGAGCCCCCCGACGGCAGGTGGACCTTGCGCTGCAGCGCCTTGCCGATCTGGTCGTCGATGCGGAACGCCGAGAACACGTCCCGATCGCCCACGTAGCGGCTGACCCGGTCCGCGAGTTCCGGAGCCACCGACAGCACGTACGCCGATACCGAACCCCACGCGTCGTCGCCGTCGATCAGCAGGCGGTTGATGTCGGAGTTGAACAGGTCTCGGATGACCTTGATCAGGGTGTCCGGCTCCGCGTACAGCCGCGCCGGCGCCTCCGTCGCCGACTCGGCGGCCGTGGAGATCTCCTCCCATTGCGCCTTCAGCCGAGCCACGTCAGCGGCCAGTTCCTCCTCGCCGACCCCCTCGGCGGCGGTCCGGATGATCACACCCGCTCCGGCCGGCACGATGCGGTCCAAGATGCCCTTGAGTCGCTTGCGCTCGGTGTCGGGAAGTTTGCGGGAGATGCCGGTGGCGCCGCCGCCCGGCACGAACACCAGGAACCGTCCCGGTAGCGAGATCTGGGTGGTGAGCCGTGCCCCCTTGTGCCCGACCGGATCCTTGGACACCTGCGCCAGGACCTTGTCGCCGCTGGACAGCGCCATCTCGATGCGGCGCTCCTGCCCCTCGAGGCCGGCGATGTCCCAATTGACCTCTCCGGCGTAGAGCACGGCGTTCCGGCCCTTCCCGATATCGACGAAGGCGGCCTCCATCGACGGCAGCACGTTCTGCACCCTTCCGAGGTAGACGTTGCCGATCATGGACGCGGCCCCGCTGCGGGACACGAAATGCTCGACCAGCACGCCGTCCTCGAGCAGGGCCACCTGTGCCAGATCACCACGCTGGCGCACTGCCATGACCCGATCCACCGACTCCCGGCGGGCCAGGAACTCCGCCTCGGAGAGGATCTGCGGCCGGCGCCGGGAATCCCGGCCGTCGCGCCGACGCTGCCGTTTTGCCTCCAGCCTGGTGGATCCCCTCACCGCCTGCACCGGCGACGGTGACGCCGTTCCTGCTGATCGACCGTTTCGCGGGCGATCGTTCGTATCCGGCTGATCGTCTTCGGCCGCTCCCGAGGAGCCGGAGCGGCGCCGACGTCGGCGGCGGCGGCGGGAACCGGACTTCTCCGTCTCGTCTGCCGGATCGTCCCCTTCGCCCGGTTCGGCCTCCGGGCCGGCCTCCTCCTCCTCCTCCGATCCGCCGCGGCGCCTGCCCCCGTCGGCAGACCTGCCGCGGGTGGCGCTCGGGGGCTCGGCCGCCGCCGTCTCGTCGTCCGGCGTCGGTGCGCCTGGGGCTTCGGTGTCCGCCTTCGTGCCCCGTCCGCCTCGGCGACCCCGTCCGCCTCGGCGACGCCGCCGGCCGGTGGATTCCTCTTCCCCGTCGGGGTGGACGCCGGCGGAACCGTGCGCATCGTCGGCCTGGGAGCGTTCCACCTCTGCGCCGGCGGCATCGGCGTCCGCAGCCTTCGGTGTGGCAGCCTTCGCGGTGGCGGGCTTCCCGGCTGGCGGCTTCGCGGCCGCGGACTTCGCACCGCCGGACTTCGCGGCTGCGGGCTTCGTCCCGGCCGGCTCATCGCCGGCGGCCTTCCTACCGGCAGCCCTCCCACCGGAAGCGTTGGCGCCAGCGGCCTTTGCACCGGTTGCCGTCCCCGCGGAACCGGAAGCGTTGGCGCCGGCACCGTTCGGGTTGCCGGCGCGCGGCTTCTGGGCGCCCTCCCTGACGGCACCGGCCGCCCCGGCGCGCCGCTTGCCTGCCTGGGCGCTGCCGGCGGCCTGCCCCGGAGCACCGAGCAGCGACCGGAGCAGGGATTCGGCCACTTCGCTGTCCACCGAGGACGCGGCCGAACTTGCCAGCACGCCGACGCCCGCCAACGCGGTGATCGCCTGCTTGGAGTTCAGCCCGGCACGGCGGGCCAGTTCGTGGACCCGGACGCGCGCGGGTAGGCCCGCGAGCGCGACGGCAAGGGTCGGGGTGGTTTCGGCTCTATGTGATGACGGCATTGCAAGAGTCCTCTCCCGCCTGCCCCCGGGCGCGTGTCACCGCGTCCGCACGGGGGAAACCACGGCGGAATCATGTCCGCAACGCCCGGTGAAGGGCGTCGCGGGAAGTCAGTCGGGGGCCGCTCCACCGCGGGCTGCTGGCCCGGCAGGACTCGTCCGGGCGACGGCTGTCACCCGTCACCACCTGGAACGGCGCCTGTCACGCACCGGAGTCCCGCACGGCCGGCCGCGGCCGGATCGGGCACAAGCCGCGCGCTGGCGACCCGTACTCGGCCAGTATCCCACACCGCGCGACATAACGGGAGTGATCGCGCGCCGCAACCCGTGGGCGCACGCTCGCGCGGACGGCCGCGCAGCATCCGATCAGGTCAGCAGCAGCTTCTCCAGGCGCCTCGATGTCACCGCGATCCCCACCACCGCCATCACCAGGAAATAGGCCACATGCCCGAACATGCCGGGGTTCACCGCCCCAAGGGTCAAACCTCGGATCAGTTCGATGCCGTGGAACAACGGCATGCACTCCACAACGATCTGCAGGCCCCGCGGAAACACACCCAGCGGGAAGAACGTGGTGGAGAACAGGAACATCGGCAGCAGGACCATCATCACCCAATCCAGGTGCTGGAAGGTCTTCAGGAACGTGCAGACGGCCATGCCGACGGCGGCGAACCCGAGCGCGATCAGCAGCGCGGCCGGTACCGCGAGCACCGCCCACGGCGAGTACACCAGCCCGAGCGCCGCCATCACGATTTCGAACGTGACGGCGTACGCCGCGCCCCGGCCGAGCGCCCACCCGATCTCCCCCAGCGCCACGTCCATCGGCCCGAGCGAGGTGGCCAGCATTGCGTCGTACGTCTTGGCGTACCGCAGCTTGAAGAACACGTTGGTGGTCGAATCGAACACGGCCCCGTTCATCGCCGACGTGGCAAGCAGCCCGGGCGCGATGAATGCCGCGTACCCGACCGGCCCGGTCGGCCCCTGCACCGCCCCGATCAGCGAACCCATCCCGCTGCCCATCGCCAACAGGTAGAAGAGCGGCTCGAAGAACCCGGAGATGAGCGTCCACTTGAAGGTTCGCGAAGTGTGCAGGGACCGCTCCATCACCACGCGGGCGCGCCCGGCGTACAACCGGGCCGGGAGGATCCGCAGGATCAGCGGCGCGCCGATTCCGCGTGCCGCGCCGCCGGCCGTATCCAGCCTCACGCCGGTAGCCGCGCGCTCGTGGGGCTCCGTCATCTCCGCTGGCGTCATCTCCGCTGGCGTCATCTCCGCAGGCGTCATCTCCGCAGGCTCGCGCTTCACGACGCCAGCCGCCTCCGGAAGTTTCGCCGGGCGAGCGCGAAGCCGGCGGCCAGCAGCGCGATCAACACCAGCAGGTGCACCGCGATCCGCCAGGGCGGCAGCCCGCCCAGCGCCGCGTCGCGTGCCAGTTCGTTGCCGTGCCAGAGCGGCGAGGCGATCGCAAGCCAGCGCACGGCCCAGGGCAACCGGCTGATCGGGAAGAAGGATGCGGAGAACAGCGACGCCGGGATCACCCCGAACCGCAGCACCATGTTGAAAGCGGTCGGCGCGTCCTCGTCCAGCACCGCCGACAGCGCCAGGATCCACACCCCGACCGACATCGCGCTGAGCACCGCGATGGGGATCATCAGCACCCCCGCCGGTCCCCCGGCTACGCCGAAGGCCAGCAGCACCAGGTAGTAGAGCAGCGCGGAGAGGCAAAGCCGGGTGGAGATGTACAGCACGTGGGCGTCGGCGGCGACCTGGGGGGTGACGGGGGTCGCGGTGATCCCCCAGAGCGTGCGCTGCCACTTGATCCGGCCGAACGCGCCGAAGGAGCACTCCATGAACGCGATCTGCAGCGCCGCGGCCGTCAGCAGCGCCGGTGCGATGTAATCCACGTAACGGATGCCGCCCAGCACCGCCGTGCCGCGCGCGTTGACCAAAGATCCCATGCCCAGCCCGAGCGCCACCAGGTACAGCAACGGGCCGCCGACCGCTTCCACGAGTCCGGACACGAAGTAGGGCCGCCATTGCCGAATCAGGTACTCCCACACCCGTACCCGGTAGGTCCAGGCGCTGACGGGGCGGCGGGCCACCCGCCCGTGCTGGATGCTCGAGGCCGTCATCTAGTCGATCAGCCTCCGCCCGGTCAGGTGCAGGAACACGTCCTCCAGGGTGGAGCGCCGCACCAGCATGGACGTCGGGGTGATCCCGACGGCCGTGACGGCCTCGGCGGTCTCGTCACCGCGTTCGGTGTACAGCAGCAGCCGGTCCGGCAGCGCCTCCAGGCGGGGCACCAGTTCGGCCGCGGCCCGCTGCGCGTCCGAATACCCGCCCGGCGGGAATCGCAACTCGACCACCTCGCGGGTGGAGTACCGGGCGATCAACTCGGCCGGCGAGCCGGCGGCCGCGATCAGCCCGCCGTCCATCACCACCAGTCGGTCGCACAGTTGCTCCGCCTCGTCCATGTAGTGCGTGGTCAGAACCAGCGTCACGCCTTGCTGCTTTAGCTGAAACAGCCTGTCCCACAGCACATGTCGCGCTTGGGGGTCGAGCCCGGTGGTTGGCTCGTCCAGGAGCAGCAAGTCCGGGTCGTTCACCAGCGCCCGCGCGATCGTGAGCCGCCGCTTCATCCCTCCGGACAGTGCGGTGACCTTGGCACCGGCCTTCTCGGTGAGTTGGGCGAACTCCAGCAGCTCGGCCGCCTTGGCCTTGCAGTAGGCGCGCGAGTAGCCGAAGTAGCGGGCGTAGATGTACAGGTTCTCGGATGCGGTGAGTTCCTCGTCCAGGTTGTCCTGTTGCGGGACCACGCCGAGCCGGTCGCGAATGCGGACGCCGTCGGCATCCGGGTCCAGCCCGAGGATCGTCAGTTCGCCGCCGGTGCGCGGCGAGGTGCAGGCGATCATCCGCATGGTGGAGGACTTGCCCGCTCCGTTGGGTCCGAGGAACCCGAACGCCTCGCCGCGGGAGACCTCGAGGTCGATGCCCCGCACCGCCTGCACGCTCTCGCCACCCTTGGTGGCGAAGCTCTTGGTCAGGCCCCGAGCAAGGATCATCGGCCCGGCGCCACCCGGCCCGATGACCGCCTCACCCACGTCCGACGCTGCGGCGGGGCCCTTCCGGCCCGTCACGCTGGACTTGCCCACGAGGAGTCACCGTACCGGCGCCACCCGACGGAGATCCATCCCATTCTGCGCTGCGACGGCTCCTGCCGACGACGAAACGCCCAACAACCGCGGGGCGGGGCGTGTGAACGGCCGAGCCCGGCGGGGCGCGCCGCGTCGATCGTGATCCGGGTGCGTCGATCCGCGTCACCCTCCGAACCACAGGGCGATCTCCCGCGCGGCCGACCCCGGCGAATCGGACCCGTGGACCAGGTTGTACTGGGTGAGCAGCGCGAAATCGCCGCGGATGCTGCCGGGTGCGGCGTTCTCCACCGGATCGGTCGCGCCGGCCAGTTGCCGGAATGCGGCGATCGCCCTATCCCCCTCGACGACCGCCGCCACCAACGCTCCTCCGGTGATGAACTCGACCAGCGAGTCGAAGAACGGCTTGCCGGCATGTTCGGCGTAGTGGCGGCGCGCCAGGTCCGACCCGACCGTGCGCAGGTCCATGGCCACCAGGCGCAATCCCTTGCGTTCGATCCGTCCCAGAATCTCGCCGATCAGCCCGCGCCGGACGCCGTCCGGCTTGATGAGCACCAGCGTCCGCTCTGCCTCCTGCACGACCTCACTCCACTTCTTCTGATTCTGACGTGCGCGCCGAACCCGTCACCGCTGCCGCGCGCGGTCGGCCCCGCCGCGACGCGTACGCGGCGGCCGTGCGCAGATTACCGGCTACCGGCTCTCCCCGGTCGACCCGTCGGTGGCCGGGCGCGCGTCCCCACCGCGCAAGGGCCGCGCCCCGACGCCGGTCCCGGGATCGGCCGCCCCGCCGGGGCCGGGCAGCGTCCCGGTCGCCATGCGGCGGCGAAACTCCCGCCGCATGTACCAGACCGCGAACCAGACCAAGGTGAACACAATTCCCATGACGCCCAGCGGCGTGCTCAGGGCCCAGCAGGCGATCAGCAGCGCCTGCAGCGCGGCGATGACGGGGACCGCGAACGGACGCGAGACCACTGCGCATGCGCCGACGTGCGCCGCCGCCAGCGCGCAGATCAGCACCACCCCGACGATCCCGACGCGCTGGCCGGTGTTCTGCGCCACCGGAATACCCAGCAGGATCGCGACCGCCTCGAACGTGAGGAGCGCGGCCACCGCGCCGCGCAGGCCGCGCTCCGGATCGGTCCGGGTGGGTGACGGGGGTGACGGTGATGACGCAGCCGGGGGTGACGGGGGTGACGCAGCCTCCGGCTGGAGTGGCGCGGCCGGCGGGCCCGGCGGACCGGCGGGCACGGTCACGCCGGCTCCAGCCCGACCAGCGCCCGCCCGTCGCCGGCGGAGACCACCGAACCGGTGATCAGCACCGCGGCGCCGGCGGCCGCGGCCGGGTCGTCCTCGGCCAGGTCGACCGCCATGGCGATGGCCTCGTCCATGCGCGCGGCGACGTGCACGCGGTGCTCCCCGAAGACGCCAGCTGCCGACTCGGCCAGCTTCTCGGCCGGCATCGAGCGCGGAGATGAGTTCACCGTCACCACCACCTCGTCGAACGTGTCCGCCAACGCCTCCAGGATGCCCGAGACGTCCTTGTCCGCCATCACGGCCAGCACGCCGACCAGCCGGGTGAACGCGAACTCCTCCGCGATGGCCGCGGCCAGCGCGGTCGCTCCATGCGGGTTGTGCGCCGCGTCGACGAGGATCATCGGCGAGGTGCGCACCCGTTCCAGCCGCCCGGGCGAGGTGACTGCGGCGAACGCGTCCCGCACCACGTCGACGTCCAGCGCCCGATCCCGACCGGCCCCCAGGAATGCCTCCACGGCCGCGAGCGCCAGTGCGGCGTTGCCCGCCTGATGCGCGCCGTGCAGCGGCAGGAAGACGTCCCGGTAGACCGTCGAAAGTCCTTGCACGGTGAGCAGTTGTCCGCCGACGGCGATGGTGCGCTCGGCGACGTCGAACTCCTCGCCGAACCGGGCGACGGTGGCGTCCATCTCGACCGCGCGGCGCAGCAGCACCTTCATCGCGTCCGGCTGCTGGGCGCCGATCATCGCCGTCCCGCCGTTCTTGATGATGCCCGCCTTGTTCCCGGCGATCGACGCCAGATCCGATCCCAGATAGTCCACGTGGTCGATACCGATGGGCGTGATGACCGCCACGGCCGCGTCGGCGACATTGGTGCAGTCCCAGGTGCCGCCGATGCCGACCTCGACGATCGCCACATCCACCGGCGCGTCGGCGAACGCGGCGAAGGCCATCGCGGTGAGGATCTCGAACTTGGACAACGCCGCGCCGCCCGCCCGCTCCGAGGCCGCGTCGACCATGTCGACGTAGGGCGCGATGTCGCCGAACGTCTCGGCGTACCGGTCGTCGTCGATGGGATTGCCGTCCAGGCTGATTCGTTCGGTGACGTGCTGCAGATGCGGGGAGATGAACCGGCCGGTACGCAAACCCATTGCGCTGAGCAGGGTGTCGATCATCCGAGCAACGCTCGTCTTGCCGTTGGTGCCGGCTATCTGGATCACCGGGTATGCCCGGTGCGGGTTGCCCAGCAGATCCATCAGCGCCGTGATGCGATCCAGGCTCGGTTCGATATGCGTTTCCGGCCATCGCCGGTTCAGCACGCGCTCCACCGCCGCCACCGTCAGCGGCGGCGATGGGGGTACCAACTCGCTGGTGTGATCGTCCAGGTCGGCGGTGGCGGTGCCGCTCGACGCAGTGGCCTCCGGCGAAGCGGCGCCCCAACCCGGCGCGGCGTCGTCATCCAGGAGCTCGCCGAGGACCGCGGCGAGGCGGTTCCATGGGGCGCTGCCCTCCACGGTTGCCCCGCCGTCTGCGCCGTCCGTCCGGTCCACCTCGTCCGAGCGGTCGACGGCCTCGCCGTGCATGCCGTTCCGGCCGCCCGGGCTCGCTGGTCCGTCCTGCGGTCGTGTCACGCCGGGTCATCCCGTTCCACCGCTTGCGGTTCCGGCCGAAGCGCCGCCAACCTGCCCAGCAGCCGCTCGATCTCCGCGCTCGCGGTCGCGTGCCGGGACCGGATGCCCGTCACCACACCCTCCGGCGCCTTGACCAGGAAGGCGGGGTTGTCCAATTTGCTGGCGGTCTGGGCGTGTTCCTTCCGCGCCGCGGCGAGATCCCTTGTTAGGCGGATGCTCTCGGCTTCGACGTCGATGGCGTCCGAGGTGTCCAGGTGCACCGTCACCTGCCCCGAGGCGAGCGTCACCTGCAGCGAGGCGGTCGGCGTGAAGGTGCCGTCGACGGGGCCGAACCTCCCGAGCGTCAACACGCTGTCGGTGACGAAAGCGGCCCGGTCGCGCGGTCCCACCGCCGGATCCTGGCCGTCCCAGTCGATCTGCGCGGGCACCCGGCGGCCCGGAGCAAGACCCTGGTCGGCACGGAACCGCCGGATCTCCGTCACCACCTTGATGACATCGGCGATCTCGGCCGCCGCCGCCGCATCCACCGCCCGGCCGGACGGCGTGGGCCACGCGGCGGTGACCAGGGTCTCGCCTCCGGTCAGCCGCGTCCACAGAGATTCTGTGACGAACGGCACGAACGGGTGCAGAAGTCGAAGCAGCGCGTCGAGCACCGTGCCGAGCACGGCGCGGGTGTGGTCGGCCGCGGGCCCACCCGCTTGCAGCGGCGCCTTGGCCAACTCCAAATACCAGTCGCAGAACTCGTCCCAGGCGAAGTGGTAGAGCTCTTCCGCGGCCTTCGCGTACTGGAAATCGCCGAGCATCGCGGTGGTTTCGGCCGTAACAGCGTCGAGGCGGTCCAGGATCCAGCGGTCGGCGGGCGATCCCGCAGCGGCGTCGACGGGCTCCGCCGGAACGGCCGCCCCGTTCAGCAGGGCGAAGCGGGTGGCGTTGAACAGCTTGGAACAGAAGCTCTTCGAGCCGCGCACCCAATCCTCGGCGATCGCCTGGTCGACGCCCGGGTTGGCCCCGCGGGCCAACGTGAAGCGCACCGCGTCGGCGCCGTACGTCTCGATCCAGACGAGCGGGTCGACGACGTTGCCGCGCGACTTGGACATCTTGCGGCCGTGCTCATCGCGCACCAGGCCGTGCAGCGCGACCGTGCGAAACGGCACCGCGCGGCCGGGCTCCTCGCCGCGCATGGCGTACAGGCCCATCATCATCATGCGGGCCACCCAGAAGAACAGGATGTCGTAGCCGGTGACCAGCACGCTGGTCGGATAGAACGCGGCGAGCGCATCCGTCCGCTCCGGCCATCCCATGGTGGAGAAGGGCCACAAGGCCGAGGAGAACCAGGTGTCCAGCACGTCCTCGTCCTGCACCCACCCCTCGCCGGGGGGTTCCTCATCCGGTCCGACGCACCGCATCTCGCCCTCCGGCGAGTACCACACCGGTATGCGATGTCCCCACCAGAGTTGCCGGGAGATGGTCCAGTCGTGCATGTGGTCGACCCATTCGAAGTAGCGCGCGGCCATCTCCGGCGGGTGGATGCGCGTGCGCCCGTCGCGGACGGCGTCGCCGGCGGCCTTCGCCAGCGGGCCGACCTTGACGAACCACTGCAGGGACAGTCGCGGCTCCACCACGTCGTCGGACCGCGAGCAGTGCCCTACGGCGTGCACGAACGGGATCTTCTCGGCCACCACGCGCCCCTCGGCGGCCAGCGCGGCCTTCACCGCGGTGCGCGCCTCGAAGCGGTCGAGGCCGTCGAAAACCGTTCCGGTACCGATGATCCGCGCGTCCGGGGTGAGCACATCGACGGCCGGAAGGTGGTGCCGGGCGGCGATCTCGAAGTCGTTCGGGTCGTGCGCCGGCGTGACCTTGACGGCGCCGGTGCCGAAGGTCGGGTCCACGTGTTCGTCGGCGACGATGGGGATCTCGCGCCCCACCAGGGGCAGCGTCACGGTCTTGCCGACCAGGCGCGCGTATCGCGGGTCGTCCGGGTGCACCGCGATCGCGGTGTCCCCCAGCATGGTCTCCACCCGGGTGGTGGCGACCACGACGGAGAAGCCGTCACCGTCGTACCGCACGCTGATCAGTTCGCCGGCGTCATCGTGGTGGTCCACCTCGATGTCCGAGAGCGCCGTCCGACATCCGGGACACCAGTTGATGATCCGCTCGGCGCGGTAGATCAGGCCGTCGTCGTACAGGCTCTTGAATATGGTCTGAACGGCCGCCGAAAGCCCGTCGTCCAACGTGAACCGTTCACGCGACCAGTCCACCGAGTCGCCGAGGCGACGCATCTGCCCGAGGATCGCGCCGCCGGACTGCCGCTTCCAGTCCCAGACCTGGCGCACGAACGCCTCCCGGCCGAGGTCGTGCCGGGTCTTTCCGCCAGCCGCCAACTGTCGCTCCACCACCGTCTGGGTGGCGATGCCCGCGTGGTCCATGCCGGGCAACCACAGCACCTCGTCGCCGGTCATCCGGTGCCATCGGGCCAGGACGTCCATCAGGGTGTGGTCCAACGCATGACCCATGTGCAGGTTGCCGGTGACGTTCGGCGGCGGCAGCACGATCGAGAATGCCTTCCGCTCGCCGGAAAGCACCCGCTTCTCGTCGGCGCGGAAATACTCCGCGTCCATCCACCGCTGATACGTCGTCACCTCGACCGACTCCGGATCGTACTGCGTCGGCATTCCAAAGGCGGTCGGAGCGGCGTCGGTCACCGGCACAGTTTAGGCGGGCGGCCCAAACCCCTTGTGCCAGATCTGCAGGCCCGGTGACGAAGCACAGAACCCGGCGCCGTCAGTACGACTTGGGCATGCCCAGGGTGTGGGTGGCGATGTAGTTGAGCACCATCTCGCGGTTGACCGGCGCGATCTGCAGCAGCCTGGCCATCCCGTACAACGGCAGCAAGCCGAATTCCGCGGACAATCCGTTTCCGCCATGCACTTGGATCGCCGCGTCCACCGCCGCGACCGCTGCCTCGGCGGCGGCGTACTTGGCCATGTTCGACGCTTCGCCGGCGGGCTGCCCCGTGTCGTGCAGCCACGCGGCCTTGGCCAGCATGAGCGCCGCGAGTTCCACGTCGATCGCGGCCCTGGCGAGCGGGTGGGCGACTGCTTGGTGGGTCGCCAGCGGCGCACCCCACACCGAGCGGGCCGTTGTGTACTTCGCCCCCGCGCGCACCGCGAACCGTCCGATTCCGACGCAGAGCGCGGCGGCGGTGATGCGTTCCGGGTTCAGGCCGTCGAACAGCATGGCCAACCCGGCCCCTTCGTCACCGATCCGCGCCGATTCGGGAACCCGGACGTCGTCATAGAACAGCGTGAACTGACGGTCCGGAATCTGCGCGGCGACCGCGAGCCGGTCGGCCCGCAGGCCCGGCGCGTCGGTGGGCACAAGGAAGAGGCTGAGCTCGGCCTTCCCGGTGGTCTCGTCGCGGCCGGTGGCAACGACGGTGAGGACGGCGGCGGACTCGTCCACCCCGGAGATGTAGTACTTGCTCCCGGAGATCACATAGCCGTCGCCCTCGCGGCGCGCGGTGGTGGCGGTCCGATGGGAGTTCGAGCCGGCGTCCGGCTCGGTGATGGCGAAGGCAAGCTTGACCCCACCGTCGGCCAACGCCGTCAGCCAGCGCTGCTGTTGCTGCGGGGTGCCATGCCTGGCGAGGACCTCGACACCGATCGCGCTGGAAACCAGCAGCAGCAGCAGCGGACAGCCGGCCGCCGCCGATTCCTCGGCCACGATGGCCAGTTCGGTCATTCCGGCTCCGCCGCCGCCGAACCGCTCCGGGACGTTGATGCCGATGAACCCGGCCCGGCCGAGCTCGGACCACAGCTCGGTCTGCGGGGTGGACGTCCGCCCGCGCTCGGCGTATTCCGCCAGGCCGTGCCGGGCGGTGATGTCCCGAACCGCCGAGCGGATCGCACGATGCTCGGCCGACTCGGCAAAGGTCGTCACGTCTGCCAGAATGCCAGACGGCGGTCGCGCGGGCCTTCCCGCTGGTCCGGGATGCGCGCTGTCGATCAGATCGGGGATGCTTGCACGGTGAATCGCAGGCGATCGCGGGCGAACCGCAGGCGGAGCAGCGCGCGATGAGTACCGAGACGCCGATCTCGCCGCCGGACGAGGCCGCGCGATACGAGGCCGCCCGGCAGCGCTCGCTGCTGCCGGCCGGCGCGCTCGGCACGATCGGCCCCGAGCTGGACCGGATGGTCGCGGCGCGCGGCGAGCCGGTGCGTCAGGTGGCGCCGCGGCGAGTCGTGCTGGTGGTCTTCGCCGGCGATCACGGGATCGCGTATGCACAGGTGTCGGCCCACCCGCCCGACGCGACCGCGAGGCGCATCGCCGACCTGGCCGCCGGAATCGGTCCGGTCGCCCGGCTGGCCGCCGATGCCGGGGTGGTGGTGCGCACCGTCGACGTCGCGGTGCGCGGGGATCTGACCGGTTCGGCGGTGGATCGTGCGCATCGGGTGCGCAGCGCCTGCGGCCGGATCGACATGCAGGACGCACTCTCGGCGGAAGAGCTAGAGCGGTCGCTCACGGCGGGCATCGCGATGGCCGACGCGGAGATCGACGGCGGTGCCGACCTGCTGATCGGCGCGGTCTGCGGCGTCGGGGTGAGCACACCGACCGCGGCGCTGGTTTCGGCGGTGACGGGGATGGAGCCGGTGGACACCACCACTCGCGGCTCAGGAATCGACGACATCGGCTGGATCGCCAAGTGCGAGGCGGTTCGCGATGCCCGGTTCCGGGCGCGGGGCAGCTTCGGCGACGCCCGCTCGCTGCTGCGGATCGCCGGCGGCCCGGACCTGGCGGCGCTGACCGGGTTCATCGGACAGGCCGCGGCACGGCGGACCCCGGTCCTGGTCGATGACGTCCCCTCGTTGCTGTGCGCGGTGCTGGCGAACCGGCTCACGCCCGGAACCGACGCATATCTACTCGCCGCGGATACCACGCCCGAGCGGACCGGACCGCGATTACGGCGGCTGCTGGGTCTTGAGCCCCTCGCGGACCACCGCATCCTCCTCGGGTCGGGCGCCGGTGCGCTGTTGGCGGTTTCGACCATCCGGAGTGCCGCCAACCTGGTGGACGACGCGGCCGCGTCCGGGTTCGCGGAGCCACGCAGCGAACGCGCCGTCGACTCCTGGGACAGCGAATTGCTGTAGCAGCGGATACCTGTTCCGACCTGCGGCGCGCTACTCCAGTTGCCAGTCGATCGGCTCGCCGCCCTGCCGGACCAGCAATTCGTTGGCCCGGGAAAAGGGACGGGATCCGAAGAATCCCCTGGCGGCCGACAGCGGCGACGGGTGCGGCGAGCCGATGACCGGAACGTTGCCCAACGCCGGTTGCAGCGACTGCGCGTCGCGGCCCCACAGGATGGCAACCAGCGGCCCACCTCGGCGCACCAGCGCGGCGATCGCCGCGTCGGTGATCTGTTCCCAGCCGCGGCCGCGGTGGGATGCCGGTGCGCCCGGGGCGACGGTGAGCACGCGGTTCAGCAACACGACGCCCTGCGCGGTCCAGCGCGTCAAGTCACCGTGCGGGGGCGGGACGATGCCGAGATCGTGGTGTAGTTCCGTGTAGATGTTGGCCAGCGACCGCGGAATCGGCCGCACGGCGCGGTCGACCGCGAACGACAGGCCGATCGGGTGCCCAGGGGTCGGATACGGGTCCTGCCCGACGATGAGCACCCGGGCGCGGCGCAGCGGGCTGGTGAAGGCGCGAAGGATGTTCGTCCCGGCGGGCAGGTACGTGCGTCCGGCCGCGACCTCGGCCCGCAGGAAGGCGCCCATGGCCGCGATCTGCTCCGCGACCGGTTCCAAGGCCTGCGCCCATTCCGGGTCGATCAGATCCTGAAGCGGGCGCGCCATGGCTGGCACCGTACCGGCGCCGCAGCGACGGCACGAAACGAGCAGGCACCGGCGCCGCAAAAGGGACACCGATGCGCCGAGCCGGCTGGCGCGACGCGGGCACTGCACGGTCAGCGGAAGTGGTCCCAGCCCGATTCCCCGTCATACGCCGCGCCGTCCACGGTCACCCGACTCGACTCGCCATCCGCCGCGGTACCCGTCACCGCGCCGATCGCCCGCCACGGGGACGGCAGATCCGTTCCGATCGGGAAGGTGGCCGCCAGCGGATGATCGTCACCGCCGGTCAACAACCACGCCATCGGGTTCCGTCCCAACGCGGCCGCGACCTCGGCCAATCGGTCGGGAACCGGCAGCGCCGCCGAGCGGAGGTCGATCACGACCCGGGAGTCGGCCGCGATGTGCCCGAGATCCGCCAGCAGGCCGTCGGACACGTCGATCATCGCGGTAGCGCCGGCCGCCGCGCCCACCGGTCCGGCGGCGAGCGGCGGTTCGGGCACCTTGTAGGCGCTGACCACCGCCGCCGGCGAACGAAACCCGCGGGACAGCACGGCCAGTCCGGCGGCCGCCCATCCGACCCGACCCGCTAACGCGACCACGTCGCCCACCCGCGCCCCGGACCGCAGCACCGGCGCGCAGCCGCGCAGGTCGCCGAGCACCGTCACCGCGATGGTGAGCCGGTCCGCACGGGTCAGATCTCCGCCGACCACTCCGGCGCCGAGTTCCACCGCGGCCGCCGAGATGCCCCGGCCGATTGCCGCCACGAACGCCGTCGCGGTGTTCGTCGGCGCGGCCATGGCCACCACCAGCGCGGTCGGGAGGGCGCCCATGGCGCAGATATCGGCCATCGACGCGATCGCGGCGCGGCGGCCGATCTGCTCGCCGGTGGCCCAGTCGCTGCGAAAGTGCACCCCGTCGAGCAGCATGTCGGTGGTGACGACCACGCGCGCGTCGGGAGCCGCCACCACCGCCGCGTCGTCGCCGGGGCCCACGGCCGTTCCGGCCGGCAGCGGCAGGTCGGCGGTGATCGCGCGAATGGCACCGAACTCGCCCGTCGCGCCGAGCGTGCCGGACACCGGATCTGGGTGGTGCACAGGCCGCCCCCTCTCGCGGTCGCCGCGGGTGAAGATCACGCTACCTGCGCGCATCTGCCCCCGGGTGGATCGGCCGCTGACTTCGGCTCGGGGCCCGTCGCACCGATAGACTGCCTGAACCCGGTCGCGATCGCCTCCGGCCGGCGACGAAGGGAGCACCCCAGTGGTCCAGGCCTACATTCTGATCCAAACCGGGGTCGGGCAAGCGGCCGACGTCGCCAGCCGGATCCGGGAGATCCCCGGCGTGATCAGCGCCGAAGACGTCACCGGTCCGTACGACGTCGTGGTCCGGGCGGAGGCCAACACGGTCGACGAGCTCGGCAAGTTGGTGGTCGCCCGGGTTCAGGGCGTGGAGGGCATCACCCGCACGCTGACCTGCCCGGTCGTGAACCTGTAGCACCGACGGACCGCACGGGCATGGTCGACGATCCGAACCGGTCCGGTGCGGCGCCACCGACGGGGCTGGCCGGCCGGCTCCCGTTGCTGCTGATCATCGCGTCGCTGGTGCTCACCCTCGCCGCGATCGCCACCGTCTTGGTGTTGGCCCGCGGCGTGGGGCGCGGGGCCGCCGACACCGGCCCGCTCGCGGTGCCCTCGGTGCCGGCCCCAGGCGACGCCGGCCGGTATTGCGCGCGGCTGGCGGCACTGCTGCCGGCCAGCGTCGTGAGCCAAGCGCGTCGCGAGCTGATCGACTCCCAGCCCGGGGTGGCCGCGTGGGGGGATCCGGCGATCGTGCTGCGGTGCGGGTTGGAGGACCCGGCGGAGTTGACGTGCGCCTCACCGCTCGTGCAGTTCACCGATGCGAGCGGCCGGTCGGTCTCCTGGCTCCGGCTCGCCGACCGGTCGGCGGTGACGTACATAGCGGTGGACCGCCCGGTCCGGATCGCGGTCACGGTGCCGCCGGGGGCCGGTATCGGGCCCGTGCAGCAACTCTCCGAGGTCGTCGCCGCCGCGCTGCCGTCCCGGCAGGTGTGTTCCGGTGGTGCCGTGCTCGCGCCCGACAATCGATGACGCGTCCGTCCGGCTTTCGGCCGATAGCGACTCAGCGCAGCCCGGTCCCGCGCACGAGCGCGGTTCGAACCAGCGTTGTCAGCAGTTCGGGATACCCAAGCCCGGCGGCCTGCCACATCTGCGGGTACATGGAGATAGGGGTGAACCCCGGCATGGTGTTGACCTCGTTCACCGTCACCGACCCATCGTCGCCGACGAAGAAGTCGACCCGAGCCAGGCCCTGGCAATCGATTGCGGCGAACGCGGCCAGCGCAGCGTCGCGAACCGACTGCTCCACTCCGGCCGGCAGTTTCGCCGGTATGTCGAAGGTGGCGACATCCTCCACGTACTTGGCGTCGAAGTCGTAGAACCGTCCGCCCGCGAGGTGGACCTCCGCGGTGGGCGAGGCCTGAACGGTGCCGTCCGGGAATTCCAGTACGCCGCACTCGATCTCGCGGCCGATCGCAGCCGATTCGACGAGCACCTTGGGATCGTGCTGCCGCGCCTTCGCCACCGCCGACGCCAGATCGGCCCACCTCGTCACCCTCGACACCCCGAGCGACGAGCCGGCCCGGGCGGGTTTGACGAACACCGGCAGCCCGAGGCGCTCTCGTTCGGGCTCGCGCAGGGTGCCCGCCGCCGGGCGCAGCACCGCGTACGGCACCACCTTCAGACCGGCCGAAACCAGCAGCCTCTTGGTGAACTCCTTGTCCATCGCCACCGCGGAGGCGAGCACCCCCGGCCCTACGTACGGCAGCGCGGCCAGTTCCAGCAGGCCCTGCACCGTGCCATCCTCGCCGTACGGCCCGTGCAACAACGGAAAAACCACGTCCACATCCAGCGCATCGGCAGGTGAAGCGGACGGGACGAGCGCCCGGGAGACGGTGCCCGTGCGCAGCGTCACCGCGGTGCCGTCGGTCACCTCCGGCAGATCGCGCCCGGCGATAGAGGGAACCGCGGCCGGGTCCAGCCGGAGCCAGCGGCCGGTCCTGGTGATGCCAATGGCTGTGACGTCGAACAACCCGCGATCCAGGTGGGCCAACACGCTCGCCGCGGAGGTGCAGGACACCGGGTGTTCTCCGCTGCGGCCGCCGAAGACCACAGCTACCCGGATGCGCCGTTCGGACATGGATCACACCCTACGGCCGATGCCACGGCCCGCCGGCGGGGCAGGCGATCACCCGCTGCCCGGTCTACTCCGCGCTGTAAGGGCCGTCCATGAGCATGCGGATCATCTCCTGCGGAGGCATGTGCTGGTAACAGACCCGGTACACCCCCTCGGTGATCGGCACCTCGACGTCGTGGCGCGCCGCCAGGTCGCGGACGGACCGGCAACTGGCCACACCCTCGGCCACCTGACCACCCGTTGCCGCGAGCGCCGCGGACAGTGACATGCCCGTCCCGAGGCGGTGGCCAAGGGACCTGTTGCGGGACAACGGCGATGCGCAGGTCGCGGCCAGGTCGCCCAATCCGGCCAGCCCGGCGAACGTGGCCGGCAACGCGCCCAGCGCCTGCCCCAGCCGCGCGAGTTCGGCCAGCCCGCGGGTGATGAGCGAGGCCGCGGTGTTCGCGCCGCACTGCAGCCCGTCCGCGATTCCGGTGGCCAGCGCCACGACGTTCTTGCCGGTGCCGGCGATCTCGGCGCCGACCACATCGCTGATGGTGTAGGGCCGGAAGTATGGGTTGGCGCTGGCCCGCTGAAGTGACGTGGCGATCGCCCCGCTCCGGCATGCGAGAACCGCCGTCGTCGGTTGTGCCAGCGCGATCTCCCGCGCCAGGTTCGGCCCGGTCAGCACGACGATCCGATCCGGATTCACCCGTGCCACCTGCTCGATCAGCTCGCTCATGCGGAGCCCGGTGCCGATCTCGATGCCCTTGGCCAGCGAGACCACCGGGCCGTCGGCCGGGAGCAAATCACGGAACACCGTGAGGTTCTCCCGCAGGGCCTGGCTCGGCACCGCCAACGCCACGGCGTCCACCCCTTCCAGCGCCGACTCCAGGTCGGATGTTGCCCGGAGCCGGTCCGGCAGGATCACGCCCGGGAGGTAGTCCGGGTTCGACCTGTCGTCCAGGATCGCGGCGGCCACCGATTCCCTACGGCACCACAGCACGGCCTCGCGGCCGGCGTCGGCGAGCACCTTCGCGTAGGCGGTACCCCAGGATCCGGCCCCCAGAACCGCAACCCGCTGGATTGGCCTCGTCACTCGGCCGGTCCGTCGGCGGGGGAAGGCCCCGGCTCACGCGTTCCCGGGATGTCCCCGAGCGCCGCCCCGTTCTTGGGCTTCCCAACAGCTTCGGACGCCGCCCCGTTCTTGGGGTCGAAGAACACGGCCGGCGACTCCTCGCCGCGCAATTCGGCCACCATGTCGCGGATCCTATTCATGATCAAATAGGACACGTCGCGGATGGCGCGGTTGTCCACGGGTTTGCCACGCCACGCGGAGAGGTCGATCGGCGCCCCAGCGACCACGTGCACCTCCTTGCGGGGCAACGGTTTGAACTTCCGGCCGGCCACGTAGGACCGATAGACGCGATGCGATCCCCAATGGGCCACCGGCACCACCGGGAAGTCGCCCGACAGGGCCAGTGCGGCGACGCCCGGCCGGGGGCGCATGGGCCACAGTTCGGGATCCTTCGTCACCGTGCCTTCGGGGTAGATCAACACCACCTTGCCGTCCCGCAGCGCACACTTGGCCGCCTCCAGCGCCGCCTGGCCGGCGCCACCGCCTCGCTCCACCGGGATCTGGCCGGTTCCGCTCAAGACGCGCCCGAGGAACGGCAGCTTCCACAGCGACGCCTTCGCCAGCACGCGCGGTATCCGGCCGGACGTGCGGACGAACACCACGTCGAATACCGGGTCCAGGTGCGAGATGTGATTCGCCACGACCAGCACGGGACCCTTGACGCGCAAGTGCTCGGCGCCGACGTAGCGCCGCCGGCCCAGCAGCCGGGTCAGCGGGAACAGCGCGAGTTCACATGCCAAAGTCCATCCGTTGCCCTTTTCGTGGGCCGGACTGCGCGCCACGGCGGCCTCCTTCGCGTCGCATCACAGCCTATTGCCGCACGGCCCGTCGGCCCGGCCGGTGGCCCACCCTGCCGCCCGGAGGAGCAGCGCGTCACCGTGTCGGGTTGACCGCCGGGCACCGTCACACCCCACAATGGCAACTGTGACCCCCGCGAGCCGCCGCCGCACCCATGACGTGGTGGAACCCTTCCATGCGCCGCGCAGCGACGGTCGAGCCGCCTTCGACCCGGCACCGGGCGGCGCCAGGTCCAGCGACGGCCACGCGCCGGATCTCGCGGCAACGGCCGACCTGGACGGAGCCGCGGGCCTTCCGACCGACCGGTTCTCCAATCGCGAGCTGTCCTGGCTGGATTTCAACGCCCGGGTTCTGGAGCTTGCCGAAGACCCGACACAGCCGCTGTTGGAGAGGGTCAAGTTCCTGGCGATCTTCGCGTCGAACCTGGACGAGTTCTACATGGTTCGGGTCGCTGGCCTCAAGCGCCGCAGCGATATGGGTCTCGCGGTCACCAGCGCGGACGGGTTGACGGCACCCGAGCAGTTGACGAAAATCTCGGCGCGGACGCAGGAACTCGTGGAGCGGCTCGGCCGGTGCTTCACCAACGAGGTGCTACCGGCGCTGGCGGACGTCGGAGTGCGCCTGGTGCACTGGGACGATATCGACGCGCGCGACCGCGTGGCGCTCGCCGAGTACTTCCGGGACCAGATCTTCCCGGTGCTCACGCCGCTCGCCGTGGACCCGGGCCACCCGTTCCCGTACATCTCCGGGCTCAGCCTGAACATGGCGATCGTCGTCCGCGACCCGCAGACCGGCAGCGAGCGGTTCGCCCGGCTCAAGGTTCCCAACAACGTGGACCGGTTCGTCCGGGTGCGGCGCGGCGTCGACGACTTCCTGCCGATCGAGGACTTGATCGCAGCGCACCTCGCGGAACTGTTCCCGGGCATGCAGGTGGTCGAGCACCAGACGTTCCGCGTCACGCGCAACGCCGACTTCGAAGTCGAGGAGGACCGGGACGAAGACCTGTTGCAGGCGCTCGAGAGGGAACTGGCCCGGCGGCGTTTCGGCCCTCCGGTGCGGTTGGAGATCGCGGACACGACGAGCGAGCGGATCCTGGCGCTGCTGCTCGGCGAGCTGGACGTCGATCCCGGTGACGCGATGGAAGTGCCCGGCCTGCTGGATCTTTCGAGCTTGTGGCAGCTCTACCGCCTGGACCGGCCGGCCCTGAAGGATCCACCGTTCGTCCCGGCCACCCCCCCGGCGTTCGCGGAGGGCGAGACGCCCAAGAGCGTCTTCGCAACCCTGCGGGATGGTGACGTGTTGCTGCATCACCCGTATGAGTCGTTCGCGACGTCGGTGCAGCGCTTCATCGAGCAGGCCGCCGCGGACCCCCGGGTGCTGGCCATCAAGCAGACGCTCTACCGGACCTCCGGCGACTCCCCCATCGTGGACGCGTTGATCTCCGCCGCAGCGGCCGGGAAGCAGGTGGTCGTGCTGGTCGAGATCAAAGCTCGGTTCGACGAGCAGGCCAACATCACCTGGGCCAAGGCGCTGGAACGTGCGGGCGTGCATGTGGTTTACGGCGTGGTCGGTCTCAAGACCCATTGCAAGATTGCGTTGGTCGTGCGTCAGGAAGGCTCCACGATCCGGCGCTATTGCCACGTGGGCACCGGCAACTACAACCCCAAGACCGCCCGCATCTACGAGGATCTCGGGCTGCTCACGGCAGATCCGGACATCGGCGCGGATCTGACCGACCTGTTCAACGTGCTCACCGGGTACTCTCGGCAGACCGAGTACCGGAACCTCCTGGTCGCTCCGCACTCGATCCGAACCGGGATCATCGAACGCATCGAGCGGGAAATCGCGCACCAGCGTGCCGGCCGGACCGGCCTGGTCAGGCTGAAACTGAACGCGATCGTCGACGAGCAGGTGATCGACGCGCTCTACCGCGCGTCCCAGGCCGGGGTCACGGTCGACGTGACCGTTCGAGGGATCTGCGCGTTGCGGGCGGGCGTCCCCGGGCTGTCCGAGAACATCACCGTGCGGTCGGTCGTCGGGCGGTTCCTGGAGCACTCGCGGATCATCCATTTCGGTGGCGGGAATCCCAGCAGCGGGATCGGTCGGGCGGGCCAGGCCGGCGGTGCCGACTTGACCGGCTCCGCCGGCGGTGACGACGCTGCCGGCGGTGACGACGCTGCCGGGGGTGCTGCCTTGGCCGGGGGTGACGACGCTGCCGGCGGTGACGACGCTACCGGGGGTGCTGCCTTGACCAGTTCCGCCGGGGGTGGCGAGGAGTACTGGATCGGAAGCGCGGACATGATGCACCGCAACCTGGATCGTCGGGTCGAGGCGATGGTCCGGGTCACCGACCGCGCGGTCATCGATCGGCTCGCCGATTTCATGACGATGCTCGCCGCACCGGAAACGCGTTGCTGGACCTTGACCTCCGAAGGGTGGCAACGGCCGCGGGCCAGCGCGGGGCGGGACGTGCAAGAGGAGTTGGTACGAAAGGTGGCCGGTGGCGAGTAGCGCTGCGCCGATTCAGGCGGCCGGCGCGGTCCTTTGGCGTCCGTCACGCAAGCACGGTGTCAAGGTTGCGCTGGTCCATCGGCCCGGTTACGACGATTGGACCCTGCCCAAAGGTAAGGCGCTGGAAGGCGAAAGTCTGCCGGTGACGGCGGCTCGCGAGGTCGCCGAGGAGACCGGATTCGCCGTCCGGTTGGGCCGGGTGATCACGACGGTGGGTTACGCGGTCCCGTCCGGGCACAAGACCGTGCACTATTTCGCCGGCCGCGCGGGCGACGGACGGTTTAGACCCAATCGGGAAGTCGACCGCCTCACCTGGCGGCCGGTCCCTGCTGCGCTGAAGAAGCTGAGCTATCGGATCGACCGCGGAGTGCTCGAGTCGTTCGCAGTCGTCCCCGCCGAACTCCCCACGGTGCTACTGGTCCGGCACGCCCGGGCCGGGCAACGGGATTCCTTCGTAGGCAACGATTCCGATCGGCCGTTGGATCAGAAGGGGATCCGCCAGTCGGTAGCGCTCGCCGAGCAACTCTGGGTCTTCGGACCTGGTGGGGTGTCGGCCGCCCCGCTCCTACGGTGCCGGCAGACCGTGCAGCCGCTGGCAGCTCGGTTGGGCCTGGCCATCGAGGAGGAGCCGGTGTTGTCCGAGGCCGGGTACTACAGCGATCCGGCGGCCGCGCGGCGACGCGTGGTCGAACTGGCAATTCGGGGGGGCGCGGGCGGCCCGCTAGCGGTTTGCAGCCAGGGCGGCGTCATTCCGGGGGTCATCAGGTCGCTTGCGTCACGGGCCGGATTGACGCTTCCGACGACGGCAACTCCCAAGGGTTGCTTGTGGGTGCTCAGCTTCGAAGGCAAGAAGTTGCGGCAGGCCGATCGGCATCTGCTGCCCGAGGGCTGACCACGCCCGGCGGCGGAACAGGCTGCCCGCAGGGGCGATCGCGCGATGGAGCCACCGGCCTGCCGCGCGGCGACGCTCCGGACAACACGAGCACGACGGCGTCGTCCGGCTCCGCGCGGTGATCGGTGGCCCGCACGCGATGATCGGCGGTGGGACGCAGAAATCGGCCCCCACCCTGGGATGGGGGCCGATTTCCAAGCAGCCGTCAGGACTTCTTCGCGGCGGTTCTGCGAGCCGGCGCCGCCTTCGCGGCTGCGCGCTTGGCCGGCGGAGCGGCCTTCGTCGGCGCCGCCTTCGCGGCCACCCGCTTCGCGACCGGAGCGGCCTTCGCCGGCGCCGCCTTCGCGGCCACCCGCTTCGCCGCAGGCGCCGCCTTCGCGGCCACCCGCTTCGCAGCCGGCGCCGCCTTCGCGGCCACCCGCTTCGCAGCCGGCGCCGCCTTCGCCGCGGTGGGCTGCTTGGCGGCGGCGGTCAGCGCCCGAGCGGTGGTGATCGCCCCGGTGGCCTTGGGCAGCTTGAGCTTTCCGGACACGATGTCTTTGAAGGCCGTGCCCGGTCGGAATGACGGGACGTTGGTCTTGCGGACCTTGACCGCTTCCCCGGTGCGCGGGTTGCGCGCCGTGCGCGCCGCACGGGCACGCTTCTCGAAGACGCCGAAGCCGGAGATCGACACCTTCTGGCCGCGCTGTACCTCGCGTTGGACCAAGTCGATGAAGCCCTCGACGGCCTTCTGGGCCGACTTGCGATCGCCCTCCAGACGATCGGCAAGCCTGTTGATCAGATCGGTCTTGTTCACGGTCCCTCCCAGGACATCTTCCGGCCCGGATGGACCGACTGCACGCATACGCTAAACGCAAGTGGCCACATTTCCAACTCGCCACGCGGTTCAACTTGGTGCCTGTGAAGGGTTCTCGCCCGTTTCGGCAGGTGACCGGGCTGGGCGGAAGGGCTCGAAAGCGGTGCTGCCTACCAGATGTCAATCTCGACACAACCGTTACGCGCCAAGGCTTTCGGCGCGGAACAGCGCGTTCACCCGGCGCTGAGGCCGGGTCTCGGAGCTAGGAAATGGCCGGTAGCAGAGCCGACCGGGACCGTTCGAAATCAGTGATCGAATCGGCATGTCGCAGTGTAAGCGCGATGTCGTCCAACCCTTCCAGCAGGCGCCACCGGGTGTACTGGTCGATCTGGAATCCCACCGAGAGCGGGCCGCAGGTGATGCGTTGTTCCACCAGGTCCACCGTCACCGACTCTCCGGGGTGATTCTCCAACCACTTCAACAGGAGTTCGGCGTCATCAGGCGTGACCTGCGCGGCGAGCAGGCCGCCCTTCCCGGAGTTACCACGGAAGATGTCGGCGAACCTCGACGATATGACCGCCCGGATTCCGTAGTCCATCAAAGCCCAGACCGCGTGCTCCCGAGAGGAGCCCGTGCCGAAATCCGGGCCGGCCACCAGAACCGATCCTCCGCTGTATGCGGCATTGTTCAGGACGAAGGCAGGATCGCCGCGCCAAGCCGCGAAGAGCCCGTCCTCGAAACCGGTCCGGCTGATCCGTTTGAGGTAGACCGCCGGAATGATCTGGTCGGTGTCCACGTTACTGCACCGCAACGGGATCCCGATGCCGGTGTGGGTGCGAAATGCCTGCATGAGCCTGCCTCCTTGCTCGATGACGATTCTCCCGACGGACCGCGAACGTTGGGGTTCAGGCGACCGGAGCGGGCACGGGTGCCAGGTCCGCCGGAGAGCTCAACGTGCCGCGCACCGCAGTGGCGGCGGCGACGACCGGCGACACCAGGTGGGTGCGGCCGCCCTTCCCCTGCCTTCCTTCGAAGTTTCGATTCGACGTGGATGCGCAACGTTGCCCTGGAGAGAGTTGGTCGGGGTTCATTCCGAGGCACATCGAGCATCCAGCGCTGCGCCATTCCGCGCCCGCGGCGGTGAACACCTCGTCCAGACCCTCTCCCTCGGCCTGCGCCTTGACCCGCATGGAGCCGGGCACCACCAGCATCCGCACCGCGGGGTCGACGGTCCGACCGCGCAACACGTCCGCGGCGGCGCGGAGGTCTTCGATGCGGCCGTTGGTGCAGGAGCCGAGAAAGACGGTATCCACGCGTATCTGACGAAGCGGCGTCCCGGGCTCGAGATCCATGTACTTCAGCGCGCGCTCGGCCGCCTGTCGAGCTCCCGCGTCGGCGATCTGCTCGGGATCGGGAACGCTGCCCGACAACGGCACGCCCTGCCCAGGATTGGTGCCCCAGGTGACGAACGGCGCAAGGGCGGCCGCGTCAATGACGACCTCCGCGTCGAACACCGCGTCGTCGTCCGTGACGAGCGCCATCCAGTGGGCCACCGCGGCATCCCAGTCCACCCCGGATGGTGCGTACGGACGCGCGGCGAGGAACTCCAGGGTCTTCTCGTCCGGCGCGATCATGCCGGCGCGAGCGCCGGCCTCGATCGACATGTTGCACACCGTCATTCGTGCTTCCATCGACAGTGCACGGATCGCCTCGCCCCGGTACTCCAGGACGTAACCCTGTCCGCCGCCCGTGCCTATGCGGGCGATCACCGCGAGGATCAGGTCCTTGGACGTCACGCCGTCCGGCAGCGTTCCATTGACGGTGATCGCCATGGTGCGAAAGGGCCTCAGCGGCAACGTCTGGGTCGCCAGCACGTGCTCCACCTCACTGGTCCCGATCCCGAAGGCCAACGCTCCGAACGCGCCATGGGTCGAGGTGTGCGAGTCGCCGCAGACGATCGTCATCCCTGGTTGGGTCAATCCGAGTTGCGGGCCGACCACGTGAACGATGCCCTGTTCCGCGTTGCCCATCGGGAACAGCCGGATGCCGAACTCGGCGCAGTTCGCCCGGAGCGTCTCCACCTGGGTGCGCGACACCGGATCCGCGATCGGAAGATGGATGTCGATGGTCGGGACATTGTGGTCCTCGGTTGCCAGCGTCAGATCGGGCCGGCGCACCGGCCTGCCGGCTTGGCGCAATCCCTCGAACGCCTGTGGGCTGGTCACCTCGTGCACCAGTTGCAGGTCGATGTACAGCAGATCGGGCTCGCCGTCGGCCCGGTGCACCACATGCGCGTCCCAGACCTTCTCCGCCATCGTCTTTCCCATGCCGACTCCCTTCCGAACGGGTGGACTGCCGCTCCGACATAAACGCATCGGCGGGGCCGGCGATCCGTCCGCCGCTGGACTTCCCAACATCTGAGAACTTAGTATCGCGCTGTGGAACAGTCTAGCGGTATCGGCGTCCTCGACAAAGCGGTGACGGTGCTCCGGGCGACATCCGCTGCGCCGGCCGGTCTGGCCGATCTGTGCAGCGCCACCGGGCTCCCGAGGGCGACCGCCCATCGCCTGGCGATCGGGCTGCAGAGTCACGGCCTGCTCGAACGGGACGAGCAGGGCCGGTGGCGGCCCGGACCACTGCTGGCGGTCCTCGCCGCCGCGGCGCCCGATCGGCTGGTCGTAGCCGCGGCCGAGGTGCTGCCGCGGCTGCGGGACCACACCGGCGAGAGCGTCCAGCTCTACCGGGCCGACGGCACCACGAGAGTGTGTGTGGCGGTGGCGGAACCACCGTCCGGGTTGCGCGACACGGTTCCCTTGGGCGCGCGGCTGTCGATGGGCGCCGGTTCCGGCGCGAAGGTCCTGACGGCGTGGGCGGACGCCGCGACCCAGCGCGCTGTGCTCGCGAAAGCGGTCTTCTCCGAACGCACCCTCGCCGAGGTTCGCCGCCGCGGGTGGGCGCAATCGGTCGCCGAGCGCGAACCGGGGGTGGCCTCGGTGTCCGCACCCGTGCGACATGGGTCGGGCGCGGTGGTCGCCGCCGTGTCGGTGTCCGGACCGATCGAGCGGATCGGCCGGCGCCCCGGGATCCGTTGGGCCGGCGAGCTGGTCGATGCCGCGGCGGCGATCGCCGCGCGGCTGTGACAATCGAACTGCGGTGAACCATCGAACTGCGGTGAACCATCCAATTGCGGTGACGATCACCCTTCCCACAGGCATGGCCGAGGCGCTGAAGGAGCGCGTCGCCTCCGGCGCCTCAGCAACTCGCCGATCCCTACCACTGGATCGCAGATCGGCCCGGCTTTCCCGGCCGCGCCAAGGACTGTGTCTCCGCGATCGCCGACTACTGCGACGGCCTCGTCGACCTTCCGATGATCGGCCTGTCCGGAGACTGACCGGAGCGGTCTGCAGAAACACGAAAACCGCCGGGATGACCGAAGGTTCTCCTGTGTTGGTAGCCCCGATGGGATTCGAACCCACGCTACCGCCGTGAGAGGGCGGCGTCCTAGGCCGCTAGACGACGGGGCCGTGATCGTGCTTCACGATGATACCCGACGCTGCCGATGGGATCGCTCGCCGGGAATCGCTGGGGTACTAGGACTCGAACCTAGAATGGCTGAACCAGAATCAGCAGTGTTGCCAATTACACCATACCCCAAACGGCCCATGCGTCACGGGCGCCGGTCATCGATAGTACAGGCCCGCAGCGGGGGTTCCCAATCCGCGCCGCCCGCCGATGCGCCCGTGCGGCCCCGCGGATGCGCCCATGCGGCCCCGCGGATGCGCCCATGCGGCGCTGCCGACGCCGGTCACCGCCGCGCCGTCACCGGGTTGCGCAGGGTACCGATTCCGGACACCGTCACGGACACCTCGTCACCGTCGTGCAACGGGCCCACGCCCTCGGGGGTGCCGGTCAGGATCACGTCACCGGGCAGCAGCGTCATCACCGCCGAGCAGAACTCGACGAGCTCGCCGATGGTGAAGATCAAATCGCGGGTGTGGCCGTCCTGCAGGGTGTGGCCGCCCACCTCGGTGCGCACCGAGACGTCGGACGGGTCGAGCTCCGTCTCTATCCACGGGCCGAGCGGGCAGAACGTGTCGTAGCCCTTGCCGCGCAGCCACGGGCCGTTCGGCTTGCGCAGGTCGCGGGCGGTGACGTCGTTGCCGACGGTGTACCCCAGGATCACCGCGGAGGCGCTCTCCGCCTTGACGTCCCGGCACGGCCGGCCGATCACCACGGCGAGTTCCCCCTCGAAGTCGACCCGGGACGAGGCCGCGGGCAGCACGATGGGCGCGGCGGGGCCGATGACGGACGTGGAGGGCTTGAGGAAGATCATCGGCTCGTCCGGGACCGCGTTGCCCAGTTCGCCGGCATGCTCGGCGTAGTTGCGCCCGATGCCGACGACCTTGCTGGGCAGGATCGGCGCCAGCAATCGGACCTCGCTCATGGCCCACCGCCGACCGGTGAAACTGGGCTTGCCGAACGGGTGATCCGCGATCTCCCTCGCGACCTGCCCAGGGCCGTCGGGCCCGTCGATGGCGGAGAACGAAACACCCTCGGGGTGTGCAATGCGAGCTAGACGCACGACGACCGGTCCTCCGGGTGATCGAACCGGGCTCCGTGACCGCATCCCGGGCTCCGTCACCGCATCGGTGACGGGCGCGCCAAGCCTAACGCCCGGCGTCTCCTGCACGGTTGCGGTCCAGGCCAGCGGCGTACAACAGCGCGTCCACCAGTGCGCGGAAGGACGCCTCGACGACGTTCGCGTGCACGCCCACGGTCGTCCACTCCGACGTGGGGTCCGCCGAGGTGACCAGCACCCGGGTGACAGAGTCGGTCCCGGCGTGCCCGGCGAGGATCCGCACCTTGTAGTCGGACAGCACGACCTCGCCCAGGCGTGGGTAGTGCGTGACGATCGCTTCACGCAACGCGGAGTCCAGCGCATGGACCGGACCGTTGCCCTCGGCCGTGACAATCACCCGCCGCCCGCCGACCGAGACCTTGACGGTCGCCTCCGACTTCGCCCCACCGACCCCGTTGTGCTCCACGATCACCCGGTAGGACTCGATGGTGAACGGTCTGGCTGCAGCCCGCGACCCGACCCGGGAGTCCGCCGGCGCATCGGCGTCTCCGGTGCCTGTGCGGGCCATCTCCCTGCGCAGCAGCAGCAGGAACGAGGCATCTGCTGCCTCGTACGACCAGCCGTCGGCCTCCCGTCGCTTGACGGTCTCGACTACTCGCGCGACGACCTCGGGGCGGGCCCTCAGATCCACGCCCAGTTCGGCCGCCTTGAGTTCCACCGAGGCGCGGCCCGCCATTTCGGTGATCAGGATGCGCATGTCGTTGCCCACAACGGCTGGGTCGATGTGGTTGTACATCTCCGGATCGACCTTGATCGCCGATGCGTGCAGGCCGGCCTTGTGCGCGAACGCCACGGATCCCACGTACGGCTGGTGGCTGTCCGGCACGAGATTTGCGAGGTCGGCGATGGCGTGCGACACCCGCACCATCTCGGCGAGCCGCCCTTCCGGCAGCACCGGCATGTCCATCTTGGTCACCAGATTGCCGACCACGGCGAACAAGTCGGCGTTTCCGGGACGTTCGCCGTATCCGTTCGCGGTGCACTGCACATGCGTTGCGCCGGCCTCGACGGCCGCCAGGGTGTTGGCAACGGCGCACCCGGTGTCGTTCTGGCAGTGGATGCCGAGCCGCAGCCCGCTCCGCAGCGCGACTTCGCCGACCACAGATCCGAGCTGGGACGGCAACATGCCGCCGTTGGTGTCGCACAGCACGATCACGCTGGCGCCCGCCGTGGCGGCCGCCTCCGCGACCCGCAGCGGATAGTCGCGATCGGCGCGGTAGCCGTCGAAGAAGTGCTCGCAGTCCAGAAAGACCCGCCGCCCCTGGTCGACCAACAGGGCGACCGTGTCGGAAACCATGGCCAGGTTCTCCTCTGGCGTCGTGCGCAGAGCCCGCGTCACGTGTCGGATGTCGGACTTCGCAACCAACGTCACCACCGGAGCACCGGACTCGAGCAGCGCGCGGACCTGCCGGTCCTCGACGGCGCGGACCCCCGCCTTCCGGGTGGCCCCGAAGGCGACCAGTGTCGATGTCGTCAGACGCAACTCGCCGTGCGCGGCGCGGGCGAAGAACTCGGTGTCCTTGGGGACGGCCCCCGGCCAACCGCCTTCGATGAACCCGACGCCCAACTCGTCGAGCAGGGTCGCCACGGCGATCTTGTCGGCGACCGAGTAGCTGATCCCCTCCCGCTGCGCACCGTCCCGCAGCGTGGTGTCGAAGACGTGGAACGTGTCGCCCAGCGGCAAGGTGGTGTGACCGGTCATGCCGGAACCTTTCGTTCGTGCCCAGGCCCGTCGGAGCCTGCGATATCCGCCGGCGCATGCCGACGGGCGCGATCGCCGTTCCCGGCCGGTTCCGTCTGGATTGGTGACGGTCAGGGCCTGGGAAAGAAAAGACCTCCCGCGGTGCGGGAGGTCTGCGCGTCGGTGCGGGTGGCCGGCGCGCTAGCTGCTAATAATGGCGATGCGTGGCATGGCGCCAGTGTGCCATATCGGGCCGGACGATCCGCGGACACCCTGCGGTCATCTCCCCGTCAACTCGCCGCCAGGGCGGCCAGTCGGTCGCCGATGGCCTCGGTGCGGCCGGCCGATCCGGGAACGCGGGTCGCGAGGTCGAACGCCACGGCGGCCTCGACCCGGCGGGCCGCCTCGGGCATTCCGATGTGATCCAGCAGCAGCGCGACGGACAGCACGGTGGCGGTCGGGTCCGCGGTGCCGGTGCCGGCGATGTCCGGCGCGGACCCGTGTACCGGCTCGAACATGCTCGGGTTCGTGCGCGAGGCGTCCAGGTTGCCCGACGCCGCGAGGCCGATTCCGCCGGAGACGGCCGCGGCGAGGTCGGTGAAGATGTCCCCGAACAGGTTGTCGGTGACGACGACATCGAAACGGGCCGGATCGGTGACCAGGTAGATCATCGCGGCATCGATGTGGCTGTAGGCGACGGTGACGCTCGGGAACTGCATCGACACCTCTTCGACGACCCGGCTCCACAGCTGCCCGGAGTGCACCAGCACGTTGGTCTTGTGCACCAGCGTCAGGTGCTGGCGGGGCCGCCGTGCGGCCCGCTCGAACGCGTCCCGGACCACCCGCTGGATGCCGAAGTGGGTGTTGACCGACACCTCGGTGGCAACCTCGTGGGGGGTGTCCTTGCGGAGCAGGCCGCCATTGCCGACGTAGGGGCCCTCGGTGCCCTCGCGGACCACCACCAGGTCCACCGACGCGTCGCCGGCCAACGGGCTCGACACGCCGGGGTAGAGCCGTGCGGGCCGCAGGTTCACGTGATGATCCAACTCGAAACGCAACCGGAGCAGCAGGCCGCGTTCCAGGATCCCGGACGGCACGGTCGGGTCACCGACGGCGCCGAGCAGGATCGCGTCGTGCTCGCGCAACTCCCGCAACACCGAGTCCGGCAACAACTCCCCGGTGCGATGCCACCGCGCCGCTCCCAGGTCGTACCGGGTGACCTCCACGTCCGGAACCACGCCCAGCAGGACCTTGAGGCCCTCGGCCACGACCTCCGGGCCGATGCCGTCGCCGGGGATGACGGCCAGTCTCATAGCGCCCCACTTCTTCCTGTCTCGCCGGCGCGGTGGGACACGCAGCGTGCTCACCGGTAACGCCCGGACAACGGAAGGGTAGCCGGATCGGCGGCGCTGGGCTGCGACCACCCCGGGTTGCGCGAAAGCAAGGTTGCGGCGATCAGGTGGGTCGGGCGCCGAACCCTGCAAACCGGGCACAACCGCGCCCACCCCGTCGACCCCGCCATGCGCGTCGGCCGAGCCGGCTGCCCGCGGAAGTCACGCGGTTCGTCTTGTATGCCCTGATCGTCCCGACGGTTTACGATCGAAGCCACCGAATGATCGACGGCACCGGGCCGAACATGCTCGGTTTTCAATCCAAAGGAATCCGGTGGAACACCCGCGATGTGACAGGATGCCTGTTCAAGCCGCATCGCGACTACCCGACCACATCGTCGCCCACCGCAGGAGGATCACATGACCACGCCGCCGACCGGGAACCCGCCGCCCGGGCCGTATCCGCCGCAGCCGGGCCCATATGCCGAGCAGCCGGGACCGTACGCCCCACAGCCGGGACCGTATGCCCAACAGCCGGGACCGTATCCGCAACAGCCCTACCAGCCGGCATACGCCGGGGCGCCCGGCGCCTACCCCGCGGGACCGCCCCGGCCCGGCATGGTGACGGGCGCCGCGGTGCTGGCCTTCATCTCGGCCGGGTTCGGCATCATCGGCTCGTTCATCCTGATGCTGGGGGGTAGCGTCGTCAGCGCGCTGGGTGCCAGCGGTGTCGGCGGGCTGGTGATCGTCCTGGGCCTGATCTCGCTGGCCCTCTCCGCGTTGTTGATCTGGGGCGGGGTCGCGGCCATCTCCGGCAAGAGCAGCAAGATCCTGGTCATCCTCAGCGGCATCTCCGTGATCATCAATCTGATCGAGATCATCGTGTTGCCGGCCGGTTTCACCGCAGTCATCGGCATGGTGATCCCGGTGTTGATCATCGTCTTCCTGATGAACGCCGCGTCCAAGGCGTGGTTCCGCGCCAAGGGTGGCCAGAGCTTCTGACCCATCCGGCTGCCGGCCAAGGCAGCAGCGGCCCCGCCCCCGGCTGATCCGGTGGGCGGGGCCGCTGCGTTTCGGCCGGGTTCGGCGGTGACGGACCTCAGTGCCGGGCAGCGGTCCCCGAGTAGTCGTCCTCGCTCCGCACCCAGCTCATCAGCCCCCGAAGCTTGCGACCCGTCTCCTCGATGGGATGCGCCTCCTGCTCCGCGCGCAGGCGCTGGAACTCGGGCGCGCCCGCGTCCTGATCGGCGATGAACCGCGCCGCAAAGCTGCCGTCTCGGATCTCCGCGAGCACCTTCTGCATGTTCTCGTGCACATGCTCGTCGATCACCCGCGGGCCCGACACGTAATCCCCGTACTCGGCGGTGTCGGATACCGACCAGCGCTGCTTGGCGATCCCGCCCTCGTACATCAGGTCCACGATCAGCTTCATCTCGTGCAAGCACTCGAAGTACGCGATCTCCGGCTGGTATCCGGCCGAGACCAGCGTCTCGAAGCCCAGTTGCACCAGCCGTGACATGCCCCCGCAGAGCACCGCCTGCTCGCCGAACAGATCGGTCTCCGTCTCCTCGGTGAACGTCGTTCCGATGACACCGGCCCGGGTGCCGCCGATTCCCTTCGCGTACGACAGGGCAAGCGCGCGGGCGCCGCCGGTCGCGTCCTGCTCCACCGCGATCAGGTCCGGAACACCCTTGCCGTCCACGAACTCTCGTCGGACCAGATGGCCCGGACCCTTCGGCGCGATCATGATGACGTCGACGTCCGCGGGCGGGGTGATGTACCCGAAGCGGATGTTGAATCCGTGCGCGAACGCAAGCGCCTTGCCGGCGGTCAGGTGCGGGCGCACGGAATCGGCGTAGACGTGTCGCTGCACGTGGTCCGGGGTCAGGATCATGATCACATCCGCTTCGGCCGCCGCCTGCGCCGGCGTGACGACCCGCAGGCCCTCGTCGGCGGCCTTGCCGCGGGACGGCGACGATTCGGTGAGCCCGACGCGCACATCCACCCCGGAATCTCGAAGGTTCAGGGCGTGCGCGTGCCCCTGCGAGCCATACCCGATCACCGCGACCTTCCGGCCTTGGATGAGCGAGAGATCGGCATCGTCGTCGTAGAAGATTTCCGCGGCCATGGGCAATCGGGTCCTTTCGGTGAGGGGCTACGGGCATTCCGCAGCGACGGTGGACGGTCGGGCCGAGAGCCTGCCTCGGGCGCCGGAACCGTGGTCTAGTCTGCCCCGCGACCGGGCGAGGTGATCGCGCGCGCCCCACGCCCGAGCGCCACCATGCCGGACTGCACCAGTTCCCGCACGCCGAAGGGCTCCAGCATCCGGGTCAGCGCATCCAACTTGTCCGACGTGCCGAGAGCCTGCACCGTCAGGGAGTCCGGCGTCACGTCGACGATGCGCGCCCGGAACATCTCGACGATGGTGGCGATCTGTGACCGAGATGTCACGTCCGACTTCAACTTGATCAGGAGCAGTTCGCGCTGCACCGCCGAGCCCGGAGCCAGCTCCACCACCTTGAGCACGTTGACCAGTTTGTTGAGTTGCTTGGTCACCTGTTCCATCTCGAGGTCGTCGACCCCAACGACGATCGTCATCCGCGAAACCGTCGGCGCCTCGGTCGGACCCACCGCCAGCGAATGGATGTTGAAGCCGCGCCGGGAGAACAGCGCGGAGACCCGCGCGAGCACACCCGGTTTGTTCTCGACCAACACCGAAAGCGTATGGCGGGTCACGGTTATCGTCTCTCCTGTCTCAGGGGTCAGCTTCCGGGGCTACCGGCCTCGGTCGGTCAGCCTTTCAAGCTGCGACCAGGCCGCTCGTTCACTCGTCGAACAGCGGCCGGATGCCGCGGGCGGCCATGATGTGGTCGTTCCCGGTGCCGGCCGCGACCATCGGCCAGACCTGGGCGTCCTTGCCCACGATGAAGTCCACCACGACCGGACGGTCGTTGATGGCCATCGCCGCCTCGATGGTCGCGTCGACGTCCTCGCGCGATTCGCAGCGCAGCCCCTCGCACCCCATGGACTGGGCCAGCAGCACGAAATCGGGGATGTGGAACTTGTGCGTTCCCAGATCGGTGGAGGAATATCGCTCGTCGTAGAACAGCGTCTGCCACTGCCGGACCATTCCCAGGTTGCCGTTGTTGATCACCGCGACCTTGATCGGGATGCCTTCGATCGCGCAGGTGGCCAGCTCCTGGTTGGTCATCTGGAAACACCCGTCGCCGTCGATCGCCCACACGCAGGCGTCCGGCCGTGCCGCCTTGACGCCCATCGCGGCGGGCAGTGCGAACCCCATCGTGCCGAGGCCGCCGGAGTTGATCCAACTGCGCGGCTTCTCGTACCCGATGAACTGGGCCGCCCACATCTGGTGCTGCCCGACGCCGGCGACGTACACCGCGTCGGGGCCGGCGATCTCGCCGATCCGGGAGATAACGAACTGCGGGGCCAGGGTGCCGTCGGCCGGGTCGTCGTAGCCCAGCGGAAAGGTCTGCCGCAGCTCGTCCAGCTCCGCCCACCATGCCGTCAGCTCCGCGACCGTCCCGCGGGCCTGCTCCGCCGAGACCGCCGCGATCAACTCGCCGATGAACTCGCGGGCGTCTCCGACGATCGGGACGTCCGCCGGGCGGTTCTTGGAGATCTCCGCCGGATCCACGTCGGCGTGGATGATCGTGGCCGACGGGGCGAAGGTGGACAGCTGACCGGTGACCCGGTCGTCGAAGCGGGCGCCCAGCGCGATGATCACATCGGCACGCTGCATGGCCGCCACCGCCGCCACCGTGCCGTGCATGCCCGGCATCCCCAGGTGCTGGATGTGCGAGTCCGGAAAGGCGCCACGCGCCATCAACGTCGTCACCACGGGGATGCCCGTCATCTCCGCCAACTGCCTGAGCTCGGCGTGCGCCCCCGAGATGATCACGCCTCCCCCGACGTACAGCACCGGCCGGCGCGCCGATGCCATCAGCTCGGCCGCCGCGGTGATCTGGCCGGCATGCGGCCGCACGGTGGCGCGGTAGCCGGGCAGCGGCAATTCCACCGGCCAGCGCCAGGTGGTCTGGGCCTGCAGCACATCCTTGGGAATGTCCACCAGCACCGGACCCGGCCGCCCGGTGGACGCGAGGTGGAATGCGGAGGCGATCGTCGAGGCGATCTCGTCCGGATCGGTGACGAGGAAGTTGTGCTTGGTCACCGGCATCGTGATGCCGCAGATGTCGGCCTCCTGGAAACCGTCGGTGCCGAGCAGCGAACGGCCCACCTGGCCGGTGATCGCGACCAGCGGCACCGAGTCCAGGTGCGCGTCGGCGATCGGGGTCACCAGGTTCGTCGCGCCGGGCCCGGAGGTGGCGATGCACACCCCGACCCGGCCCGTCGCCTTCGCGTACCCCTCTGCCGCGTGCCCGGCGCCCTGCTCGTGCCGGACCAGGATGTGCCTGACCTTGGCCGAATCCAGCAGCGGGTCGTAGAGCGGCAGCACGGCACCGCCCGGTATGCCGAACACCACCTCGGTGCCCAACTCCTCCAGGGCCCGCACCGCCGCGGCGGCACCCGTGAGCGACTCCTCCGGCTCCTGCGGGCCTTTCGCGGGAGGCGGGGGCACGACGTGGGTGCGGACGGGTGGCGCGGCCGGGGCCGAAGTGGGTTGCATGTGCCGATTCTCGCTCCTTCTACGGACGGATCCGTCCGGGCGGACGGATCCGGTGCGATCGGTGGCGGGCGGGGCAACAAAAAACCCCTCGTCACCGGATGGTGTCAAGGGGTTGCGCGCCGCCGCCGTTGCGGTGACGCGCTAGCTGATTACGAGCAGGCCGCTTCGCACACTGCGACCCTAGATCGTTGCCCGCCGGGTGTCAACGTGATCTCGGCCGCCTCGCCGCACCGGCCCGCCCTTGCGCTCGCGGTCAGCCGCGGCGCAGATGTTCCACGTCTCCCGCGGCGAAACGCCGCCGCCGACGGCCGTCGGCCTCGATGACGATGGTTCCGGCGCCGGTCACGTCCACGGCCGTGCCGGTCACCCGGATGCCGTCCGGCAGGTGGACCGTCACCCGCTGCCCGATGGTCGCGCAGCGCGCCAGGTACTCCGCACGCAGGCCAGCCTCGTCCACGTCGCCGGCAACCGCCTGCCACCGATCGATCAGCGGCGCGAACTCGTCCAGCACGGCAGCGAGCAGTTCCTCGCGGTCGCAACCCGACGGCGCGGCCCCGGCAAGCCGCAGCGAGGTCACACCCGCAAGCCCGGCCGGAACCGAACCGACGTTGATCCCGGCGCCGACGACGACGGCCGGGCCGGCCACCTCGGCCAGCACCCCGGCGAGCTTCCGGTCGCCGACGAGCACATCGTTGGGCCATTTGAGCTCGGCCGCCAGGCCCGCGCGGCGGCGGACGGCGGCCACGATCGCCATGGCGAGCAGCGCGCCGATCCAGCCGCGGCGCTCCGCCGGCACGCCGGACGGGCGGAGCAGGACCGAGAACGTCAGCGCCGCACCCGCCGGTGCCGCCCAGCGCCGTCCCCGCCGGCCACGGCCCGCGGTTTGCAGCCCGGCGAGAAGCACCGCGCGGTCCGGGGCGCCGGCCGCGGCCGCGACGACGAGGTCCGCGTTCGTCGACCCGGTTTCGGCAACCCACCGGACCTGCCACCGGCCGGCCGCCGCTGGACGACAGCGTGCCGGGTCCCATTCGGTGCCCGCGCCGCGGACGCCGGCTCCTCGATCGCCATCCGGATCCGCGTTGCTGATCCGGTCGGTCACCAGGCAAGGGTACGGTTCCCGGCGCCGACGGCGCCGGGCCGATCGATCAGGCGGTCAGCACGTCCAGCTCAATGCGGATCCGGCCGATGCGGCACCATGAAGGGACATGGACGATCACGCCAGCGCGGCGCTGACGGCGGGGGACCCGGCCCCGACCGCAAAGCGCATCCCCCACCGGGTCCTGGTCGTGTCGGCGGACATGGGCGGCGGGCACAACGCGACGGCCGCGGCGCTCGAGGAGGCCGCCGGCCGGGTGTGGCCCGGCTGCGAGATCCTCCGCATCGACGCCCTCGACGTGATGGGGAGTTGGGTCGGCGACGCATTCCGCCGGACGTACGTCAGCAATGTCGAGAACACTCCGTGGCTGTACGAATTCTTCTACGCCTCGCTCTGGAGGCACCGCTGGTTCGCCGCCGCATCGAAGCGCTTCGTGGGCACGTGGTGCGGCCGGCGGCTGATCCGGCACATCGACGCGTTCGACCCGGACCTGGTGCTGTCCACCTACCCGTTGGGGACCGCCGGGTTGGCGTGGCTGATCTCGCACCGCGGCCTTGGCGTCCCGGTGGCGAGTTGGGTCTCGGACTTCGCGCCGCACCCGTTCTGGGTCTACCGCGAGGTCGCGATCAACCACCTGGTCGCACCCGCCGCCGTGCCGGTCGCCCGTTGCGCGGAACCGCATGGTAGGTACCGAGTATCGGCCCTGCCGGTGACGGGCGGCTTCCGCCCGCGGGATCGGGCCGCGGCGCGGGCCGAGTTCGGCCTTCGGCCCGATGCGGCCGTGGTGCTGATCGGGTGCGGCTCCTACGCGTTCGGCGATGTGGTGGACCTGGTCCGAACGGTCGCCGAGGTATCGGAACGGATCCAGGTGGTGGCCGCCTGCGGGCGCAACGAACAGACCTGCCGGCAGTCGGCAGATCTCGGATTCGGCACGGACCGTGTCGTCGCCATGGGTTGGACTGACCGGATGCCCGAACTGACCGCCGCCGCGGACCTGGTGGTGGGAAACGCCGGCGGCGCCACCGCGCTGGAGGCGATGGCCTGCGGTGTGCCGATCGTGCTCGTCGAGCCGATCGCGGCGCACGGCGCCGCGAACGCGGCGCTGATGGTGGTGGCCGGGGTCGCGGAGCTGTGCTCCGACCACGCCGCTCTCGCGGCATACCTCAAGACGGTGCTCGGCCCGGCGGATCGCACGGTGCAGGGTGTGCCCAGATCGGGGCAGGCGGGCAGCGACGGCCGGCGGTCCGCAGAGGCGCTGGACGCCGACGTGGCCGCGGCGGCCGTCCGGAGCAACGCCGGGCGGTCCGCCGGGAGCCGGAACTGGCCCATGCGGGCATCGGACGCATTCTTTCGCCACGTCGAGACCACCGGTGCCGCCCAGGAACTCGGGGTGGTGCTCGAGTTGGGTCGACGCGCCGGAGGCGGCGAGGCAACGCTCGCCGATATCCGGGCCAGCATGCAGCCGCGGACCTGCTTGCCGTCCGCGCGGCGCGTCCTGGTGCCGGACCCGCCCGGATGGCGACTCGCCGCCGAGATCGACGTCGCAGCCCACATCGACGAGGCGGTGCTGGACGGCGCGGGGCGCGACACGGCCTGGGAGGCCGCCGGGGACTTCTTCGCGCAGCGGTTGCCGGCCGGGCGACCCGCCTGGCAGATGCGGCTGATCCGCGCCGGGGGCGCCACGCTGTTCGCGATCAAGATGCACCACAGCCAGGCTGACGGCATCTCCGCCCTGGGCCTGCTCGACCGCCTGCTGGACCCGGCCGACGACGACCCGCTTGTCGAGCGGCGCGCGCCGCGCCCGTCGGCACGGCAGCGGACCCGCGCGGCGACCATCGCCAGGGGCCTCGCCTCCCTCGCCGGACGCGGCTTCGCCTCGCGGCACCCGCTCGGCGACGCGAGGCTCTCCGGTGGCCGCGTCATCGCCGGCGGTACCACGGCGTGGTCCGCCGTTCGCGCGCTGGCCAAGAGCTGCGGGGCGACCGCGCCGGAGACTTCGATCGCCGTCGGAGTCCATGTGCTGCAACGGATCCTCACGCCGGCCGGGCTGTTGACGGGCGGGGTGCCGCTCCGCGCCATGGTGCCGGTCGCGATGCGGGCGCCGCGGCTGGACCGGGAATTCGGCAACTGGACCGGCTCGCTGGCGGCCGACCTGGACATGTCCGAACTTCCGCTGCCCGAACGGGTCCGGCAGGTGCGTGACGAAATGCGGCGGAGAAACGCCAGCGGCGAGGCGCAAGCTGCGGCCGCGGCCATGGCGATCGCCGGGCGGCTCCCGACGCCACTGCACCGCGCCTTCACCCGCGCGGTCTACCAGCGCCGGTTCTTCTCCACGGTGGTGTCCTTCATGCCGGGCGCCCGCCGCGGGCGATGGTTGGCCGGAACTCCGGTCACCGCCATGATCCCGGTGCTGCCGCTGCCGCCGCGGGTGCCGGTGACGGTCGGCATGATCGTCACCGACGGAAGGCTGGACCTAGGCGTGGTGCTCGATGGCCGGCTTGGCGAGCCACGCGAACCGATCGGGCGGGCCATCGCCGAGGCGCTATCCGAGGTGGGTTGACCATGGAACTGGACGGCGCCCGGGCTCTGGTGACGGGCGGATCCTCCGGCATCGGATTCGAGGTGGCGCGCCTGCTGGCATCGAGAGGATGCGTCCTGACCGTGGTCGGGAGCAACCCCGACCTCGTGCACCGCGCCGCGCAGCAAGTCCATGGCAGCCCGGTGGTCTGCGACTTCGCCGACACCGCAGCCGTGGTGGGCCTTTGCGAATCACTGGCGCAGCAGACGCCGTTCGACCTGGTGGTGCACAGCGCCGGCATCGGTCTTCGGGCCCCGGCGTCGGAGATGACCGAGCCGGAACTCCGCCGCGTGCTGGCCGTCAACGCGCGGGCACCGATTCTGCTCACCGGCGCGCTCATCGGCCCGATGCGGCGCCGCGGCCACGGGCGGGTGGTGTTCGTCGGTTCGATCGCCGGCGCGGTGGGCGCGGCCGGCGAGAGTTCCTACGCCGCAAGCAAGGCGGCGGTGCAGGCGTTCGCCGCCAGCCTGCGGGTGGAACTGGCCGGCACCGGCGTGGGCGTTACCGTTGCGATACCCGGGGTGGTCGCCACCCCGTTCTTTAGCCGCCGAGGCGTGCCGTACCACCGCACCCGGCCGAAACCAGTGCCGCCTGGGCGGGTCGCGCATGCCATCGTGCGCGCCATCGAACGCGGCCACGACCTGGTGACGGTGCCGGCTTGGCTCCGCATCCCGGTGGCGTTTCAGGGCGCAGCGCCCCAGTGGTACGGCCGGATGGCCAGACGTTGGGGCCGATGACGGACCCTGCGGCAGGGGTGGGCGAGGTCGCTCAGCCTGCGGCGAACGGCTCCGGGGGCAAATCCGTGTGCACGGCCACATTCATGCGGTTCCACACGTTGATCGCGGCGATCGCCATCAGCAGCAGCACCGATTCCTTCTCGTCGAAAACCTCGGTGAGCCCGGCCCATACGGCGTCCGACACCCCGCCCTGGCTGATCAGCGTGACCTCTTCGGTAAAGGCCAGCGCCGCCGCCTCGCGCCGACTGTACAGCGAGGGCGCTTCTCGCCAGGCGGCCAGCACGTCGAGCTTCCGCTGCTCCACACCGGCCTGACGGGCCTCGGTCGAGTGCATGTCCAGGCACCATGCGCAGTGGTTGATCTGCGAGGCACGGCACTTGATCAGGGCCAGCAGTTGCGGGTCGAGCCGCCCGGAGTGCACGTACTTCTCCAGGCCGAGCACGGCCTGATAGGCGTCCGGGTCGACGTCGTTGATGGACATTCGTTCTGTGACGGACATATTGCCGCCGCCTCCTTAGGCAGGTGCTTCCACCCCCGACGCTACGCCTCACCCCCCGAGAACGGCGCGCATGCTCTGCTTGAGCGATCCCATGGTCGCGATCACCGCCGAGGGCTCGTATCCGCAGTGCGCCATGCAGTTGGCGCAGCGCGGGTCCCTGCCCCGGCCGTAGGAGTCCCAGTCGGTGGTCTCGATCAACTCCTGGTACGTCTTGACGTACCCGTCCGCCATCAGGTAGCAGGGACGTTGCCAGCCGTAGAGCGAATAGCTCGGGATTCCCCATGCCGTGCAGCCGAAGTCGGCCTTCCCTTCCAGGAAGTCCAGGAACAGCGGAGAGTGGTTCAGCCTCCAGCGCTTGCGGTTGCCGTCGGCGAAGGCCTTCTTGAACAGCTCCTGGGTCTGGGTCACGCCCAGGAAGTGCTCCTGGTCCGGCGCCTTCTCGTACGCGTAGCCCGGCGAGATCATCATCTCGTCGACCTTGAGATCGTCGTTCAAGAAGTTCAGCACGTCGATCACGTTCTGCGGGGTGGTGGTGGTGAAGAACGTGGAGTTAGTGGTCACCCGGAAACCCTTGGCCTTGAGCCAGCCGACCGCCTCCACGACCTCGTCGAACACGCCCGCCTTGTCGACAGCCCGGTCGTGCTCGTCCCTCAGCCCGTCCACATGCACGGTGAAGGCGAAGTAGCGCGAGGGCTTGAAGTCGAACTTGTCCCACCACTTGCGCACCAACATCGCGTTGGTGCACAGGAAGACGTACTTCTTGCGGCGCACCAACTCGTTGGCCAGCTCGTCGATCTGCGGATGCATGAGCGGCTCGCCGCCGGCGATCGACACCATCGGCGCGCCGCATTCCTCGATGGCATCCAGCGCCTGCTGCACCGGCATCCGCCGGCGCAACTCATCGGCCGGGTGCTGGATCTTGCCGCAACCGGGACACGCCAGGTTGCAGGCGAACAGCGGCTCGAGCTCGACCAACAGCGGGAACTTCTCCACACCCCTGATCTTCTTGCCCAACAAGTAGCGGGCCACACGCAAGGATTGCCGCATCGGCATGCTCATGCGCCTCGTACCTCCTTCGATAGTTTGAAATCCATGTCATCGGTCTGCGGCCGGCCGGCGCGGACCTCGGTCGCACCAAGGCCGCCGAGCGCGGCGACGATCCGCTCGACGCGCACCTGCGGCGCCGGGGCCTGCGCAACGATGCCGACGGTCGCGACACCAGGGAGCCAGCGCAGGTCGACATCATCCACGTCGCCGACCGCGTGCGCGTCGGCGACGAGGCGGCGCGCGCTGTGCAGCAGCCGCCGGGTCTCCGCGGATTCCGGCGATCCGACCACCAGCACCAGGTCCGCGGCTGCGATCTCGGCGATCGCATCCGGCGTCCAGGCGTCGGCCCGGGGGCGCGGTGCCGGGTGCCCAGCCAGCAGCACGGTCCGTGGTGCGACGGCGGCGGCCCAGTCGGCCGCCGCCGGGCCGAGCAACGTCAACGCGGAGACGGCGGCGCGGACCCGGCGGAGCGTGACCGGCGCGAAGAGCCGGCCGCCGACCGGGTCGGCGATTACCCGCACGACGGCGGCCGGGCGCCCCCGACCCAGCAGCGCTGCCGATTCCATGTCGACCGCGACCGCGCCGGAACGCGCCAGGACCGCGCGTCGCGACCCGACGACCAGCCGATCCGACGTCGCGATCGGGCAGGCACGGGCCGGGACGCCCCCGGCCCGCAGTCGCGCCGCCAGCATCGGGGCGGCCGGGCACGGGATCCGGATTCCGTCCGGGCCGATGACGCTGTCGGCCACCACCACATCACCAGGACGAAGCGCCGGGTCCAGCCCGCCGGAAATGCCCGCCACCACTATCGAATCGGCCGATCGAACCTGCGGGGTCAACGCGGCCCGGCGTGCCCGCACCGGCCCCCGCCCGGTGCGAAGGACGTTGTCGCGCAACGCCTCGGGCAGGCCCCGGCGCAGCGCGTCCGTCTCCCCCTTCATCGCAGCGCAGAACAACGTCCTCATGCCGGCCCCTTCCCCCCCGAAAGGCACCTACCCAGCGCGGCTATCGGAAAAACGAGCCGGTACAGGTGGTAGTTGATGTAGAAGTCGCGCGGGAACCCGGTTCCGGTGAACTGCGGCTCGTCCCAGGTGCCGTCGGATCGTTGGGCTCCGGCGAGGAACTCGATGCCGCGGACCGCGGCCGGCGACGCGGCCTCGCCCGCGGCATGCAGGGCCAGCAGCGCCCATGCCGTCTGCGACGCCGTGGATTGGCCCCGGCCGACGAACGAGGGGTCCGCATAGGAGCGCAGGTCCTCGCCCCAGCCGCCGTCCGCGTTCTGCACCCGGACGAGGAAGTCCACCGCGCGGCGGATCGGTGCGGCGGATGTAGCGGTGCCGGCTGCCACCAGTGCCGGCACGGCTGCGCCCGTGCCGTACAGGTAGTTCGCGCCCCACCGCCCGAACCATGAGCCGTCGTCCTGCTGGGCGTCCAGCAGGTACCGCACTCCTCGACGACAGGAGTCAGAGGCCGAGAGCCCCTCTACTGCAAGCATTTCCACCACATGCGCGGTGACATCTGCGCTGGGCGGGTCGATCACCGCGCCGAAGTCGCAGAATGGGAGTTGGTAGGCCACTTCTCGAGTATTGTCCGCGTCGAATGCGCCCCACCCGCCGTCGGCGGACTGCATTCCGATGATCCAGTCGACGCCGCGGCCAATCGCCTCCTCGACTGCCGCACGGGGGCCGGGCGGCTGCGCCCCGAGTGTCTTGCGCAGGCCCAGGACCACCTCCGCGGTGTCGTCGATGTCCGGGTAGCCGTCGTTGTCGTACTCGAAGGCCCAGCCGCCCGGCGCGAGCCCGGGCCGTTGTACCGCCCAGTCGCCGGTGACGCGAATCTCCTGCCCCACCAACCAATCGGACGCGGCCGCCACCTCCGGGGCATCGCCGCAGCCGGCGTCGGCCAGTGCCACGACGGCCAGCGCGGTGTCCCAGACCGGCGACTGGCAGGCCTCGATCCAACGCATCGCCCCGGCCGGGGAATCGACGTGGACGGTGAAGCGCTCCCAGCCCGCAAGCCCGCGCGCCATAACGGGATGGTCGTTGGGATAGCCCCGCGCCGACAACGCCATCAGCGAATAGACCCAGGGTGGCTGGATACCGCCCCAAGACCCGTCGGCCTCCTGCCGGGAGACGATCCATTCGGTGATCTTCGCGAGAGCGGTTGCGCGCAGCGGTTTCACGGGCAGCCGCTGGTAGCCGTGCAGCACGCGATCGAGCCCCCGGAAGGCGCCGGCCCACCACCGCGACGTCGATGCGGGCCGCGCGCGGACCGTGTCGAGCCGTAGCTCGTCGACTTCGATCCCCAGATCGCGGGATGGTCGCAGCGCCGACAACACCGCCAGCGGCGCGATGGTCTGGCGGGCCCAGCACGCGAAGTCGTACAGGTTCAGCGGAAACCAGCGTGGCAGGAAGATGATCTCGGGCGGCAACGCCGGAACGTCTCGCCAATCCCAGAGGCCGAACAGCGCCAACCACATCCGGGTGAACACCCTCGTGCCGGCCAGCCCACCAGCTGTCAGCACGACCTCGCGGGCGGCGGCCATGTGTGGCGCGTGCGGATCGTCACCGGCCAGGCGCAGCGCGATGTACGCCTCGGCGGTGGTCGACGGGTCAGCGGGCCCACCACGGAAGTTCGCCCAAGAACCATCGGGGCGCTGCTGGCTGCGTATCCAGCGTGCGCTCTGCTCGGTCTCCTGTGCGGTCCGGATGCCGAGGAACTGTCGCATGAGCAGGTCCTCGGCGTCCATCGTGACGTTCGTCTCGAGCAGGCCCCGCCAGTGGCCGTCCTGCTGCTGCAGACCCGTGAGATGCTCCACCGCACGTTCCAGTGCGACCCGGCCGCGGGCATGCGCCTGCGCCGGGGCGGGGGCGGCGGGCTCCGCCACGCCCGCGGCGATCGATGATGCCGTCGTCATCACGCTCAGCGATCCCTCCTGCACAGCATCCTCGTCACCGCTTCCAGATCGGATCTGGTGCGAGGATCGATGGGAATGTCGCCCAGGATCCCCAATGCCGCGGCGGTGTGCAGGTCGGCTTCGGACGCCGCCCAGGCACGGCCACCCGCAGCGTCCACCGCCGCCGCGGCCGCGATCAACTCATCACCGGACAGCGGGTCCTGCTTGGCATACAGCCTCCGCAGCCGATCCGCCGCCGGTCCGCCGGCGGCCAGCGCGGCCACCACCGGCAGGGACTTCTTACGGGACGCCAGGTCGGACGCCACCGGTTTGCCGGTCCGCTCCGTCGAACCCCAGATGCCCAGCAGGTCGTCGACGAGTTGGAACGCCATGCCGACGTGATAGCCGAAATCCGCCAGCGACATGGTCAGCGCCGCAGGAGCATCCGCGAGCACCGACCCGAGCGAGGCCGCGCACGCGAGCAGCGCCCCGGTCTTGCCGGCCGCCATCTGCTGGCAGCGCTGCAGGCTCACCTCGTCGTCCGTCTCGAAGGTCAGGTCCGCGGCCTGGCCGGCGATCAGCCGGCGGGTGGCGGCGGACAGGCAGCGCACGGCCCAGGCGACGTTCGGCCCGCGCGCCTCGGCCAACACCTCGGTGGCCAGTCCGAGCATCGCATCGCCCGCGAGGATGGCGGCGGACGTGCCGAAGACGGTCCAGGCGGCCGGCCGGTGCCGGCGGGTGGTGTCGGCGTCCATGATGTCGTCGTGCAGCAGCGAGAAGTTGTGCACCAACTCGCATGCGACCGCGGCGGGAAGCCCGACCTCGACGTCCGCGCGGGCGGCCCGCGCGGAGAGCAGGGCAAGCGCGCCCCGCACCACCTTGCCGCCGTTCTCCGACGCGGGGTTGCCGAAGGGATCGGTGTGGCCCAGGTGGTAACCGGCAACCAGGCGGTTTGCCGGGTCCAGCCGGTCCACCGCCGCCCGCATCGCCGGTTCGACACGTGACCTGGCGTCGTCGAGTACCGCTCCGAACATCGATGTCATCGGGCGATCTCCTCCAGTTGGGCGTCGGGCCGATGCGCGACTTCGGCCTGGTGGGTCTCGTCGATCGCTTCGCCGGCCGGCGAGCCGGATCGCGGGGCAGTCAGTGCTTCCGCGGCACGTTGGCCGCTCCGCACAGCGCCCTCCAACGTGTCGGGCAGGCCCGTGGCGGTCCAGGACCCGGCCAACACCAGCCCCCGCCAGTAGGTCCCGGTCGACGGTCGGTACCCGGCCGTCCCCGCTTGCTGGCGGATCGTGGCATGCGGTTCTCTGGTGACGAACGCGTCGAGCAACTCCGCGCCGGTCGCGGCCGGGAACAACCCCCGGATTTCGCGCCTGGCCACCTCTATCAGATCGGCAGCCGGCCGGCCGATCGCCCGGTCGGCGGCCGACAGCGAGCTGACCAGGTACTGGCCGCGTGCGCCGGACGGCGCGGTGCGATCGAAGAGCCACTGCAGCGGCGATCGCAGAACCGCGGCAAAGCCGTTGCGAACCAAGGTGTCCCCGGTGACGACGCGATCGAGCAGCAGGTGCACGTTGACGATCGGGGAGGCATCCAACTCGGACCATCCGACGCTTTGCACCGCACCGCCCGGCAGCAGTTCGGCCGCGTGCCGGTGCGGCACCGCACACACCGCGGCATCGACGGTCAGTTCGCCGTCCCGGGTCCCGATCGCGAAGCCGGCGCCGCGCCGATCGATGGCGGTGACCCTGCTGCCGACCCGGCAGGTGACGTCCAGGCCGCGGAGCAGCCGCCGGGCGGGTTCGTCGTGTAGCGCCGACAGCGGGGCGCCGGGCACCCCGATGTCGCCCGCCGCGACGGAGTCCAGCAGGGCAGTGCGGAGCACTTGGGCCATCAGGGCCATCGATGCCCGATCCGGGTCGATGTTCAGGGCGGCCACGCACAGCAGGCCCCACAGCGAATCGATGGCGTGCGCCCGCAGGCCGCGCCGGCGCAGCCATTCGGCCAACGTCACCCGGTCCAACGCCGGATCGTCCAGGTCCAATCGACGCACCGCCAGCGCGGCCCGGGTCGCCAGGAGCTTCTCGGACACCGTCAGTTCGCGATAGCCCGCGATCGCCGGCAGCAGGTGAACCGGGGCCGGGCCGAACCTCCCGCGGCGCAGCGTCGCGGGCGGTTCTCCGCGCCGCAACACCGTGATGTCAAGCCGCGGTTGGACCGGCACCGACGCGGCGACGCCTATCCGCGCCAGCAGTGCGCGGTACGCGGTGTAGCAGCGCAACACGACATGCACGCCGGTGTCGACCGTCAGATCGCCGCGGCGGAATGAGTACGCCGCGCCGCCGAGGCGGGGACGGGACTCTAGCAGCGTGACCCGCCACCCACGGTCGGCGAGCGAGGCCGCCGCGGCGATGCCGGCCAGGCCGCCTCCGACGACCGCGACGTGGCCCGGCGGGGCGGGACGCGACGTCGCCCGGGCGCCCGCTCGCACATCGGGGCGGCGCGCGGGCGTCCGAGCGGGCGCCGCCATCACCACGCCCCCCGGGCGAGAGCGCGGACCGCCACGGCGGTCTTCTGCACCGCGGGCAGGGCGAGCCGACGGGTGCGGACCGCATCGGGATCGCTTGCGATGGCCCCCAACAGCCGGTGGTAGATGCCTGCCATCGCGGCGGTGCAGGCGGCGCTGCGGCGATCCAGCAGCGGGAGCAGCGCGGCTCCCCGCTCGTACCACACCTGCGCGCGGTCGGCCTGGAACCGGATCAGCGCCGCGAACGCGTCGGTCGGGTCGGTCAGGTTTCCGTCCCCGTCCACCTCGAGCCGGCAACCGAACCGTTCGAGATCCTCGACCGGCAGGTAGACCCGGCCCGCGATCCGATCCTCCCGGAGATCTCGCAGGATGTTGGTGATCTGCAGCGCGACGCCCAGGGCGTCGGCCGGAACCCACGCCTCGGCGAGCCGCCGCGGACGGTAGATGCCGACCGACAGCCGTCCCACCGCGCCCGCCACGCAGCGGCAGTATTCCACCAGGTGATCGAACGTGGCATACGAATGTACGGTCACATCGGCCTTGCATCCGTCCACCACCTCTCCGAATGCGCTGAGCGGCAAGGGGAAGCGCGCCGCCGCGTCGGCCAGGGCGACCAGGACCGGATCGACGGTGTCCGACGCAGGCCGATCCGCGTCGCGCACCGAGAGCAGGGAAATCCGCAGCCGCTCCAGCGCTTCGACCTTCCTCTCGGCATCAAGGGCGCTGTCCCCGATGTCGTCGATGCGCCGGGCGGCCGCGTAGACGGCCGTCATCGCGCGCCGCTGCGGCGGCGCCAACAGCGCGATTCCGTATGCGAAGTTGCGCGCCTCCCCCCGGGTTATCGCACGGCATGCGGCGTAGGCGGTGTCGACGTTCATGCCGTCCCCGCACCCGTCGCCCTCGCATCGCCCATGATCATCCCGCCGTGCTGACGGTGGCTCGCAGGTAGGCAGCGGCGATGTCCCGCCCGCTGGGCGAGCAGTCCCGCGCCAGCACGTCGTAGCGCGCCGAACGGATCGCCCGCGCGGCGGCCCGGCCACCCGCCAGATACCCCGCGACGGCGATCCTCGCCGGACCGCGCAACGCCGATACCAGCGGCGCTCCGGCCTCGAGATAGGCGGCCGCGCGGTCGGTCTCGTACCGGATCAGGGCGCGCACCGGCGGGCCCGCCCGCTCGTCCGCCAGCATCTGCGCGTCGACCCCGAAACGGACCATGTCGCACGCCGGCAGGTACACCCGGTCGGCGCGGTAGTCCTCGCCCACGTCTTTGAGGTGTTCGAGGATCTGCAGGCCGGTGCAGATGCGGTCGGACAGCGCAATCAGGTGCTCGGCAGGTTCCCCGACGACATGCAGAACGACCCGTCCGACGGGGTTGGCCGACAACCGGCAGTACTCCAGCAAATCGGCGAAGCTCTGGTACCGACGAACCCGCTGGTCGGCGATGTTGGCCTGCACGAGATCGAGCAGCGGCGCGGCGGGAACCGCGTACTCGTCGCGCAGCACGGCCACCCCGGCGATGGCGGCCGGACAGGCTGGTCGGCTTCCCGCGTACTGCAGCCGGACCAGCTCGGCGATCTCCTTGAGGGCGGCGATGCGCGGGCCGTCGAATTCGTCACCCACGTCATCGACGTACCGGGCGAACGCGTACAGGGCCAAAAGTCCGCGGCGGAGCCGGCGCGGCAGGATCCGCATCGCCACCGGGAAGTTCTCGCCGTGCATACGTTTGCGGGCGGTCGCCGGCAGGATGATCCCCCCGCCGACGCCCGCGCCCGACCGGTCGGCGGGGGCGCCGGATGGCGGGTCTCTCCGCGCCGCGCCGGCGGCGGCCGTCCGGATCCTTGCCAGCGCGTCCGCGCCCGCCGCCGTCACCGCGCCGCCCGGACCGGATCGGGCCGCCACCAGTAGCTGCGAACCCCCGACGGCGTGGCGAACGGCGGACGCCGCGGCCGGGCGGACTCGCCGCGTTCCGATCCGCGATCACCGCTCGCGCGGCAGTACACGACGGCCGGCCCGGGGCAGTCGGCCGCCGCGGCGAGCGCCCGCTCCAGCGCAGGCACGTCGTCGGTGTCCACCGGCCCGAGGTAGGTGAAACCCAAGGGGCACAAGAGCCCCATCCGCTCGCTCGCCACCGTGCCGCTCGCCGCGCTCACCGCGGCCGGACTGACCCCGCCTTCGAAGCCGGCGTCGTCGCCGGAGAGCCGCGCCACCACCGCACGGTAACCGCGCCGATCAGCGACCCGATCAAGGTGCCGGGCGAGGCCGCCGGGCGGTGCGGCGGAGGTGCGGTCAGCGTCGCCCAGCACCACGATGACCTTGCGGTGCGCTTGACCGACGCGGCTCAGCGCCTGAAGGGCGGGGCCGTCGGCGAGCGAACCGTCACCGACCACCGCGATCACCGGTACGTCGCGGCCGATGCTGAGCTCCACGACGCCCAGGTGTGAGCCGGGGTGGTCGCCGGCGAGAACCGGATCGCCGAGGGAGGCTCGAATCTGCGCCGCGAGTTCGCCCAACAGGTGCGCGGGAATCCTACGGACGTCGTCCGGATCGCGCAGCGTGTCCAGCAGTCCCATCGTTTCCTCTTCAGGTGCGGCTCAGACGTATCGTAGGACGACACACCTTGAGTTGCCCGTGGAAGTGGTGGCCCAAACCGCGCCGTCGAGGCCACCCGCGGCCCCTTCGATGCTGCGGCGCGCAGCTCGGCAGGCGGGCTCTTCGCCGCCGGGAAACGCGCCGTGCGATGCGTGGCAGGGTCCGTGACGTGCGGCTTTCCCGCAGCAACGTGCGCTGCGGGCGAATCGGCGCAACCATGGGAGCAACCGGCCAGGTGGTCCAAGGCAACGGATCGTGTTACGGGACGACCGGATCGGAAGTGCCGCCGGCGCGCCGGGCTTCGGCGGTCAAGCGGTGAGTCTGCGAGGTGGTCCATGGCCGAACTCGACCAGACGCAGTACGAGGTGCTGTTCGCGTTTCGACGCGCCCTGCGCCAGTACCTGCAGTGGAGCGCCAGCCATGCCGCCAAGTTCGGCCTGGCGCCGCAGCAGGCCCAGTTGCTGCTGGCGATCAGGGTCCGGCCATCCGACTCACCTCCCAGCATCAGCGACCTGGCAGTTGCGCTGCAGATCCGCCAGCACAGCGCGGTGGGATTGGCCAACCGGGCCCAGCGGGCGGGGTTGGTGGCTCGCGCGGTAGACCCGCACGATCAGCGGGTCGTTCGTATCGGCCTGACCGAGCGGGGGCACACCGTCATCGCCCAACTGGCGGAGTCGCACCTGGCCGAGTTGCAGCGGGTGGCTTCGACGCTGCAGCTGTCCGGGGAATTCCTGGAGCACCTCTCCCGCCAGTTCGCCTCCCTGCTGCCCGCGCCGACGCCCGCTTCGGCGCCTGGGTTGGTGACCTGGTCCGTCGACAGCCGGGAACGTTCGTGACGCTGCCGGTTCGATAGTCTCGCGCCATGCCCAGCACGGTGCCGATCCCGGACGGGCAGCCGCGACCCGCGGTGGGCCCGGCATCGTCCGAAACCGACCCGCCGTCCGCCCACACCACAGCGGGCCGGCTGGCCGACCTCGACCGCCGCATCGCCGAGCACGTGCACGCAGGATCGGCCAAGGCGGCCGAGCGCCAGCACGGCCGGGGCCGAAAGACGGCACGGGAACGGCTGGACGCCTTGCTCGACCCGGGATCGTTCACCGAATTCGACGCCTTCTCCCGGCACCGGTCGACCGTGTTCGGAATGGAGCGGAACCGGCCGTACGGGGACGGCGTCGTCACCGGTTTCGGCACCGTGGACGGGCGCGAGGTGGCGGTGTTCTCGCAGGACGTCACGGTGTTCGGCGGGGCCCTCGGCGAGGTGTACGGCGAGAAGATCGTCAAGGTCTTGGATTTCGCGGCCAAGACGGGCCGGCCGATCGTTGGGATCAACGAGGGCGGGGGCGCCCGGATCCAGGAGGGCGTGGTCTCGCTCGGGCTCTACGCGGAGATCTTCCGTCGCAACGTGCACCTGTCCGGCGTGGTGCCGCAGATATCGTTGATCATGGGGGCGGCGGCGGGCGGGCACGTCTACTCCCCGGCGCTGACCGATTTCGTGGTGATGGTCGATCGGACATCGCAGATGTTCATCACCGGGCCGGAGGTGGTCAAGGCGGTGACCGGCGAGGACGTGACCCTGGAGGACCTGGGCGGGGCACGCACCCACAACACCCGCTCCGGGAACGCGCACTACCTGGCGTCCGACGAGGACGATGCCATCGACTACGTGCGGGCGCTGCTCGGCTACCTGCCCTCGAACAACCTCAGCACGCCGCCGGCGGAACCGGCCGAAACCGATATGCAGCTTCGTGCAGACGACCTCACCCTGGACGGGCTCATCCCGGATTCCCCGAACCAGCCGTACGACATGACGAACGCGATCACCGCCGTGCTGGACGACGGGGAGTTCCTGCAGGTGCAGGAACTCTTCGCGCCGAACATCGTCATCGGGTTCGGCCGCATCGACGGACGAAGCGTCGGCGTGGTGGGCAATCAGCCGACCCATCTGGCGGGCACGCTGGACATCGACGCGTCCGAGAAGGCGGCGCGTTTCGTTCGAACCTGCGACGCGTTCAACGTCCCGGTCGTGACGTTCGTCGACGTTCCGGGCTTCCTGCCGGGCACGGACCAGGAGTGGAACGGGATCATCCGTCGCGGTGCGAAGCTGATCTACGCCTACGCCGAGGCGACCGTGCCGCTGCTGACGGTGATCACCCGCAAGGCGTACGGCGGGGCGTACGACGTGATGGGGTCGAAGCACCTGGGGGCCGACGTCAACCTGGCGTGGCCGACCGCGCAGATCGCCGTCGTCGGGGCGCAGGGTGCGGTGAACATCCTGTACCGCAAGGAACTTCAGGCCGCCGGCGAACGGGGAGAAGACGTCGGCGCGCTGCGGGCGCGCTTGCAGCGCGAGTACGAAGACACGTTCGCGAACCCCTATATCGCAGCCGACCGCGGGTATGTGGACCAGGTGATCAAGCCGTCGGCGACCCGGGTGACGCTGGTCCGGGCGCTGCGCGCGCTGGCCGACAAGCGTGAGACCCTGCCGCCGCGAAAGCATGGGAACATCCCGCTGTGAGCACGCCGCGAACCCCGGCGCACGACGAGGATGACGAGGACGCCGCCGCGGTGGTGGCCGTTCTCGCAGTGCTCGCCGCCCGGGCGGCGATGACGAACGTCCCGGCGTCGCCCTCGTTCTGGGGGCGCCGGTGCCCGCCGGCCGGGCGTGCGCTGCCCGGGCCGCGCGGCTGGTGGGCTTCCGGGCTGCCGCAGTGATGTCAACTGCGGAGGGCACCCGGCCGACGGTCGTCCTCGCGTCCGCATCGCCCGGGCGGCTGTCGGTGCTGCGGCACGCGGGCATCGATCCGGTGGTCCTGGTCTCCGGGATCGACGAGGACGGGCTCCGGGCGGCGCACCGGGATGCCGAGCCGCAGGACCTGGTCGCGGCGCTGGCCGACGCGAAGGCCGAGGCGGTCGCCCGGGATCACGCGCTCAGCGATGCCGTCGTCATCGCCGGCGATTCGATGCTGCTCCTCGACGGGGAGCTGCAGGGCAAACCGCACACCCCCGACGAGGCGTTGCGGCGCTGGAACATGCAGTCCGGACGGACCGGGACACTACTCACCGGGCACGCCGTGCTGCGCGTGCGGCAGGGGCGAATCGCCGGGCGGGCGGCCGGTACTGCCGCGACCGACGTGCGGTTCGCCACCCCGAGCATCGACGAGATCACCGCGTATGTCGACTCGGGAGAGCCGCTGGACGTCGCGGGCGCTTTCACCATCGACGGGTTGGGCGGCTGGTTCGTCGACGGCGTGGACGGCGATCCTTCCTGCGTGGTCGGGCTGTCCTTGCCGCTCGTTCGCCGATTGCTGGGCGACGTCGGCATCCGCGTGATCGACCTGTGGCGCCCGCCCGGCGTCCCGTCGGCGTAACGGTCGACCGCGACCGGCCCGCGCCGGCGGGTTGCGAAAGCGCCAGCCCATTGGCCGATCGGCCAAGAGCACGTCGTTGTCACGCCCGGCGGCCGAAAGGGCCGCCTTGCCGCCGCATTCGAACCGCCGGGGCCAGGTTCGCTCGGTCAACATGTGATTAACTTGTGCGCTATGCTCAGCACATGTCGATGATGGTGCAGGTACGTCACGTTCCGGAGGGCCTGGTGGCCGTACTCAAGGAGCGCGCCGCCGCCGAACGGTTGAGCCTGAGCGACTTCTTGTTGGCGCGACTGGAGGAGTTCGCGGCCGAGCCCACACTGGACCACGTTCTCGATCGCCTGACCACCCGGCCGCGACGGGAACTGGGAGTTTCCGCGGCGGAACTGCTGGACCAGGCCCGGCACTCGTGATCGTGCTGGACGCTTCGGCCGCCGGGGAATTGGTGCTGGAGACGGACGCCGGTTCCGCCGTGGCCCGCAGGCTTCGCGGCGAACGCGTGCACGTGCCGGCACATTTCGATGTCGAGGTCGTCAGCCTGATCCGGCAGGCGGTGCGCCGCGGTCTGCTGAGCGAGCGTGACGGCCTGGTCGCGGTAGCGGACTTCCGGAGCGTGCCCGCTCGGCGATGGCCGCTACCACCCCTGTTGGATCGCGCCTATTCGCTGCGCGAAACCCATAGCGTGGCCGATGCCTGTTATGTGGCGCTAGCCGAAGCCTTGGACACGCCGCTGCTCACCTGTGATCAACGGCTCGCCCGATCTCATGGTCACCACGCGCTCGTCGAAGGACCGTGAGCTTCCAGTCGGTTTCCTCCCGCTGGGCATCTCGCGTGCGCGGAACCGGCCGACGCGCAACTCGGCGTACCGCCGGCGCAACGGGGCCACCGCGGCCGGGCTGCGGTGCCGCAGCGCCCTGCCGGATGGAAGGATCGTGGCGTGCGCAGCGTGCTGATCGCCAACCGCGGGGAGATCGCAGTCCGGGTGGCCCGGGCCGCGCGGGACGCATCGCTTCGTTCGGTGGCCGTCTACGCGGATCCCGACCGGGACGCGCTGCACGTGCGCGTGGCCGACGAGGCGTACGCGCTGGGCGGATCGACGCCCGCGGACTCGTACCTGGACATCGACAAACTGCTCCGCATCGCCGCGCGGTCGGGAGCCGACGCGGTGCACCCCGGTTACGGTTTCCTGTCCGAGAACGCGGATTTCGCACAGGCCGTGCTGGACGCGGGGCTGGTCTGGATCGGCCCGAGCCCGCAGTCGATCCGCGACCTGGGCGACAAGGTCACCGCACGGCGGATCGCGGCCCGGGCCGGCGCTCCGCTGGTTCCGGGCACTGCGGGACCGGCCGCAAGCGCTTCCGACGTGGTTGCGTTCGCCGAGCAGCACGGGCTTCCGGTGGCGATCAAAGCGGCGTTCGGTGGTGGCGGCCGGGGGCTGAAGGTCGCCCGCAACATGGCGGAGATCCCCGAACTGTACGAATCGGCGGTGCGGGAGGCGGTGACGGCGTTCGGCCGGGGCGAATGCTTCGCGGAGCGGTATCTGGACCGGCCACGGCACGTCGAGGCGCAGGTGCTGGCCGACACCCACGGAACCGTCATCGTCGTCGGCACCCGGGACTGCTCGTTGCAGCGGCGCTACCAGAAGCTGCTCGAGGAGGCGCCGGCGCCGTTCCTGTCCGACGAGCAGCGCGCCACCATCCATGCGGCGGCCAAGGCGATCTGTGTCCAAGCCGGGTATCACGGGGCCGGCACCGTCGAGTTCCTTATCGGCCAGGACGGCCTGATCACGTTCCTGGAGGTCAACACACGCCTGCAGGTCGAGCATCCGGTGTCCGAGGAGACCAGTGGAATCGACTTGGTACGAGAGCAGTTTCGGATTGCCGATGGCGAAAGGCTGCGTGTGCAGGAGGATCCGCCGCCGCGCGGGCACTCCATCGAATTCCGGATCAACGCCGAGGACCCGGGCCGGAACTTCCTTCCGGCGCCGGGGGTCGTGAGGCGCTTCGACGCGCCGTCCGGTCCCGGGATTCGCCTGGACTCGGGCGTGGAGGCCGGGGCCGAGATCGGCGGGGCGTTCGATTCGCTGCTCGCCAAGCTGATCGTGACCGGCTCGGACCGCGCGCAGGCGCTGGAGCGGTCGCGGCGGGCGCTGGCCGAATTCGCGGTGGACGGGCTAGCGACCGTATTGCCGTTTCATCGAGCCGTGGTCGACGATCCGGCGTTCACTGCCCGCGATGGGCATTTCGCCGTGCACACCCGTTGGATCGAAACAGATTTCGTCAACACCTTCGAGCCGTTCCGCGGCGCGTCCGAAACCGGCGACGCGCCGCCGCGGCAGGTGGTCGTCGCGGAGGTGAACGGCCGACGGGTGTCGGTCTCGCTCCCGGCCGACCTGGTGCCATCGGTCGTACCCCGGCGCGACGTCCGCCCGAAGCGGCCCGGTCGTAACGGCCCGCCGACGGCCGGCGGCGATGCGGTGACGGCGCCCATGCAGGGCACCGTCGTCAAGGTCGCGGTCGCGGACGGCGATGCAGTGACGAGCGGCGATCTCATCGCGGTGGTCGAGGCGATGAAGATGGAAAACCCCGTGACGGCGCACAAGGACGGGGTGGTGGCCGGGGTGCGAGCCGTCGTGGGTGCGCCGGTGACGGCAGGCTCCGTGCTGGCCGAGATCCGCTGACGCCGCGGCCGGTGCCGATTAGAGTTCCTGGTGTGGCAAACCCCAGCGATGCAGCGACGCCGGCCGACCCGAGCGGTCCGGACTTCGGCGCCGGACTCGACCCGAAGCCGGCCCCGCCCGGCGAGATGCGGGTTGGGGACAGGGAACGGAATTCGGCACTCGACGCGCTAGGCGAGCACCTCACCGCCGGCCGGATCAACCTGGACGAGTACGGCGACCGCAGCGCCCAGGTGGCGGTGGCCAGGACCGCCGACGACCTTTCGTCGCTGTTCGACGACCTGCCCGCGCCGCATCCGGTGCTGCCCGGGGCAGGGACGGCCATCGCCCTGGCGGCGGATGGGTCACGGGTTACGCTCATGCCCCCCGGTCGGGGTCAACCTGCCGTTCCCGGGGATTTTCGGAGCACGGCGCAGAAGCTGGTCGCCGCGGCAGCCGCCGCTTCGGTGTTCGTGGCGGTCGCGCTGTTCTTCGTCACCGGCCTGTGGTACTGGTTCCTGTTGATTCCGGCCATTTCAGCCATCGCCGGCAGCATTTGGGGCCCGGACTGGAAGGACCCGGACAACCGGGCGGGCCACGATCGGCGCGGCCGCATCGAGCGTCGTCACCCTCGCGGCGAGATCGGCAACTGAAGACGCAAACGCGTTGGGGCACAGCGTCTTTCAACGTCTTCCAGAGTCTCTTAGGGCCTCAGCGCTGTACAGCGTGTTTCAGGGCCTTTGATGGCCGTTCATGCCGCCCCGGAGGCCGCGGCAATCAGCACGGCGGCCTCGACCGGGACCACCACCATCACGAACCGCAGGGCCGCGGGTAGCAGGGCCGACCAGCGGCACCGCGAGCGCGCCGGGATCGCAGCTGCCAGCCCTGCCAGCTGATGAACCAGCGCCGTCAGGAAGACCAGGCCGGCCAGGGCCGGCCCGAACGTGGGATCCCCGGCCAGCAGCCGGTAGAGCACGACCCCGATCAGCAGCAACAGCGGGACGACGCTGGCCGGCGCGGCCGCGGCACCGAGCACCAACAGCAGCATGACGAATCCGGCGACCGAGACGGCGTCGACATGTCCGGCTCCGGCCATCGCCACGACGACGGCGGCGCCACCGGCCAGGCCGAGAACCAGGCGCAGGGCCCAGCCGGGAAGACCCCGCGCCGTCGGCGGAGCGGCCGCCGGGTGCGAGAGCGCGCTCATCGTCGGCTCCGCATCGCCCGCTGCGCCGCTGCCATCTGCAACGAGATGTCTCCGGCATCCCAGCTCAGCACCGGGATGGCGTTGCCGCGCAAGCGTTCGATCGTCAGCTCCCGCTCGACGGCGAGCACCCGGAGGTGATCGGCGTCCGCGGCTGTCGCATGGCGGAGCATTCCGGACAGCGGCAGGGTGTCGACCACGATCACCCGGTGGCCGCGGGAGCGGCAATCGAGCGCGGCGTTCACCGCGGCGCGCGAGACGAGCGGGCTGCACAGCACCACGACCTGCCCCGGGCGCAGGCCCCACAACGCGGTGCCGAGGATCCGCTGCCGGCGGTTCTCCAGCACCGCCAGCTGGTGGCGGATCCGCTGCAACTGGCGGTTGCCGGTTCCGGGGCGCACGATCCGACGCGGCATCGTTGCCACGAGCAGGCCCACCCGGTCGCCCTGCCCGAGGTGCGCGGCAGCGACCGCGGCAGCAGCCGTGACGGCCAGGTCGAGGCTGGAAAGCCGCCGCTCCTTCCCGGCTTGCCGGCGGCCCGTGTCCCGGCGACGGTCCGCTATCCGCTCGGCAGCCTCGCGCACCGCCCGCACCAGCCCGCGGGCCAGGGACCGGGCGCGAGACGACGGCTGACGCGGCGGGCGCGGCGCCAGGACGGTCGACAGATCCAGGCAGATCATCAGTTCGGCATCGGCGTCGGACAGCGTCCGCCTGGTGTAAAGGGTGCCGTGCCGGGCGTAGGCGCGCCAGTGGATGGAGCGGAGCCTGTCGCCGGGAGCGAACTCCCGCAGGTCGACCAGGTCGCTGCCCTGCCCGGGCCGGCGGCTGATGTGCGCTCCGGCCCACCCCCCGAGGATCGGCGGTAGGGACAGCGGCGCGATGCCCACGACCTCGGGCAGAACCAGCTCGGAATGGGAGATCCCGCGGCGGACCGGGCCCGACAGGTACAGGCCGTCCGGGCCGGCTCCCAGGACGTCGGGGCGGGCGATCGGCGTCATACCCCATTGCCGGGTCCGGAACCGGCCGCGGATCCGCACCGGGTCGCGCGATCCCGGTATCGTCACCTTCGTCCCGGCCGGACCGGTATCCACCCCGGGCTGCGCCACGGTGGCGAACTCCACCCCGCCCATGCCGGCCATCTCGGTGATGACGTCCGCGGTGTTGCTGCCGAACGACGCCTCGTCCACCTCGACCGCGGCGCGCGGCGTGGCGCTGCCCAGCATCGGCCGGGTCGCCAGCAGCGCCGCGATCCAGATCAGCGCGACCGGAGCGCCCAGCGCGATCACATCCGGCCGTCCGGTCGCCAGGCCGACGCCGACGCACAGCGCGAGGATGCCCGGTGCGCGGTAGAACGCGGCGGTGCGGCGCCACCCGCCGAAGCGATCGCCGGAGGCGCCGTCAGCCACCGGGGCTCGCCTCCGTCGCCGCGATCCTTTCGGCGGGCGGCGCGGCGACCGTTGAGAGCAGATCGGTGACGACGCCGTCGGCGGACACCGCGTCGGCGTAGGCCTGCAACTTCAGCACCAACCGGTGCCCCCACCCCGAGACCGCCACCTGCTTGACGTCCTCGGGCAGCACGAAGCCGCGCCCGTCCAGCACCGCCCAGGTCCGGGCCAGCAGCAGCAGCGCCTGGGTGCCCCGGGGCGAGATTCCGACCTCCACCGCGACGTGCGTGCGGCTCGCCCTAGCCAGGTCGACGCAGTAGCCCATGACGTCCTCGTCGACGCGCACCTGCTCGACGGACCGTTGCAGCGTCAACAGGCCGGCGGGATCGGTGACGGGCGCCACCCGCGGATCGCCCGCCGCCCGGGCGATACGCCGGCGCAGCATCTGTTGTTCCTCGTCGCCGGACGGGTAGCCGAGCCGGAGCCGGATGAGGAACCTGTCCAGTTGCGCCTCGGGCAGCGGGTAGGTCCCCTCGTACTCGATCTGGTTCGCGGTTGCGATCACGTGAAAGGGTTCGGGCAGCCGGTGCGTTCGCCCCTCGATGCTGACCTGCCCCTCCTGCATCGCTTCCAGGAGCGCCGATTGTGTCTTCGGCGGGGTCCGGTTCAACTCGTCGGCCAACAACAGCCCGCAGAAGATGGGGCCGGCCTGGAAGGAGAACTCCCCGCTGCCCGGGTGATAGAGGTACGAGCCGGTGATGTCGGCCGGCAGCAGGTCCGGGGTGAACTGCAGCCGGCGGAACTCGAGCCCCAGCGCGCCAGCCAGCGAGCGGGCCAGCAAAGTCTTGCCGAGCCCGGGATTGTCCTCGATCAGGACGTGTCCCCCGGCCAGTAGCGCGGCGAGCGCCAGCCGGACCGCCCGTCCATGGCCGACCACCGCCCCTGCCACGGCGGCGGCGATCCGGCCAGCTTGCCGGGCCACCTCCTGCGGGGCGAGGAGCGCGGGCACCGGCGGGTCGATCTTTTCCGGTGCGTCGGCCACCGGGTCGACCCCCGGCGGGAAATCGGTTGTCACCGATGATGTCCTTTCGTCAATTTGCGGCTCGGCGAGCCGCGACGCGGCCGGCCGGCTAGGCCGCCGAGCGCGGGGTTGCGGATGGGCGGTGCGCTGCCGGGCGCGGGTCCCACCGCCAGCCGGGCGATCGTCTGGCACAGGACCGAGACCGACGCCATGGCCCGGCCGGAGTCGGTGTCTGCGCCGCTGAGCAGCGCGTACTGGGCCCGCCCGACCAGGTCGACGGCGGCCTGCGAGGCAGGGTCGATTCCCCTGCGGCGCAACAACTCCTCGGCGAGCGCCCACAACCGTGGGCGCAGGTAGTGCTGGAATGACATGTCGGACTCGCGCGCCCCGGCGAGACCCGGCACCTCCCATACGGTCGGGCTCCGGTGCTCCTCCCGCGCAGCGTCATATGGCCCGGAGTCATACGGCCAGGACGGCGCCTCGACGGTCATCGTCAGGATCATCGCCCACAGTGCCGCGCCGACCGCCAGGGCGATTGCCGCCGCCCGCCATGCCGGCACTCCGCCGAGAAGCATCCCGCCGGCCGTGGCGATGGTCGCCACGACCGGCCAGAACACGTGCCACCACCACGGCGGGTGGCCCGGCGACAGGTCCAGGGGGTCCACCGGGGGCGGCGGAGCGGGCCGGCCGGGACTCCCCCCGAAGGAGCGTGTGACGCCGCGGCGGGGCGATCGAGGAGCCGTCGGCCGGGTCATCGGTGCTTCCCCGATCCAGGCGGATCCGACGGTGCGGGCGGAAGAGATCCGATCCGCTCGAGGAGGGCTCGGGCCGCGACCCGGGCGTCGGATGCGGCGCCCGGATCGAGCGCGGCGATGTCGAACCGGGCCCGGTGGTACAGGCGCAACAGCATCACTGCCGGCGCCTCGTCACCGCCTGACCTGCCCGGCTCGGCAGGCAAAGCCCCGCCGAGCCGTTCGGCGAGGTCGCGAATGAACTCGGTGGGCGTGCTGGCCGGCGGGCGGCGGTGGCCGGCCCTCGCCGCGGCCCCCTCGACCGCGGTCCAGGAGGCGATGATGTAGTCCGCGGCCCGCTGGGGGTCGAACGTGCGATCGCCGGTGGCATCGACGTCACCGCCATCGGCCGGCCGGGACAGGCTCGGCGGAAGGACCGCCGGCGCCGCCGCGCCGGCCGGTGACGCGGTGATCCTCGCCGGCCGGCGCAGGGCCCTGAGCAACCACAGCACCGCAAGGATCAGCAAGAGCGCACCGACCGCTCCGGCCGCCCACCAGAGCCATTGGCCGCTGGGCTCCGCGTGCTCCCGCGCCATCGCGGTGGGCCGCGGCGGAAGGGTCATCGGCGACTGCGGCCGGGGCGGGCGGACGGTGGGCGTGGCCGTCGACGGATGCGCGACCAGCGGCCCGACGCGGCCCGCCAGCAGGGCCGCGGTCAGCAGGACGGCCGCCGCGACGGCCAGCAGCAGTAAGGCCGCCCAGAACGGGACGCGGCGTGCCGGGTCCGGCGTCCGCGGCGGCGGAGCGCCGCCGCGGAGCGGCCGCGCCTTCACGCCGTGGGCACGGACAACCTGTCCCGCACCTCAGGCGCGGTGAGGCGCACCTGATCGGCGGACGCATCGTCCGGCTCGTCCTGCGAGCGCCGCTCGGCTGCGACCCGCGCGGCGTACCTGGCGACCTCGTCGGCCGCCTGCTGGGCCGACCAACCCAGCACGCCGCGGAGGATCTCGGCGACCCGCGGCGCCGTTTCGGTGCCCCGGTGCGCGTATTCGATCGATATCCGGGTACGACGCGCCAGGACGTCCTCGACGTGCAGGGCGCCCTCGTGGGTGGCTGCGTACAGGGCCTCGACCTGCAGGTAGTCCGGCGCGCCGGGCAGCGGCGTGAGCAACTCCGCATCGCCGGCGGCCTGGCCCAGTACCTCGTGCAGCGCACTGCCGTAGCGGCCCAGCAGGTGCTTGATGCGGTACGGGTGCACACCGGCGGCGGCCGCGATCCGATCGGCCTGATTGGCCAGCGCGCGATATCCCTCCGCCCCGAGCAGCGGCACACCGCGGGTGCAGGACGGGTTGACCAGTCCGGGCAGATCCTCGACGGCCGCGTCCACCGCGTCGGCAGCCATCACCCGGTAGGTGGTGTACTTGCCGCCCGCGATGGCCACCAGCCCGGGAGACACCCTCGCCACCGCGTGCTCGCGGGAGAGCTTCGAGGTCTGCTCGCTCTCCCCCGCGAGCAACGGCCGAAGGCCCGCATACACCCCCTCGATGTCGTCCCGGGTGATCGGCGTGACGAGGACCGCGTTCAGATGTGCCAGCAGATAGTCGATGTCCGCGGAGGTGGCCGCGGGATGCGCCAGGTCGAGATTCCAGTCGGTGTCGGTGGTCCCGATGATCCAGTGCGCCTTCCACGGGATCACGAACAGCACGCTCTGCTCCGTACGCAGGATCAGTCCGGTCTCGCTGGGTATCCGGTCGCGGGGCACGACCAGGTGGATCCCCTTGGATGCGCGCACCCGGAAGCGGCCGCGGCTCCCGGAGAGCCGCTGCAACTCGTCGGTCCACACCCCGGTCGCGTTGATCACAACTCCAGCCGAAACATCTGACTCCGCACCGGTTTCCACGTCGCGGATGCGCACGCCGGCGACCCGGTCCGACTCGTGCGAGAACCCGATGACCTGGGTCGACGGCTGCACCACCGCGCCGTACGCCGCCGCCGTCCGCGCAACGGTCAGGGTGTGACGGGCGTCGTCGACCTGGCCGTCGTGGTAGCGAACCCCACCGATCAGCGCGTCCTTGCGCAGCGCCGGGCACAGGCGTAGCGCGCCGGCCCTGGTCAACTGCCGGTGCGGCGGCACCGAGCGCGAGCCGCCGAGCCGGTCGTAGAGCGCCAATCCGGCCCCGACGTACGGCCGCTCCACGATCCGGCTGGTCAGCGGGTACAGGAACGGGATCGGCCGAGCCAGGTGCGGACATAGCGTGGTCAGCATCAGGTCGCGTTCGGCAAGCGCCTCGCGCACCAGGCCGAACTCCAGCATCTCCAGGTAGCGCAGGCCGCCGTGAAACAACTTCGACGAGCGTGACGAGGTCCCGGAGGCGATGTCGCGGGCCTCTACCAGCGCCACCGACAACCCGCGGGTGACGGCGTCCAGTGCCACGCCGGCCCCGACGACGCCGCCGCCGATGACCACGACGTCGAACGATCCGCCGGCGAGCCGCGCGGTGTTCGCCACGCGCGCTTCCGGCCCGAGCCGCGATGCCGTCGCCATGTCGGCTATCACCGTGGGTGGACCTCCCGCATCACGCTCGACGACGCGCCGAACCGCGCCGCGCCCCGACCCGGCCGGCCGTCGGTGCTCACGCTACCGTCCGGTAATGACGGCACGGTACGTCGCGGCGATCGATCAGGGGACGACATCGACCCGGTGCATGCTCTTCGATCGTTCCGGGCGCGTCGCCGCGAGGGACCAGGTGGAGCACCGGCAGTCATTCCCCCGTCCGGGGTGGGTGGAACACGACCCGGCGGCGATATGGCGGAACACCAAGGCGGTGATCCGCGGCGCCCTCGGGGCCGTGGGCGCATCGGCGGGTGACGTTGCCGCGGTAGGGATCGCCAATCAGCGAGAGACCACCGTGGTGTGGGATCGCCGAACCGGCGAAGCGTTGTACCCCGCAATCGTGTGGCAGGACACCAGGACCGACGTCATCTGCCGCGACCTGGGTGCGCTGGGCGGCGGGGCGGATCGCTACCGAAGCAGGGTCGGTCTCCCGCTTGCGACCTATTTCGCCGGCCCGAAGATCACCTGGATCCTTGATAACGTCCCCGCAGCCCGGGCCCGCGCGGAGGACGGCGAGGTGCTGGCGGGCACCATGGACTGCTATCTGTTGTGGCAACTCACCGGTGGGCCACGCTCTGGGATGCACGTCACCGACGTCACCAACGCCTCCCGCACCATGTTGATGGACCTGCGCACCCTGATCTGGGATGCGGACATCGCCGCGGAGATGCGGGTTCCCCTGCACGTGCTCCCCGAGATCCGCTCCAGTTCCGAGGTGATCGGCGCGGTGACGGAGCCGGCAGACCTTGCCGGGGTGCCGATCGGCGGCATGCTCGGCGACCAGCAGGCGGCCGCCTTCGGCCAGGCCTGCCTGGACGTCGGAGACGCCAAGAACACCTACGGCACCGGCAATTTCCTGCTGCTGAACACCGGGCACCGGCCGGTCACCAGCAGGCACGGCCTGCTCGCGACGGTCTGCTACCGAATCGGCGATCAGCCGGCCGTGTATGCGCTGGAGGGGTCCATCGCCGTCACCGGGGCCCTGGTGCAGTTCTTCCGGGACAACCTGGGGCTGATCTCCACCGCGGCGGAGATCGAAGACCTCGCGCGGAGCGTGCCGGACAACGGCGGAGCCTATGTGGTGCCGGCCTTCTCGGGCCTGTTCGCGCCCTACTGGCGCTCCGATGCCCGCGGCGTCATCGTCGGATTGACCAGTTTCGTCACCAAGGCGCACCTGGCTCGCGCTGCCCTGGAGGCCACGGCGTTCCAGAGCCTGGAGGTGGTCGAGGCGATGAACGCCGATTCCGGTATCGACATCACGACCCTGAAGGTCGACGGCGGCATGGTCGCCAACTCGACCCTGATGCAATTCCAGGCCGACATCCTCGGCGTGCCGGTGGTCCGGCCGGTGGTCGCCGAGACCACCGCGCTGGGAGCGGCCTACGCTGCCGGGTTGGCCGTGGGATTCTGGGCCGGCACGGACGAAATCCGCGCGAACTGGGCGGCCGGTGGCCGATGGGAACCGGGGCTGGATCCGGTGGAGCGCCGCCGGCTGATCACCGGCTGGCGAAAGGCGGTGACCCGCAGCTTCGACTGGATCGAAGAGGGGTCGCCTCGGAGCGGCTGAAACCTGCCGATACCGGGCAGGACGGCGCTCGGCTCAACCGAGGTCGTCACCGGCCATGAGTTGCCTGCCCAGTTCGGTGATCGACCCGGACAGCGACGGATAGACGCTGAAGGTGTAGGCGAGGTTCCTGGCGGTCAGCCGGTTCTGCACCGCCACCGCGATCGGCAGGATCAACTCGGAAGCCTCGGGACCGACAACCACCCCGCCGATCACGATGCCGGTGGCCGGCCGGACGATCAGCTTGACGAACCCGGCCCGCAGGTGAAGCATCTTGGCCCGCGGATTGGTCGCTAGCGGCAGCATGAGCACCCGGGCCGGCACGGCGCCGGCGTCGACCTCGGCCTGCGAGACGCCGACGGTGGCGATCTCCGGATGTGTGAACACGGTGGCGGACACCAACTTCCGCTTGAGCGGCGGCGCGCCCTCACCGAGCGCGTGCCACATCGCGATGCGACCCTGCATGGCGGCCACCGACGCCAGCATGAGCACGCCGGTGCAGTCACCGGCGGCGTAGACGCCCGGCGCCGACGTGCGCGAGACCTTGTCGACGGCGATGAACCCGGCCTCGTCGAGCGCACACCCGACCCGGTCCAACCCGATGCCGGCGGTGTTCGGCACCGATCCCACCGTCATCAGGGCATGCGAACCGCGGATCTTCCGACCGTCGGTCAGCACGACGACGACCCCGCCACCGTCGGAACGCACCGACTCCGCGCGCGAGCGCTTCGCAAGCTTCACTCCCCTTTCGGCCAATACCGTCTCAAGGACGGTGGCCGCGTCGGCGTCCTCTCCGGGCAGCACGCGGTCGCGGCTGGAGACCAACGTGACCCGCACCCCCATCTCGGTGTAGGCCGAGGCGAACTCGGCGCCGGTCACCCCGGAGCCCACCACGACAAGGTGCTCGGGCAACTCGGTGAGTCGGTAGACCTGCCGCCAGGTGAGGATCCGCTCGCCGTCAGGCTCCGCGCGCGGGAGGATCCGGGGGGCGGCGCCGGTGGCCACCAGGACCACGTCCGCGTCGAACCCCGTGCTCGTCCCGTCTGCCGCCACGGCCATCACCCGGTGCGCCGCGCCGGCCGCCTCGACCAACCGGGCGGTGCCCCGCACCAGGCGCACGCCCTCCGCCTTCAGTCGCGCGGTGATGTCCGCCGACTGCGCCGCGGCCAGATCCGCCACCCGGCGGTGCACCGTCACGACGTCAACGGCCACCGACTCCGGCGGAACGCTGATCCCCAGGCTGGCCGCCTCGCGCACGGCCGTGCGGGCGCCGGCGGATGCGATGAACGTCTTGGACGGAACGCAGTCTGCCAGCACGCAGGCTCCGCCTGGGGCGTCCCGTTCGATCAGGGTGACGTCGCGACCGTACTGCGCGGCGACCAACGCGGCCTCATACCCGGCCGGCCCCCCGCCCATGATCACGATCGAAGTCACCGGATCGTCCTCTCCGCCTCGGTCGGCCGCCTCGATGCGCCGCGATGATCGACAGGTTCCGTGCCCGGTTGGGCGCCCGTCTTGACTACGCTAAATGCCCATGGCGCTTTATGCCGCATACGGGTCGAACATGGATCCGGCTCGCATGGCGCAGCGCTGCCCCTCCTCGCCGCTGGCCGCGACGGGCTGGGTGCACGGCTGGCGGCTGACGTTCGGCGGGGAGGACTACGGCTGGGAGGGCGCGCTGGCGACGGTCGTCGAGGAGCCGGGCTCGGCGGTGTTCGTGGTCCTTTACGACATCAGCGAGTCGGACGAGCGGTCGCTGGATTCGTGGGAGGGGGTCGACCTCGGCCTTTACACCAGGATCCGCCTGCGGGTGCACACCCTCGACACCGATGTGCTGGCCTGGCTGTACGCACTGCGAGCCTACGAGGGCGGTCTGCCGTCCGCTCGCTACCTGGGGATGATCGCAGACGCGGCCGAGACGGTCGACGCGCCGGACGAATACGTCCGGGACCTGCGGCTACGTCCCTGCCGATCGGTCGACGCGGATCTGTGAGGGCCGGTTCGGCGGTTCGTTCGCCGGCCGCCTCGCCGACGTCACGGGCGCTGCAGCGCGGCGAGCGCGGTGTGCACCAAGGTTCGGATGCCCACCGCGATCGCGCGTTCGTCCGCGTTGAACCACGGCGAGTGCAAATCGGCCGGAACGCTCACGCCGTCCCAGGTGCCCAACCTGGCGAGCGCTCCGGGAACGCGATCCAGCAGGACTGCGAAGTCCTCGGCGCCGGCCGAGTGTTCGGCGTCGGCGATCGAGCCGGCGCCCAAGGCACGGGCCACGGCGTGATGCAACGTCCCGACGGCGTCCGGATCGTTGACCACCGGCGGCACCCCGCGCACGTATCGGAGCTCGTGCCTGGCGCCCGTCGGGGCGAGGATCTCGTCGACCAGGCCGGTCACCATCGGTTCGCATGCATCCCAGGCGGACCGGTCCATCACCCGCAAGGTTCCGCGAAGCGTTCCGTCCCGTGGGATGGCGTTGAACGCCTCGCCGGCCCGGATGGCGCCCCACACCAACACCAAACCCGACCGGGCGTCGAGCCGGCGCGCCAGCAACGCCGGCAGTTGGGTCGCCACCGTGCAGAGCGCACCGATCAGGTCGATGCCCAGATGGGGGCGGGAGGTGTGCCCTCCCGGACCGGCGAGGTGGATCTCGATCAGATCGCACGCCGACGTGATGGCGCCGGTGCGCAACCCGACGTGGCCGGCCGGGAGCCTCGGGTCGCAGTGCAGCGCGAAGACCTGATCCAGCCCGTCCAGGGCTCCGGCCTCGACCAACTGGTTCGACCCGCCGGGAAGCACCTCTTCCGCCGGCTGGAACAGCAGCCGCACCCGACCGGCGAGCGCCGGCGCGGAGTTCAGCGCCAACGCCGCCCCGAGAAGGACGGCCGCGTGTACGTCGTGACCGCAGGCGTGCGCCACTCCGGGGTTGCGCGATGCGAACGGCAGGCCGGTGTCCTCGGTGAGCGGCAGCGCGTCGATATCCGCTCGCAAACCGACCACCCGGCCGCCGGTGCCCACCTCTGCCGTCAAACCGGTGCCCCCGGGCAGGACGGTCGATGCGATTCCGGAGGCGGCGAGCGTGTCCCGCAGCAGCGCCGTGGTGCGGTATTCGTGCCGCGACAGTTCCGGATCAGCGTGGATCTGGCGACGCAGCGAGACCAGCGCCGGAAGCTGCGCACCCAGGAAACGGTCCAGCCAGTTCGGCCCGCGGCCGGCCCCGAAGTCCGCCGGGACGGCCAACGGCCAAGCGTCCGCGGACGGCTCCGTCATCGACCCTGCCGGCGGTTCGCAATGGCCGCCTATCAGACCCATCGTCACCTCTCCCCGACCCGCCGTCGTCCGGATCAGGTTAGGCGCCCGGAGCCAGGCCGGGCACCCCGCGCGGCGCCGTCACGCTACCGCCGGCACGGACCGCCGCGGCCGGATGCGGCGGGTATGTGATTGGCTCGTGTGACGCGGCCCACGTCGGGTGCCATCCCGTCCACCGCACACTGTCCAGCGCGGGACCTACAGGAGTTGCCGTGGGCGATGACATCTCCAACGCCACGTTCAGCCGCGAGCAGCGCAAGGCCTACCGGGAAAAGGTGCAGCGTTGCCTGGACGTCTTCGAGCGAATGCTCGTCGAGCACACCTTCGAATTCGACCGGCCGCTGACCGGACTCGAGATCGAGCTCAACCTCATCGACGCGAGTTTCGAGCCGGCCATGGCCAACGCGGAGGTGCTGCGGGCCATCGCGGATCCGGCCTACCAGACCGAACTCGGCCGATACAACATCGAGCTGAACGTGCCGCCGAGGCCGCTACCGGGCAACTCGGCGCTGGAACTGGAAGGGCTGCTGCGCAACTCGTTGGATCACGCCAATGCGCAGGCCCGGCAGGCGGGCGCCTCGATCGTGATGATCGGCATCTTGCCCACGCTCCGTGTCGAGCACCTCGCGGACGGGTGGATGAGCGCGAACCCGCGCTACGCGGCGATCGACCGGGCCGTGTTCGCCGCGCGCCAGGAAGACCTCGAACTGGACATCTCCGGCGCCGAGTCGCTGCGGATGTTCTCTCCCACCATCGCGCCGGAGTCCGCCTGCACCTCGGTGCAACTGCACCTGCAGGTATCGCCGGCCGACTTCGCCGCCAATTGGAACGCCGCTCAGCTGCTGGCCGGGCCGCAGCTTGCGATGGGCGCGAACTCACCGTTCCTGTTCGGGAAGCGCCTGTGGGCCGAGACCCGTACGGAGCTGTTCCTGCAGACCACCGACACCCGGTCCCCGGAACTGCGCAACCAGGGGGTCCGGCCGCCGGTGTTCTTCGGCGAGCGTTGGGTGACGAGCATCTTCGACCTGTTCGAGGAGAACGTGCGCTACTTCCCGGCGCTGCTGCCGGAGACCACCGACGAGGATCCCGAGGCGGAGTTGGCGGCCGGCCGGGCGCCACGACTGCAGGAGCTCCGACTGCACAACGGAACCGTCTACCGGTGGAACCGCCCGGTGTATGACGTAGTCGCCGGCGTACCGCACCTGCGGGTGGAGAACCGGGTGCTGCCGGCCGGTCCCACCGTGGTCGACGTCATGGCGAACGCCGCCTTCTACTACGGGGCGCTTCGGATGCTCGCCTCCGACGAGCGGCCGGTCTGGACCAAGATGAGCTTCGACGCGGCGCAGTCGAACTTCTTCGAGGGGGCCCGCCGGGGCGCCGAGGCGGTCTTCTACTGGCCGGGCATCGGCTCGGTCCCGTGGGACGAGTTGATCCTGCGCCGGCTGTTGCCGCTGGCGGACGAGGGGCTGGCGCGGTGGGGGGTATCGCTCGGAGTACGGGACCGGTACCTCACGATCGTGGAGGAACGCTGCAAGAACCGGGTCAACGGCGCGTCCTGGCAGGTGGCGACCGTGCAGGCGTTGCAGGACCGCGGGCGGGACCGGCAGCAGGCGCTCGCCGAAATGCTGCGAATCTACGTCGAGGGCATGCACGCCAACGCGCCGGTGCACACCTGGGAGGTGCCCTGATCCGACGCCCCGCTCCCGGGCCGGCCCGCGGGGTACTGGATACGCTCGCCTGGTGAACGAGCGCGCGTGGGTGGCGGCGGCCGCGCAGGTACTGCGCGTGGCGGGCCGGCTTGCCGACGGCGCGCCCGACGAGGACGCCTGGGAGGCGCTGGCGCGAACGTCGGTGGAGGGACTACGCATCCCGCCGTTGGGCACTGCAGGTCGGATCACCGCCCTGGGCACCACTTCGGCAATCGTTGCCGGGCCCGGCCAGGCGCCCTTCCTGCGCGGAGCCGCGACGTCGGCCGGCGGCTGGGACGTACGCGCCCTGATCGCGGACCCGGATCCGGCGGCCGCGAATCGCGCCGCGCTGGCCGACGTTGCCGGTGGCGTCACGTCGCTATGGATCCAGCTCGGCCCGGGCGCGACCGAGCCGGCAGACCTGCCGGCGGTGCTGCGCGGGGTGCGATGCGACGAGGTCCCGGTGGTGCTGCAGTGCCGCCGCCCGCACCTGGACCTGGCAGCCGCCCAAGCGCTGTCGGGCCTGGCGGGTACCGCGCTGTGGGCGCCGGGGAGCAACCTAGGCGCCGACCCGATCGGTCGAGCGGCCCGGGCGCATCTCGCGGGGGGACCCTCCGCCGTGGCCGGCCCGGCACCTCGAACGGCCGGCGCCGTGGCTGACTCGATGGCCGATCTGCTCGAGGTGGCAAGCAATCTCAAGGTCCGCCCCATCGTGATCGACGCGACGGTCGCGCACGATGCGGGAGCCGGCGACGCGGGCGAATTGGGGTACGCCCTGGCAGCCGGCGCGACCTACCTGCGAGGTCTCAGCCGGGCCGGCGTGGACATCGACTCCGCCTGCGGGATGCTCGACTTTCGTTTCACCGCAACCGACGAGCAGTTCCTCACGATCGCCAAGCTGCGAGCCGCGCGGCTCGCCTGGCACCGGGTCGCAGAACTCTCCGGCGCATCCCCGACGGCCCGTGCCCAGCGCCAGCACGCCGTCACCTCCGCCGCGATGCTGACCCGATACGACCCGTGGGTGAACCTGCTGCGCACCACGGTCGCCGCGTTTGCCGCGGGTGTCGCGGGGGCGCAGGCGGTGACGGTGCTCCCGTTCGACACCGCGCTGGGCATTCCGGCGGAGTTCGGCCGCCGTCTCGCGCGCAACGTCTCGGCCATCCTGCTCGGCGAGTCGCGCGTCGCGGCTGCCGCGGACCCGGCCGGCGGCGCGTACGCGGTGGAGATGCTCACGGCGGACTTGGCAGAGGCGGCGTGGGCGGAGTTCGGCCGTATCGAGGCCTCGGGCGGCATTCTCGCCGCGCTCGCGGACGGCTCCCTGGCCGGCCGCATGGCCCCCGCGCGCGCGGAGCGGATGCGGCGGATCGCGACCCGGAAGCAACCGATCACCGGGGTCAGCGAGTTCCCCTATCCCGGGGAGGTTCTCCCGGTGCGCCGCCGGGCCCCGGAGGGCCACCAGCGCGCCGTGCGGTGGGCCGAGCCGTTCGAGACGTTGCGGGATCACCCGGCGGAGCAGCCGGTGCTGCTGGTGCCGGTGGGCAGTGAATCGGCGGCCGCGGTGCGGTTGCGGTTCGCCCGGAACCTGTTGGCGGCCGGCGGCATCCCGGTGATCGAGGCGTCGCCGGACGCGGACCTCGGCGCGGAGGTGCGCCGGACCGGTTGCCGCGTCGTGTTCCTCGCGGGCGCCGACGCGGACTACCGGGCCCGCCTGGCCACGCTGGCCGAGGATGCCAAGCAGGCCGGCGGGGCCGCGGTCTTCGTCGCGGGGAGGCCAACCGGCGTGCTCGCGGCGCTTGCGGACGGCGCGATTTCCGGCACGGTTGCGGCGGGCGATGATGTGCTGCGATTCCTGCGGACGGTCCGGGCCGCGCTGAAGGAGCATCCGACCGCCTCGGCGCGCGACGAGGAGGGGCTACGATGAGCGTCCCGGCCAGCTTCGCAGGCCTGCCGCTGTACCCCGACCGGGCGGCGGACACGGCGCACGATGCGCCGGCATCGTCGGGTGACGAAACCCGAGCCGTTTACACCGCAGCGGATATCGCTGGCCTTCCCCACCTCGAAAGCTACCCCGGCCTCCCCCCGTACCTGCGCGGACCATACCCGACGATGTACACCACGAGACCCTGGACGATCCGGCAGTATGCCGGCTTCTCCACCGCGGAGGAGTCCAACGCGTTCTACCGGCGGAACCTCGCCGCCGGCCAGCGGGGCCTGTCGGTGGCGTTCGACCTGCCGACCCACCGCGGCTACGACTCCGATCACCCGCGGGTGGCCGGGGACGTCGGCATGGCGGGTGTCGCGATCGACTCGATCTACGACATGCGCCAGCTCTTCGACGGAATCCCGCTGGCGGAGATCAGCGTGTCGATGACGATGAACGGCGCGGTGCTCCCGGTGCTGGCCCTGTACATCGTCGCCGCCGAGGAGCAGG
>CAZUXD010000009.1:0-83360 GCA_964624455.1 uncultured Actinomycetes bacterium | reverse complement strand
CTGCCGCTCCGCGCTCCAGGCCCAGACCCGACCCACGCAGAACTCGGAAGCGCCTGTCTTTGCGGCGGCCAGTGCGCGCCGCGCGGCTGCCTCGGCCTCGGCGGTCGGCTCGCGGCCGTAGGTAAACAGGCGGTCAGTTGCGACCGCGCCCGCAGGACCTCGTCGGTTGGCATCTACATCACTCCTCCATGTCGGGGGAGCCTGCCAACCTCCCAAGAGCAGAAAGGGCCCCAGCCTGTCTACTTCCGACAGGCTGGGGACCTCCCAGCTACGACTACTACTGATACGGTGGCGATTTATGCAGCGCATACCTTCGCCACCATGGCCGCGAGAGCTGCGTAGTCTTCGATCCTTACGGAATGGCGGAGCTCTCAAAGGGGCCAAAGCCGAGGTCTTCAGCGCGAGCTTGCAGCAGGCGGAGCAGTTATGGAACGCCAGCGAAGTCGTAGACCCATCGGCTTCGCCGCTCTTGCTGTTCTATGGTCTAGCGCAGGCGGGGCGCGCTCTGTTAGCTGCTGGGGCGCCAATCAATAGCTGCCCGAGGAATGGACACGGGCTGCAGGTGGATTTCAGCGGCGGAGCGATTGATTTTACACGAATCCACGTCAAGAGTCACGGCTTCGGTCTCATACAAGCGGTTGCTGAAATGCTCAACTCGCCCGTATTACACGTATCGGTCACTCTTGCAGAGTTGTTGGCCGCGGTTGGCGCAACCTCAGTCCGGCGCCCAGGCGCACCCACACCACTGCTGGTATGGAACGACTGGAAAGGAAGTAATGTACACGACCGGATTCCGCCGAAGCTGATAGTCGGATACGTGCCTGATGCCTGGATTGCAGAATCACAGAACACCCACGTGGAAAGCGGAATCGTGTATTCGGACGCGCCGAAAGATCCTACGGTTGAGTCGATAATGGGGTGGCTCGCACCTTATCCGTCCTTAACCAGGCTCGGACCGCCGATAACGGCGTCGATGCACCCGCATATCTCGACCCGTATCCCAGTGGGCAGCGGGTACAGTAGGTACTATGTGACCCTGGCATGGGACAAACCGCTTCTGAACCTTCACGAGTCATGGAAGTGGGCGTCGTCGCTTCTAGCTATCGACCATTCACATATCGGGAAAGTGGGATGGGGCACTGTAATCCCTGTCGTCGGGGGGAATGATAAGGCCCAGAACCCATTAATAGGGTGGTGGACCGTGATTTTCGCATTTTCGATTATCGCGCGCTATTATCCACGTGAATGGATGCAGATTCTAGACGTTGATGGCTCCATTATGGCAACCGAGATAGAGGCATTGCTTGACGAGGCGCGGGCAATTATCCCCGATCTACTCTCGCGTGCGCTCGGAAGCGCGCTCGGCGCAGGTGTTCGTGCGACACGCGGCTACATGGATCTATCGACGTACGGGCCAGTAGCACCTGATCTGTGGGACGCGGAGTAGCAGGTACCTCTTCGAAGTCAGGCCGCAACGGCCCTCTCCGCCAGCCGGCTGGCCTCGCACCTGGTCGAGTTCACCGGAACGGTCAAGGTGCTCGACATCCGCGCCGATCGCACGCTGGACGCGCTGGGCCTGGACGACCAGATCAGCACCAGCCGAGCGCCCGGCCCGTGGCAGGCGTGCCACCTCTTGACGGACCTCGTCATCGACTGGTTCGGATCGCGATGCGACGGGATCGTCTACCGACCGCGCACCACCCCGCAGCGGTCGGCCAACCTCGCCCTCTTCGGCCACGCGCCGCTGCAGGCGCGAAGCCTCGGGGTGCTCGGCGACCAGAGCGCGCTGCTCGCCGCGTGCATCGTCGCCGACGGATTCGCGGTAGAAGGTTGGGCGGGCTGAGACGCCGTGCCGGCGAAGCGATCTCGCGGCACCGTCGCGGAGGGCCCGGCGGGCCGGCGGCAACCTACGTCCGCCCGGCCAACAGGGCCGGGAGGTCGAACCCGTACCTGGCGAAGCGATCCTCGTGCGGCGGGAACCCTTCCGCGCGGAGCAGCATGCCGCCGCTGGCGGTGAACAGGTCGGCGATCTCCACCACCCCGGCCTCCACCCGCCCGGGCAGCGCCACGATCTCCCGAACCCGGCGCGCGCCACCGGGTTCCAGGCCGATCTGCACGATCAGGTCCACCGAAGCGGCGACCGTGGGCACGACGAAACCGGCCGTCACGTTCTCGCCGGCCAGCAGCGGCAACGTGCACAGCTTGACGACCGCCTCCCGCGCCGAGTTGGCATGGACGCTGCACATCCCGGGCAGGCCCGAGTTCAGCGCGATCAGCAGGTCGAGCGATTCCTCCTGGCGCACCTCGCCGACGATGATCCGGCTGGGCCGCATCCGGAGCGCCTCCTTGACCAGCCGGCGCAGGCGGATCTCGCCATGCCCCTCCAGGTTCGGCTGCCTGGTCTGCATCGCGACCACATCCGGGAGGTTCGGGCGCAGCTCGAAGACCTCCTCACAGATGATCACCCGCTCCTGCGCCGGGATCGAGTTGATCAGCGTGTTCAAGAGGGTCGTCTTGCCTGCCTGAGTTCCGCCGGAGACGATGACGTTCAATCCGGAGACGACGGCGGCTTCCAGGAAGCGTGCCGCGTGTGCCGTGATGGTGCCGCGCACCACCAGGTCCTCCAGCCCGTTCGCGGCGACCACGAACTTGCGGATGTTGAGCGAGAGGTGTTCGCGCGTGATGTCGGGGATGACGGCGTGCAGCCTCGACCCGTCGGGAAGCAGCGCATCGACGAACGGGCTGGAAACGTCCAGCCGCCTGCCGGACGGTTTGAGCATCCGCTCGACCAGGTCGCGCACCTCGGTCGCGGTCAGCACGACGGTGGTCAGTTCGGAACGGCCCTGCCGCGCGACGAAGACCTTGCCGGGCTGGTTGACCCAGACCTCCTCGACGTCGGGGTCGTCCAGGAAGCGCTGCAGCGGGCCGAAGCCGGCCAACGCGTCGAACACGTGCCGGGCCGCTCCGGCGCGATCCATCAGCGGCGGCAGCGTGGAGGTGGGCACCCGCTCCTCGTAGTGGTCGATGACCTCTTCGATGAGCAGCTTCGCGCCGCGATGGTCGGTGAGCGGGTCGATGCCGCGGCGGCGCACCAACTCGCGGACCTCGTCGTGGATGTGCTCGGTGGCGGTCGGCATCTGGGCCCCTTCCCGCGGCCCCTTCCCGCGCGTGTGGTGGGCGTCACGGTAACCGATCGAGCGGCGGGGCGGGCAGCGGAGGGCGACGGATGTGCATGACGGCGGGCGTGGACAGCCGCGGTCGTGGGCCGGAACCCGCACGCCCGCACGCGTACCGCCGCGCGGTGAACCGGCAGGCGGCGCCGGTAGCGTCAACGGCGTGACCGAAGCGGGGTGGGCCGAAGATCTGGCGCTGGCGTGCGAACTTGCGGAGGCGGCCGATGCGACCAGCCTGCCCAGGTTCGGCGCGGTGGACCTCCGGGTGGACTCGAAGCCGGACCTCACGCCCGTCACCGACGCGGACCTCGCCGTGGAGCGGGTGCTGCGCGACATCTTGGCGCAGCGCCGGCCCGCAGATGCGGTGATCGGCGAGGAGTCCGTCGGCGTCGATGACGGGGATTCGGCCGATGCGCGATCCGCGTCCGTCGGCCGGTGCTGGGTGATCGATCCGATCGACGGCACCAAGAACTTCGTCCGCGGGGTTCCGGTGTGGGCCAGCCTGATCGCCCTGCTGGTTGACGGCCGCCCGGTGCTCGGTGCCGTGTCCGCCCCGGCGCTGGCGCGCCGCTGGTGGGGGGGCGACGGTATGGGGGCGCGCACCGCGTTCGCCGGCGGGCAGCCGCGACCGTGCCGGGTGTCGGGCGTCGCGAACCTGGCGGACGCATCGCTGTCCCTCTCCGACGTCACCGAATGGGAGGACGCCGGCCTCGGCGGGCAGTTGCGGAAGCTGATCCGCTCGTGCTGGCGAAGCCGCGGTTACGGCGACTTCTACTCGTACATGCTGGTGGCCGAAGGGGCCGTCGACATCGCGGCGGAACCGGAACTCGCCCTGTGGGACGTGGCCGCCCTGGCGCCCATCGTCATCGCCGCGGGGGGTCGCCTCACGACGCTCGACGGCGCCCCGATCGGCCCGGAAAGCGCGTCGGCGCTGGCCACCAACGGCCCGTTGCACGAACCGGTCCGCGCGATGCTGGCATCCGCGCAGGCCCGGCCCTCCGACGAGGCGGCGGCAAGGTGAAGGCCGAACATGGCGGCTGACCAAGATTCCGACGTCATCGTGATTGCCGTCGACGTCGGCTCGAGCGCCACCCGTGGACGCCTTTTCGACGGCGAGGGGCGGCCGATCGGCCGCGGCGCGAAGCAGGGTCACCGGTTCGTCACGGCCGCCGACGGTACCGCGACCATCGACCCCACCGTGGTGGCGGGCGAGGTCGCCACCGTGATCAGCCGATTGGTGGCGCAAGCCGATCGTCCGGTTGCCGGGGTCGCGCTGGATACCTTCGCCTCGTCCCTGGTCGGAGTCGACGCCGCCGGAGAAGCCCTGACACCGTGTTTCACGTACGCCGACGGTCGTAGCTTCGAGCAGGTGGAGCAGCTGCGCGCGGAGCTCGACGAATCAGACGTGCAGCAGCGCACCGGATGTCGAATCCACGCCAGTTACCTGCCGCCGCGACTGCGGTGGCTCCGAAGTACCTCGCCCGGCGTCTTCAACGCGGTCCATCGCTGGGTTTCACTCGGGGAGTTCGTCCACCTGAAGCTGCTCGGCACCGCGGCGGTCGGCACCTCGACGGCCGCCTGGACCGGCATGCTCGATCGCCGAACGGGACAGTGGGACGAGCCTCTGCTTCGGTGGGCCGGTATCACCGCGGATCGGCTCTCCACGATCGCAGACCCGGACCAGCCGTACCGGGCGCGGGGCGACCGCATCCGGAACCGCTGGCCGCTGCTGGCCGACGCGCTGTGGTTCCCGCCGATCGCGGACGGCCTGGCCAGCAATATCGGCCTGGGCGCAGCGGACGGATCGACGGTGGCACTGACGGCGGCCACCAGCGGCGCGATGCGGGTGCTGATCACCGGGATTCCGCCGCGAATTCCGGTCGGACTGTGGTGTTACCGCATCGATCGGCGACGGAACCTGTTGGGCGGCGCGCTCAACGACGTCGGACGGGTGATGGATTGGGTCACCGACACGTTCAACCTGGCCGGCCGGGGTTTCGACGAGATTGCCGCCGCAACACCCGATGACGAGATCCCACTGATGGTCCCGTTCCTCACCGGCGAGCGCAGCACGGGTTGGGCGGCCCGAGCGCGTGGCTCCTTCGCCAACATTTCCGCGGCCAGCACCGGGCCGGCGATGGCTCGCGGTGCGTTCGAGGGCCTGGCGATCAGCTATCGACGGATCGCCGACCAGTTGGCTGAGGTCGCGAGCCTTGGGCCGCAAGCGGATTCGCCGGAACACGGCCCCGCAACACGACGAATCCACGCGGGCGGCGGCCTGCTGCGCGGGGTTCCTTCGTTCGCAACGATTCTCGCCGACGCGTTGGAACTTCCGGTCGCGGTCGTCACGGCGAAGCGCACCACCCTCCGGGGGACCGCCCTGCTGGCACTCGGGACGCTGGCACCGGACTCCACACCGCCCGGCCCGAACCTGGACAGGGTTGTGGAGCCGAACCCGGAGCATGCGGGCCACTACGCGCGGCGGGCCCGGTTGTTCGACCTCGCGAACATCGGCTCAGCCGGGCAGTAGCAGCGCGCTCCCGGAACGGATCGAGGCCGCGCCCAGGTCTTGCGGGCGGCCGGGGCAGCAACGCGCGCAGGCCGGTGGTACGCGCGGCCGCAGGAAGGGGCCGCGGACATCGCCCCGCCGGAAGCAGTTCGAACGGTGAACGTGCGCCGCGCGTGGGCCCGTCGTCATCGGTTGGGACGAAACCGGGAGCGATCCGGCGAAATCGGCACGATCAGGCGCGAACCACCCAGCACGGTAATGCCGCCAGAACGCCTGCGCCCGGTACAGTTAGCATTCGTGATCCACCTGTCCAACGTCACCAAGAGCTACAAGACCTCCACCCGGCCGGCTCTCACCGAAATCAACGTGGACGTGGAGAAGGGCGAGTTCGCCTTCGTGATCGGCCCGTCCGGGTCGGGCAAGACGACGTTCATGCGGCTCCTGCTCCGCGAGGAGGTCCCCACCTCCGGGTGCATCGAGGTCGCCGGGAAAGACCTGGTCAAGCTTCGCCGTTCCCGAATCGCCTGGCACCGCCGCCGGCTCGGCTGTGTGTTCCAGGACTTCCGGTTGCTCAGCAACAAGACGGTCGCGCAGAACGTCGGCTTCGCCCTCGAGGTGACCGGCCGGTCGAAGACGCTGATCCGCCGGGTCGTTCCCGAGGTGCTCGAACTGGTCGGGCTGGAGGGCAAGGCAAACCGGATGCCGCGGGAGCTCTCCGGCGGCGAGCAGCAGCGCGTCGCGATCGCTCGGGCGTTCGCGAACCGGCCGCTGCTGCTGCTGGCGGACGAGCCCACCGGCAACCTGGACCCCGACACCAGCAGCGAGATCATGTTGCTGCTGGAGCGGATCAACCGCACCGGGACGACCGTGCTGATGGCCACCCACGACAACACGATCGTCGATTCCATGCGCCGCCGCGTGATCGAACTGCAACTGGGCCGGCTGGTCCGGGATGAGGCTCGCGGCGTCTACGGTGTGGGGCGCTGACCTCGGCAGTTCCACCTCGAACCGGCGAGATCTTGAAAAGACTGGATGCGAGCCTAGAACATGTTGATCGACGTGCTGCGCGGACTGCGCCGCAACATCACGATGTCGATCGCGATGGTGCTGACCACCGCGATCTCGCTGTGCCTGCTCGGGGCGGGGCTGATCGTGGCGCGGATGACCGACCAGATGCGCCAGGTCTACGGCGACAAGGTGGAGGTGACGATCTACCTGACGGTGGAGGTGTCCAAGCAGGATCCGGGATGTCACGACAAGATCTGCCAGACGCTCGGCGAAAAGCTGCACGAGGATCCCGATGTCGAGTCGCGGTACTTCCAAAGCCAAGCGGCGGCATGGCAGCAGTACCAACAAATGTTCGCCGGCCAGCCGGAAATGCTCGATATCGCCGATCCCGCGGCGCTCAACGCCTCCTACAAGGTCAAGCTCAAGGATCCGCAGCGCTACAAGGTCATCCAGGCCAGGTACGCGCATGCCCCGGGCGTGGACTCGGTGACCGACCAACGCGCCATCCTGGACCGCTTGTTCAACCTGCTCAACGGGATTCGTAACGCGACCATCATCATCGCGCTGGTGCAGGCATTCGCGGCGCTGCTGTTGATCTCGAACATGGTGCAGATCGCCGCCTACACCCGGCGGACCGAGACCTCGATCATGCGCCTGGTCGGGGCGTCGCGGTGGCGAACGCAGTTGCCGTTCATCATCGAGGCGGTGGTCTCGGCGGTGATCGGTGCCGGAGTCGCCGTCGGCGGCCTGGTCGCGATGAAGTTCCTGTTCGTGGACAAGACGCTCGGGGGGCTGATGAGCGTCGGGATACTGCCGCCCGTCGACGCCGCGGCCCTGGTCTGGGTGACGCCGTGGCTGGTGGGCACCGCCGTGGCCCTGGCCGCGGTGAGTTCGTACGTCACCCTTCGGCTGTACGTTCGGTTGTAGGCGAATTGCCACCAGGCGGACCGGCTCGTGGTATCGGCCGGCCCGGAATCGCCGCTTCGCCCGTCCCGGTGCCGGCGACCGGTACGCTGGCTGGGCCATGACCTCGAAACCCGCCAAACGCACCCGTAGCGTGATCGCCTCCAACCGCAAGGCGCGGCACGACTACGCGATCCTGGACACCATCGAGGCGGGCGTCTCGCTGACCGGCACGGAGGTCAAGTCGCTGCGGGACGGCCGGGCCAACCTGGTCGACGGGTTCGCGACGATATCCGACGACGAGGTCTGGTTGCGGAACGTGCATATCGCCGAGTACGTGCAGGGCACCTGGACCAACCACGCCCCGCGCCGCCCCCGGAAGCTGCTGCTGCACCGGACGCAGATCGACGCCCTGGCGGCCAAGATCCGCGAGGGCGGGTACACGTTGGTGCCGCTCTCGCTGTACTTCCAGGAAGGCAAGGTCAAGGTGGAGTTGGCGCTGGCGCGCGGCAAGAAGGTCTACGACAAGCGCCAGGCGATCGCCAAGCGGGATGCGGACCGCGAACTGGCGCGGTACGCCGGACGCCGCGCCAAGGGCGCCCCCTTGGGATGATCACGAGTTGGGCAGGATCTGGCTCGGTTTCCGGAGCAGAAAGCACACAACTGGTGATCTTCCGGGGGAATGCACGGTAGACTGGCGGCGTTGGAACGCACGTCACAGACGACACCTGGGGGTGATTGGTCTCGACAGCGGTTGTCGAGTGAGGAGAAGCGGGTCGAGGAAGGCGACGACGATCTCGTAAACCATCCGTCGCAAAAAAATCAAGCGCCGATAACAATCGCGCTGCGTACGCTCTCGCCGCCTGAGCGATAGCTACGCCGTCAGACCGGAGGCTCCTCCGCTCCGGACCCTGGCGTCGACTAGGAGGATCACCGGCGAACCCGGCCACGGGGCGCGCTGGGACATCAAACAGTGGCTGGGCCCGTCGCACCGGCTAGTCCGCAGGACCGGTGGGGCCGAGTAGGGACGACGTGGACTGCACCCGGAGAAGACCTCACAAAGCACTGCTGGACGCGGGTTCGATTCCCGCCACCTCCACCACATCGCGTCCCCGGATCACTGCCGGGTTGCAGCTGCATCTCGCGCGGCGCGCGGTAGCCTCGGGGGCCTCATGACGGAACCGGAAAACGATAGCGCCCCGGAGGCGTGGCGGACGCTCGGGCCGCTGATGGACCTTGTCACGCCCATGGCCTTGCGGGTCGCGGCCACCCTGCGGATCGCGGACCTGATCGGCGATGACGTCGCCGCCGTGGAGACGCTGGCCGAGAAGTCCGGCACCGATCCGGACGCGCTGGCGCGGTTGCTGCGGCATCTGGTTGCACAAGGGATCTTTCGCGAGCCCGAACCCGGCCGGTTCGCCGGTGGCGGCCTGGCGCGGTTGCTGCGGTCGGAGCATCCGGCGGGGATGCGCGGGTGGCTCGACCTCGACGGGTTCGGCGGCCGGATGGACCTGGCGTTCACCGGGCTGCTGCACACCGTGCGAACCGGCCGGCCGGCGTGGGAATCGGTGTTCGGGAGCCCGTTCTGGCGCTACCTCGATACGAACCCGCGGATCGCCGCGGAGTTCGACGCGGTCATGGCGACCGGCCCCGAATACCTGGCCGACGCCGTGGGCGCCTACGACTGGAGTTCCGCGGCGCACCTTGTCGACGTCGGCGGTGGCACCGGGGCGCTGCTGGCCGAGATCATGCGCGGCAACCCCCGGGCGCGCGGAACGCTGGTGGACCTGCCGGAGACGGCGCGGCGCGGCGCGGAGTACCTCGCGGAGCAGGGGTTCGCCGACCGGTCCGAAGTCGTGGGACAGAGCTTCTTCGACCCGTTGCCCGCGGGCGCCGACGTGTATGTGCTGGCCCGCGTCTTGCACGACTGGCCCGACGAGGACGCCCTGGCCATCGTCCGGCGGTGCGCCGATGCGGCCGGCGAGCGGGGACGGATCGTCATCGTCGAAGGCTCGGGGCATCCCGACCGCGATCCCGCCGGGTTCGCGGAGATGAACCTGCGGATGCTTGTCCTCGCCGGTGGGCGGGAGCGAACCTTGGCCGACTTCGAGGCATTGGCCGGTGCCGCCGGGCTGCGCGTGCTGCGCTGGCACATCACGCCGCTCGGGCGCATGTGTGTCGAGTGCGGGGCCGCGCGCCTCGAGCACCGCTGACGACGACGACGCGGCGGCTCACTCCTGCTCGTGGCGGACCGGCAGTCGCACGGCGATCGTGGTGCCCACCGGCGAAGAGTCGATCGTGATGGCCCCGCCGTGCCGTTCCGCCACGATGCGGCGGGCGATGTCCAGGCCGAGGCCGGTTCCCTTGCCCACGTCCTTGGTGGTGAAGAAGGGCTCGAACGCGCGGGCCGCGACCTCCGGTGGCATGCCCGGGCCCGTGTCGGTGATCTCCACCAGAATGTGATCCGGCCCGCTGCTTGTCCGGATCGTCAGCGTGCCGTTCCCGTCCATGGCGTCGACCGCGTTGTCGATCAGGTTGGTCCACACCTGGTTCAGTTCGCCGGGAAAGGCGTCCAGTTCCGGGATTTCGCCGTAGTCGCGGACGATCTTCACGCCGGCGCGCAACTTGTGGCCGAGCATCGTCAGGGTGTTCTCCAACCCGTCCGTGAGCCGCACCCGGCGCCGCGAGGCTCGGTCCATCTGCGTGTAGGAACGCACGGAGCCGACCAACTCGGAGATCCGCCGCGTCGACTCGGCGATTTCGCCGAGTAGCCCCCGCGCCGCGAAGGTGGCGCCGACCCAGGTGAGGGCCGGTTCCAGCGCTTCGGGGGCCAGGGCCTCGGCGGCGCGTTCGCACCAGGTGACGTCGATGCCGGCGGGCGCCAGCGCTGCGGCGAGTTGCCACGGTTCGGCGATCTCGTGCTCCGCGAGCCAGGACGCGACGGCGTCCTCCCGGTCGGCGCGGGTGAGCGCGTCGGCCAGTGGATCGGGCGGGGTGAGCCCGCGTCGCAGCGCATCCAGGTCGGCGAACTGGGCGGCGGAAATGTCGTTGTGCGACAACTGCGTGAGCGCGCCCAGCAGCAATTCGCATGTGCCGGACAGCTCCGAGACGGCCCGGATGGCCGCGGCGGCCGGGTTGTTGAGTTCGTGCGCCAGCCCGGCGGCCAGGGTGCCGAGGGTGACGAGGGCATCCCGCTGCCGGGCGGTCGACTCGATGGAGCGTGCGGTCCGGTGCAGGCCGCCGATCAGGTGTCCGCCCAACGGGAACCAGTGATCGACCAGTTCCCGCAGCCGCGTCGCCGGCAGGTGCAGCAGGCGACCGGGTTCTGCGCCGCGGCCGGTGGCCAGGTAGATGCCGTCCGCGTCCCAGGCCCGGAACCCGCCGGCCCACTGCCCGGGCGAATCCATCCGGGCGACCTGCACCTCTTCCCGGCCGACCCGTCGAATCAGGGCGATGACGCCATCCAGCAAGACCCACCAGTCGTCGGCGTACTCGCCTTCCGCGAAGACCTGTTCGCCGGCCGCGAAATGCACCTCGTCCGACCCGGTGGCGAGTTCGGCCAACTGGTCGTCGTTCAGGCCGGTGAACAGCCCGATGGTCCGCAGCTCGTCGAGGAGCTCGCCGATAGCCATCAGATCGTGGCGAGGTAGCGGTGGACGGAGTAGATCGACATCGCGCCCTCGCCGACCGCGGAGGCCACCCGCTTCATCGAATCCAGCCGGACGTCGCCGGCGGCGAACACGCCCGGCATGCTGGTCTCCAGCGGCAGGGGTGCCCGGCCGAGCGGCCAACGGGACGCCCCGTGCGCCGCTGCCTCTGCGCCGGTCAACACGAAACCGATGTCGTCGCGGGCGATCTGGGATCCGAGCCAGTCCGTGCGGGGGGAGGCGCCGATGAATACGAAGAGCCAGGATCCGGGCACTTCTGCGCGTTCGCCGGTGCGCCGATCGCTGATGGTCAATCGTTCCAAATGCCCGTCACCGTCGAGGGCGACCACCTCGCTGTCGCAGCGCACCGTGATGTTCTGCGACGCCATGATCCGGTCAACCAGGTAGCTGGACATGCCGGCCCGGAGGTCCGGCCCGCGCACCACCATCACCACCTGTCGGGCGAACCGCGCCAGGTTGAGCGCCGCCTGCCCGGCCGAGTTCGCGCCGCCGACAAGGTAGACATCGTCGTCGCGGCATTGCGCGGCGTCCGCGGCGTTCGCGCCGTAGTAGACGCCGCGGCCGTGCAGGCGTTCGATGCCGGTCGCGGCCAGGCGCCGGTAGGACACCCCGGTCGCGACCACGACGGCGCGCGCCTCCACCTCCCCGGCGCCGTCCAGCAGCAGGGCGCGGGCCGGGCCGCGTGGTTCCAGCCCGGTCACGTCGCGGGCCAGCACCAACTCCGCGCCGAATCGGGATACCTGCGCCAACGCGCGCTGCGCCAGGTCGGAGCCGGAGAGCCCCTTGGGGAACCCCAGGTAGTTCTCGATGGCCGCGCTCTGCCCGGCCTGGCCGCCGGGCGCCTCGCGTTCCATGATCACGGTGCGCAGGCCCTCCGACGCGGCGTACACGCCCGCGGCCAGGCCGGCGGGACCGGCTCCGATGATGCACACGTCGTAGAGCGGGTGCTGCGCGTCGGTGTGCAGGCGCAACGCCGCAGCGAGGTCGCGCACCTGCGGTGAGCGCAGCGGTTCCGCGTCCGGCGGAAGCACCAACGGCAGGTCCGCGTGATCGCCGCCGGCCAGCTCCAGCAACCGCCGCCCCTCGTCGTCGCGTTCCACGTCGTACCAGCGGTACGGCACGTGATTGCGGGCCAGGAACGTCTTGAGCTCGTACGCCCGGTCCGACCAGCGGTCTCCCACCACCCGAAGCTGGGAGGTGATCTCGGGATGGGACCGCCGCCAGTCTCCCAACAGGTCGTCGACAACGGGGAACAGGCGTTCCTCGGGCGGGTCCCACGGTTTGAGGAGGTAGTAGTCCAGCCCGATCTCGTTGATCGCCGCGATCGCCACCTCGGTGTCGGCGTAGGCGGTCAGCAGCAACTGCTTGGCGCCCGGCGCGTGCGGAGCGGCCTGGGCCAGCAGTTCCGTTCCGGTCATCTGCGGCATTCGCTGATCCGTCACTATCAGCGCCACCGGATCGTCGCGCAGCGCGAGGGATCCGAGCAGGCTCAACGCCTCGGCGCCCGACGTCGCAGCCAGCACGCGAAAGTCCGCGCCGTATCGGCGTTTCAGGTCGCGGGTGAGGGAGAGCGACACCTGTCGGTCGTCATCGACGGTGACGATGCTCGCGCGGCTCATGGTCTCGACCTTCTCTGCGATCAATCCTGGGCCCTGCGGAAGCGGTGCGGGTGCGGTGGCGCCGCGTCACCGCAGACAACGGCACTCGGCCGCCGCTCAGTTGTACTCCGAGCCCGGGTGGTAGCGCTTGACCCGGCGCAGCGTGTTCTCATCGGTGTGGTGCATCTCGGCTCCGGTCGCCGCCAGCCGGAGCAGCAGGTCGGAGGTGTAGCTGAGACTGCCGTCGTCGTTGAACGTGAACGTGCTGGTGAAATCCTTGATCTCCGCGCGCTCGATCAGGTAATGGTTCTGCAGGATGCCGTAGCAGGGGTCGCCGGGTTTGGCGTCGAAATGCAGAACCTGGTCCCGCGGCCCGGCCGCGCTGCCGGCAAGAATCGCGATGCCCCGGCCGAAGACCACATTCCGCATGACCTGGCCGTTCGTGTTGTCCCACAACAAGAACCCGACCTCGTCGTGGAACGGGTCCATCGCCTCCTCGCCGTGCCGCCAGGCCGTCATGGTGTAGTTCAGGCCCCAGAGCACCTGATTGCCGTTCTCCTGAATCGGAATCGGTTTGAAGGCCGCACGCTCGAAGTAGGACGTCTGGCTCGTCTCGTCCTCCTTGTTGTGGTACGAGAGGTCGATGCCCGCGTCACCCTCCCATACGCCGACGAGCGGGGTCAGCGGACCCAGCTTCTGCGGGCCGAGGATTGTGGTGGGCATAACGGCGACCTTTCGCATCGAATGGCGTGCAGCCACGCCAGAACCGACGTTATCACCGGCGCCGTCCCCGGCCGGCCGGGGCGCGGTGCGCGGTGCATTCTGGTTGTCTGTCGGCAGCGGCTGGGCCGATGACGGTACCTGCCGTTGCGGCACCGGTCGGCGCCGCGTCGGTTCGTCGGAGGGCGCCGCGGTGACGGAGTTGTTCCTGGATCGGTGGGAGATGCCCACCGCCGAGATCGGGCAGTCGAACCCGTGGCCGCCCCTGCTGACCGGTGGCAACCTCGACAAGCAGGCGGACCTGCGCGCCGCCCCGGCCGAGATCCGCGCGAACGCAAGCTACGGGCGGATCGATTCGATCTGCCCGTACCTGATGCAGGACGGTTATACCCGCAAGAGATCGCTGCGGTCGCACCCGGCGGCGGTGCTGCAGAACGAACACCTACGGGCCACCGTCCTGCCGGCGCTCGGCGGCCGGCTGTGGTCCCTGGTGCACCGACCCACCGGCGAGGAATTGCTGTTCGCGAACCCGATGTTCCAGCCGGCGAACCTCGCGCTGCGCGGCGCCTGGGTAGCCGGCGGGGTGGAATGGAACATCGGAACCATCGGGCACTCGCCGCTGAGTTGCGAGCCGATGCACGCGGTGGCGGTCCGCGGTGAGGACGGCACGCCGGTGCTGCGCCTGTATGAGTTCGAGCGCCTGCGCCGGGTCGTCTACCAGGTGGACCTGCACCTCCCGGCGGATTCGGAGGTGTTGTTCGCGCACGTGCGGATCACGAATCCCAACGAGTACGGCGTCCCGATGTATTGGTGGTCCAACATCGCCGTTCCGCAAGCGGGCGATACCCGGGTGCTGGCTCCCGCCGATCTCGCCTGGAGTTACTCCTACGACAACGTGCTGCGGCGCGAACGGGTGGCACCGGCGGCCGCGGCCGCCCGGTGCCGCGAATGCGATGGTCCCGGCGGTGACGGGCCTTCTCGCCTCCGCGATGACGGTGCGTCCCGCCTCGGGGGCGACCGCGCGGCAGGCACCCCGGGTGACATCTCGTATCCGGCGCGTTTCGCCGACTCCGCCGACTTCTTCTTCGACCTCGCCGCCGCGGCGAGGCCCTTCATCGCCGCGGTCAACGGTTCGGGAACTGGAATGTTCCACACCTCCACGCAAGAACTAGTGGGGCGCAAGCTGTTTCGATGGGGTACAGGTTCGGGGGGGCGCCGCTGGCAGCGCTGGCTGACCGGATCCCCGGAAGGCGCGGCAGGCGGCGGCTACGCGGAGATCCAGGCGGGGCTCGCCCGAACGCAGTTCGAACACCTGCCGATGCCGGCCGGGGCCACGTGGTCCTTCACGGAGGGTTACGGCCGGATCGCCCTCGCGGAGCACGACGCGCACGGTCCCTGGGAGCGTGCGCGGGCGGCGGCGGAGCGCGCGGTAGCGGGAGCGGTACCGGCCGCCACGCTGGCTGCCGTCCACCAGGCCGCGGAGCGCACCGGGGATCGTGTCCCGGAACGCGTCCTGCGGGACGGGTCGGGGTGGGGGGCGCTGGAAGGCCGACTGCGCGTCAGGTCCGGGGAGCCGGCGGTCCACCGGGCTGCCACCCCGTTCGACGAGAAGACCCTCGGCGCCGAGCAGAAGCCCTGGCTGGAACTGCTGGAGACCGGAGCGTTCCCCGACCCGCCGGACGGAGACCAGCCCCCTTCCGTGCACCTGCATCCGCTGCTGGCCGGCCTGCTGGCCGCGTCTCCCGGGTGGGCCGCGCCGGCGTTGCTGGGGGTTGTCCGGATGCGTGACGGCGACCGCGCGGGCGCCCGCGAAGCCTGGGAGTCGTCGGTGCGACGGCTCGATAACGCGTACGCCAAAAGGAACCTCGCCGTCGTTGCGCTGGAGCAGGGCGATGCCGGCGAGGCGGTGACGCAGTACCGAGCGGCGCTCGCGCTCCAAGCGTCGCCGCCCGCAGATACCACCGGCCGCGCTCGCGCGGCCGGGTCACCGTCGGCCCACCCGGCCCTGGTGATCGAAGCGCTGCGGGCGTTCGTCGCCGCGGGGGCGCCGGATCTGGCGCTGCAGATCGTGGACGCGTTGCCCGCCCGCCAGCAGGCGATGGGCCGGATCAGGTTGCTGGAGGCGAGCGCGGCGCTGGCGGCGGGCGATCTGCGCCGGTGCGGACGGATCCTCGCCGACCCCACCTTGGAAGTCGCGGACCTCCGCGAAGGGGAGGATTCGCTCGATCTGTTGTGGGGGGACTACCAAGCACGCCTCGCGATCCGGGCTGGCGGGGCGACGGCCGGCGCGCTGCGGGCCGAAGTCGAACGGAGAATGCCGCTTCCGGCGCATCTGGACTTCCGCATGCAATCGACGCGCCCGGCGTCGACGGATCCGCCGGCGTGACGCCCGCCCGTCGGGGCCCGCCGCTACGAGAGCGGTTGCGCGACGGCCGATGACGAGGTCCACAAACCCATGCCGGCTCGCAGGATGGCCACCAGGAAGTCGGAATCGGCCCGGAAGGGGAGGAGATCCCAGCCGCGAAGCAGCAGGTCGGGCTCCCACCCAGTGGCGGCGGCGTCCGCCAGGAACTCGTCGAAGGAGTACCCGCGGCCGGCGCCGAAACCGAACGCGCCCCGGCCGCCTGGCGCGAGCACGGCGCGCAACTTGGTGAGCACCGGCCGCCGGGTGGACGGCGCCAGGAAGGCCATGACGTTTCCCGCGGCCACGATCGCGTCGAACGGTTCGGTGATCCCGGCAGATCCGAGGTCCAACTCCGCGAGGTCCTGCACCAGGTACGTCACGCCCGGGTGATCCGTCCGGGCCGCCCCGATCAGCACCGGATCGACGTCGACCCCGACGACGGTGTGACCGCGGGCCGCCAGCGCGGCGCCGGTCCGTCCGGGACCGCACCCGGCGTCCAGGATCCGTGCGCCACGCGGCACCATCGCGTCGACCATGCGCGCCTCGCCGGCGATGTCCTTGCCGGCGGCGGCCATGTCGCGAAAGCGCTGGACATACCACTTCGAGTGTCCGGGATTCTGCTCGACGTTTCGCATCCATTGGCTCTGCTCGACCATGCGGGCATTGTCCCAGCACGGCAGCTGAGTCCCAGCACGGCAGCTGAGTCCCAGCACGGCAGCTGAGTTCCAGCACGGCAGCTGAGTTCCAGCACGGCAGCTGAGTTCCAGCACGGCAGCCGAGCGCCCTCGCCGCTTGCCGCGCCGCGGGCGTGGCAAGGGCGTCGTGGCGGGCGCCTCCAGCCGGTTCGTCACCGCAACGCCCGGCGCCCACGTCGGCGTAGCCGAAAAGCACGACGGCACAGCGCCTAGTGTTTGCAAGGTGCACAGCCTGGAGCAGATCGACGAGTGGCCGGTTGCGCACGTGGCGGCGGCCGTCGTCACGGCGGGAGGCGTGCAGGCCAGCAGGGGAGAGACCGACCGGGTGTTCGAGTTGGCGTCGGTGACGAAGTTGCTCTCGGCGCAGGCCGTGCTGCTGGCCATCGAGGAGGGGGTGCTGGATCTTGATGGCCCGGCGGGACCACCCGGGGCCACCGTGCGGCACCTGCTGGCGCATGCCTCCGGGCTGGAGTTCGACGGCTCGCGGGTGCAATCGAAACCGGGGACCAGGCGCATCTACTCGAACGCGGGCTACGCGGTGCTCGGGGACCTGGTGGCCGGAAGGTCGGGCTTCGCATTCGCCGACTATCTGGCCGAGGGGGTGGCGGGCCCCCTGGGCATGGCCCATACCGTGCTCGCCGGTCACGCCGGGCACGGCGCTCGATCCACCGTCATCGACGTCAGCGCAATCGCCGGCGAACTGCTCGCGCCCCGGCTGCTCGCCCCCGAAACCCACGCCGAGGCAACCACTGTCGCATTCCCCGGGCTGGACGGCGTGCTGCCCGGCTACGGCGTGCAACGACCCAACGACTGGGGCCTCGGGCCGGAGATCCGCGGAACCAAGCGCCCGCATTGGACAGGGTCGCGCAACTCCGCGCGGACCGTCGGCCACTTCGGGCAGTCCGGCACGTTCTGCTGGGCGGACCTGGACGCCGGTGTGGCGTTGGTGGCGCTGACCGACCGGGACTTCGGCGACTGGTGCAAACCTCGCTGGCCCGCCCTGGCCGATGCGGTGCTGGACGAATTCGCCTGAACTCAGCCGGATTTCGCGACATCCCCGAAATCACGATTTCCGTGCGACGCGGGCGCCCATCGGTGAAACTGCCGATGGGACGCCGATTGCGGGCGGAGCCGGTGAACCTTTGGCCCGTTGCCGGTTCGTCCCGCTCGACGGCCGGTTCGGTCAGGCCACCGGGTCGGTGCCCGCCGGCGTGAGGTGGTGCGCCGCCAGCAGCGCCTCCACGTCGGTCCGCAACCGCTCCAACTCTCCCCGCAGGTAGTCGCGGGTCGCGATCTCGCCGAGCGCGACCCGCAGCGCCGCCAACTCGCGCGCCAGGAACTCGGTGTCGGCCTTGGTCTGGGCGGCGCGCGCCCGGTCCTCCCGCAAGCTCACGCGGTCCCGGTCGTCCTGCCGGTTCTGCGCCAGCAGGATCAGCGGCGCGGCGTAGGCGGCCTGCACCGAGAACATCAGGTTGAGCAGGATGAACGGGTACGGATCCCAGCGCAGCAGCAGCGGCAGGATGTTCAGCACTATCCAGACGATGACGAGCATGCTCTGCCAGAACAGGAACCTGCCGGTCCCCATGAACCGGGCCAGCGCCTCGGAGAACCGGCCGAACGCGTCCGGGTCGATCTCGAAGGCGAACCGGCCGCCGGCCTTGGGCTGATCCAACCGCCGCGGGCGTGCTTCAGCCATCAGTTCCTCCCGGTCCGGCCTCGCCGCCACCCGGCGGCTGGCCCTTCGATCGCCTGCCGACGCGCGCGGGGCCCGTTGTCCGCCAACTCGCGGACCGCCCGGCGGACTCGGAACCGTCCGCCGGGCCGGGCGCGGACATCTCGGCGAGGCTCATATCGCGCCAGTTCTCCGGCAGCAGGTGGTCCAGCACGTCGTCGACCGAGACCACGCCCAGCAGGTGCTCCTCCTCGTCGACCACCGGTGCGCACACCAGGTTGTAGGTGGCAAAAAACCTCGTCACCTCCAGCAGCGGTGCGTGCACCGACAATCTGGCCATCTCCGTGTCCAGCGCACCGGCCACCAGCTCGAACGGCGGGTCGCGCAGGAGCCGCTGGGTGTGCACGCATCCCAGATACCGCCCGGTCGGCGTGGCCTGTGGCGGCCGGCATACGAAGACCATCGACGCCAGGGCGGGCGTCAGTTCCGGGGCGCGAACCCGCGCCAAGGCTTCGGCGATCGTCGCGTCGGGTGCGAGGACCACCGCGTCCGTCGTCATCAACCCCCCGGCGGTATCGGGCGAGTACTGCAGGAGCCGCCGAACCGGTTCGGACTCTTCCGGTTCCATCAATTCCAACAGCCGATCCTTGACGCCCGGCGGCAGGTCGCTGAGCAGGTCGGCCGCGTCGTCGGGGTTCATGGCCTCCAGCACATCCGCGGCTCGTGCCTCGTCCAGGTGCGTCAACAGGTCCTTTTGGTCGTCCTCCGGAAGTTCCTCGATGATGTCGGCCAGCTGTTCGTCACCCATCGCCTCGGCGATCTCCCGCCGCCGACCGGCCGGCAGGTCGCGCAGCGCCGACGCCACGTCCGCCGCCTTCGCCCCCTCGAACGAGGTCAGCAGAGCCTGGGTGTCCAGCCCGACCGTCGCCAACAGGTCCGCCGCGTCCACGCCCCGGACATCGGACCAGCCGAGGACCTGCACGGGAGCCCGCCGGGTCAGCAGGCTGGTCCGCTCTCGGACGGCCAGCTTGGTGACCAGCCAGTCCCGGGTCCGGGTCTGCTCGACCCCGGCATCGGTGACGGAGGCCGCGGCGGCGGTCGTCGCGATGCGCACCTGGGCACCGACCACCTGCCGCAGCAGCAGCAACTCGGTCGGCCGACGTTCGAAACGGGTGAGGTTGACGGTGCCGGTGACGAGCACCACCGCGTGCGACTCGATCGCCGCGACCCGGCCGATCGGTACGAAGATCGGCCGGTGGGTGGGCAGTTCCACCACGACGCCCAACACCCGTGGGGGCTGCCGGTCCAGGCGCAGGGCCGCGACCAGGTCACGGACCTTGCCGATCAACTCGCCGGTCGGCCCGAAGACCTGCAGGCCGGCGAGTTGCGCCGCGTACACCCGGGTAGCTGCCACGTGATCAAGGGTAGGGCGCACGGACGGGTTTTCCTCGCAGCGGAACGGTTGCCGGCACCCGCGCGCCCGAGCCCTGGATGGCGCATCGTGGGCGAGGGCCTCGGCAGATTTTGTACAGTGGGGCGTTGCGGCGGCGCGCCTCCCATGCTCCATCCAGCGGTGCCTGCGCGAGCCGGGGCGGGGCGGGCCGGGCCGGCCGGTCGGGCCGCGGTCTGTCGTGGTCAGTGTGGTTGGGCACGAGCTTGTTGGAGCACACGGTCTCGTTTCAGCGGTGATCGTTTCAAGGAAATGAGGATGCGCATGCGGCTGCGACCAGCCCTTGTCGGATTGCTCGTGGCGCCGGCGCTCATCGCGCTCGCCGCGTGTGCGCCGGGCGGCCCGGCCGGCCAGGAATCCGATTCGGGAACCTCGTCATCGGATACGACGACCGGGACCACCGAAACGACGGCGTCCTCCACTCCCAGCAACCTCGGGCCGGCGATTCCGGCGGAGACCGCCGTCGCGCCGGCCGTCGACCGGGCTCGGATGCCCACCGCAAGCGGAGTGTTCGGCGACAAGCCGACCATCGCGGTGCCGTCCACGCCGCCGCCGGACACCCTGCAACGCGTCGTGCTCAGCGACGGCGACGGGCCGAAGGCGGTTGCCGGTGACTGGTTGCAGGTCAACTACCTCGGACAGGTGTGGGGCGGAAAGGTCTTCGACAACTCCTACGACAAGGGCTCGCCGTTCACGATTCAGGTCGGTGCCCAGCAGCCCATGGTCGTTGCCGGTTGGGATGTCGGGCTGCGCGGCGTGACGCAGGGCAGCCGGGTGCTGCTGAGCTTCCCGCCGCAGGACGGGTACGGGGCGGCCGGTCGCGCGCCGGACATCTCCGGAACCGACACCCTGATCTTCGTGGTGGACGTCCTCAAGGTCCTAGGGAGCGACGCTGCCGGGCAGTCCGACGCCGTGGTGCAGACGACGGCTGCCGGGCTACCGACGGTGGGCGGAGATCTCGGCCGCGAACCGTCGATCAGCGTGCCCACATCGCTTCCGGCACCGACCGAGGCGACGGTGACGGTGCTGGCCAAGGGGACGGGGTCGCCAGCGGTCGCCGGGAACATCCTGGTGCAGTACGTGGCGACCACCTGGGACGGCAGCCAGACCGAGAAGAGCTGGCCCGATCCCACCGGCAAGGATCCGTACGCCGGCTCGGGCCCGCAGTCGTTCCCGCTCGCGGAGGGGTCGCCGCTGGCCGGGCTGATCGGCGTGCCGATCGGCAGCCGGGTGCTCCTGACGACCCCCGCCGACACCACGTCGCAGATGCCTGCGCTGGCCTGGGTGGTGGATCTCATCCTGCAGCAGGACACGAGCACCGCCGGCGGCAGTTGATGGGCGGTAGCGTAGTGGCCGTGCCGGGACAATCGTCATCGATCGAGGCAGCGGACCACGGAAATCCACGGCCGCCGGGCGCGCCGAGGTGGCGGTCGCGATCGTTCGTGCTGGACGGGCTGGGTTTGGTGGCGCGGCTCCTGCTGGCCGGGGTGTGGTTCGCCTCGGGGCTGGTCAAGGCGGCCGACCCGGCGCAGACCAAGGTCGCGGTGCAGGCGTACCGGCTGCTGCCGGACTCGGTGGCGGTGACGGTGGCCGCGGTGCTGCCGTATCTGGAGATCGCGGTCGGCGTGATCCTCGTTCTGGGGTTGGCCACCCGGCTGGGCGGGATCCTTTCGGGCTTGCTGCTCATCGCGTTCCTGATCGGGGTGATTTCGGCGGCTGCGCGCGGCCTGTCGATCGACTGCGGCTGCTTCGGCGGCGGCGGCCAGGTCGCGGCGGGCGCGACGGCGTACACGGTGGAGATCCTGCGCGATTCCGGACTGCTGATCGCGGCCGTGTACCTCGTGGTGCGGCCCAGCTCGTGGCTGTCCGTCGACCGGTTGGCACGTCATGGCGGCGCGAATCGCGTGGAACCGGCATAGTGGACTCGGCACGGCGGGCTCGAGGTGGTGGGCTCGGCAACGTTGGTTCGAGAGCGGGCTTGTTGAGATCGGGCCTCCTGAGATCGGGCCCCCTGAGATCGGGCCCCCTGAGATCGGGCCTCCTGAGATCGGGCTCGGTATCGGCGGGCACAATAGTGGGCTTGGGATCGCGCGCCGGGCTGGCCGCGAGCGGAACTCGAGCGGAACAAGGCAGGAGGGCACGGCGTGGCCCAGCGTGGACGTAGCAAGTCGCCCAACCCGGGATCGCCCGGCGGCGGCGCCAAGACAGGCCCGGGCGGCTCCAAGGGTGGGCCCGCGGGCGGGGCCAGGTCGACGGGTACTGCCAAGCGACGGACCCGGCAGTCCGTCGCGTCCGCGCGGCGCACCGGCGGCAACCGCACCCAGTTGATCATCGGCGGGGTGGCCATCGTGGTGATCATCGCGATCATCGCGGTCGGGCTGTGGATGCACGCCAAGAACACCGCCATCCAGGGCTCCGGGTATGGCACGTCCACCGAGTCCACCGCGAGCGCTGACGATAAGGGCATCATCACCGTCAGCAACGGCAATCCGGCGCTGGTGCTGGACATTTACGAGGACGCGCTGTGCCCGATCTGCCGCGAGTTCGAGGAGCAATACGGGCAGCAACTGGCCAAGGCCATCGATCAGGGTGACCTCACCGTTCGGTACCACATGGTCGACTTCTTGAACCGCGCGTCCACGTCCGGTACCTACTCCACGCGTGCGTACAGCGCCCTGCTCGCCGTCGCCCGCGGCGACGGCGCCCAACCCGGCATCTTCATGCGGTTCCACTCCGCCCTGTTCAACAAGGCCAACCAACCGGTCGAGGTGAGTTCGGGCGGCAAGTCCGACCTCAGCAATGCGCAACTCGCGTCGCTGGCCGGATCGGTCGGTGTGGCCAAGGCGACTCAGGAGCAGATCTCCGCGGGCGCCGGCGTGGACAAGGCCCAGACGGACGCCGCCAGCAACCTCCAGTCGCTGACGGCGGTAGCCGCGTCGGTCGGTCGGACACCCGGCACCCCGACGGTGGCCAAGGACGGCAAGCCGCTGGACACCCGCGACGTGAACTGGCTGACGAAGCTGCTGCCGAAGTCGGATGCGACGGGTTCGGCGACCAGTTCCGCAGGGTGATGACGGTGGGCCGGCGCGGCCTGCTGTGCTTCCGCAGTACGTTTGCGGAACGCTGGACCTCTCGGTGCGTCCCGCCCCGCAGGGTTGGCAGGCCGCGCCTGCCCATACTGATCCGACGGTCCGGCTGGTACGCTGGGCGGGTTGATCAAGGGGCTGTGGCGCAGTTGGTAGCGCACCACACTGGCAGTGTGGGGGTCAGGGGTTCGAGTCCCCTCAGCTCCACCCGTGTCGAATGTTCAAGCATGCGCGCCTGCGCACGGAGGTTCTCGGGCGTGGAAGCGCAAATGCGGTAACAGGTTGGTCTGCATGGCGCTTCGCCCGAAACGTGCGCCGAGGCCAACACGCTCCGGCCTGTGGCGCAACCCACGCCCGTCACGCGTACGCCGACTCGTCCGCCGGCGATTGACCGCGAGCCTAGTTTAGACGTAAGGTAGCGTAGACTCACCCAATGTGCGAATAGCGCATGTAGCGCTCAACAGGCGTAAACATGACGATCAACACACCCCATCAGGGATGATATGCAGATCTTGATCAAGGCAGCAGATGCGCAGCCACGGCAGACTTTTGGTACGCAGATTTCCCAAGATTTGAAGTCGCGTTCGCCCGCCACCCTCCCGTTGCGCAACTCCCCCTAGCATCCCTATCACAGTCTCGATACGCCGCCATCTCTTCACAGGGCAAAGACTCGCGATACCCGCCCCCGACTTGCGATTCGCCGAGGAGGTGCGCAAAGTCAAGTACATTGCGTTTCAATCCCGAGCACACGAATAGGAGCAAAATCATGTCAACATCATCCGTTCGCCGGATTCGGCGGATGCTCTTGGCTCCACTTACGGTCGTGGCCCTCACGCTAGTGGGATGTTCCAGCACCGCCGGCAATACAACGGAATCCAACAATCAAACCACGGCAGGGCCAACAACCTCGGGAGGCGGCGCCAGTGCCGGAACCTCGAATAGCCCTGAATCAACAGGACCAAAAGACTCCGTCACAATAATGATGGATTTCGCACCCGGCGGTTACCAATCACCCTTCGTGTTGGGAGTTGATAAGGGCTTCTACGCCGAAGCCGGGCTAGACGTCAATGTTGTTGAAGGCACCGGTAGCGGGAATACCGTCAAATACGTGGGGGCGGGAAAGGCACAGTTCGGCTGGGCGAATTTCGGCACGGCCATCACTCTAATATCACAAGGCTTGCCTGTGACGGGTGTCTCCGTTGTAACACAGAACGGGTCTACCGCGGTGGTTACGCGCAAGGCATTGAATGTCAAAAAGCCCGATGACCTCAAGGGGCTGCGTATTGCAGCACCGCAGGGCACCTCGGATGCAACCGAGTTCGAACTATTCCTCGCGACGCACAAGATTCCCGAGTCTGACGTCGAACGCGTAAATGTAAACGTGGCCGCCTCCCTCCAGTTGCTCGCTAAAGGCGACATCGACGGGGCTGTGTATCCAGAAGTGTACGAGGTCCCCATATTGGAAAGTCAAGGTGTACCCATTAACGTACTGCGCTTTTCCGACTTCGGCCTCAATACATTGGAGTACAGCATCATCGCCAACAACGACGTCGTTAAGAACAATCCCGATCTCGTCAAGCGCTTTGTGAGGGCCAGTCAGCGGGCGTGGACGTACGCGGCCGACCATCAAGACGAATCGATTGCCGCACTCGCGAAGAAGTGGCCAACGGTGAACGAAGAGATCGCGAAGAACCAATTGGCGATCGCCGTTAACCGAGGCTTCCACACTCCCAACACCGAAGGAAAGCCCATCGGTTGTACGGATCCACGTGACGTCGTCGAGACTGAGCGCGTTCTTGCCAACGCCCATCTGATCCCAAACGCAACAGGCGACGCAAAGCACTACTACGACGCCAGTTTTGCCCAGTGCTGATGCCGCTAAGCTCAATTGAATGGCATCGGGATCCAGTTCCAACTGCGTGACACCCTGTGCAAATTGCCACGTACAGACCTCTAATGAAGTCGACAGAAACGGAGCGGGCTCTTGAACTCGGGCGACGCAACGACCATTGACGATCCGATAATATCGGTAAGCGCGGTTCAACACTCCTATACCGCCGCGCGACGGGCTACCGTGTCTGCGCTTGGGCCGATTTCATTTCAACAAGAGCGGCATAGCTTCTTAGCGGTACTGGGACCAAGCGGATGTGGCAAGAGCACCCTGCTCAGTATCGTAGCGGGTTTGGTGCGACCAACCGCCGGCGAGGTGAGAATTGATGGGCAGGCAATTTCGCGCCCATATCGCGACATGGGTTTCGTATTCCAGCAAGATCTGTTGATGGATTGGCGTACAGCCCGACAGAACGTTATGATACAAGGTGAGTTTCAGGGACTGAAGCGCAAGAATATTGTCGATCGAACTGACGAACTGTTGCTGATGGTCGGCCTCGACGGATTTGGCGACAAACGGCCCTATGAATTGTCGGGCGGAATGCGGCAGCGGGTTGCAATATGCCGCGCGTTGGTGCACGACCCTGCACTGTTATTGCTTGATGAGCCCTTCGGGGCGTTGGACGCGCTGACCAGGGAGCAAATGAATGTGGAGCTTCAACGAATTTGGTTAGAAACGCGCAAATCGGCGGTTCTGATTACGCACAGTATCCCCGAAGCGCTCTTCCTTGCCGACAGAGTACTTGTTTTATCAAACAGACCCGGACGCATTGTCGCTGATGTTCATATTGACGCGCCACGTCCGCGGTCGCTCGACTGGCTGGAGTCTTCGAGTGCTGGTGCGGTATCTCACCGCCTCAGAGAGGCTTTAACCGATACCGCTGAAGCCTATTAGACCAATTCGAGGAGGCGATATTGAAATGGCGGGAGCCTGGTGGAAAACACTAATAGGATACATCATCTCATTGATAGGTATCCTGCTCCTTTGGCAGTTGGTCGTCGTCATCTTCAGTATTCCAAAATACTTACTGCCAGATGCCTGGACCACACTGCAAACTATTTGGATAGACACCAAGGGAGCGATCGGGCTACTGCACCATACATGGGTAACCACCTTGGAAACCGTCCTGGGGCTATTGCTGGCCGTCGTGGTAGGCGTTCCGATTGCGATTGTGACGACGCTGTCAAAGCGTGTCGAAAACTCCGTGTACCCGTTGTTGGTAGTAACCCAGGTCGTACCGAAGGTTGCAATCGCCCCGATAGCGATCGTCTGGCTCGGCACAGGTTTGAGCTCCAAGGTGCTGATTGCGTTTCTTATCGCGTTCTTCGTGATCATTATCGACGTTTCATCGGGGCTCAGCGAAATTAATCCGAATACGATCCAGTTGGGGCGTGCGATGGGAGGTTCGACTTGGCAGATCTACCGTCGGATACGACTCCCCAACGCACTTCCGAATTTCTTCGCCTCCCTAAAGGTGGGCGTGACTCTTGCTTTAGTCGGCGCAGTGGTAGGTGAGTTGGTGGGCGCGCAATCCGGCTTAGGCTACTTGGTGACGGTGGCATTCGGCCAGTTCGATCTGCCCTTGATGTTCGCAGCCGTCGTGTTGATGAGCGGCGTCGGCATCGTGCTTTTTGGATTGGTTCGCCTACTTGAGTTGTGGTCCATCCCGTGGGCTCAATCCGTGAGAGTTCGTTCACTTGGAGTCCAATGATCGGTGCCAAAGTGACTTTGATTTGGTTGCCGAGGAGGAACTGTGATACCGGCAGTTGGTATTGATGTAGGTGGAACCTTTACAGATATTGCACTCGTGGACGCCTCCGGACGCCTGTGGGTCCACAAGTGCCCCAGCAGTCATGGGCCAGAACCGGACTCCGTCATCAGCGGCCTAAATGCGATTTTACGAAATTCAGGGGTAAGGCCCGCTGAACTTGCCGAAGTTGTCCACGCGACCACAGTGTGCACGAATGCGGTCCTGGAGCGATCAGGGCCAAGAATTGGGCTCATCACAACTGAAGGCTTTCGTGACGTCCTCGAGATCGCTCGTATCCGAACGCCCAGCCTATACAACTTGAAGTGGTCGAAACCGACGCCTTTGGTAGCTCGACGTGATCGCTACGAGGTCCGGGAACGGATCGGCGCGCGAGGGGAGATAGTAAAGGAACTGGATGAAGGCGGCGTTCGGACGGCGGCGAGTTGGCTTCGCAAGTCAGGTATTGCGGACGTCGCCGTCTGTCTAATCAACTCGCCTATCAATCACGTACATGAGTTGCGTATCCGGGATATTGTGCTGGAATACTATCCAGGAGCTAACATCACCCTCTCAGTTGATGTGTTTCCGGAGTTGAAAGAATATGAACGCACTAGCACGACCGTAGTTAATGCATACCTTCGACCGATTGTAGGCGATTATCTTCAACGCCTTGAGGGAGAGTTGCGCAATCTGGGCGTGATTGCTCCGCTCTCCGTCGTCCGATCGGACGGCGGGAAAATGAGCGCGGCGGCGGCCCGGGATAGGCCGGTAGAGATGGTCATATCTGGGCCTGCTGCCGGTGTGAGCGCGGTGCAACGCGTTTCTGAACGGATCGGACTATCCCACGTAATTAGTTTTGATATGGGCGGTACGACGGCCAAGGCCGCGTTGATCCAAGAGGGGCGTATACCAAGAGTCAGCGAGTATGAAGTGCGCGACGGAATGTCGGTGCCGTCTCGCTTTATCAAGGCGGGCGGGTATCTGCTGATGGCGCCGGCGGTGGATTTGGCTGAAGTCGGGAACGGGGCGGGCAGTATCGCGAGGGTAGACGCCGGAGGCGCGCTTAGGATTGGCCCCGAAAGCGCTGGTGCCGTGCCTGGCCCCGCGTGCTATGGACGGGGCGGGGTTCGCCCGACCGTCACGGACGCGAATGTTCTCCTAGGCTATCTGAACGAATCTGCCCTGGTGGACGGTGCGGTTCGTCTCGATCGGTTGGAATCGGTGAAGGCTATCGAGCGATTGGTGGCTAAGCCCCTGGGACTCGAGTCCATTGACGCCGCGTGGGGTGTCTATTCCCTGGCCAACGCGAATATGTTGCGCGCTGTAAGGTCCGTTACCGTCGAGCGCGGACGAGATGTCCGTGACTTTGCATTGGTCGCGTTTGGTGGAAGTGGACCCGTGCATGCTGCTGCGATTGCTCGCGAGTTGGGTGTCAACACCGTGGTGGTTCCGCGGTCTGCTGGTGTGCTCAGCGCGATTGGATTGTTGGTGGCAAGCCCCGAACGCCATGTTAGTCGCGCTTGGAAGAAGCGGCTTTTCGCGGAATCGTACGGGGACCTCATTTCAGATGGCAAGCGACTCGGTGCTGATGCTAGAGCGATGCTTGAGGCTGAAGGTATTGCATCCTCTAAGATCGAGGTATTCGCGGATCTTAGGTACTCCGGACAATCAAGCGTGTCAACGATTGATTTGAAGATTGATGGGGATGACGGTGGGCTAAGTCGTCTGATCGAGGAGTTTGAACTGGAATATTCGCAAGTATACGGACATTTGCTGGGGCGTGAGGCTATCGAGGTTGTTGCGATCCGCGCGGCGGCGGGCGGATGGGGTTCTCCGGTGTATCCGGAGGCTACTGGCAACGATGAGGCGGACAAACCGCGCGCCAGGAACGGTTGCCGCCGAGCCTATTTTGGCCCACAATATGGGTACTTTGAAACACCGGTGGTGTCGCGGCCGGCAGTGTTGATGGCTGGCGAGTTGCGCAATGGGCCGTTGCTGGTTGATGAGTACGATACGACGGTCGTTGTGCCGCCCGATTTTGGCGTGCGCGGGGCCGCGTCCGGAGCCTTGAGGCTTGAAAGGATTTGACAATGGCGGGCGATCCCGTGGAACGTGGGCTGATCGAAAGCGCACTCAGTACATTAGTAGATGAAATGGCCTATACCGTGATTCAAACTGCGCATTCGGAAATTGTGCGCGACGTAATGGACTTCTCTACGGCGTGTTGTGACGCGCAGGGCCGGCTGCTGGCGCAGGGTAAGACGATTGCTTTACATTTGGGCGCGGTGCCCGATGCGATGGATGCGGTGTATTCACGGTACCGGGACGACATCCACCCGGGAGATGTCTTCGTTTTGAATGATCCGTACGAAGGCGGCATGCATCTGCCAGATGTGTTCATGATCAAACCCATTTTTTTTGAGGGCGACCTGCTGTGCGGTTGGGTAGTGGCGATTGCGCATCAGACCGACATGGGGGGACGGGTTGCGGGTAGCAATGCCAGTGATTCAACGGAGATTTTCCAAGAGGGGTTACGTATTCCTCCGCTGAAGTATTATTGCGCTGGCGTACAAAATTCGACCTTGACGGCAATGGTCGCGAAGAATGTGCGTGTCCCGGATCGGGTTCTCGGGGATTGGAGCGCACAGCTGGCGGCGTGCACGATTGGTGAACGATCGTTCTTGGAGCTCGTAGCGAAGTATGGTTTGGAGGCCTTGAGCGGCTACTTTATGGAGTTGTTGGATTATAGCGAGGCGATGGTTAGGAGGGAGATTCGGAGTTGGCCGGACGGCACGTTCGAGTATGTCGACTACTTGGACGGCGACGGGATCGATGATACCCCGATTGCGATTGCGGTGAAGTTGACCGTAAAGGGGGATGATCTGGAAGTTTGCTTTGAAGGGTCGGGCCGGCAGGCGCGAGGCGCGATTAATGCGACGCTTTCGTTTACGAAGTCGTGCACATATCTGAGCGTGAGATCGATGCTACGTGAGGATATTCCGAACAATGCGGGAATGTTTCGTCCCATTCGGGTGAGTGCGCCGGTTGGTTCGATTGTGAACGTGCGGATGCCTGGTGCGGTGGCAGCCCGCGCCCTTACTGGATACAGAATCGTCGATGCGATGTTCGGTGCGCTTGCACAGGTGGTGCAGGGGCGCGTTCCGGCGGCCGGCGAGGGGGGGAATACGGTGGTTTGTCTGAGCGGTTGGCATGGCGACCGTCCGTTCATCGTCGTGGACATGCTATGTGGCGCATGGGGCGGACGTAATGAGGCGGACGGGGTTGATGCAATTACGAATCCATCTCAAAATCTTTCCAATACCCCGGTTGAAATCCTAGAGAGCGAGCACCCTGTTCGAATTGAACGGTACGGGCTTGTAATGGATACGGCGGGCGCGGGGAGATACCGCGGTGGGATGGCCATAGAGCGTGAGTACCGGGTCTTGGCGTCGGACGGTGCGCTGTTGCAACTGCGCAGTGACCGTTCGATTCACGCGCCGTGGGGGTTGGCGGGAGGTGGATCAGGCGCCGTGTCGCGGAATTTCCTGTTGCGGGGGGACGGGACGGAGTCCGCGTTGCCGAATAAGGTGACGGTTCGTTTGATGGAGGGAGAGGGCGTGCGGCACCAGATGGCGGGAGGGGGTGGCTATGGAAATCCATATGAAAGAGAGGTTGAAGCGGTCCTTGAGGATGTGATTGACGGAAGGATTTCGAGGGAGTTCGCGTTCGCCAACTACGGCGTTGTCGTCAGTGAGGATGGAGTGGCCGATCGCCCCGGGCAGGGACCTCCTCCGGGCGTCTGAGGGCGCGGATCTTCGCTGCACCAGGGTAGGCCTCTGGTCGAAGTGGTGAACGCTGGGTGCGAGTCCGCGGAGGGGTGGATCATGGAGTTCACCATTGCTGGCCAGGGCGGATCCGGGCTCGGTATCGAGCCCGCGCCACGGCACCCTGCTCGGAGTGCTGTTCGAAAGCCTGGTCACCCTCTCGGTGCGGGTCTACGCCGACCCCGCGCAAGCGACCGTCAGCCACCTCCGTACCCAGCGCGGTGGCCACGAAGTGGACCTCGTCGTCAGCGGAAATGACGGCGCCGTTCTCGCCCTCAAGGTCAAACTGGGCGCCGTCCCGGACGACCACGACGTGCGGCACCTGCATTGGCGCCGCGATCGACTCGGCAACCATCTCGTCGAAGCCGCCGTCATCACCACCGGCACCACCGCCTACCGACGACCCGACGGCATCGCCGTCATCCCCGCAGGGTTGCTCGGCCCATGGGGACCTGGCGCGCCGGTCCGCGCGGCGTTCCGAAACTGGTGCCGCGGCTTCTAGGAGATCGGTCGCCGCGAACCACGTCATCGCCACCGAGGTACGGAACAGACAACGTGTCCGCATCCCTCCCGGGTGCAGAAAGCCGCGGTTGCCGGACTAAACTCTGCTCCAGGCGCGGCCGGAGCGGGTACGCGCCGGTACGCAGGAGACGCTGGAGGCCAATGTGACCGCAGTTGTGCCACGTCCCGCGGCCACCCGTCCCTATCCGGTGCGGCGGCCCCCCAGGGGATCGAAGTTCCTCTCTTACCTGCGCACCACCGATCCGAAGGTCATCGGGACGATGTACATCGTCACCACTCTGACCTTCTTCATGATCGGTGGTGCGATGGCGATGTTCATGCGCGCCGAGTTGGCGCAGCCGGGGATGCAGTTCCTCTCGTTCGAGCAGTACAACCAGCTCTTCACCATGCACGGCACGATCATGCTGCTCTTCTACGCGACGCCGATCGTGTTCGGCTTCGCGAACCTGGTGCTGCCGCTGCAGATCGGCTCGCCGGACGTCGCCTTCCCGCGGCTGAACGCGTTCTCGTACTGGCTGTACCTGTTCGGCGCCATCACCGCCATGCTCGGATTCGTCACGCCCGGCGGCGCTGCGGCATTCGGGTGGACGGCCTACACACCGCTGTCGGATTCGATCAACTCCCCGGGCGCCGGCGGCGATCTCTGGATCATGGGCCTGGTGCTGTCCGGGCTGGGCACCATCCTGGGCGGCGTCAACATGGTCACCACCACGGTGTGCCTGCGGGCACCCGGCATGACCATGTGGCGGATGTCGATCTTCACCTGGAACATCTTCATCACCTCGATCCTGGTGCTGATCGTGTTCCCGGTGCTGACCGCGGCGCTGCTGGGCCTGGAGGCGGACCGGCACTTCGGGGCGCATGTGTTCGACCCGGCCAACGGGGGCGCGATCCTGTTCCAACACCTGTTCTGGTTCTTCGGCCATCCCGAGGTATACATCGTCGCGTTACCGTTCTTCGGGATCATCACCGAGGTGATCCCGGTGTTCTCCCGCAAGCCCGTGTTCGGCTATCGCGGCATGGTTTTCGCCACCATCTCCATCGCGTCGCTGTCCACCGCGGTGTGGGCGCACCACATGTTCGCCACCGGGGCCGTGCTGCTCCCGTTCTTCAGCTTCATGAGCTTTCTGATCGCGATCCCCACCGGGCTGAAGTTCTTCACCTGGATCGGCACGATGTGGCGCGGCCAGATCACCTTCGAGACCCCGATGCTGTGGTCGGTCGGATTCTTGATCACCTTCCTGTTCGGCGGGCTGACCGGGGTGATCCTGGCATCGCCGCCGCTCGACTTCCACGTCACCGACACGTACTTCGTGGTCGCGCACTTCCATTACGTGCTGTTCGGCACGATCGTCTTCGCCACCTTCGCCGGCGTGTACTTCTGGTTCCCGAAGTTCACCGGGCGGTTTTTGGACGAACCGCTGGGCAAACTGCACTTCTGGACCACGTTCCTGGGCTTCCACGGCACGTTCCTGATCCAGCACTGGCTGGGGAACATGGGGATGCCGCGGCGCTACCCGGACTACAACCCGACGGACGGGTTCACCGTGCTGAACACCGTCTCGACCATCTTCGCGTTCGTATTGGGTGCGTCCATGCTCTCGTTCACCTGGAACGTCATCCGCTCGTTCCGGCACGGTGAGGTGACCACCGCCGACGACCCCTGGGGTTACGGCAATTCGCTGGAGTGGGCGACCTCTACGCCGCCGCCGCGGCACAACTTCACCGCGCTGCCCCGCATCCGTTCGGAGCGGCCGGCGTTCGACCTGCACCATCCGTGGATGCTTGATCGGCTTCCGTCCGAGGGACCGCACAGCCCCAAGCGGGAGTGGACGCCGATCGAGCAGGCCGACATCGACCGCTACCTCAGCGAGAATGCGGGTCGGGCGACCTGAGTGGGCAGGATGCCGGGTCGCCGGGTCCGGCCGGACAGTTGCACCTGCTGATCACCGTCACCGGCGAGGACCGACCAGGGGCCACCGGCGCCTTGTTCGCCGCGTTGGCGGCGCGGCGCGTGGAGGTCCACGACGTCGAACAGGTGGTGTTGCGGGGCCTCTTGACCCTCGGGGTCCTCATCGGAATCGACGGCGATCCGGGTGAGGTGACGGCTGCGGTGCAGCGGTCGATGGACTCGGCGGGGATGACGGTTCGGGTCGCGGTCGCGGATCCGACCGATCGCAGCGCCGCATCCCGGACGCCGACCCACGTGGTGGTCGTGATGGGCCGCCCGTTGCAGGCCGACGCGATCGCGGTTCTGGCCGGGCGTTTCGGGCAGGCCGGAATCAACATCGAGACGATCCGCCTCGTCGCGGACTATCCGGTGACCGGGCTGGAACTCGGTGTCCGCGCCCGCGACGGCGATGCGCTGCGGCAACTGGCGGGCGAGGTGGCCACCGGCATGTCGGTGGACATCGCGGTGGAACGCTCGGGCCTGGCCCGCCGGGCCAAACGGTTGATCGTGTTCGACGTCGACTCGACGCTGATCACCGGTGAGGTGATCGAGATGCTCGCGGAGCGAACCGGCCACCGCGCGGAGGTCGAACGGGTCACCGCGGCGGCGATGCGCGGTGAGCTGGACTTCGAAGCAGCTCTGCGGCAACGGGTCTCGCTGCTTGCCGGGCTGCCGGCCGCCGTCCTGGACGACATCGCCGGGCAGCTGGTCCTCACCCCCGGGGCGCGCACCACCGTCCGTACCCTGCGGCGCCTCGGCTTTCGCTGCGGCATCGTGTCCGGCGGCTTCTCCCAGGTGAATCGCCACTTGGTGGACGCACTCGAGTTGGACTTCGCCGCCTGCAACACGCTGGAGATCGTCGACGGCCGGCTTACCGGCGGCCTGTGCGGGCCGGTGATGGACCGCGCCGGAAAGGCGCGGGCACTGCGCCGCTTCGCCGCGGAGGCGGGAGTGCCGCTCAGCCAGACGGTTGCGGTCGGTGACGGCGCCAACGACATCGACATGCTCGCGGTGGCCGGCCTCGGGATCGCGTTCAACGCCAAGCCGAATGTGGCCGAGCACGCCGACGCTGCCTTGAACCAACCGTTCCTGGACCCGGTGCTCTTCATCCTGGGGATCACCCGCGCGGAGGTCGAGGCGGCCGACGCCGCCGATCCGGCCGCCGCCGCCGATCCGGCCGACGTCGCCGCGACGAAGGAGGCCGCCGACCTCGCGCAGGCCCCTGCCGGCCCCGCGGCGAACGGGCCCCCCGTGGGCGAGGGCGCAGCGGGCGGGGGCGCAGCGGGCGGCGCAGCGGGCGGGGGCGCAGCGCCGACACCGGCGCGGCGTGCGGTACCGCGACCCTGATGGGCCAACCCGGCGATGACGAACCCGCGGGCGCGCACACGGACGGCGAAGGCACACCGACCGCGCCGACCGCGCCGGCTGGCCCGACCAATCCCAGCCCGGCGGCCGGGCCGACCGGGGAGGCCCTCGCGCCGCTGCGGGCACGGTACGCGTCCTGGATGAGCCTCGACGCCGGCCAGGTGCTCGCCGATAGGGGCGAGGATCCCGACCGCGTCCGGGCCCTGCAACTCGTGCTGCGGCTGGAGCGCGACCGCGCGCCGGACTGGTACGCCGCCCTCGAACTGGCCGCGCGCGGCTGCGCCGCCCTCTGCCTGGATCCGCGGAGCGAGCCGGGCGGCGAGTGGTACCCGGCGATCCGCGACTACTGCACGGGTCACATCCGCAAGGTCACCCGCCGCGCGCGGGCCGGCCATTGGGCTGCCGCGGGTGATCTGCCCGGGATCACGCTGGCGACAGGCGATACCGAAGTGCGGGCGCTGCTGCCGGGACCGGCCAGGGATCTGGACAGGCGAATTTCGCGCCTGCAGGTCGGCGGGACCGACACGCCTCGGACCGAGCCGGCGGCGTGGGCGCAGGTTCCGGCCGGCGCGCTGCTCCTGCATCCGGCGCCGGACCTGGCGATGACGCTCGGCAAGGCCATGGCGCAGGCAGGGCATGCCGGCATGATCGCGGGCGCGCTGCTGGCCGCTGATCGACCGGGAGCGCTCGGACGGTGGTCGCGGGCCGGCCTTCCGGTCGCGGTGCGCCCGGTCGCCCGGCAGGCGTGGGAGGGGTTCCTGCAAGCCCTGGCAGACCCGTCCCGCGCCTGGCGCGAGGGTGGCCTGCTCGCCGTGCGGGACGCCGGATTCACCGAAATACGGCCGGGCACCGTCACGGTGGTGGCGATCGCACCCCGCGACCGGCCCGCGCAGGTGGGGTAGGGGCGGCGAAGCGTCGGCCCGGCGAGAAGCGGTCCGCGACCGGCGCGCGCAGGTGGGGTAGGGGCCGCCTCGAACAACCTTCGGCGGGGCGGATCCGGTGAGGCGCGACGCCCGTGCCGGGTGCCCGTCCGAAAACGGCTCACGATCGGCGGCGGGCTGCCGATAGGAATGCGGAGGGCAGCGCCCAAGAACAACGGCGAAGGACGGCGTACGACCGGGACAGTCGGGGGCGCGCCGGGTTTGGGGGGATGCAACGCGAATGGGGGAGGCCATGGAGGGCTCACGGGTTCGGAAGTTGTTCGCCGGGGAGCAGATTGCCCGGTTCGGTACCACCGGGCGAGGCGGCCGGCCGCATCTGTTGCCCGTCACGTTCGCGATCATCGATGACGGGGATGACGGTGTCGTCGTCTTCGCGGTCGACCGCAAGGCCGACCGGGATACCGCGCTGCAACCGGCGGCCATCGCAGCATCGCCGCGGGTGTCGTTCCTTGCCGACCACTATGCCGACCACTATGCCGAGCACCATGCCGGCCACGGTGCCAACCGCGATGCCGACCACGGTGCCGAGCACGATGCCGACCACGGTGCGAACCACGGTGCGAACCACGGTGCGAACCACGGTGCGAACCACGATGCGGACATCCCCGGGGACGACCACGCCGGCGGTGATTGGTTGCGCTGGTGGGCGCGCGCCGACGCCGTCGCCGAGGTGCTCGAACCCGGCGCCGACGATCCCCGGTTCTTCACCGCCGTTGCGGCACTCGCCGAGCGGTATCCGCAGTACCGCAACCGGCCGCCTTCGGGTCCGGTGGTGTGGAGCACCGTCACCCGCTGGACCGGCTGGGCAGCCTAGCCGCCGCGAAGCCTGGCGCGGGGTGTTGGCAACGCGCGTCGGCGGGCGAGGGCAGCGTGCCCGATCGGCGCGGCGCAGGACCGGTCAATCCGTCACCGACACCCCGGCCTCTCTCATGGCCGCGACGGCACGTTCGCCGTCGCCCTCGTTCAATTCCACGAACCTGGTCAACGACAGCGGCACCGTCACCGCATATCCGAGATCCACCCCGTCGATGGCGGTCGCCTTGACGCACCAGTCGCCGGCCAGGCCCACCACGGTCAGGCTCATCACCCCGGCGTCGTCCAGCATGGTCGAGAGTTGCGTCCCCTTGGTGTCGCCCGTGGCCAGGTCCACCTCGGAGAAGCCCGAATAGCCGTCCTCGGTGCCGGTGCCCTTGCGCAGCACCGGTCCGACCACGTCAAGCCCGGGGACGAGTTGCGCGCCGGGGGAGTCGGCGACGCAGTGCACCGGCCACAGCCCGCCCTCGGTCTCGAAGTGCGGCGTGCGCGCCGGGTGCCAGTCCTGCGTGTAGACGACGGTTGCGCCGGCCTGCTCCGCGGCGGTGATCTCCGCCGCGATGGCCTCGACGATGTCCTCACCGCCGGAGACGTACAGCGACCCCGTCGGGTCGGCGAAGTCGTGCTGCATGTCCACCACGACGAGCGCGCTGGACGGACCGTAGTCCCTTGCCACGTCACACCTCCTGGAATCGGTTCAACGGTCAGCCGGCGTACATGGTGGTGGGGATCGCCGGCTCCCCCTTGGACAGGCTCAGGCCCTCCCACGGTAGCGAGACCAGCGCGCGGGCCAGGTGGTCGCGGGACCCCGCCAGCGTCGGCAGCGGTACCACCGGTTCGCCGCCGCGCATCAAAGCGATCGGCAGCACTCGATCGTGGGGCTCGCCCGGCGGCGCGGAACCCGCTGTGCGATAGACGATCTCGTCGGTAGCAGTACCCGTCGCCCGATGACGACGCAACGCCGACTTGCGGCCGCCGTTGTTGCGCTTGTGCTCGCTGCGCTTGGCGACCGGCCGGCCGTCCACCTCGACGAGCTTGTAGACCATGCCCGCGGTCGGCGCCCCGGACCCCGTCACCAACGACGTTCCCACGCCGTATGCGTCGACGGGCTCGCCGCGCAGCGCCGCGATGCTGTACTCGTCGAGGTCCCCGGACAGCACGATCTTCGTGCCGAATGCGCCCAGCGCGTCGAGTTGCTCGCGGGCGGCGCGCGCGAGCACGCCCAGATCTCCGGAGTCGATCCGGATCGCGCCGAGATGCGGCCCCGCCACCGCGATGGCGTTCTCGATGCCGGCCGTGATGTCGTATGTGTCGACCAGAAGCGTGGTGCCGACCCCCTGCGCGGCCACTTGGGCGGCGAACGCGTCGGTCTCCTTCTCGTGCAGCAGGGTGAAGGCGTGTGACGCGGTTCCGGCGGTCGGCACGCCGTAGCGGCGGCCGGCCTCCAGGTTGGAGGTGGCGGTGAAACCGCCGAGGTACGCGGCTCGCGCGGCCGATACCGCGGCCCGCTCGTGCGCCCGTCGGGAGCCCATTTCGATCACCGTACGGTCGCCCGCCGCCGAGACCATCCTTGCCGCGGCGGAGGCGACCGCGCAGTCGAAATTGAGGATGGAGAGCACCAGCGTCTCGAGTACCACCGCGGATGCGAAGGTGCCGGTCACCGAGAGGACCGGCGAGCCGGGGAAGTACAGTTCGCCCTCCGGGTAGCCCTCGATGTCGCCGTCGAAGCGGAAGGCCGCCAGGTGCTTCAGGGTGCGCCGGTCGAGCAACGGCTCGAGATGGGCCAGGGCGGCTTCGTCGAACCGGAACGTCGTCACCGCCTCCAGCAGCCGCGCCGTTCCGGCGACCACCCCGTAACGGCGGCCGTCCGGCAGACGCCGGGCGAACGCCTCAAAGGTGCAGATGCGGTCCGCGGTGCCGTCGGCGAGCGCGGCTTCCAGCATGGTCAACTCGTATTCGTCGGTCAGCAGGCCCGTGGCGCCGTCCGTGGTCACGTGATCGAGCCTAGTTGAGGCGGTGCGGCCGTTCGGGGGCCGCCGCATCCTGTGCCGCGCGCGCGGTCGGGACGCGGGGCCCCTCGCGCCGCGCGTGCCACACTGGTGCGGTGAGCGCAATCGCCCCCATCACGAGAACCGCCGCGCGACAGCATATTGCGCCGGGCGTTGCGCGTGCCGCCCGGCAAGACACCGCGGTCGCGCCCGGCGAGGAAGTGATCGCGGACAGCACGTCGGCCGACGACGTGCCCTGGGTGACGATCGTCTGGAACGACCCGGTCAACCTCATGTCGTATGTGACCTACGTGTTCCAGACGATGCTCGGCCACCCGCGACCCAAGGCGGAGAAGCTCATGCTCGACGTGCACCACAAGGGCCGGGCGACGGTCTCGCACGGCACCCGCGACGCGATGGAGATGGTGGTGACGAAGCTGCACGGCGCCGGGCTGTGGGCGACCATGGCCAGGGACCGCTGACGTGCGGCTGTTCCGGGCCCGGCTGGGTCGTTACACCGCCACCTTCGAGCCGGTCGAGGTGCGCCTGCTGGCCGATCTGGTCGATCAGGTGCGGAGCCTGTTGGACGGGCGGCGGGCGGCGGGTCCCGATGATCCGCTGGCCGGGATGACGGGCATGACCCTCGGCCCGTCGTCCGGGCCGGAAGACCCCGCGGTCGCCCGCCTGCTGCCAGACTTCTCGCGGGACGACGCCGATCTCGCGGCTGGCCTGCGAATCCTGCGGGAGGGCGACGTGATCGCCGCCAAGGACGACGCGGCCGTCGTCCTGCTGGATTCGCTACCGCCCGGCGGCGGCACGGTACATCTCACGGCGGACACCGCCGCGTCGTGGCTCACCGCACTGAACGACGTTCGCCTGGCGCTCGGTGTGCGCATGGGGATCACCGACGACGACCAGGAACCGGCGGCGGCATCGGCGGATCCGGAGGGTCCGGAATACGCGATGTACGTGACATACCGATGGCTCACCGCGGTTCAGGAGTCGCTCGCCAGCGCGCTGCTGGACGGGCTGTGACGACCGCCGGCGAACGGTGACGACCTCGCTGCCCCGACCCAGGGTAGAACCAGGGTTTGTCCTCGATGCCCCGCGCAGCGCCCGCCCCTATTCTGGGCCTATGACCTTTCCCATGCCGACCGCCGGAATGCCGGGCGGCCCCGACACCCGACCGCAGCGCAAGAAGCAACCGGTCATCGCGTCGCGCCGGATCAAGCCGGCCGCGATCACCATCGCCTCGTTCGGCGTGGTGCTGGTGATCGTTCAGGTGGTCAACATGGCGATGTCCTACCGGCTCAATGACGTCGGCATCCGGCCGCGGACCCTCGGGGGACTGTGGGGCGTTCTGGACGCACCGCTGCTGCACACCGGATGGGGTCACCTGACGGCGAACCTGGTGCCGCTGCTGATCTTCGGGTTCCTGATCCTGGTCAGCGGGCTGCGGCAGTTCGTCGGGGTGACGCTGCTGGTGTGGCTCATCTCGGGATTCGGGGTGTGGCTGACGGGACCGTCGGGGGCGCCCAGCCCGTCGGGCGCACCTGGCCACGTCATCGTCGGCGCGTCCGCGCTGGTGTTCGGATGGCTGGCGTTTCTGGTGCTGCGCGGCTTCTTCTCGCGTCACTGGGGCCAGATCGCGGTCGGCGTCGTGCTCCTCGCGCTGTGGGGCGGGATCTTCTGGGGGCTGCTGCCGGGCCGGGAGGGGATCGCCTGGCAGGGGCACCTCTTCGGTGCTCTCGGGGGTGCGCTCGCCGCGTTCCTGGTTGCCAAAGCCGATGCGCCGCGGAAGGTGTCGGCCGGCTGACGCGGGCTCCGCTGTTCGGCCGGCGCCGGTCGGCCATCGATCCGGCGGACCCGGGCCAACGCGGCGTGGCCGACTGCCCCGGCGGGCTTGTCGGGGTGGCCGCGGCGGGCACGCTGGATGTCCGACGCAGCGCCCGCGGCCCGCGGGTTGGCCGACGCGCCGGCCGGTTGCGGTCGCGCGCCCGGTAGCGTGCACCCATGACGCGAGCAGACGGTAGGGGAGATAACGAGCTGCGGCCGGTGAGGTTCACCCGCGGATTCCAACTGCACCCGGCCGGTTCCGTCCTGGTCGAGTTCGGGGATACCAAGGTGCTGTGCGCGGCTTCCGCGGTGCAGGGCGTCCCGCGGTGGCGCAAGGGATCCGGACTCGGATGGCTGACCGCCGAATACGCGATGCTGCCCTCGTCGACCCACGAACGGACCGACCGGGAATCGGTTCGCGGCCGGATCGGCGGCCGCACCCACGAGATCTCGCGGCTGATCGGGCGCGCGCTGCGCGCCTGCATCGACCTCGCGGCCCTCGGCGAGAACACCATCGCCATCGACTGCGACGTGCTACAGGCCGATGGCGGCACCCGTACCGCGGCGATCACCGGCGGCTTCGTCGCACTGTCCGACGCGGTGACGTGGCTGCGGGGGGCGGGGGCGCTCGCCGACCCCCAGCCGCTGTCCTGCCAGGTTGCCGCGGTCTCCGTCGGGGTGGTCGGGGGTCGGGTCCGCCTGGACCTGCCGTATGTCGAGGATGCCGCGGCCGAGGTGGACATGAACGTCGTCGCGACCGATACGGGCACGCTGGTGGAGATCCAGGGGACTGCCGAGGGCGCGACGTTTCCGCGTAGCACGCTCGATGCCATGCTCGATTCCGCGCTGAACGGGATAGCCCTGCTGACCGACCTGCAGCGGCAGGTGTTGGCCGAACCGTATCCGAAGGAACTCCCCAAGGCCGCCAGATGAGCGACCCGGGCGGCGCCGACCGGATTCCCGGGGCCGCCGGCGAGGAGCGCGGTGACGACCAGCACGACAGTCTCGGTGACGAGGGACGCGGGGCGTCCCGGTTGTTGCTGGCCAGTCGCAACGTGGGCAAGATCGCCGAACTGCAAGAGATGGTGCCGTCGGGCGTCATCGTGCTGGGCCTACGCGATGTCGTCGGCTTCGCCGAGTTGCCCGAAGTGGGCGCGACTTTCGAGGAGAACGCGCTGGCCAAGGCCGAGCAGGCGGCGCGGGAGACGGGCGAGATCGCGTTGGCCGACGATTCCGGTCTCGCGGTCGACGCCCTGGGCGGCATGCCTGGAGTGCTGTCCGCGCGCTGGGCCGGCCGGCACGGCGACGACGCCGCCAACAACGACCTGCTGCTGGCGCAGTTGTCCGACGTACCCGACGCCCGCCGGACGGCGGCGTTCGTGTGTGTGGTGGCGCTCGTCGCCCCCGGGATCGGCACGCGGGTCGCACGCGGCGAGTGGCCCGGCCGGATCGTTCGAAAGCCCCTGGGCGCCAACGGCTTCGGTTACGACCCGATCTTCGTGCCAGGCGAATGCGACGCGGATGGCAGCGGCCTGACGAGTGCGCAACTGCCGCCCGAACGCAAGAACGCCCTCTCGCACCGGGCGCGCGCGATGCGCGCGATCATCCCGTCGCTGCTGACGGCGATCCGGCGGGGCGCCTGACCGCGCCTGCCGGACGCGGCGCGAACGGCAATGACGGGGCGCACCCCCGCGGCATCGTCATCGCCGTTGATTCCGTCCGGAAGCGCGCCGGCGCAGCGGTTATTGGGGTGTCGATCATGGCGCGGCGCTTATTGGACGGACTCCAATTGCTCGCGGATGGTCCGGCGCACACCTGCCCGCAGCAGGACAGCGGCCACGCCCGACAGCAGCAGGAGCAGCCCGATGGTCAGGCCGGTGCCGTTCGCGCACAGCGCGGCGAGTTGGCCTTCGGAGAACAACCAGCGGGTACCTCCGGCGATGTAGCTGCTACCGCTGTGTGGACCCACCGTGACCATCGCCCAGACGCTCACCCCGGTCAGCAGCAGGCCCGGCAGGATCGGTCCCCATGACGCCCATGCGGCCAGCAGCGCGGCAACCGCGATCACCACGCAGCCGGCGATGGTCAACGCCACCGCGAGCACGTCGGGACGTCCCGGCTCGGGCAGCATCTGCCGGTTGAACAGCAACAGCAGGATCAACCCGCCGCCGACCAGCAGCAGGCCCACCAGCGCCCCGAGCAGGTTGATGGCGACGCGGGGCTCGGCTCGCGGCATCCGCACCGGCGGCAGCACGATATTGGTCGTGGGTGGGGGCGTCATCGCCGGCGCGATGCCCGCCTCCATCGCGGGATCTGCCGGGCCGGCGCCGAAACCAGCCTGATACCCGGGCGCCGGTTCGTAACCCCCGGCCTGTTCGTAGCCGGTTTGGGCCGGCCCGAAACCGGGCTGGTAGGCGGTCGTCTGCTCGTACCCGAGGTCGGCCCGATAGCCGCTCGGCTGCGCGGCCCACGGGCCGGACGGCGGCCCATAGGAGCCCTCCGCTGTCGCGGGCTCGCCGGGCGCTGCCGGCTCCGCCTCGGAGGCTGGGCCGGGGGCGGGTACGTCCGGCGCGGCCGGCCACGCCGCGGCCCACCCCGCCTGATCGGCCGCGACAGCATCCACGGCGCTGTCCCCGGGATCGTCCCCGGCCCGGTCGTCGCCTACCGCGTCGTCGCCGGCCGTGTCGTCGCCGTACGTGTCCGAACCGCCGGGCGCATCGCGCCGGACCACTCGAGTGACCTCGGGGTCTTCCGGCGGCCAGCCGGTTTCTGGTCGTTCGTTCGACTCGGGACGGTCCGGTCCGGACATCGGGCTGCCCTTCCATTGATGGCGCCTGGACAGCGCGGCGCGGCGGGATGGCGCGGTCGTTGCAGGGTACGTCGTGAGGGCAGCAGATTCGGGGACCTTCCGGCCCCGGCCTGTCGGGGATGGGCCGGCCGCCAGGTCGGGATCACCAGATTCAGGGAGCGGACACGGCCAGTATGCCGTGCTGGCCGTGCTCGGCGTTCGTCATGATGTGCGAGACCATGGCGTAGTTGCCGGGTTCCGGCGGGGTCAGCTCGACGAATCCGCCCTGCGCCGGCGAGAGCGAAAGCACCTGGCTCCCCCCGGATTCCGCGTTGCCGGGCCGCAGGAGGTAGGCGCCCTCGGAGAAGACCGTGTCGAACTGCGTGCCGACGACATGGAACGCGAGCGGCTCGTTCGGCCCTGCGTTGAGCAGCCATATCCGGACGCGTTCTCCCGCAACGGCCTTCAGCGGATCCGCGTCGTAGCCGTTGACGTAGCCGTTGAATACCAACGCGTCCGGCTCCTTGGCCGCCACCTTGTCGGCGTCCACCATCCCGTCCTGCGGCCCCAGGTACAGCTCGGAGGAGACCAGCACGTACTGCCTCTCGACGGGCGCGAGGTCCGGCGGGTCGATCACGACGGCGCCGAACATGCCGTTGGCGATGTGCGTGCTCATCGGCATGGTCGAGCAGTGATACAGCCAGATCCCCGACCGCGTGGCGGTGAACGTGTAGTCCAGCGACTCGCCCGGGCCGATGGTGCGCATCGGCAGGTCCGGCGCGAGTTCCCCGGCGTGGAAGTCCACCGAATGGCCCATGTCCCCGTCGTTGACGAGGTGGATCACGAACGTGTCGCCGATCCGGCCGTGCAGCGTCGGGCCGGGCATCGTCCCCGGCTCGCCATCCTTGCCGTAGGTCCACAGCGTCTGCCGCACGCCGGGCGCGACTTCGGTATCCGTGTCGGTGACGGTGAGCGTCACGCGGTGCACGGTCCCCGCCCCGACCGGGGGCAGGGTCGCATCGTGCGCGCGGAAGGCGGCCGGCGGCGTCGCCATGAAGTCCAGCAACGATGCCGCCGAATCGGCGCCGGATTGCTGATGCGTCATGCCGGGCATGGGTGGCGGTGCGCCGGACTCCGACTGCGCGGCACCGGGTTTCGCGGCGGCTCCGGCGCCGGTGACGGTGATCTGCATGACCATGCCCAGTTGCCGGTGGCCGATGATCGAGCACCAGCCGCCGATGTCTCGCCCCACCACGCCGGCGTCCACCGTCGCAGACGCCCCCGGGGAGAGGCGGCCGCTGCTGACGCCGGTGTCCAGCACGAGGTCGTGGACCATGGTGTCGGTGTTCGTCAACTCGATCACCAGCCGGTTCCCTGCCGGTACGGAGATGTTCTGCGGGTGAAAGCGCATGTTCTTCGCGGTGACCTGCACGGTTGTGGTCTGGCCGGTGTCCCGGGCGCCGTCGGCCGCGGAAGTGGTGACGGCCGCGCCGACCGCGCCGGGATCCGCCGCGACCGCGCCGGCGACCAGCAGCGCCACCGCCACGAAGCCCGCAGCAGCCGGCCCGGCGAAGCGGCCGGGCCGCGACCGTTCGGCCGTAGCGGCGGCGGCCGCCGTCCGGCGCTCGGCCAGCGTCGGCCCGGGCGCGGGGTTCCGGCGCGCGCGCAGCGACGCCCGTAGTGCCAGCGCGACCAGCGGCAGGAACGAAGCGAAACCGACGAGCGCCGCGCCGGAACTGACCACCGCGACCAGGCTCGGCACCGGCAGCACCCATACGGCCAGGCCGGCGCTGATCACGGCCACCCGCCATGCCGCGCCGCGATCGAGCATCGCCGTCGCGGCCCGTGCCGCGACCGGGCCGCCGCCCGCGACGACCGGGATGAGGTAGCTCAGGGCGCCGAGCAACACCTGGGCCGCGAACCCGGCCGCCAGCGGACCGGCCAGGACCCCGAGCCGAGCCGCGACCTGCGTCCAATCGCGGGTGGCCAGGGCCAGCACGGCCAGCCACACCAGGCCGACGACGAGCCAGGTGACCCCGGCCAGTACCGAGTACGTGGCGTATCCCGCGGGCGGCTTGGCCCGTGCCTCTTTGGCCAACGGCACCGCGGCCACCGCAAGCCCTACCAGGTATCCGACGATGCCGACGGCGGCGACCGGTGGCGGTGCGACCAGCGCCGCGGCGGCGGTTCCGACCACTGACGCGAGCAGGATCCACAGGGCGCGCTTCGCCGCCCGCTCCGCCCCGTCGACGATCTTGGTGCGCAACATGGTGGGCCACAAGGTCACCAGGGTGCCCACCACCGTCAGTCCCACCCAGCCCAGCAGGTTGATCGCCAGGTGGGCGATGACGAGCCTGTCGTGATCGACGTGGGCGGCCAGCATGATGCCGGCGGCGACACCGAACGGCAAGAGCCCTGCGGCGGCCAGGTAATAGCGGACCGTGGGGCGGAAGCGCGATGGCAACGCGCGGCGCATCCGGACGCCCAGCGCCACGCCGTGCCACAGGACGGCCGCGCCCACTGCGATCCCGCCGCCCAGGACCGCCCACCACGCCGGCACCGTCATGCCGGCCACCACGGCGGCGACGCCGATGTTCAGCAGCACCAAACGGGCGGTTTGGCCGGCAACCGCATGCTGTGCGGGCGTGGCGCGCAGCACCGCATCGGAGAAGTGCGTGCTCCATACCAGGATCGCGTTGGTGACGGCGCCAAGCAGGAGCAGATGCACCAGCAGCCAGTTCGGGACCGGCAGGAAGCGGTGCGTCACCGTCACCACCAGCAGCGCCACCAGCCAGAACAGCACGCCGCTGTTCGCGCGCAGATGCCATGCGGCGCGCCCGGTGGGACGCCGCGGCGAGGCCGCGTCCGGCCCCGCCGGCGGATCGAGCGAGGGCGGGGCCATCAGCCGGCCCCCTCCCGCCGGCTGGCCCGGCCGGCGCGGCGGCGGCGCGCCGCGATGGTCGCCGTCACCCCCGCGGTCGCCGCGGTCAGCACGAAGGCGAGGACGGCCACCACGTTGCCCACCCCGCCGATCTGCCAGACCACGTGCACGCCGCGCAGGTCACCGCCGATCACCCGCACCGCGAGCGCGACGTGCAGCAGCGCGGCCGGTGCGTACATGACGGGGTGGTACGGCAGCGGCCGGCGCAGCACCGCCGGGAGGATGACGGGGGCGTGCGCGAAGATCATCGACATGGTGAACCCGAGGAAGACGGAGTGCACCACCGCGTCGTACCCGCCGCCGGACAGCGGATCGGGCACCAGCAACAAGATCCCGCCGGCCACGATCAACCAGACGTACCCCGCGACCAGGCAGGCAGCGCTGAACCGGGGCAAGCCCCGCGAGCGCAGCATGCGCCGCGCCACGTCCACGTTGACCAACGCCGCCACCGTCACCACCAGGGCTGCGCCGAGGACGGGTGGCCCCCAGGCCGGAAAGAGCAACAGCAGGATGATCGCGGCCAGCAGCGCGGTCGCGCTGGCCAGCACGGCCCGTTCGGCCCGATCATCCGACCGGCCCAGCCGGGCCAGTTCCATCCGCTCCCCGGCGATGAGCAGCACCACGTAACCGATCAGCCAGCCGAGGTAGGCCGGTGCCGCGGCACCGCCGGTGAACAGGATCGCGCCGCCGAGCGCGCTGGCGGCACCGAGCGTCTGCACCAGCACGGCCGCGTCTCGGCGGCGGCGCCACAGCGGCACGAAGATCGCGGTCTGCACCGCGGTGCCCACCACCAGCAGGCTCCCCGCGGCCGAGAGCGGCAGCGGCGAGACCAGCGCGATGCCGCCGAGCCCCATCGCGGCCGGCGCCACGAATCCCCATGGCCGGGCCAGCGCCACCGCCCGCTCCAGCGCGATGACCGTGCCGACGAAGCCGAGCACCATGAGCACGCCGTGCACCGCGGCGAGCCGCTCGGTGCTGACCGGGGCGCCCACGCCGAGCAGCAGCAACGCCGCGTCCAGCCCGGCCAGCAGCGCAAAACCGCCGCCGGCGAGGAATGCCATGCGGGCCGCGATGGGCCTGGGTTTCCGGCGCCGGGCCGCTGGACCTTGCCGCGCGGCGGGGGCGCTGTCGGGGGAGCCGCGGCCGGTGCGAGCGGCCGCATCCGGCGCCATGGGCTCGCCACCCGGGCGCAGCGCATCCTCGTCGGTGGCTGTCCCGAGGTCTGCCGGTGGTGTCATGGCCGCCCGGGCAGCGTCAGCAGACACGCGCCGGGTTCGGCGAATGCGAGCAGGTCCGCGCCCGCCGGGTCACTGCCGAGGCGGTCCAGCGCGCCCCGCACGATGCCCAGATGCACCTCGCACACGACGTCGGGGTTGCGCCGGGCCGCATCGAGCAGCGGGCAGGTCGTCAGCCGCATGGTGTGCGGGGTTGTCGCCGGCTGCGGTTCGAAACGCAGGTCCGTGAGCAGGTCGACCACCACGGTTGATGGGTCGTCGGCCGGCGAGCGCGCCGGTTTGCGCCCGCGGTGTGTTCGCTGCTGTTCGGGCGTGGCTGTGTCGTTTTGCGATGACGTGTCGTTCCGCGATGACGTGTCGGTCTGCGGCGATGTGCGGCTGTCGGCCCGTTGGTCCACCAATGCTCGCCCCCACCGCTCACCCGCCTGCCGGGCGAGGCTGCGTGGATCGGGGCTGGTGCTTGCCACCTGGTCGATGAGAGCGATTGCCAGCGAAGCATATTCGTGGCCGACGTTGCCGAATTGGCCGCCGCCCATCCGGTCGGCATCACCAGCGTCCGCGGGGCCGACCGCCTGGTACAGCCATGCGGGCCGACCACGGCCGACCGGCTGGGACCGTAGCCGATCGGCGCGGCCACCGGCGACCAGGGCGTCCAGGTGCTCGCGGACCGTGTTGGGGTGCTGGTGTAGATCCTCGGCGAGAAGTGTCACCGTGGCGGCGTCGCCCGCGGCGATCAACGCGCGCAGCACCGCAGACCGCGCGGGAGAGAGCTGATGGGGCGCGGGACGCGCATGCCGGGGACCCAGGGCGATCGCCCCGCCCTGACGGGCCCCCGCCTCCCGGCCGGCGCGATTTGTCACGGATACGACTGTAATAAACTTGGCTTCCACCCGCCACTGCCGGGTGGCGTTCACCCGCTACTGTCGAGGTACCACCGCAACCGGAAGGCTATGACGTAGACATGACCAGCACCGTTGTTCTTGCCAGCAACGCGGCCGATTCCGCCGCGGTCGAGGCCGTCGCCCAGCACCATGCGGAGCTGGTCGGCGCGGTGATCGCGCACAGCACCGCGCTGCTGGACGCGTCCGCGGCCGGCAATCTGGAGGGCGCGTCGAACGCCCGACGGGACCTGGTGCTCTTCTGCCGCGGCGAGTTGCTGCCGCATGCCATCGCCGAAGAGGACACCCTGTACGAGCTGGCGCGGTCGCTGCCCGAGATCCGGGCCCTGGTGGACGCGATGACCGCCGAACACCGTGTGCTGACCGATCTGATCGACGACTTGGCGGAGGCGACCACGCCGCTGGGGGCCTCGGCCGCGGCCCATGCGCTGCGAGTGCTGTTCGAATTGCACGTGGACAAGGAGAACGACCTCGTGCTGCCGGCCCTGGCGGGAGAGTCGTCGATTTCGCTTGCCGAGGGCTTGGAGCGCATGCATCGAACCGTCGAGGAACTCAAGGCCGCCACGCAGGGCGGCGGCTGCGGCTGCGGTGGTGGCGGCTGCGGCTGCGGTGGTGGTGGTGGTGGTGGCGGCTGCGGTTGCGGTGGTGGGCATGGCCACGGTGGACACGGCCATGGAGATGACGACGTAGCCGCGGCGACCGCGACCGCGGGCGGTTGCGGTTGCGGCGGGCACGACGAGCCCGGCCGTCCGGTGTTGGACGCCCGCCAGGTTCCGCACAACATCCGGCACGCCACGGTGTTCGGCGCGTTGGACGCCGTCCGGCCGGGCGGTGGGCTGGAGCTCGTCGCTCCGCACGATCCGCTTCCGCTGTTGGCCCAGATCGAGCAGCGAAACCCCGGGGCGTTCGAGATCTCCTACCTGGAGCGCGGGCCGGAGACCTGGCGACTGGCGATCGACCGGCGGATTCCCGCCTGACACCGGCCGGTGCGCGGGCGACCCGGTTCGGCCGTGATCGGCCAGTACCTCACGTCACCGCTGTGGCGCCGGATCCGTCCACCCGGCTCGGCGCCGGCCTGACCGCGGTCCCGGCTGCGGGTTGGTGGGGGCGATGTTCCGCGGTCGATATTCACTCAGTTGATGTTCACTGCGGTCGATATTCACCGTGGCAAGGTCGCGACCCCGGGCGCCGCGAACCGCCGCCCGGTTGCGCGCTCGGCGACGCCGGTCCGGTCCAGGTACGGTGTGATGCCGCCCAGCCAGAACGGCCAGCCGGCGCCGGTGAGCAGCGCCAGGTCGATGTCCGCAGGATCGGCGACCACGCCCTCGTCGAGCATCAGCCGGGCCTCGGTCGCGAGCGCGCCGAGCGCCCGCGCGCGCACCTGCTCCGCTGTGGATGGCGAATCGCCCTGCCGCCACAGCGCGGCGATCTGCGGATCGAGGGACTGCGATCCGGTTTCGTCGAACGCGACCAGGGTGCGATGCCCGGCGTCGACGATCCGGCGCAGGTTCTCGCTCACCGCGAACCGGTCGGGGAAGGCGGCGGCCAGGGTTTCGGTGACGTGCAGCGCCACTGCTGGCCCCACCAACTGCAGCAGCATGATCGGTGACATCGGCAGGCCCATCGGTGCGAGCGCGCCGTCGGCGACGGCCGGGTCGGTGCCCTCGTCGATCGCCGCGATGATCTCGCCCATGAATCGCGTCAGCAGCCGGTTCACCACGAAGGCGGGCGCGTCGGCGACCGGGATCGGTCCCTTCCGCAGCGCCTTTGCGGTGGCGAAAGCCGTTGCGAGCGCCTGGTCGTCGGTCTTCTCGGCGCGAACGACCTCCACCAGCGGCAGCACCGCGACCGGGTTGAAGAAGTGAAAGCCGACCACCCGCTCGGGATGTGCCAGGTCTGCCGCCATCTGCGAGACCGACAGCGAGGACGTGTTGGTCGCCAGCACCGCGGTCTCCGCGACGTGGCGCTCCAGTTCGGCGAACACCTGCTTCTTGACCGAGAGTTCCTCGAAGACGGCTTCGATGACGAAGTCCGCGTCGCCGAAAGCGCCGTAGTCCAACGACCCGGTGACGAGCGCTTCGAGGCGGTTGGCCTCGTCGTCGGTCACCCGGTTCCTCGACTTCAGCGCGTCGATCTCCCTCCGCACGCCCTGCAGGCCGGTGTCGAGGCGGGCCTGGTCGACGTCGGTCATCACGACGGGGACGTGCATCCGCCTGGCGAACAGCAGCGCGAGTTGCGCCGCCATGAGCCCGGCACCGATCACCCCGATCTTCGTCACCGGCCTGGCCAGGGCGGGATCCGGAGCTCCGGCGGGTCGCCGCGCCCGCTTCTGGGTCAGGTTGAACGCGTAGATCCCGGCGCGGAATTCCTGCGAGCAGACGAGGTCCGCCAGCGCGTCGTCCTCCGCCGCGAATCCCTGGTCGAGGTCTGCCGTCCGGGCCATTTCGATCGCGGCGAGCGCGCGGTACGGGGCGGGGGAGGCGCCCTGGGTGCGCATGTCCGCGATCATCCGGCCACGGGCCAGGGCGGCTTCCCATGCCGCCTGGTCGGCGCGGTGGTCGGGCCGCTTGACGGTGACGGAGCCGTTGACGACGCCGGCGAGCCAGGCGAGCGATTGTTCGAGGTAGTCCGCGGCGTCGAGCACCACGTCCACCACGCCGAGTCCCAGGGCCTGGGCGGGCCGGAGCGTGCGGTTCTGGTTGAGCGCGTTTTCGATGATCATCGTCACCGCCGACTCGGGGCCGGCGATCCGAGGCAGCAGCTGCGTGCCACCCCAACCCGGGAGGATGCCCAGGAAGCATTCCGGCAGGGCAACCATCGCGGCGTTGGCCGCCAGGGTGCGGTAATGGCAGTGCAGGGCGATCTCCACCCCGCCGCCCAGCGCCACGCCGTTGACGAACGCGAAGGTGGGAATCGCGGAGTCGTGCAGCCGGCGGAACACCCGATGGCCCAGGGCACCGATGGCGTGGGCGGTCTCCCGGTCGGCGATGGCACCGATCCCGGATAGGTCGGCGCCGGCGGCGAAGACGAACGGCTTGCCGGTGATCGCGATGGCGGTCGGCTCGGCGGCGAACGCGGCGTCGAGCGTCGCGTCCAGGTTCGCCAGGCCGGCGGGGCCGAACGTGGTCGGCCGGGTGTGGTCCTTGCCGTTGTCCAGGGTGATGAGCGCGACGTCGCCTCGCACGCCCGGTACCGTGACCAGCCGCAGGTGCGCCGCCGTCACGACCTCGCCGGGAAGCTGCAATCCGGACGTGGGCGCGCTCATGATTCCGCCCCGGCCGGGCTGGGGGTATCGCCCTGGTAGTGCGGGTTCTCCCAGATCACGCTGCCTCCCATGCCCAGGCCGACGCACATCGTGGTCAGCCCGTAACGGATGTCGGTCCGTTCGGCGAACTGGCGCGCGAGCTGGATCATCAGCCGCACACCGGACGATGCCAACGGATGGCCAATCGCGATCGCCCCGCCGTACGGGTTGATGCGCGGGTCGTCATCGGCCAGCCCGAAGTGGTCCGTGAAGGCCAGCACCTGCACCGCGAACGCCTCGTTGATCTCGATCAAGCCGATGCCGTCCAGCGCGAGACCGGCCTTGCGCAAAGCCTTTTCGGTTGCCGGGATCGGTCCGGTGCCCATGGTCTCCGGGTCGACGCCAGCGAAGGCGTAGCCGACCATCCGCATCCGCACCGGCAGGCCGAGCTCGTCGGCGACCTCGGCCGCGGCCAGCAGGCAGCCAGTTGCCCCGTCGGTCAGTCCGGAGGAGTTGCCGGCCGTGACCCGACCATGTGGACGGAACGGGGTGCGAAGGTTCGCCAATCCTTCGAGAGTGGTTTCCGGCCGGGCCATCTCGTCCGCGGTCGCGAGGCCCCAACCGTGCGCCGTGGAGCGGGTGGCGACCGGGACCAGGTCCGGCTGGATCTTGCCGGCCGTGACCGCTGCGGCGTACTTCCGCTGGCTGCTCGCCGCGAACGCGTCGGCGCGGGCCTTGCTCAGTTTCGGCCACCGGTCGTGCAGGTTCTCGGCCGTGGAGCCCATGCTCAGCGCGGAGGGATCGACCAGTTTGTCCGCCACGAATCGCGGGTTGGGGTCGGCGCCCTGGCCCATCGGGTGGTGACCCATGTGTTCCACGCCACCCGCGATCGCGACGTCGTAGGCGCCCGCCGCGATGCCGGAGGCGACGGTGGTGACGGCCGTCATCGCGCCCGCGCACATCCGATCGATGGCAAATCCGGGAACCGAACGGGGGAGCCCGGCAAGCAGCGCGGCCGTCCGTCCGATCGTGAGCCCCTGATCGCCCGTTTGGGTGGCCGCCGCGATCGCGACCTCGTCGATGCGCTCGGGTGGCAATTCGGGGTGCCGACGCAATAGCTCCCGGATGACCTTGACCACCAGGTCGTCCGCGCGGGTCTCGGCGTACTGCCCCTTCTCGCCCGCCCTGCCGAAGGGCGTTCGCGCACCCTCGACGAAGACCACATCGGAAAGGGTTCGGGATGTCACGATGTTGCCCCCTCTAGCCGGAGTCGGCCATATCGATCCTGGTGCGCCGCTTCTGCGTTGCGGATGATCCGGCGCGCATTGATCCCTTGCGGCCACCTGCGCGAACCTGGGAGCTCCGCCTAACGGCGGTTCCCGGAGCACGCGCGAGCGGTGACGCTTGCCCTGATCCTACCGACGAAGCTACTGGTCGGTAACTTCGCCGCTGAGCCACCGGTGATGTTCCCCGTTACCGTGCCGCGCTCGCTTACCGTTTCCGCGCTTCACCGTGTGGGCGCTGACTTCCCACCCGCTTCATCGTCTTCGCGCACGCTCCGTCTAATGAGGCTTCGCCTCGGACCGCCCAGGGTGGCTGGTTTGGGTAGATGACGGCGGGTCGGGTGGGGTGCACGCTTGAGGCTGCGGCCGGGTGGCCGTGGGAGGTGCACGATGGCGACTCGACTGGTGACGGCGGCGGACGTGCTCGATGGGCATGTGACGTTGGATTTGGAGTGTCTGGATCGGATCTACCTCAACGGTTATGTGCCGAATCTGCAGGTCGGTGGTCAGATCGTGGGGTTCTTGGCGCACCAGGGGTTCCCGATCCCGTCGCCGGCGGTGGTCGGGCGGATCGGGGACCGGTTCCGTGCGGCGGTGCGTCGTCTTGCCGACACCGAGCACATCCCGGTGGTGCGGTTTTCCAAGGGGGAGCGCAAGCTCGACGTGATGCGTCCGTATCTGGATCGGCAGGCGAGCACGGGGCGGGCGGGGATCGCCGCGATCGGGGTGGCGCAGGAGTTCCAGTGGGTCGCCACGTGCTCGACCCGCGCTGCCCGCGGGGCGGGGGCTCCGCACTTCGAATGGGGGCGGGCCGACCGAAGGGTGTCGTGCTTCTACTTCTATCTGTGGGATGAGCAGTTCGGCCCGGCGTTCATCAAGGTCTGTTCGTATCTGCCCTATCCGATCAAGATCTGGTTGAACGGGCACGAGTGGGCCAAGCGTCAGGCCACGAATGCGGGCATCGGATACGCGGTGCTGGCCAACGGGTTCGCCGCCTGCGACGACCCGGCCGCGTTGCAGGAGATCTGCGACCGGCTCGGCCCGGCCGACATCCAGGCCTTCGCCGCCCGTTGGTGGCCGCGGCTCCCGCTGCCCCTGTCCGCCGCGGACCGGTCGGGCGGGTACTGGTGGGAGATGTCGATGCGGCAGGTCGAAGCCTCCCGCACCATGGTGTTCGACTCTCCGCGCAACGGGCGGGCTTTCTTCGAGAACCTTGTCGCGGACAACCTCGATCTGGGTCGTCCGGAGAGGGTGGAACTGATCTTCGGCCGGCGGATCCCGCGCGGCCGGAAGACGACCGGCGTCTTCGCTACCCGGATCGTCACCACAGGCGTGGATGTCACCATCAACGCGCTGTACAAGCATTCCCGCGTCAAGCAGTACTTCAAGGAAGGTCGGGCGTTGCGGATCGAGACCGTCATCAACGACCCCACCGACCTGGGCGTGCTGCGCCGTATCGTGCACCTGGACGAACTCGCCGGCAAGGCGCGTGCGATCAACCGCCGCCTGTTGGATGCTGAACGTGTCGGTCAGGGCTGTGTCCTTGCGAGTCCAGCCTTTGAGCGGATCGCGCGGCCGTCGAAGGTGGACGGCCGGAGGGCCCCGGCCCTACGGTTCGGCGATCCTCGGGTCATGGCCCTGGCCGGCGCCCTGGCCGTCACCACCAACCTGATCGGCGGCTTCTCCAACAAAACGATCCGCCCGCTCGTCACCGGCCTGCTCGGTGAGCCCTACGGCCAATCCCGCTGCTGCTACGACCTGCGCCGCCTACGACTCAAAGGCCTGATCAGACGCGTCGAACACTCCAACACCTACGTCCTGACCCCGGACGGGCAACGCTTCGCCATCTTCTACACCAAGATCGGCAACCGCGTCCTACGACCCCTGATGGCCGCCGACCAGATACCCGCACCACTGCCCGTGCGCAACAGCCTGCGCACCCTGGACCGAGCCGTCCAGGACTACCTGCACCTCGCCGACAGACCGGCCTGAAAACTCGGCTCAAGTGTCAATCCCACAGCGACCAAGGATCGCTAGATGAGCAATTCCAGGGGGTCAGTGGCCGCAGGCGGTCAGGCTGCGCTTGACTCGGGCGCCGATCTTGTCGTTGAACCAGATCGCCACGGTCACGTTGGAACCCGCGTACGAGCACGCCTGCCATGATGCGTCCGCCGTGGCGTTCGAGGTCGAGTTGGCCTTTGAGCGTGTCATTGATCGACTCGATGATCTGGCGTAGTGTCCGGCTCGGGCACTGGACCGCCGGCGCCGCGCTGCGCTACCAACACGCAGCGGCCGGCGCCGATACGTGCATCGCCGCAGGCGGGCTCTGACTCACCTACCCTGCACTGGTGGTTCGGGTGGGTCCAAGACGAAACTGCCGACCACAGTCAGACCGTCCTGCGCATACATCGGGATGGTCTTGGGCCCTGCCGCAATTGCCGCTTGCATCTGTGCGTAGGCGTCTCGTGGCGACGGGGCATGGACAGGCTCCAACTCTGACCGAAGCACATAACCCACCACGCCAGACTCACTTCGAGCCTGAACCAGATCCGGTTCCAAGTTTGGTCCGGGAGCGTCTTTGAGCGACCCGTACGTCTGACCGCGCGAATTTGTCGGGAATATGTCTGCGGCAGAGTGATACTTAGAGTTTGGTTGCGAGCCAGGAGCTGCGGGCCCAGAAGGAGCGTCAGTACCTGCCACAGCAACTGCGCCAAGACCGAGCGACGCAGCGATCACAACGGCTCCACCGACTACTATTGTGCGCGCACGAAACATGTCTCACTTCCTCCTAACATGTCGGTGTTGCTCTTTTTGAGGTTCTTGGTCAAACTCCGCCAAGAATCAGACCAGTCTTGAAGGTCCACACATAATGCCAGCTCGAGCCATCCCAGGCTTCAGTAGCTCCCTGGGCGTAGAAGATTTGGTTTGGTCCGCAACCGCCAAAAACTTTAGAAAGCATCGAGTTGACCCATTGATAATTGACAGCATAAGCGGACGGCTGATGACATAGGCTTCCGTATTTGTCCAACGTGCGCGGCAACGTGCCCGCGTAGTATGGTGGAATACCTGCACTAAAGGGGTTGGCGTCGACTTCCGCTGTTCCGGTATTGTTGGCGATCGGGCCCGGATTGTTGGCTGTCGCTTGGTTCTTGTAGGAGTAGCCGGCGTATGGACCATAATAGCCCCAAGCGCTCACCGACGTATTGGCTAACGCGACGCCGGGGAATGCAACGGTAAGTACGCCGATCAGCGTAACGACGACGAACCGACGCAGTCGCCTCCTCGAACGCGGGCATAACTGCGAGCGTCCGACTCTCGACCATCTTGACGTGGTCCTCTTGAACGGGAGTGCCATAACGATCCCTTCCTCGAATGATTGGATCTATTGGCATGTGACCTGCATCACTCAGTGGCAGACACTAACACAAGCTGCGCGTAACCTCCACGTGAGACCCCAACCCATTCGCATGATTTCTCTGTCATCCGCGCCGTTGGCAAATGGGTGATTAAGCGGCTCTCAAGGCTGGACACCCATTACAGCGACGTCGCCAAGAACCACGGCAGCTCGACGATCTCCGAGCGCATCTGCCCCTTCTTGGTGGTGAGGACCGAGAAGCCGGACCACTAGCTAATGAGGCTTCGCCTCGGACCGCCCAGGGTGGCTGGTTTGGGTAGATGACGGCGGGTCGGGTGGGGTGCACGCTTGAGGCTGCGGCCGGGTGGCCGTGGGAGGTGCACGATGGCGACTCGACTGGTGACGGCGGCGGACGTGCTCGATGGGCATGTGACGTTGGATTTGGAGTGTCTGGATCGGATCTACCTCAACGGTTATGTGCCGAATCTGCAGGTCGGTGGTCAGATCGTGGGGTTCTTGGCGCACCAGGGGTTCCCGATCCCGTCGCCGGCGGTGGTCGGGCGGATCGGGGACCGGTTCCGTGCGGCGGTGCGTCGTCTTGCCGACACCGAGCACATCCCGGTGGTGCGGTTTTCCAAGGGGGAGCGCAAGCTCGACGTGATGCGTCCGTATCTGGATCGGCAGGCGAGCACGGGGCGGGCGGGGATCGCCGCGATCGGGGTGGCGCAGGAGTTCCAGTGGGTCGCCACGTGCTCGACCCGCGCTGCCCGCGGGGCGGGGGCTCCGCACTTCGAATGGGGGCGGGCCGACCGAAGGGTGTCGTGCTTCTACTTCTATCTGTGGGATGAGCAGTTCGGCCCGGCGTTCATCAAGGTCTGTTCGTATCTGCCCTATCCGATCAAGATCTGGTTGAACGGGCACGAGTGGGCCAAGCGTCAGGCCACGAATGCGGGCATCGGATACGCGGTGCTGGCCAACGGGTTCGCCGCCTGCGACGACCCGGCCGCGTTGCAGGAGATCTGCGACCGGCTCGGCCCGGCCGACATCCAGGCCTTCGCCGCCCGTTGGTGGCCGCGGCTCCCGCTGCCCCTGTCCGCCGCGGACCGGTCGGGCGGGTACTGGTGGGAGATGTCGATGCGGCAGGTCGAAGCCTCCCGCACCATGGTGTTCGACTCTCCGCGCAACGGGCGGGCTTTCTTCGAGAACCTTGTCGCGGACAACCTCGATCTGGGTCGTCCGGAGAGGGTGGAACTGATCTTCGGCCGGCGGATCCCGCGCGGCCGGAAGACGACCGGCGTCTTCGCTACCCGGATCGTCACCACAGGCGTGGATGTCACCATCAACGCGCTGTACAAGCATTCCCGCGTCAAGCAGTACTTCAAGGAAGGTCGGGCGTTGCGGATCGAGACCGTCATCAACGACCCCACCGACCTGGGCGTGCTGCGCCGTATCGTGCACCTGGACGAACTCGCCGGCAAGGCGCGTGCGATCAACCGCCGCCTGTTGGATGCTGAACGTGTCGGTCAGGGCTGTGTCCTTGCGAGTCCAGCCTTTGAGCGGATCGCGCGGCCGTCGAAGGTGGACGGCCGGAGGGCCCCGGCCCTACGGTTCGGCGATCCTCGGGTCATGGCCCTGGCCGGCGCCCTGGCCGTCACCACCAACCTGATCGGCGGCTTCTCCAACAAAACGATCCGCCCGCTCGTCACCGGCCTGCTCGGTGAGCCCTACGGCCAATCCCGCTGCTGCTACGACCTGCGCCGCCTACGACTCAAAGGCCTGATCAGACGCGTCGAACACTCCAACACCTACGTCCTGACCCCGGACGGGCAACGCTTCGCCATCTTCTACACCAAGATCGGCAACCGCGTCCTACGACCCCTGATGGCCGCCGACCAGATACCCGCACCACTGCCCGTGCGCAACAGCCTGCGCACCCTGGACCGAGCCGTCCAGGACTACCTGCACCTCGCCGACAGACCGGCCTGAAAACTCGGCTCAAGTGTCAATCCCACAGCGACCAAGGATCGCTAGATGAGTAATTCCAAGGGGTTCGGCGGCGTGTCGGGGTCAAGTATGGGTTGAGGGTGTTCAGGATCGACGTCGCAAACCAAACGTCGAGCAACTGGGGCCGGCAGCGGCGTCGCGCGGGGGCCGGCAAGCGTGTCCGCCGGACCCTCAGCCTGCCGCGGCCAGCGCCTTTTCCAACAGCGGTGCGACCAGCTCGACCTGCCAGGGCCGCGCCCCGCCGGAGGCCAGAACATCGGGGACATCCGCCGCGGCCGGCGGGCGCCAGAGCACGCCTCGGACCAGGGTGGGGCTCACCAGGTTCTCCACGGGCACCGCCACCTGCTCGGAGAGTTCGAGCAGCGCTACTCGCGCGGCGGCGAGGCGGGCGGCCGCGTCCTTGTCCTTGCCGGCCCAGCGGCCCGGCGACGGAGGGGCATCCGACGGCGGGCGATGAACGGGCAAGGCGGCCGGCGGCATCTGTCGGGCGCGGTTCAGGGCCGCCATCCAGCGACGGCTCTGCCGTCGCTGAGCCTTGCCGGAGAACACCGGCAGCGCGGCGAGTTCCTCTGCGGTGGTCGGCAGGGCGTTCGCGGCGGCGATGACGGCGGCATCGGGAAGCACGCGATGCGGCGCGAGGTCCCGCTCCCGAGCCAACTGGTCCCGGGCTTGCCATAGCTCGCGGATGGCCGCCAACGTGCGCCGGTTCGAAATGCGGTGTATGCCCGACGTGCGGCGCCAGGGGTCCTCTCGAGGTGCGGGAGACGGCGCGGCCACGATCGCGGCGAACTCCTGATGGGCCCAGTCGAGCTTGCCCTGCTGGAGCAGCAAGCGCTCCAGGACGTCGCGCAATTCGATGAGCACCTCGACGTCCAGCGCCGCGTAATCGAGCCAGGTGGGAGGCAACGGCCGTCGGGACCAGTCGTCCGCGCCGTGCCCCTTGGAGAGGTGCAGGCCCAGCAGTTGGTCCACCAGCGGGCTCAGGCCCACCCGGGGCAGCCCCGCCAGTCTGGCCGCCAGTTCGGTGTCGAACAGCCGCCGCGGACGAATTCCCAGTTCGGCCAGGCATGCCAGGTCCGATCTGGCGGCGTGCACCACCCATTCGGCCTGCGAGAGCGGCTCGTCGAGCAGCGACAGGTCCGGCAGCGGCACCGGGTCGATGAGGGCGGTGCCCACCCGCGCCCGGCGCAACTGCACCAGAAATGCGCGCTCCCCGTACCGGTATCCGGATGCGCGCTCGGCATCGAGCGCAATCGGACCCTTACCGGACCTCAGCTCTTCGGCCAATCGGGACAGGTCGGCCGTGCTGGTGATGGGTTCCGGCGTGCCGTCGCGTGGTCGAAGCAGCGGTACCAGCGCCGGCGCCTCCGGAGGTCCGGGTTGCCCGTTCGGGCCGGTTGGGTCACCCGCTCCATCGGTCTGCTCGCCGGTTCCACCGGCCCGGTCAGTCAATGACACCGGCCCGCATGGCCAGCGCAACCATGTGTGCCCGGTCGCCGGTCCCGAGCTTGCGGCCGATACGAGCCAGATGGCTCTTGACGGTCAGTGCCGAGAGGTCCAGTTGTTCACCGATCCAGTTGTTCGATCTGCCGTCGGCGACCATCCGGATCACCTCGATCTCGCGCCCGGAGAGTTCGTGGATCGCGTTCGGGACGTTGCGCCCTGCCGGGTTCGCGCGTTTACCGATCACCACACCGCTGATGCCGGCGCTGACGGCGTCGATGACCGGGCCGATGTCTGCGGCAGGGGACAGCGCCAGGATCCGAACCCAACCGGCTGCCTGCAGGTCTCGGATCACCACGGGAGCTTGCCGGCCCAGCACCAGGCTGACCACCGCCAGGTCGCCGGTCAAGCCCTCCGAAAGCCAGCTCGTCACCTCCGCCGGGGTTCCGACGGAGATGACGTCACCGGCCCCTACGCCGAGCAGTGCCCGGGACACGGCTTCGACCGAAGCCTGGTCCGGGTCGACCAGCAACACGTTCGTGTGCGGATGATGCGAGCGCCCGGTGGCGTCGGCGCCGGGATCGCCGGGTGACCAGGCCCCGCCGGCGCGCGCATGAGCCTGGTCAGCAGCGGCGTCGCGCCGGCGCTCCCCACGGGTCACGCTGGCTCCTTCACGGCTCTGGGACACGATCGTCGCCACCATCGGGGCGGCCCGGAGGGCGGTGCAGCGCCCGATCACCACCGATGCGGTCCATGGCCCGGCCTGGGCATGGTCACCCGCGCCCTACTCGGATCGGTAGCGCCCAGGACTCACGTCCGTCACCGGCTTGGCGGCAGTTTAGTGCATTTCCGTCCGGCGAACGGGTTACGTCAGGAGCTTTTCCGGGCAAATGGGTGACGATCATCCGCCAGTGTCGATACGCCGTCCGGGGGAAGGCCCGCCGATACGGCGAGGAACTCCGTGAAGGCCGAGAGGTGCGCGGACATCTGCGGGGTGGCGGCCGTCCAGGAGGCGCGCAACTCGAGTTCTTCCACGCACGGCGGGCCGGCGATGTCGCCGAATCGGGTCGAGGTCGTGGTGGTGACGGTACCGCCTAGGGCGGCGTACTGCGCTCCGTGTGCCGCGAGCTGCTCCGTCAGCCAGGACCAGGCGGCACCGGCCAGCATCGGGTCGTGCGCCATGTCGGGCGTGACCTCGCAGGTGCCGAAGACCACCACGCGGAACGTGCCGTCCCAGGCCTCCACACCGGCGGGGTCGTGCAGCAGTACCAGGCGCCCGGACGCAACCTCGTCACCGCCCGGTTCGTACACCGTCACCGACACGGCATACGACCACGGTGCGAGCCGCTTCGGCGCAGGGAGTTCCGCGATCTCGGCGCCGGAACGCAGCCCGGATCCCGACAGATCGGCCACCGCGAGACGAAAATCTGCGGGGCCGTCTGCGCTTCGGCCACGCGCCGGTGCGGTCGTGGTGCCCATGATGCGAACCCTACGACGGACCGCCGACAGCGCGTGGTCACCACGCCGTAGGTCTCGGGTTGTGAGCCGGTCCGGAGCCGGGGATTCGGGGCCGGGCGGTGCCGGTCGGCTGCAGCCGCAGGGCTACCGAGTTGATGCAGTAGCGCTGATCGGTCGGCGTGTCGTAGCCCTCGCCGGTGAACACGTGCCCGAGGTGGGAATCGCATGTGCCGCACCGCACTTCGACCCGCCGCGTCCCCAGCGAATCGTCGGTGTGCAGGGTGACGTTGTCCCTCGCGGACGGCGCGTAGAAGCTCGGCCAGCCGCAGTGCGAAGGGAACTTCGCCGACGAGGAGAAGAGCTCCGCCCCGCAGGCCCGGCAGACGTACACGCCCGCTGTGGTCGTGTCGTTGTACTCGCCGGTGAACGGGGGTTCGGTGGCCGCTTGTCGCAGCACCGCGTACGCCTGCGGGCCCAATTCGGCGCGCCACTGCTGGTCGGTCTTGACGATTCGCTGCCGATCGGCCGTCTCGCCTGCTCCCATACCGTCCACAGTACGCAGCAGGTGCCTCGGGGCCCGGTCACGGCGGGCACAGCAAGCCGAGCGTGGGGATCTCGGCGTCGAGCAGGTACGAATCGACCGCGCGCCGAACGCAGGAGTTGGCCGGGTAGGCGCCGTCCGCCCCGGACTGCCAGCTGACCAGCACGGCGGAGGGGAGTTGTCCGGCCAGCGACTGCACGCCCGGGTAGGGGTGCAACGGGTCCTTCACCGAGCCGATGAGCAGGATTGGCGGCGCGCCGGCGGCGGTCAGGCGCCCCAGCGCCTGCTCCGGAGCGGGCCAGGCGGAACACAGACCCGCCAGCGCGACGATCAACGGACCGAACAGGGCTGATCCGGCGCTCGCGGCGGCCACCGCCTCCGCGAGTTGCGTGCCGTGCAGCCGCGCCCCGGTGTCGTTGCACCGATAGAGCAGCCGGCCGGTGAGCAGCTCGCTCAGTCGCTCCCCGCCGAGGGCGCCGGTGAGCAGCTCGCCGAGCGGTTCCGCATGGTGCTGACCCAGTTGCGCAAGGGCGTCGGCGAGCGCCGGCCAGGACGGCTGGTCGGGCAGCAGCCGCAGCAGCGCCATCAGCACGCTGCCCCCGGTGATGACCCAGCCCCCGGCGGGTTGCCCGCTGGTAGCCAGGTTGCGCACCAGATCGGTGACGGCACCCACGGGGTCGGCGCCCAGCGGGCACCCGCCGTCGAAACCCGGGCAGGCAGCGGCGAAGTCGCCCAGGAGCGACTGCGCCGCGCGGGCGGCAGATGCTGCTCGATGTCCCGGGGTGGCCAACGGGTCGGTGGGGGAGTCGAGGACCATGGCCGAGATCCGGCCCGGGTAACGATCGGCGTACACGGCCCCGATGGTGGCGCCGTATCCGCGGCCGAGTATCGAAACGGTGCGGACTCCCAAGGACGCGCGCAGGGTGTCCAGATCGTCCGCCGCGTTGGTCGAGTCGAACTGCGTCAGCGCCGGTCCCACCAGGTCGCCGCAGTCGAAGGTCAGCTGGCGGGCGATCCCGGCCAACTGATCCGCCCCCTGCTTGCTGGACGGATCGGCGGCCAGGCCCACGATCGCGCGCTTGCTGGCGTCCGAGACGCAGTCGATCCCGTTGGAGGCCCCGGTGCCGCGCAGGTCCAACACGATCAAGGTGTAGCGGTTTCGGATCTCGGTCGGGATCGTTGCGGCGACATCGGCGATCTCGGAACGGCCGTGCTGGCCGGGGTCGCCCAGCAGCACCACCAGCGGCGCAGCATCGGCCGGGGTTCTCGCGGTGCGGGCGCGGGCGACCCGGATCGCCAGGCTCCCTTGGGTCGGATCGGCATAGGACAGCGGCACGGTCAGGTCGGCGCAGTTGATCTCGAATCGTGAGCCGTTCGCCGACGTGTCGGGTACCGCGGGCGGGCAGGTCGACCATTCGATCGGTTCGGAGGTCCTGCCCGGCCCGCCCGGACCGGTCGGCATGGTCGGCATGGTGCTGGTGTCGGTCACACCGGTCTTGGGCGGCGGGCCCCCGGAGGTGGCAAGTGGCGGGCGGCGGGAAGGCCCCACGGTGCACGCCGAGATGACGACGGCGCAGCCGGTCAGCAGGGCCGCGAACACGACGATGCGCGGGCGTGCGCCGCGCCGCGCGCGACGGCTGCCCGCCGGTCGTTGCATGATGCCCGATGGTAGGCGGAGGGCCGGTTGGCGGCGTGTCCCGCGCCCGAGTCGATGACGGGGTGCCGACCGACGCTCGCTCGTCACCGCCGTGAGCCGGCCGAGCCGGGACCGCACCCGGGTCGGTCGACGCAACGGCGCGCAAGGGTAGGCCCGGCGCGGCGCGGGGTGAATCCGGCGACGTCGCCGGTGCCGCGCCGCCGCTTCTGGCGACCCGCGTTGCCGGCCGGGTTGCGCCGGGCGGGACAATTGGCGGGTGACTCGGATGCCGGTTGTAGATGCGTCGGTGACGAGGTCCTGGGTCGTGTTGCTTCCGGTCAAGTCGACCTCGATCGGCAAGTCTCGTATCCGGCTGGACCCGATGCGACGAGCGCGGCTGGCCCGGGCGATGGCGCTGGACACGGCGCGCGCGGCCGCGGCGGCCACCGGGGTGCGCCGCGTGCTGGCCCTCGTGGAGGACGCGGCGGACGGGCATGCGCTGGGCAGGATCCCGGGGGTTGCGGCCCGGCGCTGCACGGCCTCCGGCCTGAACGAGGCGATTCGCGAGGCCTGCGCAATGGCCGATGTCGCACCGGGCCCGGTCGCCGTGCTCCCCGCGGATCTCCCATCTTTGCGAGCAGAGGAGTTGGACGCCGCGCTGTCGGCGGCGGCCGCCGTCCCGCTGGCCGTGGTTCCCGATCGCCAGGGGACCGGGACGACCATGCTGGCGGCCCGGGTTGCGGCGTTGCTGGATCCGCATTTCGGGCCCGGATCATTTGCCGCGCATCGTGACGGCGGCGCTGTGGCGCTCGCGGTGCCCGCCGCATCGGGGCTCCGGCGCGATGTGGACGTCCTCGCCGACCTGCGCGGGGTCACCGGCCCTCTGACCCGGGCCGAGGCCGGTGATCTCACGCTGGTCGCGGCGGCCGGCTGAGGCGGTACGGTCAAGGTGTGTCGCGCCGATACCTGCGGCCGGGGATGCTCGTCGGTCACGTGTTGGTGCTGGCTGCCGCGCTGGTCTGCCTCCGGCTCGGTTGGTGGCAGTGGAGCGTCGCGCACGCCAGCCGCGGCACCGTGCAAAACTTCGGGTATGCCTTGTTGTGGCCGGTTTTCGCCGGATCGTTCATCTACATGTGGCTCCGGTTCCTGCATCTGGAGTCGCTTCGCGATGACGACGCAGCCGGGGAGGAGTACGGTCCCGCCGACCCCGGTGAGCCCGCGACGTGGAATTTGGGTGGCGAGCACTTTGATGCCGACGGCGTGCACGTCGATGCGGCGAACGGCATGCCTGGGCGTACCCAGCCGATCGCGGACGCCTGGAACGGTTCGCCCGACGGCGGGGGTCTTCCGGCCCGGGCGCACGATTCCGGGGAGTTCGGCGCTGGGGACCCGGCTGCAGCCGGGATCGTCGAAGGAAGGGCGCGGCGCATGCCGCGCCCGGATCGTCGTCACCGTCGCCCGCCGCCCGTCGTCGACACGATCGCTGTCGCCACGGTCGGCGACGATGACGACGACCCGGAGCTGGCCGCCTACAACGAGGCGCTCGCCGCACTAGCAGAACAGGACGAACACCGTGGCCGCTGAGCCGGAACTCACCTCCCCCACCCGCAAGAAGCTGAATCCGAAAGTCGCGGGTGCGCTGACCCGGTACCGCATCTCGGCGTTCGTGGTCGGAGTCGGGCTGCTGATCCTGTGTCTCACATTGATTCTCAAGTATGTGTTCGACATGGGCTGGACCGTGCAGGTTTGGGGACCCATCCACGGCGTGCTGTACGCGGTGTACGTGCTGCTGTCCTTCGACCTGTTCTACCGGTCCCGGTGGTCACTGTGGGGTCTGCTCAAGGTGCTGCTCGCCGGGGTGGTGCCCGTGCTGTCCTTCTACGCCGAGCACTGGGTGAACCGAAAGATGTTGGCCGGCGAGCGTATTTGACCGCCGCGGCGGAGGCCGGCGTCCCAGAAGGCCGGCTGCCCGCTCGCTGATCCGATCTTCCGGCTCCTCACCTGGCGTGCCGGTCCCAGTGGCATCGTCACCGGCGATGGACGCTCCGGCGCTGTGCGACGAGCGGATGTCCGGGCCGGGCGAACCGTGCTGAAGGTCGGGTTACCCCCACCCCGCGTTGGCGCTACGCCCACCCCACCTTTCGGGGGGATTGCCTGAACCGAACCGGGGTTCAGACCGATGTGCGGCGGGCACGATGGTTGCGACCGTGGACCGGTGACGTTCGCAACCCGCACAGCACCCGCGGCCGCGGTCCGGCGCACTCGGCCGATACCCGTCGACCTGGTGACGTACGGCGGCATGGCCGCGGCAGCCCTGCTGTTCGTCACGCTCCAACTCGGCGCACCCGAACGGTTCGATCCGATCCGCACCACCGTCTCTGATCTGTTCCACGCCCCGAACGGCGGATGGATGTTCCCGCTGGCGGTGCTCGCCCTGGCGGCCGGATCGGCCCGGATCATGGGGCGGCTGTTTCGCGACGGGCGCCGGGCCGCCGGCGTGCTTGTCGGGCTGTGGTGCATAGGTCTGATCCTGGTGGCCGCCTTCCCCACAGATGGGCTGGCCGAGGCGACGCCGAGCGTTTCGGCCGTCGTGCATCGGTACGGCGGGCTGCTGATGTTCGTCGCGCTTCCACTTGCCGGCATGGCGGCGTCCGGCGTCCGGCGCCGACCACCCGGTGCGAGGACGCGGCGGCACGCGGTTCGGCTGCTGAGCATCGCGTCGGCGGTGATGGGAGTCGTCTTCCTGGTCAGCCAACTCCCACAAATGGTTCCCGGGTCACCGCTGGCCGCGCTTGCGTTAGGCCTGCGAGTACCCGGGCTGGCCGAGCGTGTCGCGTTCGTCGTGCTGCTCGCGCTGCTGGCGGCATTGGCGCGCACGGCTACGGCGGAAACGTCACCCGCGCGGAACCGGGTGGTGGACGCGTGCTGACCGCGGCGGTCGCCGCGGCGGCGTCGCGGAGTTCGGCGGCCGGAACAGCCGCCGGCATCTCGCCATCGACGACCGCGGTGGGAATCGTGCTGGCCACCGCCGGCGCGGTGCTGTTCGCGGTCGGCGCCCTCCTGCAACACGGGGCGGTCGACACCGCCGCGGGCGCCTCGTCGCGCTGGCGGCACCTCGCTGCCGCGGTCCGTCGGCCGACCTGGTCCGGCGGGCTGATCTGCCTGGGTCTCGGCGCCGCCCTGCACGCCGCCGCGCTCGCCTCGGCGCCGGTGGCGGTGGTGCAACCCATCGGGGTGCTGTCCTTGACGTTGATCACGTTGTTGCAGGCGCGCCGGCAGGGCCGTCGGGTCGACAGGGCGACGGGTGCAGCGATCGCGACATGCATGGTGGGCATCTGCTCGTTCGTCGCGTTGGCCGGAGCGACGGTGACGCCCGGATCCGTCACGCCGGACCGACGCCTCGCCGCCGGCGTCATCGCGGCGAGCCTGGCGGCGGCGTTGGCTGCGGCCGCCACGTTGGCGACGCGGGGGATCGGACGTCGCGTCGCGATGCATCGTCACCCCCGCGGCACGGCCGCCCGCGCGGCGTTGTTGGCCGGGGCGACCGGAGCGTGCTATGGGCTCGTCTCGCTGCTGGTGCGGGCGCTGTCCCAGGATGTGCGTGCCCCGGGCGACCTGGAAGGCCCGGCCGGCGTCGTCACCGCTGCGACGGCGGTGGCCATCGTCGGCGCGCTGTTGATCGGGGGTCTGCTGATCCAGCTCGCCTACGCCGCGGCGCCCCCGCAGGTGGCGGTTGCGGCGGTGACGGTCGCCGACCCGGTGGTGGCCGTCGGGCTCGGCCTGACGGTGTTCGCAGAGGGCAGCCGGATCGGCGGATGGCCGGCGGCGTCCGCGGCGCTCGCTGCCGCGGTCGCCATCACGGGCGTCGTCCTGCTGACAGGTGCCGTCCGCGGGACCTCGCGACCCAGCCGACCGGCCGAGGTCGATGACGACGTCCCCAGGCGCGCCGAGCCCGGATCTGCCCGGCCCATCCGCGCCCGGCCCATTCACGCCGGGCCCATCCAGGCCCGGCCCATCCACACAGGAGGAAAACCATGAGTACGCTCACCCTGCCCGCGCCGGCGCCCGGAATCGAACGTCGGACGAACGGGCCGATGCGGATCGCCATCGCCGCCGACACGTTCGCGCCGAACATCAACGGGGCGGCGCAGTTCGCGGTGCGCCTCGCGGACGGGCTCGCCGGGCGGGGCCACGAGGTCCACGTCCTGTGCCCGTCCGACGCCGGGCCTGCCTTCATCGAGATGTCCGGTGCGGTGACCATCCACCGCGTGCGGTCGCACCGCGCGCCCACCCATGCCAGCTTCCGCATCAGCACGCCGCGTCATGCGAACCGGACGGTTACCGCGCTGTTCGAGCAGGTCAAGCCGGATGTGGTGCATACCCAGGCGCACTTCTCGATCGGTCGGGCCGCATCGGCGGCCGCCGCGTGGCTGGGCATCCCACTGGTTGCTACCAACCACTTCATGCCCGAGAACCTCTTCGGCTATCTGCACGTACCGCGCTTCGTGCAGCCCGCCGCCGCACGGTGGGCCTGGCGCGATCTCGCACGCGTCTTCGCGCCGGCCGGCGTCGTCACGGCTCCCACTCCGCGCGCTGTGCAACTGCTGGCGGACAACGGCCTCGGCCGAGCAGCGGTTGCGGTGTCCTGCGGTGTCGACCTGGACCGGTTCGCCGCCGCAGGGCCGCGCGCATCGGGTACGCGGGGCGCTCGGTCGACGCCGACCGTGCTGTTCGTCGGCCGGCTGGATCGGGAGAAGCACGTTCACGAATTGCTGCGGGCACTGTCGCTGCTACCTGACACGCTGCTCAACGCGGAGATCGTCGGCGATGGGAGTTGCCGCCGCGACCTCGAACACGAGGCCGCGCGGGTCGGCATCGCCGACCGGGTGTGCTTTCGCGGGTTCGTCGACGATGACGAACTTCGTGGCGCGTATGCACGCTCCGACATCTTCTGTATGCCGGGAATCGCGGAATTGCAGAGCCTCGCCACCATGGAGGCGATGGCGACGGGACGGCCCGTGGTCGCCGCGGACGCGATGGCGCTTCCGCATCTGGTCCAACACGGTCGCAACGGGTTGCTCTACACGCCCGGGGACGTCGCCGAACTCGCCGCTCATCTGCGCCGGTTGGTCGAAGAGCCGGGCCTCGCCGCGGCCATGGGCAGGGCCAGTTCGCGGATCATTGCTGGGCACTCGATCGGGGCGACCCTCGATGCCTTCGAGTGGATCTACGCGCAGGTGACGCATCAGGCCCTGCGCCGGCCCCTGCACCGAATTTCGTCAGCGCCGCGAGCGCCCTACCGGCGAGCTTCGTAGAACCACGCCTCAACAGCGCCCAGGGTTGTCGCAGGTAGCAGCTGTCGTCCGGACTCGCCGAGCCCCGCGGGTAGCCGGGCCGGCGACGACACCGCGCACGTGGTCGCGGCCCCCGGCATTACCCGTTCCCTGAAGTTGCCTGCCTGTCGCCCGAAAATTCCTGCATCACAAGGAGGATAGGAATGAAGCAATCTGGTCGAAGCACGCAGCCGTCAACCAGCCCGAGCAAACGACTTGTCGATCTCGCCGACGCTGCCGCATACGCGGCGTGCTGCCGGAAAACGATCCGGCGCCGCATCGCCGACGGCACGCTACACGGCTACCGGCTGGGTAAGCGGCTACTACGTGTCGATCTCAACGAAATCGACGAAGCATTGCGCGAAATCCCCTCCGCGGCTACTTGCTGTGGGGAACGCTGAGCCAGCTCGGTCGCCGTTGGCGACCGACAGCGCCGTTCAGGTTCGGTCGGCGAGCCGGCGGACGATGTATTGGTTCAGGCTCAGATACGCCTCAGCGGCTTCAACGGCCAGCTCGCGATGTCACAGTTCCCCTACGCGCAGGTTGAACCTGCCCGAGTACGACCGTAGCGACAACGGTCTACTACGGGTAGTACCGCATCCACGGCAATCACGAAGCCGGCGGCTTCGGCGCGGACGGTGGTCTCCGCAGCGTCCGGCTGGTGAGTTGTGGTGGGCATGGTGGGTCCCTTCCGGTAGTTCGGAAGGTCAAACCATGGTGCACGTATGAGGCACGGGGCCGGTTCGTCGCAGCGTTTCCGCTGGTCAGAGTGGTGGGCGATACTGGGATTGAACCAGTGACCTCTTCCGTGTCAGGGAAGCGCTCTCCCGCTGAGCTAATCGCCCTTGTTGATGCAGTGCCGAGGTGGGAACGGGATTCGAACCCGTGTACACGGCTTTGCAGGCCGTTGCCTCGCCTCTCGGCCATCCCACCGGGGAAGGCTAGCCGTGGGATGCACGCTGCCTCACCGAGCGGACGACGGGATTCGAACCCGCGACCCTCACCTTGGCAAGGTGATGCGCTACCAACTGCGCTACGTCCGCACGCCACCCCTGGCACCACCAGGTTGCCAGACAACTCTATCTGACGACGGATCGCTCACCAAACGGGAACCGGAGTCCGGAGACCCGGGCCCTGGGTAGGCCGAAGGGCAACGCACTGGGCGAGGGCCCTCTGCACAGCCACCGGCTCCGGCGCCGGCCCCCATTGCGTCGACTTCTGGCCAGAACATGATTCCATCTTTCGGAGGAACCCGACCCATCCATTCGCCAAATGACGATCCTTCGTGCACAACGCGATCGGAGGCTGCGCCCTAATGGTCTGCGCGCCTCCAGAACACAATCTTTCGATCGATAAGAGCAACAGTTCCGAACAGGAGCAGGCCAAAAAGCGCCAAAACGAATACCAGCGCGAAGGTTCGCGAGATGTCCAATTGAAAGTTGGCCCTAGCAATCCGAACGCCAACCCCGGTGTTTCCCCCTACAAACTCCCCAATGATGGCTCCGGTCAGGGCCAAGGTCGCGGAGTACCGAACATTTCCGAACACCACAGGAAGCGACGCGGGGAAGAGCAATTTCCAGTACATCGCCCATTTCGACGCGCCCAGGCTCCGCATCAAGACCTGCGAATCCACGCTGACGTTCTGCAATCCGACTACGACGCCCAGCAGGACGGGGAAGAACGAAATTACTGCGGCAAACGCAACCCGCGGCGTCATTCCGAACCCGAACCACACGAGGAACAAGGGCGCGATCGCCACCGTGGGAGTTGTCTGTAGCATAATCGCTATGGGGTATACCGCGCGCCGCACCGCGCGGATCAATCCGATGAAGGTACCCAAGAGCAACCCGGCGACCAGGCCGATTCCCCATCCCATCAACGTTTCCGCTACCGTAACCCAAACTGCATCCCAGAAGAAACCTTCGTTCAGTATTCCCAGGAATGTCGTAAAGATCCTCGACGGCGCCGGTAGGACGATCGGATTGAATACTCCGGTACTGCTAAGGGCCTCCCATATCCCTAGCAGGACCACAAACGTAATAACGGGTGGCGACCATCCACGTATTCTGACGATCAGGCTGTCCGACCCTCCATCCGGCCGGGATGCGGAAGGATCTGGCTCGTCCGTTGAGCTGACGTCACGGGTAGGCTCGGTATCCATTTGCCGCTTCCCAATCAAGTTGGCCACAACACACCCTAACCTATTTCGAAACGCGCGTTAGCGTGCGCCTTATCTTGCTGACACATATTGCCGCGGTATGATCCTCCAGAACATCTCGTGACCGAGGACGCGGAATATCAACACTGACGACGTCGACCACCTCGCCCGGGTGCGCGCCCATCAGCACCACCTCGTCCGAGAGTATGACTGCCTCCCAAACATTATGAGTGACGTATACGATCGACGGCCTTAGCCGCATGTGTAGGTCCAAGATCTCAAAATTGAGACGTTCTCGAGTGAATTCGTCGAGCGCCGCAAACGGTTCGTCCATCAGGAGCACCTCCGGCTTGGCAACCAGTGCACGCGCCAAACTGGCGCGCTGCTGCATTCCTCCGGACAACTCCCATGGATACTTGTCGGTGAAGTCCGCCAGGCCCACCGTGCCGAGCCAGTCCACGGCTGCGCTCTTTCCCTCCGCCATGTCGAGGCCCATCAATTCGATGGGGAGGTGAACGTTCTCCAGCACGGTTCGCCACGGCAAGAGGACCGCCGCTTGCAGCATGATGCCGCAATCACGCCGGCCCGGTTTGGGCGCCGCGCCGGCGATCTCGACCAATCCAGAATCATAGGATTCAAGCCCAGCCAAGATTTTGAGCACCGTCGACTTGCCACACCCGCTAGGACCGACGAGAGACACGATGTGACCTCGATGAACGGTCAAGCTCACGTTGCGGAGCGCCGGAACCATTCCACTACGGCTCCGGTACACCTTGTTCAACCCGCTGACATTGATAGCCACCTCCTCGCCATCATTGACCGAAGGTGAGTCATCTGCGCCGAGATTTCGCGTGTCTGTTTCACGTGAATTGGTCACTGGGTGGTCCCGTCTAATTGCGTGTCAGACCCGATCCGCCGTCAAGACGTCAACTGCAGCGTGAGCTTGGCAACGTCAGACGCATACTTGGTCGTCAGCGCCTTGGACGCGTCCCCGCCCGTAGTCGGACCGTACAAGTTCTGCATCAGTTTGATCGCGCTTTCCGGGATCGCGCCCGGCTGGCTCGGATCTATCGGCTTAGTCGTCTCGGCGGCGAGCTTCACCGTCAGCTTCGCGAGGTCTTCGTTCTGGCACTGCGAGGGGACCGCCTTGCAACTGATCTCCCGTGCCTGGTCGGGGTTCTGTGCGGTGAATATGCCTCCGGCGAGCCAGCCTGCCGCAAGTTTCACGAGAATTTCGCGCTGTTCAGGGTCGTTCAGTACCTTCTCGGGCGCTACGAAGACCGTTCCGGGAACCGACCGGTACTTTTCGGGCAGAATATTGACCAAGGACAGCCCGCCGTTTATCACCAACCCGGGGCGGTTGCTCAGCCCGCCCGAGTACGCCGCAATCGCACCCTTCTGGAACGCCGCAGCGACGGCCGGCCCACCCTGACCAACCTGGAGCAATTGGTAATCCTTGTCCTTCTGGAGTCCGACTTCGGCCATGGCGGCGACCACGATCGGGATGGATCCGTCTCCGGGTGCCGGCACGCCGATCGTCTTACCCTTGAGATCCTTCAGTGATTTGATTGGTGAGTCCTTCGGAACTGTCAATTGGGCTATGTCGCCGTGCGTTGCATAAGCAATACCGCGCAGATCTCCGCCTTTCGCGTTCCCCGCCATGACCGACGCCGGGCCGGCAACGCCGAACTTGCCCTGGCCGGCGACGAGTTCCTGAACCACAACCGAGGACCCATCCGTAGCTACACCTTTTACGTCGAGGCCCAACTGTGGGTAGTACTTCTGTTGGGCGACCAGAAATGCGGGAATGTTCATACCGATCGGCATGGCGAGAAGAATCTGTGCGTTCTGTGTCTTCGGCGGTGTGCTGGTCGTTTGGTCAACCGGACTGCTTGGCGATGTGCTGCCCGTTCCCGCCTCCGGAGAAGTCTCGCTCGTGCCGGGGGCTGCGTTGCTCGTCTCCGGATTGGGACCCGCGCTGCTGGTCTCAGGGGTGCCTGATGAGCCGCAGGCGGCGGCGGTGACGGTAACGCAGGCGACTATCGCACCGGCAATTGAACCGCGGCGCCAGCGCATGATTCCCGCTCCAAGTCGTCCGTTCCGTAACGACCGACGGCCCGATTGCCCTAATTCGGATGATCCTCTTGACCTCACTGTGCCTCCTCAGATCCTTGCGGCATTGCAGTTACATGTCGCCTTGCCGAACCTCTAAGCTCACATTCGATGCCAGATGAGGGTGGTGTGCCCCTATCGGCTCATGCGTTGATTGCGACGCGTTCGCGGCAGACTTTGGCAGGATGTCTTCGGCGGTGGCGATTCACGTGAATGGTCGACGATTCTTGTTGGCCGCTTTGAGGTAGGTATCGATGGGTGCGATCGGGCCGGGCAGGTAGCGGAACACGGCGCGGCGCCGGGCGTTCGCGATCGGGTCTCGAAATCGCAGCGGTGTGGCTAGGTGCCCGACGGGGAGGCCGTCTGCTGGAACGGTTTCGTGGTCCTGCGGGCCTGCGGACGCTCCACTCGATGTCCGAAGCGAGGCCGAGGCCCGGCCACCCGCCGGACGGGTCGGGACGGGCCAGGGCCCTGACGACGATGCCTCGGTTGCAGATCGCCGCGTGACGGATGGGGTCGGCCGCTTCGTATATGGCCGCACGACGTTTCGACAACGCCGCGAGGTTCCCCACTCCGCCGGGCCGAACGAGGGCCACGATGCGGACGCTGTTCTCGCCGTCCCCGAGGTGGGCGGACGGGTTGAGGTTGTTGATGTCCACTACAACGGCCGGGCTCGCTAGCGGCATCGCGAACTGCGGCGGGAGACTCTGGCCTCCCGCGAACGGCCTCGCACGGCCCTCGCAGCGCGCACGCCGGAAGATGACCTCGTCGATGCGCGGCGCCGCGAAGCAGTCGGACTTGCCGAGCTTCATGATCAATACCTCCGGGTGCCGCCAGCCCTCGGGATACGATGGCCGACCGCTATCCGCTCGACCCTCTACTCGTTCCACCTGTACTCTTTCCACGCGGAACAGGCAACAAAACCAGGATCGTCGAGGATCCGCGCCGAACACAAATGGCCGTCCCGGCACGAATGTCGCCCGGAGGCGCGTTGGCCTACCCGCAGTGGTAGCCGTGCTGCCAGAAGGCCGTCATCGGGCCTCCGGCCTGCTCGCTCACGCCATCACGCCCGGCAGTGCCAGGGAGCACAGTCGCATGGCGACTCTCCGAGCTTGGGCGCGGTTGGGATGGGGCCGGTTCGTCGCAGCGTTGCCGCTGGTCAGAGTGGTGGGCGATACTGGGATCGAACCAGTGACCTCTTCGGTGTGAACGAAGCGCTCTCCCGCTGAGCTAATCGCCCGGGAACGGTCGGGACCGCTGGTACACAATACCTGACAACAGCCCGCCGGTGCGGCCCGCGAGGTTGCACCAGACGATACTCGGTCTGACGGCATGGCGGTGGACGGCCGCGGCGGTATCGATGCAACCGGCCGCCAGCCCATTCCGTCCGGGCGCGCAATCCCCGGAACAGCCCGGATAGCACGGCACGACGATGTGCAGATTGGTGAGCGTCATGACCACATTGCCCGAGACCATGCGCGCGGCATACATCGACGAGCCGGGGCCGGCCGAGAACATTCGTTACGGTCGGTTGCCGAGCCCGCAGATGGGCGCGGCCGACGTGCTGGTCGCGGTGGAGGCGGTGACGGTCAATCCGGTGGACACCTTCGTCCGCGCCGGGTCGTTCTCCAGCGTGATGCCCTTGCCGTTCGTCATCGGCCGGGACCTCGCCGGAACCGTGGCAGTCGCCGGCCCGGGGGCGGTCGGGTTTTCCGTCGGCGATCGGGTCTGGTGCAACAGCCTCGGGCACGGCGGGCGGCAGGGCTCGTTCGCGGAGTTCGCCGCGGTACCGGCCGACCGGCTCTACCACCTGCCAGACGGTGCCGACGCGATCCAAGCGGTTGCGGTCGCGCATATGGCGGCGACGGCCTGGCTCGGCCTGTTTCGGCATGCGGGCCTTCGCCTCGGCGAGTCGGTCTACATCGGAGGCGGCGCAGGCAATGTCGGCGACGCCGCGGTCCGCCTGGCCGCCGCCGCGGGTGCCAACGTGATCGCGAGCGCCACCGGCGCCGGGCTGCAGCGGTGCCACCAGGCGGGGGCAGCCGAGGTGATCGACTACCGCGATCCGGCGGCGGCCAGGCATCTGCGCGACGCCGCGCCGGACGGGCTCGATGTGTTCTGGGACACTTCGGGACACCAGGATCTGACCGCCGCGATCGGCGCCATGGCACGCGGTGGGCGGATCTTGCTGAGCGCCCGGCCTCCGCGGCCGGCCGTGGAACTTCCGGTGGGCGCCATGTACACGCGCGACATCAGCATGCTCGGATTCGTGATCAGCAACGCCAGCGTCGCAGACCTCTCGGCAGCGGCAAACGTGATCAACGGACGGCTCGCCGCGGGCACCCTCGCCGGACGGATCGCCGAGGTCCTCCCGCTCGAGCAGGCCGCCGAGGCCCATCGGCGTATGGAGCGGGGGGAGTTGTCGGGCACCCGGCTCATCTTGCGTCCCTGATCCGGGACGCGCCGGTCCCCGTTCCAGCCCGGCCGCGCCGGTGCCCGTTTCGCCCCGGATGACGAGCCCTCTGCGCCGGCCGGTACCTGTCGGGCGACGTTGACCGTGCACCTCGCCGCGAGCACCTCGCCGCGAGCACCTCGCCGCGACCGCCGTCCCGCGCGCCGATGCTCGCCGGCTTCCTACGATCGGAACCGTGCCGAAACTACCGAAGCCCGACAAGGGACCGAAGCCGCAACTCACCGGCTTCCCGGCGGCGGTCCTCGACTTCTACGAGGACCTGGAGAACGACAACACCAAGGTGTTCTGGGATGCGCACAAGGCCTTCTACGACTCGGCGATCCGAGCCCCGATGGTGGCGCTCACGCAGGCGCTCGCGGCCGAGTTCGGGCCCGCCAAGGTGTTTCGGCCGTACCGCGATGTTCGCTTCAGTCGCGACAAGGCGCCGTACAAGACCTCCCAGGGCGCGTTCGTCGGAGTCGCCCCACAGACCGGCTACTACGTGCAGGTCTCGGCGGCCGGGCTGCGGACAGCCGGCGGCTTCTACCGCGCTTCGTCGGCGGGGCTCGCGCTGGTACGCGCGGCGATCGACGGTCCGGATGGCGGCGAACTGCAACGGATCACCGCTGGACTCCGGAGGGCCGGCTGGGAGATCGGGGGAGAGACCCTCAAGACCGCCCCGCGAGGTTACCGGCCCGACCACCCGCGGATCGAGTTGCTACGTCACCGATCGCTGACCGCCGGCCGGACCTACGGCTTCGACCCCGACCTCTACGGCGACGGCCTGGTGGACCTGTTGCGCAGCGATTGGCGCCTGCTGCGACCGCTGGTGCAGTGGCTGGCGGCGAGGTTGGCGGGCACCGGCGAACCGGCAGGCTGGCGAAGCTGAACGAACCGGCCCTTCGTCACCGCCGGGATGACGCCCCTCGACGGTGACGCATCAATCAGGAGACCAACTCGCCCTGCGGCGGATGGGTGGCCACCAGTTCGGTGTCCACCCCCAGCGGGCCGAGTTTTGCGGCGCCGCCGGGGGAGTCAAGCGGGCCGGGCTGGCCGGGCAGCGTATCGGTGAAGAAGCGCGCGTTGTCGTCGGTGTAGATCTGCCATTTCTCCGGCAGATCGTCCTCGTAGAAGATCGCCTCGACGGGGCAGACCGGTTCGCATGCCCCGCAGTCCACGCACTCGTCCGGGTGGATGTACAGCGATCGTCCGCCCTCGTAGATGCAGTCGACCGGACATTCTTCGACACAGGCGCGGTCCATCACGTCGATGCACGGTTCGGCGATGACGTAAGTCACGGGTGCCCTCCCTTCGTCGCGGAATCACGCTCCGCAGTGGAGTAGGTGCGGGCACCGACGAGACGGGGGTGCCAGCGGCGCCCGCACCGGTCCATTTTATACATCCCATCTCCGTGAAAAAACAGCGGCAGGTTCCGGCCGGGGCCGGGCAGCGCCGCTTAAGGCGACGCCGGCGTTCGCCGCGGCAGGATCACGGTCCGCGCCAGGTGCGTCAGCATCCCGGCGAACGTCACCGCCCATACTGTCACCGCCAGCCAGATCTCGATATTTCCGATCGCCAGCACGATCGGAAGGTTGTCCGCGTGCCCCAGGTAGTGTGACCCGACCGCGTACATGCCCAGCGGGAACACCACGCTCCACAACGGTGCCACATAGCCGAGCGGAATCCGGTGCACCACGTGCCGCCAGATGCCGGCGGCGATCAGCGCCGGCACCAACCAGGTCCCGAACGCCCAGAACACCACGGACACCCCGGCGGCCAGCCCCCGAGTCGCCGTCACCATCGGCGCGTCCACCATCTCGACGATCCGCGCGCCGGCCACCACGGTGATCGCCGTGGCGCCCATCGCCACGAAGTAGGGCGGCGTCAGGTCCTTCGGCCCGAGCGGGTAGATCATCATGCGGGCGGCCACGAAGATTCCCGCCGCCGCGTACAGGAAGACCCCGACCCCCCACGAAAGGACCGCCAGGATCGCCAATTCGCGCTGAATGCCCATGTGCGGTTCCAGCGCGGCGGCGAGAACCGCCACCGACTGGCTCGCCACCACCCAGATGAACCACGTGCCGTTCGCGTGGTGCAGGATCGGACCGCTGCGGGCGCGGCCCAGCACGGCCGCCCATGGCACCACATAGCCCAACACCAGCCACGCTGCCGCGCCCACGAGAAGCAGCGCGAACGCCGGCACGTACAACTGCCGGCCCGCCAACGCCGTGCCGACGACGTCGGTACCCGCGACGAACGTGAAATAGCCGAAGGCCACCTGCGGGTTTCGCAGGTCGGCCAGCATCTCGGCGCGGTGCGCCGCGAAGCGCCATACGGAGAGGACCACCAAGATCGCGTAGCAGACGATCGCAAGCGCCAGTAGCGCGCCCGAGACCACCGTCAGACCCTGATTGTCCATGCCGACCGACATGATCCCGGTCGCCATCACCAGCGCGAAGTAGCCCGGATTGAGGGTGCGCACCCCCTCGGCGACGCGCGTCGCCACGCCTGTTGTGGGCACGAGGGTCAGTACGGCACGCCGATCTTGCGCCACTTCCGCCCGCCGGTGCCCGGCTCCGAAGGATGCTTCGCCTTGCGGCTGCGCATCACCACGTACGGACGCCACAGGTACCAGAGCGGGTAGCTCCAGGCGTGCACCAGGCGGGTGAACGGCCAGACGGCCCAGATGGACCAAGCGGCAATGGCGTGGATCTGGTAGATGAGCGGCGCGGTGACGACGGCGGCGACCTGCGGATCACCGCTGAACAGCCCGCGGAACCACGGCGAAACGGTGTGCCGGTAGTCGTACGGCGCCACCGTCAGGTTCAGCGCGGTGGGGATGATCCCGGTGATGATGATGACGAGCAGCAGGATCAGCGCCAGGTAGTCGACCCCCGTGGTGGTGGCCCGCACCCTGGCGACGAACAGCCGGCGCAATGCGAGCACCACCACGCCGAGGATCACCAGGACGGCGGCCACCGTGCCGGCGATGGCCGCGAACCAGTGGTACGGCCGCTCGGTGATGCCGATGGCGCTCACCCATTGCGCCGGGATCAGGATTCCGAGCACGTGCCCGGCGATGGCTGCGAACGTCGCGTAGTGGAAGATCGGCCCGCCCCACTTGAGCATCTTCCGTTCCTGCAGTTGCGTCGAGCGGCTGGTCCAGCCGAACTGGTCGTACCGCCAGCGCCAGATGTGCCCGACCACGAAGACGGCAAGTGCGGCGTACGGGAGCGCCACCCACAACAGGATCTGCCAGGCGGTGACGTGGCTCATGGTTGCGGCTCCTGCTCGGTGTGGGTGGCGGATCGGCCGTAGCCGGTCATGTAGTCCGGCGGGGCGAACGGTTCCAGACCGACCTGCTCGGTCGGCGGCCCGGACTGCCAGGCGGAGAGCACCTGCCGCAGTTCCCGATGTCCGAGCCCGGGTAGCGAGGCGCACACGGCGGCGACGACCTCGGCGTACGGGGATTCTGCGCCGTCCAGGGCGCGGCGGAGCAGTTCCAGGTCGGTGCGGTGGCCGTGCAGGAGCCGGTGTCCGCGGTCGCACAGCGCCGCGAAATCCAGCACCATCGGCAGGTAGTCGGGCAGCTCGGCCTCGTCCGGGGTGAAACCGGCGGTGCGGTACGCGTTCTTGAACTCCACGAGCGCCATGCCACGGTTTCGGGTGTCGCCGTACCGGTAGTACGTCAGGTACAGCGCGCATCGCTTACGCAGGTCGAACGTTTCCACGTAGTGCCGCGCGACCTCTTCCGGCGGCGTCGCGCCGAGCCACCCCACGAACGTCGTGAGGTGATCCTTCGTCTTGCGGGGCGTCGCGGCGGCAGCCGCCCGTGCCAGCACGTCGATCCCGTCGAACAGCGTCGCCGTCGGGTACTGCAGGAGCACCGACGCGAGTTTGAGTGTGGGGTCCGTGGTCACCGGATGCGTGGGCGGTGACGGGCGGATCGGTGCCGCCGTCCTCATGTCGTCCCCGGTTGGGGGAACAGGTTCTGCGGCGCGTCGCCCTTGGTATCCCAGCCGATGAGGTTGAAGTGCGTTCGGCCGTCCTCCGCCTTGAAGGTGGTGCCCGCGCCCGGGACGCCGCTCGGCTGGAAGGACCGGATCCCATGCGGTCCGGGCGGGCCCATGCCGCCCATTCCCGGGCCGCCCTCGGTGTCCAGGCTGCAGAACAACTGCTCGTGCTGGCCCATCAGCCGGCCCGCCTCCTCGGCGTGTGCCGGCGGGATGACGTACCGATCGGAGTACTTGCCGATCGCCAGCAGCCGGTACAGATCCTCCAGGTCCTCGGCGGTCGAGCCCACCGACGCGGGGAGATCGTCGTCGATCGGCAGGCCCAGCTGCTTGGCGCGCTGGATGGCCCGGATCGCGGTGAGCTTCCGCAGCACCGCGCGGATCAGCCCGGAGTCCCCGGCGGTGAACAGGTTCGCCAGGTAGTCGATCGGGATGCGCAGCGAGTCGATGGTGGCGAACACCCGGTCGGGATCGGAGTGGTCGTAGCCCTGGGCGTGCACGATGTCGGCCACCGGCGAGAGCGGCGGGATGTACCACACCATCGGCAGCGTGCGGTATTCCGGGTGCAGCGGGAGCGCCACCTTGTGCCGCACGGCCAGGTCGTAGGTGGGTGAACGCTTGGCGGCCTCGATCCAGTCGTGCGGGACGCCATCACGTTCCGCGGCCGCCTGCACCTCCGGATCGTGCGGGTCCAGGAACACGTCCAACTGCGCCTGGTAGAGATCCTTGACGTCGGGCGTGGCGGCGGCGTCCAGCACCTTGTCCGCGTCGTAGAGGAACAGCCCCAGGTAGCGCAACCGGCCCACGCAGGTCTCGGCGCAGATCGTCGGCTGCCCGGACTCGATCCGCGGGAAGCAGAACGTGCACTTCTCCGCCTTGCCGGTGCGGTGGTTGAAGTACACCTTCTTGTACGGGCAACCGGAGACGCAGAACCGCCAACCGCGGCACTTGTCCTGGTCGACCAGGACGATGCCGTCTTCGGTGCGCTTGTACATCGCGCCCGAGGGGCAGGAGGCGACGCACGACGGGTTCAGGCAGTGCTCGCAGATCCTCGGCAGGTAGAACATGAAGACCTGCTCGAACTCCATCCGGACCTGATCCTCCAGGCCCTTGAGGTTCGGGTCGTGCACCGCGAGTTCTGGCGCCCCGGCCAGGTCGTCATCGAAGTTGCTGCCCCACTTGACCGTCATGTCCTTGCCGGTCAGCGCCGAGATGGAGTGCGCGGTGGGATTCGGCGTGCCGAGCGGCGCCTGCAGCACGGTCTGATAGTCGTACGTCCACGGGTCGCCGTAGTCGTCGATGGTGGGCAGGTCCGGGTTGTAGAAGATCGAGAGCAGCTTGCGCAGCCGTCCGCCGGCCTTGAGCTGCAGGCGTCCCTTGGAGTCGAGGGTCCAGCCGCCGTGCCACTGCTCCTGGTCCTCGTACCGCTTGGGATAGCCGATGCCCGGCTTGGTCTCGACGTTGTTGAAGTACACGTATTCGGTGCCCGGCCGGTTCGTCCACGTCTGCTTGCACGTCACCGTGCAGGTGTGGCAGCCGATGCACTTGTCGAGGTTCATGACCATCGCGACGTTGGCCATCACCCGCATGTCGTCACCGTCCGGATCGTCCGTGCCGCAAAGGGTATCGTCACTTGAACTCCACTTCCTGGGACCGCCGGCGGATCACCGTGATCTCGTCACGCTGGTTCCCGGTGGGGCCGTAATAGTTGAATCCGGCGGTGAACTGGGCATAGCCGCCGATCATGTGGGTCGGTTTGATCACGACCCGGGTGAGCGAGTTGTCCCCGCCGCCGTGCCAACCGGAGATCTCCGACTTCGGCGTCATCAGGTGGCGGTCCTTGGCGTGGTGGTAGTAGACGGTCCCCTTGGGCATGCGGTGCGTGATGGCTGCCCGGCACACCACCACGCCGTTGCGGTTGTAGACCTCCACCCACTCGTTGTCCTTGACGCCGAGAGTGGCCGCGTCGACGTCGCTCATCCAGATCATCGGACCGCCACGGAACAGCCGCAGCATGTGGAGGTTGTCCTGGTATTCCGAGTGGATCGACCATTTCGAGTGCGGGGTGAGGTAGCGAACGGTGAGTTCCGGGTATGACGGTGATCCGGACTGCTGGTTCCCGAAGTGCCGCAAGTAGTTCAGCGGCGGCCGGTAGGTAGGCAACTGCTCGCCGTACTCGATCATCCAGTCGTGGTCGAGGAAGAAGTGCATCCGGCCGGTCAGCGTGTGCCACGGCTTGAGTCGCTCGACGTTGACCACGAAGGGGGAGTAGCGCCGGCCGCCGGCCTCGCTGCCGGACCATTCCGGTGACGTGATGACGGCGCGCGGCTGCACCTGGGTGTCGGCGAAGCTGATCCGATCCGCGGCCCGCTCCTCGGCGAGGTCCGCCAGCTTCATCCCGGTGCGCTGCTCGTACGCCTGCCAACCCTGGATGGCCACCTGCGCATTGGTCGTGCCGGACAGCGCGAGGATCGCCTCGGCCATGTGCACGTCGCGCGCCAGCGACGGCCGCCCGTCGCCGACGCCGCCGCGGATCTTGCCGTTGACCCGCCCGAGCAGGTCCACCGCCTTGACCGGCTTCCAGCTGATGCCCTTCTGCGGGGTGCCCAGGGTTTCCACCAGCGGGCCGAGCGCCACCATCTTCTCGGCGACCTTGGTGTAGTCCCGCTCGACGGGGATCAGCGCCGGCATCGTCACGCCCGGCACCGGTTCGCACTCGCCGCGCGCCCAGTCCAGGGCGCGGCCACCGGGCTGCGCGAGCTCCCCCGGCGTGTCGTGCTGCATCGGTGCGGCGATCACGTCGGTGCGGGTGCCGAGGTGCTGCTCGGCGAGGCGGGAGAACTCGCGGGCGATCGTCAGGAACGCATCGAAGTCGGTGCGCGTCTCCCATGGGGGCGCTATCGCCGGGTTGAAGGAGTGCACGAACGGGTGCATGTCGGTGGTGGAGATGTCGTGCTTCTCGTACCACGTCGCCGCCGGCAGCACGATGTCCGAGTAGGTGCAACTGGACGTCATCCGGAAGTCGACGGTGGTGATCAGATCGAGCTTGCCGCGCGGCGCCTCGTCGCGCCAGCGAACCTCCTTTGGTCGCAACGATTCCGGCGATTCCTCCGCCCGCACCGCATCTTCGGCGCCGAGCAGGTGCCGCATGAAGTACTCCATGCCCTTGCCGGATGACCCGAGCAGGTTCGCCCGCCACACCGTCATCACCCGTGGAAAGTTCTCCGGCGCGTCCGGATCCTCGCCGGCGAAGCCGAGGCGGCCCGCCTTGAGCTCCGCGACGATGTGGTCACCCACCTTCTTGCCGGCCGCGGCGGCCTCGTCCGCGAGGTCCAGCGGGTTGCGGTTCAGCCCCGGGTGTGACGGGGTCCAGCCCATGCGCGATGCCTGCGCGAGGGCGTCCGCGAATGCCCTTCCGCGGAAGATCCCCTTGCCCAGCGGCGAGGCCAACTCCTCCGCGCCGAAGCTCTCGTAGCGCCACTGGTCGGTGTGCAGGTAGAAGAACGAGGTGCCCGTCATGTGCCGGGTGGGTCGCTGCCAGTCCAGCGCGAACGCCACCTGTTGGAACCCGGTCAACGGCCGCACCTTCTCCTGGCCGACGTAGTGGGCCCAGCCGCCGCCGTTGCGACCCTGGCAGCCGCACAACATGATCAGCGTGAAGAACGTGCGGTAGATCTGGTCGGAGTGGAACCAGTGGTTGGTGCCGGCGCCCATCGCGATCATGGACCGGCCCTGCGTCAGTTCCGCATTGCGGGCGAACTCCCGCGCCACCCGCGTCACCGCCTGCGCCGGGACGGACGTGATGTCCTGCTGCCACGCGGGCGTGTACGGCTGCGAGGCGTCGTCGTAACCGGCGGGCCACTGCCCGGGCAGCCCGTCCCGCGGCACCGCGTACTGGGCCATCAGCAGGTCGAACGCCGTGGTCACCAGATGGTCGCCAACGCGGATCGCCGGCACGCCCCGGCGGATCGCGCCGCCGCCCTCGGTCTCGCCGACGTCGAACCGCGGCAGGTCCACCGCGACGGATTCGTGCTGCCTGCCGTAGACCGTCAGCGCCGGGTCGACCCCGGCCAGGTCGAGATTCCACCGACCCTCGCCGGACTCGCTGAACCGGGAGGCCAGGGTCCCGTTCGGGAACACCGGCTCTGATGTCGCGGAGTCCAGCAGGACGGTCTGGTGCGCCGCCGCCTCCTGCTCACGTCCCAGATCCGCTGCGGTCAGGAACCGGTCCGGGACGTAGGAGGTGCCGGCGGTGCCGCCGGTGCCATCCGCGGTGTCGCGCTGTCGCAGGGTCACCAGGAACGGCAGGTCGGTGTACTTCTTGACGTAGTCGGTGAAGTACGGCACCTGCCGGTCGCGGAAGAACTCCGTCAGGATCACGTGGCCCATGGCCATGGCCAGCGCGCCGTCCGTGCCTGGCGCGCACGGCAGCCAGTCGTCGGCGAACTTCGTGTGGTCGCCGAAGTCCGGGCTGACGACGACGACCTTCTGGCCCTTGTACCGCGCCTCCACCATGAAATGGGCGTCCGGGGTGCGGGTGATCGGCAGGTTGCTGCCCCACAGCATCAGGTAGGACGAGTTCCACCAGTCGGCGGACTCCGGCACGTCGGTCTGGTCGCCGAAGACCTGCGGCGATGCGATCGGCATGTCCGCGGACCAGTCGTAGAACGACAGGATCGTCCCGCCGATCAACGACAT
>CAZUXD010000008.1:0-87778 GCA_964624455.1 uncultured Actinomycetes bacterium | reverse complement strand
CGGCGGCTACTCGGTGTTCGCCGGCGTGGGCGAGCGCACCCGCGAGGGCAACGACCTGCTCGTGGAGATGACGGAATCCGGGGTGATCAAGGACACCGCGCTGGTGTTCGGTCAGATGGACGAGCCGCCGGGGACCCGCATGCGGGTGGCGCTCTCCGCGCTGACGATGGCCGAGTACTTCCGGGACGTGCAGCAGCAGGACGTGCTGCTGTTCATCGACAACATCTTCCGGTTCACGCAGGCCGGTTCCGAGGTTTCGACGCTGCTCGGTCGCATGCCGTCGGCGGTGTGCTACCAGCCGACCCTTGCCGACGAGATTGGGGAGTTGCAGGAACGGATCACCTCCACCCGGGGCCGGTCGATCACCTCGCTGCAGGCCATCTACGTGCCCGCCGACGACTACACCGATCCGGCGCCGGCCACCACCTTCGCCCACCTGGACGCCACCACCGAGCTGGACCGGGCGATCACCGAGAAGGGGATCTACCCGGCGGTCAACCCGCTCAGCTCCACCTCGCGGATCCTGGATCCGCAGTACGTCGGCGAGCAGCACTACCGCGTGGCGCAGGAGGTCATCCGCATCCTGCAGAAGTACAAGGAACTTCAGGACATCATCGCGATCCTCGGCATGGACGAGCTCTCCGAGGAGGACAAGCTGCTCGTCGGCCGGGCCCGCCGGATGGAGCGGTTCCTGGGCCAGAACTTCTTCGTCGCCAAGCAGTTCACCGGCCAGGACGGATCCTACGTGGAGATGGACCACACCATCGAGGCGTTCGACGCGATCGCCAAGGGCGAGTACGACAACATCCCGGAGCAGGCGTTCTTGAACGTGGGCGGGATGGACGACGTGCAGGCCAAGGCGAAGGCGCTGGGCTCCTGACCCGAGCGCGGGCTGTTTCTCTTTTGCTCCCTTCCCGATCGCGTACCTGATCGCCTACCTGATCGCCCGCCTGTTCCCTTTCCCGATCCGCGCCACCGCCACGGGTCCGCGCCCCGAACTTGTGGCGCGAATCGTCGAAAGTGGCGCGAATCCGGTCCCGGGCGACCCGGCGGTGACGTGAATACTGTGCTGGACCACCCAGCGCCGACGGGAGAGCCATGACCGAGCAGGGCGACGAGGGGCGCATCAGCGACCCGTTCATGCCATTGCGGCGCGCAGCCCTGAACCCGCTGCCCGAACTGGCGGCCGTTCGCAGCGCCAGTCCGGTGACCAGGCTCGAATTCCCGTTCGGCATCAAGGCCTGGCTCATCACCGGATATCCGGAAGCCAAGTCGGTGCTGGGCAACCACCGGGCGTTCAGCAACGACTTCGCCAACGTCACCGCCATGAGCGGCGGCCTCGCCACCGCGGAGCAGAATCCGGGCGGCCTGGGGATGGCGGACCCGCCGCAGCACACCAGGCTGCGCAAGATGCTCACGCCCGAGTTCACCATGCGCCGGCTGCGGCGCCTGCTGCCGCGCATCGAGCAGATCGTCACCGACCTGCTCGACGCCATGGCCACCGCCCAGCGCCCCCTCGACCTCGTGCAGTCCTTCGCCATTCCGCTGCCGTCGCTGGTGATCTGCGAACTGCTGGACGTGCCCTATCCCGACCGCGAGCAGTTCCAGCGGTTGTCCGGCTCCCGGTTCGACATCTTCGGCGGGACCGGGACCGGGCTGGAGGCCATCAGCGAGTCGCTGGCGTTCATGCAGGAACTCGTCGACGCGCAGCGCAGCCGTCCCGGAGATGGCCTGCTCGGCATGTTGATCCGCACCTACGGCGACGAGATCTCGGACGCGGAGCTCGCGGGGCTGGCCGACGGCGTGCTCATCGGGGGGCACGAGACCACTGCCAGCATGCTGGCGCTGGGGGCGCTGCTGCTGCTGACCAATCCCGAGTACGCGGCGCTCGTTCGAGCGATCGACGATCCGGCGGCTACCGCGATTCCGGGGAGCGCCGGGGATCACGCCGCGGGCGAGGCGATTCACCGGGTGGTGGAGGAGATGCTGCGGTACTTGACCGTGGTGCAGATGGCCTTTCCCCGTTTCGCCCGCTCGGACATCACCGTGGGCGGTCAGCAGATCAAGGCCGGCGAGTTGGTGCTCTGCTCGCTGCTGGCCGCGGATCGGGATCCGGCGCTGGCCGGTGCGGCCGGCGGCGACCTGGAGGCGTTCGACCCGCGCCGCGCACCGACCCAGCACCTGGCATTCGGCCACGGCATCCATCGGTGCGTCGGTTCGGAACTGGCGCGGATGGAACTCCGGCTGGCATACCCGATGCTGCTGCGCCGCTTCCCGGGTCTGCGGCTGGCCGTGCCGCCCGCGGAACTGACGTTCCGCGAGTATTCGATCGTCTACGCCGTCGAGGCGCTACCCGTCACCTGGTGAGTTGCCCGCCGCGTCGACGCTCGGGCTCAGGCGCCGTAGGCCTCGAACGTCACGGCCGGGCGGCCGCCGAACTGCTCTCCGGCGCGCGCCGCCCACTCGGGGAGGAAGACCTCGGGCGCCGGCCACCCCTCGCCGAGCCCTTCCAGATAGGCGGCGTGGCAGCGCAACGAGGCGATGCCCGCGTCCAGGTGCTCGCTCACGTCGACCGCGTGCGTCGGGGCGGGCGAGCCGGCGATCAACGTCATCCGGACGCCCGTCCAGGGCTCCAGAACGGATCCGTCCGGGCCGGTCAGGTCGCGGAAGACCCAACGGTTGGCGGCGTCCCGCACGGCGTCGATCGCGGCCAGGCCGACCACCCGGTGGTCGGCCATGTTCAGCATCCCCGAGCCGAAGGTCTCCCGGTGGTTGACGGTGACGACTACGTCGGGGCGATGGCGCCGGATGGCGCCGGCGATCTCCCGGCGCAACCGCATCGCATCGTGGATCACGCCGTCGGGGTGGTCGAGGAACTCCGGCTCGGCGACGCCGACCGCCGCGCACGAGGCGATCTGCTCGGCGGCGCGCACCTGCGCCGCCCGCTGCGGCCCCATGCCGTCGATGCCCGCCTCGCCGCGGCTGGCCAGCAGGTACCGCACCGTCTTGCCCTGGGAGGTCCAGCGCGCCACGGCGGACGCGGCGCCGTACTCCATGTCGTCCGGGTGGGCGACCACGGCCAGCGCGGAGCCCCAGTCCTCCGGGAGTTCCGCCAGATCGGCTTCGTGCTGGTTCGGCATGGTGCTGATCCTGCCAGAGCGACCGGGCGGCGGGCAGCGCGAGGCATCCGGAGGCGTCCCGAGGCGTCCGGAGCGGTCGGCTAGACTCGGAGTGTTCCCAGGCTCGCAGTTTCCTAGACTGCACCGTTTCTAGAGCGCGGTGTTTCTAGAGCGCGGTGTTTCTAGAGCGCAGTGTTTCTAGAGTGCAGTGTTTCTAGACCGCGAGTCCGATCAAGGACCCGATTGCAGGGAGAGGCTCACGTGCCGGACATGCAGGTCGACCTCGTTGCCGTGGAGCGTGCGGTCTGGTCGGGCCCGGCCGAGATGGTCGTCGCGCGGACCACGGACGGTGACATCGGCGTGATGGCCGGCCATGCACCGCTGTTGGCCCAGCTCAAGGAGGGGTTCGCCGCTCGGATCCGGCAGGCCGATGGCACGATCCTGGGCGTTGCGGTGCACGGCGGCTTCCTATCGGTCACCGGCGAAGGGGTCTCGATCCTGGCCGAGGACGCGCAACTCGCCGACGAGATCGACGTGGCCAAGGCGTGGGACGCATACGAACGGGCCAGGGCAATCGGAACGGATTCGGCTGAAGCGGAGGCGGACCTGCGCCGGGCACGAGCCCAGCTGCTGGCAACCGGCCAGGACGTCTGACAGCCTGGTGCTGGGCTGCGGGGCGGCGAGATGGATCTGGCGGAGGTTGTCGGCCTCGCGGTCCTGATACTTCTCGCCGTGATCGTCGCGGTGATCGCCATCCGCCGTACGTTGTTGTCGCGGGCCGGGGCGTTCGACGTGAGTTGGCGCGCGAAGCCGTCGCGGACGGACCGCGGGTGGGCGCTCGGGCAAGGGCGGTATCGCGGTAGCACGCTGGATCTGTATCGCTCGTTCTCACCTTTGCCGATCTCGTCGATGAGGCTGCACCGCGCCCAGCTCGTCCTTGACCAGGAACGTGAAGCAGTGGGTGCAGAACCGGACCTGCTGCCCGCGGACGCGGTGATCGTGCGTTGCCGGCACCGCGACGCCCCACTGGAACTGGCACTCTCGGTCGGCGCGCTCACGGGCCTGCGGTCGTGGGTGGAATCGCGCCCGCCGGGATCCCGATCGCCGCACGGCGGCAACCTGGGGGACGCCAGATCGCGCTGAGCCGTGCCTGCCCGCCGGACGGCGCCGATACCCTGCACAGGTGGACCAGTTCTTGGTGACCGGCGGCGCCCGGCTCGACGGTGAGGTCCATGTGACCGGGGCCAAGAACAGCGTGCTCAAGCTCATGGCCGCTGCGCTGCTCGCCGAGGGCACCACCACGATCACCAATTGCCCGGAGATCCTCGACGTGCCGTTGATGGCCGACGTGCTGACAGGTCTCGGCTGCGAAGTGCGCCTGTCCGCAGGCTCGGTTGCGATCAGCACTCCGGCGGACCTCTCGTCGGTCGCGGATTTCCCGGCGGTGGGCCGGTTGCGCGCGTCGGTCGCGGTGCTCGGCCCGCTGATGGGCCGCCTGCACCGAGCAACGGTTGCCCTGCCGGGGGGCGACGCGATCGGCTCCCGGCCGCTGGACATGCACCAGAGTGGGCTGCGGGCGCTCGGCGCGAAGACGCGGATCGAGCACGGCGCTGTCGTGGGGGAGGCCACCGCCTTGCACGGCGCGGCCATCGAGTTGGACTTTCCCAGCGTCGGCGCCACCGAGAACATCCTGATGGCGGCGGTGCTGGCAAACGGCACCACGGTGATCGACAATGCCGCCCGGGAACCGGAAGTGGCGGACCTGGCGCTGATGCTGACGCAGATGGGCGCGCGGATCAGCGGGGCGGGCAGCCCCACGATCGTGATCGAGGGCGTCGATGCCCTGGCGCCGACCGAGCATCGCACGGTGGGGGATCGGGTCGTCGGCGGCACCTGGGCGTTCGCCGCGGCGGTGACGAGGGGTCGGGTGCGGGTGCACGGTGCGGACCCGGAACATCTGACCGTGCCGTTGGAGCGATTGGAGGCCGCCGGAGCGTCGGTTCAGCGCAGCCGCGCGGGATTCGAGGTCACGATGGATCGCCGGCCGCGCGCCGTGGACTTCGTCACCCTTCCCTATCCGTCCTTTCCGACGGACCTGCAGCCGATGGCACTGGCGCTGGCCGCCGTGGCGGACGGGCACTCGATGATCACCGAGAACGTGTTCGACGCCCGGTTCCGGTTCGTCGAGGAGCTCATCCGGATGGGCGCCGACGCCCGGATCGACGGCCATCACGCCTCTATCCGAGGGCGGGAGCAGCTATCCAGCGCCCCGGTGTGGGTGACCGACATTCGCGCGGGTGCCGGCCTGGTGCTGGCGGCGCTGGCGGCGGACGGGGTGACCGCCGTGCACGACGTCTTCCACATCGACCGCGGCTACCCGCATTTCGTCGAGGACCTCACCAAACTCGGCGCGCGGGTCCGCCGGGCACCCGACGACGGGACGTGACGGCAGGGCGCCATCCGGGTCTACCGTGGGCTGATGGAGTACGCGAACCTGCAGGTGAAGCTGGGCGGGCGCGTGGCCAGGGTCGTGTTGAACCGGCCGGAACGCCGAAATGCGCTGTCCGGGGAGGTGCTGACCGAACTGCGGACCGCGTTGCGCCAGGTCGCCACATCCGACGCGACCGGGATGGTGCTGGCGGCGAACGGCCCGGTGTTCTCCGCGGGGCACGACTTCGCCGACGTCTCCGCCCGCGACGCGGTGGGGGTCGCGGACCTCATGGCGCTGTGCACCGACGTCATGCTCGCGATGCACGCCATGCCGCAGGTGGTGATCGCCAGGGTGCATGCGCTGGCCACCGCGGCCGGCTGCCAGTTGGTCGCCTCGGCGGACCTCGCGGTGGCGGCGCGATCGGCGGCCTTCGCGCTGCCCGGCGGAAGGGGCGGCTGGTTCTGCCACACGCCCTCGGTGGCGGTCGGACGGTCGATCGGCCGCAAGCGCCTGATGGAGATGGCGCTGACGGGTGACGTGATCGACGCGGAAACCGCGCTCTGCTGGGGACTGGTGAACCGGGTGGTCGACGACGCCGACCTCGACGATGCCGTCGATGCGCTGCTGGGGCGCGCAACCCGCGGCAGCGCGGCCGCCAAGGCGTGGGGGAAGCGGGTTCTGTACGCCCAGTTGGACCGGCCGGAGGCGGACGCGTACCCGCTCGCCTGCGAGGCGATGACGGGGTCATCGCAGACGGTCGCCGCCCGCGAGGGTATGGCCGCATTCCTGGGCAAACGTCACCCGCAGTGGACGGATTGACGGGACATCAAGGCATCGGACGGTGACGCACGCCGGCGCGGATAGGGTGATCGGGTGCGTCTCGTGGTGGCCCGTTGCTCGGTGGACTACACCGGCCGGCTGACCGCCCACCTCCCGCCGGCCACGCGCCTGCTGCTGTTCAAGGCCGACGGATCCGTATCGGTGCACGCCGACGATCGCGCGTACAAGCCGCTCAACTGGATGAGCCCGCCGTGCCGGGTCACGTTCGACGGCGATGTCTGGACGGTGACCGGGAACAAGGGCGACCAGCTGATGATCACGGTCGAGGAGGTGCTGCACGACTCGCACCACGACCTCGGCGTCGATCCCGGCTTGATCAAGGACGGGGTCGAGGCGCACCTGCAGGCGCTGCTGGCCGAGCAGGTGGGGCTGCTGGGCAACGGCTATTCGCTGATCCGGCGGGAGCACCCCACGCCGATCGGCCCGGTCGACCTGCTGTGCCGGGACGCGAACGGTTCGGTGGTGGCCGTCGAGGTCAAGCGTCGCGGTGAGATCGACGGCGTGGAGCAGTTGACCCGGTACGTCGAGCTGTTGGGGAGGGATCCGATCTTGGCGCCGGTGACGGGAATCTTTGCGGCGCAACAGATCCGTCCACAAGCGCGGACGCTCGCCGAGGACAGGGGGCTCCGCTGCGTGGTGCTCGACTACGACGCGATGCGGGGCGCGGACGACCCCGAGAGCCGCCTGTTCTAGGCGGCGCCGGCCGGGGCGGCAGCCTCGCGGATAGCGCCGCGCGGAACCCGATTAGCCTGAACGGGACGCCCCGACCGGGGCAGGGTGGAGGTCGCGCGGCGGCGCGACGGCACGGCAGCGGAGGCGACGGTTGGACGTCAAGATCGGCATCGCAGACAGCGGGCGGGAACTGACGGTGAGCGTGATCGACGCTCCCGAGGAGATAGAGCGGCGGGTTTCGGCCGCGTTGGCCGGCGAGAACGCCCTGTCGCTGACCGACGACAAGGGCCGACTGGTGATCGTGCCGACCGCGAAGATCGCGTACGTGGAGATCGGGCCGGCGGACAGCCGCCGGGTGGGCTTCGCGTCCGGCGCGTGAGGCGGGGACGGCGCGCCTTCGCCGGGCGCCGAGGATCGCGCACCGGCGCCGCCCACCGTCCGGCCGTTCGCCATCGGTTGCCGCCCGCCGGGCTTTCTCCCGGCTCGCTACTCCTGCCGCGGGAAGTGGGAGATGCCGCGCCACGCCAGCGTGGAGAGCAATTCGACGGCCTGCGCCTTGTCGATCGGGTCCGGCTGGGCCAGCCAGTAGCGCGCCCCGACCTGCGAGAGCCCGACCAGCCCGGCGGCGAGGAGCCGCGCCCTGGCCGCGTCCGCACCGGTGTCGGCGGTGATCGTGTCGGTGATGGCCGCGATGCAGGACGCGGTCGCGCGCTCGACCACCGCCGCGACATCCGGTTCGTCACGCAGATCGGACTCGAAGAGCAGGCGGAAGGCCTGCCCTTCGTGGGCGACGAACGCGAAGTACGCCGCCACGGCGCGGTGCACTCGGGCGGCGTTGTCGTCGGTGGAGTCGATGGCTGCGCGGACCAGCCTCACCAGTTCGTCCGCCGACGCCTGAAGGAGCGCCCGATACAGCGCGAGCTTCGAGGGGAAGTGTTGATACAGAACGGGTTTGCTGACCCCGGCGGATTCGGCGATCTCGTCCATCGCCGCCGCGTGAAAACCCTGGCTCACGAAGACGCCGCGGGCGGCGTCGAGCAGTTGCGCGCGCCGCGCCGATCGGCGCATCCGGCCCGCCGGGTTCTGCCCTGTCGTCATCCGTGCCCATTCCATCGACGTTCCGCGCCGCCCGGGACCGACTCCACCCGGCGAGGTGGCGACCGCTCGGGCGCCGGATCGCGGCGCCGGCGACGCCTTCCGGTGCGCGCCTACCTTACGCGGAGCAATCGCGGCCGCGGTGGATGCCTCATCGGCGCCGGTGCCGCACCGGAACCTGGGAGTAGCGACCGGCGACCACCGCCCCCACGGCGCCGAGCGCCGGCCCGGCAAGGTAATTGCCGAGCGCGTGCTGGTCGAGGTTCCTGATCGGATCGGCCCCGAGCAGCGCGATCGCGCCGGCCGCCGGACCTGTAAGGATCGACAGCGGAAGGCTCGGCCTGCCACGCATCACCGGCACGCCGGACGGCACGTCGATGATCTGCGCGCCGAACGCGGCCTGGCCCGGATCGGCACCGAACGGGCCCGGACCACCGCCCATGCCGAGCGCCAGCGCCAGCGTGCCGAACGGGTTCGCGAGGCTCGCGGCCAGGTCGGTGACCGGCTGCGCAACCGGGTCGGCGGGAAATGCCAGCGCGTAGACGTGGTCGGCGGCGACCGCGGGGTAGTCCTCGGCGCGGCGCGGCCCGTATCCGGCGCCGGGCGAGCCCAACAGGACGATGTCGTCGACGCCCGCGCCGGGTCCCAATACCCGGGCGGCCTGCGAGACCACGGTCGAACCGTAGGAGTGCCCGACCAGCGTGAGGCCGGCCGTCGGGTCCATCATGGTGCGCAACCGTCGACAGAAGTCGGCCAGTTGCGGGCCGGCCAGCGATGCGTCCAGGGCGCTCAGGGCCAGCGCCGAATCGCCGAGCGCCCGGTCCACCATGCCTCGTCCGAGAACCGGATCATGCGTCCAACTGAGCGGAACGTCGTAACCCAGCCAGACGACGGCGGCGCCGGACGTGCCCGACGCCGCGGCCGCCGCATCGGCCAGCCCGGCCGCCGCACCCAGCGCGCCGGCCGCGTCGGAGGGCGAATTGCCCACGCCCGGTACCAGGACCGCCACCGAATCGGCCGACCCCACGTCGCCGACCGCGATCGACGCCCCGCCCTGTCCGGGTGGGCGGTCGGGATCGTAGGAGAGCAGGTCGACGGTGTGCCCATCGGCGGCCGCGTGTTCCAAGGCGTTGCGAACGGCTGCGGCGAACTGCCGGCGCTGCGGCGAGGACGAGGCCATGTCGGCGGCAAGCCTGGCACGGTTGCGGGCGTCGGCCCGGCCGGCCGGATCCTCGATGGGCAGGGTGAATCCCCTGCGCCACGCCGCCGGAACGCTCCCGCGCGGATCCGGGCCGATGGCGGCTGCCAGCAGCAGCGCGGCCGAGTCCACCCGGTCGGCGATCGTCGCCACCGATTCGCCCAGGGCGACGACCACCGCCGAACGCTCGCGAACCATGCGGACGAAGGCGTCGGGCGGGAACGCCGGCACGTCCAGAAGTAGCCCGCCGGCGGCGATCGCATCGTCGGCGGCCGCATATGCCGCCAACAGTTGGCTCCGCAGGGCCCCGGCGGCCGCCGCGTACTCCTCGATCACGGCGGCCATCGCAGCGCACGCCTCGGCGACACCGCGAGCCGTCGACGCCAACGCGCCGAGCGCGAACAACGCCGCCGGTGTCGACCAGCCGATGCGCAGGCTGTCGATGGCCCGCGAGGTCCGCTCGCCGCCCCGGCCGGCGGCGGCGGCCACCAGCGCGCAGCGCCGACCCACCGATGCCAGCCGCCCGGGGTCGGCGTCCAGCACGTCCCGGGCGCGCGGTCCGGGATCGGGCAGGCCGTAGCACCGTGCCCAGCCGCTGGTCGGATGGTCCATCTAACCCCCGGCCCGGCACAGCGCCTCGACGGTGTCGAACTGCGTCGCGACGCCCTCCAGCAGGGTGGCCAGTTCGTTCGCGACGGCCCCCAGCGTCGTCACCGCCAAGACCGCCTGGTCGGATCGGCTGACCATCGCTCGCAGCGCCTGCCGGCCGGGCGCCGAACCGCCCGCGGCATGGCCGGGAAGGGTGGCGGGGTCCTCGACGGGCGGAAGCAAGGCCTCCGCCGCCTCCCGAAGGCGGGCCGTCGCGTCGCGCATCCGCTCGGTGTCGACGTCGAGATCGCAGCTCACGCGTACCCCTGTTCGCATGCCGGTTCTCGCCCCGGCGGGCGCGCGGGGGGCGGGATCCGCCCGGGCGCGCGCGACCGGAGCCGCTGATGTGCGTGTGACGGTACTGTCGTGGCGCGCATCTGCCCCGGCGAACGCTCGGCTTGTGGATGGATGTCGGACAGGGGGACGGCCGAAGCGCAGCCGTCCCGCTGCAGGGGGACGGGCGCCCGCGCCGCCGGGTGGCGCGTGCCGTGAATCCGACGACCTGCCCGGCGGGCGGGCATGGACCGCGCCGGGCGTAACCGGCACCATGGAGGGGTGGCAGTCACCTGGCCGGCCATCGGGCCGCGCGCGCGCGACGAACTCTCGGCGTGGTCGGACGCGCAACTGGCCGACGTCGACCTCGCACCGATTCCCGGATACGGCGAGCCGTCCCCGCCCGGCGAGGTGCAGTTGGTCGGCGGCGCAGGGGTTTTCCTCCGTCGTACCGCCGGGCCGCCGGACGGTCCGCACGCGTGGTACATCCACGGGCTCGACGGCGGGTCGCGGAACTGGGATCGCCTCGCGGCTGCACTGTCCGGCATCTCGACGGGTTTCGCGCCGGACCTACCGGGGTCGGGTCGATCCGACCCACCGCCGCGCGGCCGGTATTCCGTCGTTGCGGAGGCGGATCTGCTTGCGAGGTTGATCCGCCGGGTCTCGCGCGGAGCGGTCCATCTGGTGGGCAACTCCCGCGGCGGGATGGTCGCCACGTTCCTGGCGGCGCGTCACCCGGAGTTGGTGCGCACGCTGACGCTCATCTCTCCGGCGGTTCCGGACCTACGCCTGGCGGGTGAGCGGGGAGCGGATCCGAGGCTGGCGCTGGTGATGCTGCCCGGGATGCTGCGCGCGGCCGAGCGGAGGCTCGCCGAAATCAGCCCCGCGGAGCGCGCGGCCGCGATGGCGGCGATGTGCTTCGGTGAGCCGGACGCCCTCACCGTGGAGGACGTGGCCGCGGCCGAAGCGGAGTTTGCCCGGCGCGCGGCGGTGCCGTGGATGCGGGCGGCCACCGTTCGGTCGCTGCGGTCCCTGATCCGGGCGCAGCTGCGGCCCGGCCGGTGGTCCTTCGCCGCCGCCGCGCGTGCGGTGGCGGTCCCGACGCTGGTCGTGTGGGGCACCCGCGACCGGCTGGTCGACGTGCGCCTGGCTCGCCGCACGTCGGGCCTGTTTGCCTCCGGGCGGCTGCTGGTGTTGCCGCGCACCGGTCACGTCGCCCAGATGGAACGACCCGCCGCGACCGCCCGGGCGATGATCGCGCTGTGGCAGGGCCCTGGCCCGGCTGGCGCGCCGCAATGGCCCGATGCCGGTGCTGTGGCAACCTAGACCGTGATGAGCAGGCAGGGCCGGGATCGGCGCGGGCGCGAGGGGCGAACCCGCGCGGAAGGGGCCCTGCCATCGAGTCCGGGTGCACCCGGCGCTCCGGGTTCCCGGGCTACCGTCTCGACCCGATCGGTGCAGGCGCGGGGGCGGCCCGGGTCGTCCCCGAGCGTGTCCGGGTCGAGGTTGTCGCGGTCCACCTTGTGGCAGGACGACGACGTGCCCGGTGGCCCGCAGCCGCTCAGGGCCCGCTGGGAGCCGGTGCCCGGCCCGGCCGCAGCGCCGCCGCCCGCCGGCCGCAAGCCGCGAGAGCACCGCCGCCGCAGCGCGATCGGATGGTTCGTGCACCACTACGGCTGGCGCGCCTACGCGCTCCCGGTGCTTGTCGCGCTGACGGTGGTGACGGTGATCGGGCTCGTCGCCTCGCCGGGCACCGGGACGGCGGCGCCCGACCCGGCCATCGGTGCGACCGGTTCCGGCACCGTCACCATCGAGAACCAGGTGCCGACCACGGTGACCGTGCACGAGCCGGGGCCGCCCGCGACCGCCCAGAACCCCTCGGGGACCGGAAGTACCGATATTCCGATGTCGCCCGGCGAATCGGCGCCCGATCCGAACGGCACGTTCGCGGGCATGTCGGCCGGCGCGCTCCCGCCCGGTGCCGAATTCGCCAAGACCGGCGCCGGCACGTTCCACATGGTGCGCGGCACGTCGCAGCCCTTCGGCACCGGAGCCGAGCGGAAGACCTTCAGCATCGAGGTCGAGGACGGGATCCAGAGCGCCAGCCAGGACACGCTGTTCGCCGACGCGGTGATGGCCATCCTGACGGACGACCGGTCCTGGGTGGGCGGCGGCCAGTTCACCTTGCAGCGCGTCGACTCCGGAGAACCCGACTTCCGAATCAGCCTGACCAGCCAGATGACGGTGCGCGGACCCCAGAACTGCGGCTGGCAGATCCAACTCGAGGCGAGTTGCTACAACCGGCTCGTGAAACGCGTGTTCGTCAACGACGCCCGTTGGGTGCGTGGTGCGGTCTCCTACAACGGTGATCTGGGCTCCTACCGGGTGTACGCGATCAACCACGAGGTCGGCCATGCGCTCGGGCACCACCATCAGGCGTGCGCGGAGAACGGCGGATTGGCGCCGGTCATGATGCAGCAGTCGTGGAGCACCTCCAACGACGACCTCGCCGGGCTGGACCCGGACGGTTCGGTACGCGCCGACGGCAAGGTGTGCAAACCCAACCCCTTCCCGTTCCCGCGGGGGCCGGTGGGCACCTCGCCGGCGCCCTGATGCCCCTGCGGGCGGCGCTTCTCGGGCGGCCACCGCACCAGGGCCGCTGTGCCAGACTGGCGGGGTGGGCCATGACGTGGGCGATACGACGCTGCCGCCGTTGGTGGAGCCGGCCGCCGGCCTCACCCGCGAAGAGGTGCAGCGCTATTCGCGTCACCTGCTGATCCCCGAGATCGGGGTGATCGGCCAACGTCGGTTGAAGAACGCCAGAGTGCTCGTCATCGGCGCCGGCGGGCTGGGTTCACCGGCCCTGCTCTACCTTGCCGCGGCAGGCGTCGGCACGCTCGGCATCCTGGACTTCGACGTGGTCGAGGAATCCAATCTGCAGCGCCAGATCATCCATGGCAGTACGGATGTCGGTCGCTCCAAGGCGCGCTCCGCGGCCGAGTCGGTGGCGCGGGTCAATCCGCTGGTGCGGACGGTGCTCCACGAGGAGCAACTGGTGGCGGGCAACGCGCTACGCCTGTTCGCCGGCTACGACCTGGTACTGGACGGTACCGACAACTTCGCCACCCGGTACCTGGTGAACGACGCGTGCGTCCTTTCGGACATGCCCTACGTGTGGGGCTCGATCTTCCGGTTCGAGGGCCAGGTCAGCGTGTTCTGGGCGCGGTACGGACCCCAGTACCGGGACCTCTATCCGGTGCCACCGCCGCCCGGGAGCGTTCCGTCGTGCGCGGAGGGCGGGGTGCTGGGGGTGCTGTGCGCGTCGGTCGGCGCCGTCATGGGCACCGAGGCCATCAAGCTGATCACCGGCATCGGCCGGAGCCTGTTGGGCCGGCTCCTGGTGTACAACGCGCTCGAGATGAGCCACCAGACAGTGACTCTCAAGCCCGACCCCACCGCCACCGCGGTCACCGAGCTGGTCGACTACCAGACCTTCTGCGGTGTCGCGGCGCCTGTGGCCAACGGCCACACGATCAGCGCCGACCGGCTCAGGGCCAGGCTGGATAGCGGCGAGGAGTTGTTCCTGGTCGACGTGCGGGAGCGCACGGAGCACGACATCGTCGCCATCCCGGGCGATGTGCTGATCCCGAAGGAGGCGATCCTGTCGGGTTCGGCCCTCTCCGCGCTGCCGCAGGAACGTCCGATCGTGCTGTACTGCAAGACGGGCGCGCGTTCGGCGGAGTGCCTCGCCGTGCTGCACCGGGCGGGATTCGCGGACGCCGTGCACGTCGACGGGGGAGTGCTCGCCTGGGTCGAGCGCGTCGACCCGTCGCTGCCGCGGTACTGACGACCTTGGGGCGCGCGGCGGCCGCATCCGGCCGGGTCGCCAAGCGCGGGCCCGATGCTCGCGGGCACCGGGCCGGTCGCATGTCGCGGCCCCGGTAGCAGGCGGCTTCGGTGTTGACACTGCAGTGGTGACACTGCGGTGGTGACACTGCGGTGGTGACACTGCGGTGATTCGCCAGGTGCGCGATTGTGAGCGCTCCGGCCGGTACGGTTCGTGAGGTGGACGCACCACCCGACCACGTCGTCGCGGCCTTCGGGCTGAGCCACGCCAACGGTGAGCAGATCGCCGGCGGGTCCGGGCGGGCCTGGCGGTACGGTGACGCCGTCCTCAAGCCGGCTCCTTCCGCTGCCGAGTCCGCCTGGTCTGCAGGGGTTTTCGAATCGCTGCGGATAGCGGGAATCCGTATTGCACGGCCCATCCGGTCCACCGACGGCCGCTGGGTGGTCGGCGGCTGGTGCGCCGAGCGATTCGTCTCCGGTCGCCCGGCCGCCAGGTATCACGACATCGTGCGGATCTCCTTCACCTTGCACGAGGCGTTGGCGGGGGTACCGATGCCGAGGTTGCTGGCCGAACGGGAGGACGTCTGCAGCTGGGCCGACCGGCTCGCGTGGGCGGAGGTCGCTGACGACGGCCAGCGGATCGGAGACGGGTACGGCGCCCGGTTGTACCAGGAACTGGCCCGCGGGCGAACGCCGGTGAGCCTGCCCAGCCAGATCGTGCACGGCGACCTGTTCGGGAATGTGCTCTTTGCCGGATCGGCGCCCCCCGCAGTCATCGACTTCACACCGTACTGGCGCCCGGCGAACTACGCCGCGGCCGTCATCGTCGTCGACGCGATCGCCTGGGGCAGCGGCCCGGTCGAATTGGTGCAGGAGTTCTCGCACCTCGATCAGTGGCACGAGGTGCTGCGGCGGGCGGTGTTGTTCCGGCTGGCGCTGAGCCTCGCCCATCCGCGAACAACGCCGGAATCGCTGGTGCAGATCCTCACCGCGGCAGACGCGATCCAACCGCTGCTGCCGTGACGGGCGATCCGGGCCCGTTGGCGAGGTCGGCCATGCCGGCCAGTTCGCGCGGTGGCAACCCGGACGACATGGCACAGAGCATGAGGTGCGCCAGGCGATGGCGCGGTTTCACATGCAGCGTCCGGTCGACCGCGCATTGCGCCAACGCGCCGTCACCGTAGCGGTAGGCAACCACGGCCAGCACCGCGCAAATCTCGGCGGCCTCGGGATCCGGGCACTGGCCCGCGACCGAGATCAACACCGGCACTGCCGCCGGGTCTTCGCGTCCCACCGCCCGCGCGATCAGGTGATCTCGACACCCGATGTGGGTGGCGATGGCGGCCAGCCTGGCGGCGGTCTTCGGTGCGACGCAGCCGGTGTCGGAGTACTGCGCGAAAGCCTGGGCGAGGGTCCGGTCCAGGTCGGCGGACAACTCCGGCGGCAGCAGATCCATCGGGGACGCCAACTGGTCGGCCAACTCGGTGAGCACGGCTCGGATGGCTTTGCGCGAGCGACCCAGCAGGTCGCCGCGGGGCGCGGCGACCGACGCCCGCAGCGCCTGCCGGTCGGGCAGCACCTGCCGGCCGGCCAGCACGGACGCCGCGGCGAGCCGTCGCACCTGCGCGTCGTCGGGTCCCGGTACCGGCACGCCCGGATCCGCGCGCTGGGCGGCGGCGGACGACGCGTCCCGAATGAGTCCCCCGGAGACCGACAACACCGCGAAGACCGGCACCTTCGCTTTGCGAAGCGCCGCCAGCAACTCGTCCAGGCACGGCGGCCGAGCCCCCTGGTGGTAGCAGACGACCGCGGCCGCATCCGCATACCGAACCGCGCAGCCGACCAGTTGGTGCACCGCGTCGGTGCTGCCCGGTTCGAAGAGATCGACCCGCGCGGCCGGCCCCACCCTGCACCGCGGCCCGTTCAGGCAGAGCAGCACGAGGCTCTCGGACGGATGGAACCCGAGATACTGCGGAACGGCGGCCACCATCCCCTCGGGTCCGGCCAGCCGCACGACGGCAGGCGGCGCTGCGGAAACCGGAAAGGCGGGAGCGCTGTGCTGGGGCATGACGGCCACCCTGCCGATTCGCGGGCCGCGATGGCCGCGCCGCGATCATCCTGTGGACGAAAGTCGGACAGGGGGATAACCGGGGGTGCCTACGTATATCGCCGTGTACCGATGACGAAAGCAGATGGATACACGTCGTCGGATTGCCAGGCCCGCACGAACGGCTATGAAGACCTGGCGCCGCCGGCGGCGGACGAGCGTGGCCTGTGTCCGGCCCAAGCCGCGATGACCAGCAGACAGAGCCCGGTGGCGAAGCAGCTCCATTCGCCGTGCAGACCGATGTTGGCCGGTGAGAAGACGTGGCGGGCCAGCGTATCGGCGCCGAACGAGATGGCGCCGAGTACCGCGGCGGTGGCCAGGAACGCGCCGGCCGCCACGGCGACCCGGGCCGGGCCGGTGCGGCCGACGCTCAGGTGGACCGCGAGGGCCAGGACGGTGCCCAGCACGCAGGCGAGGCCCGCGAAGAACAGCACCGAGTCGAGCGGGTCGAAGGCGCGGTTGAGGACCGCGATGGTCACGGTGTCGATGACCCAGGCTGCGCCGCCGACCAGACCGAGAAGTTCGGTTGCCCGTAGTGCCGTGTGATGAGAACTGCCGGTGGTGGCGCCTTGCGCCGTCGTGTGGGTTGTCATGTCGTCAGGCTCGCAGCAGGGTAGGGCGCCCGTCGTCACCCATGCCCGCCATGTGCATCCCCCGTGAGAGGGATGTCGACGCACCCGCCGCGGCCTATTCTCAGGCGCATGTGGGGGCGGCTTGTGGTCCTCGGCGCAGTCGGAGCCGCGTTGTGGGTCAACGCGCTGCTGGGCGACGACCTTGCCGGTAACACGGTGTGCCTGGCGCTGGTCGCAGGTCTCGCGTTTCTGGCGGGGTGGCGTAGCCGGCTGCCGGAGCTGATCATCACCGGCGTGGTTGTCGCCGGGCTGTTGACGGTGGCGAACCAGGTTGCCTCGCCGGGTGAGTTCTCGCTTGCCAACGACGGCGTCTTCTACGCCGCCATCGTGATGGCACCCGCCCTGCTGGCGTGGCTGCTGGGCAGCCGTACCCGTCAACTGGCCGAGCTCCGGCGGCGCGCCACCGAGCTGGGAGAGCGCCGGGCCGGCGCGGTAGCTGCGGCGCGCGCCGGCGAGGCCGAACGTGTCGAGCGCAACGTGGATGTCGCCCTGGCCGCGCGGCTCGGCGAGATCATCGCCGATGTGCGCGAAGCCGAAAGCCTGGCCGCGTCGGATACGGCGGCGATGGTGGATTGGCTGGCCAAGGTGGAGCTGACCGCCCGGGAAGCGCTCTCAGAGCTGCGCGCAGTGCTAGATGTGCTCCGGCCCGAGCCGGTTGGCGAGTCGGACGACGGACCGATGCCGTCGGCGCCGGTGGTCGACCGGCGGCTGGACCGTTTCGACGTGTTGTTGGTGTTGGCTGCCGCGCCGCTGGCCGTGGAGACCGCCCTGACCAACCACCAAGGGCCGGCATGGCTCACCGTGGCGGCCAGCGTCGGATTGGGGCTCTTGTTGGTGATGGTGCGTCGTCGGCCGCTTGCCGGGGCGGCGCTGCTGTTTGCGCTGGCCTCGGCCCAGACGGCGTGGCTGAGCTCACTGCCCCCGACGGTGAGTTGGATGTTGCCCGGCCTGCTGGTTCCGTTCCTTGCCGGCGTGGCGCTGCCGCTGCGGACGGCGACGCTCGGGCTCGGCCTGGCGCTGTTGGGGTACGGCGCGGTGGTCCTCGCGACGGCGCAGGCGGATCGTGCGCTCGACGGCGTCGTGCCCTCCGCAGTCATGACCGTGCTGGCGTGGTGGGCAGGGCGAAGCGTCGCGGTCCGGCAGGCCCGAACGGTCGCGCTGCGCATGGTCGTTGACGAGCTGGCCCGGACCCGCGACCAGCAGGTGTCGCTGGCCGCGGCAGAGCAGCGCGCCGAGATGGTCCGAGACCTGCACGACGTCGGCGCGCACACCCTTACCGTGGTTTGCCTGCAGGCCGGGGCGGCCCGGAAGCTGTGGGACAGCGACCGGGATCGAGCCGTGACCGCGCTGTCGGCGCTGCGCGAACTCGCCAGCGGACCGCTGGCCCACCTGGGCCAGTCCCTCGGCGAACTGGGCGCCGAGGGCAGCGAGCGCCCGCTGGATCCGGCCGCCCTCGACGCCCTGGCCGGGCTCGGCAGGGTCCTCGGCCTCGACGTCGCCGTCGAAGTGCATGGCGAGCCTCGCGATCTCGACAGGACGGTGGCCCGGGCAGCATTCCGGGTGGTGCAGGAATCGCTCACCAACGCCGCGCGACACGCGGTCCACACCACCGTCCGGGTCGGCCTGCACTACACCCCCGAAACACTCGAGATACGCATCAACGACACCGGACCGGGACCGGTCACGGCGCTCGCCCCGGTCGGCATCAGCGGCTCCGGCGTGGGCCTTCGTGGCATGCGCGAGCGGGTGGAGGCATGCCACGGCGAGCTTGCCAGCGGCCCATCCGGTCCCGGCTTCACAGTCCAAGCCCGGCTGCCGCTCGGGGTCGTACCGTGATCAGCATCTTGATCGCCGACGACCAACATCTCGTGCGCACCGGATTGCAGATGATCCTCGACATCGAACCCGACCTCGACGTCGTCGGCCAGGCGGTGGACGGGCTCGAAGCAGCCGCACTCGCCCGCGACCTGGCGCCCGACATCGTGCTGATGGACGTCAAGATGCCGCGCCTGGACGGTATTGCGGCAACCCGGCAGGTCCTGGCCGACGCCGCCCGGCGGGATGGCCGCACCCGCGTAGTGATGCTCACCACGTTCACCCAATCCGAAATCGTCTACGACGCCCTGGTGGCCGGAGCCAGTGGCTTCCTGCTGAAAGACATGACCGACATCCAATTGGTCGGCGGCATCCGCGCGGTCGCCCGCGGTGAGGAACTGCTGGCCCCCGCACTGACCCGGCGGCTCATCGAACAATTCGCCGGCCCCGGCCGCCAACCGCTGCCGGAAGGATTCAACCGGCTCACCGCACGGGAGCGCGAAGTACTGCAACTGATCGCACACGGACTGTCCAACGCCGAGATCGCCGACCATCTCGTGGTCAGCATCGAGACGATCAAGACCCACGTATCCCGATGCCTGGACAAGCTGGGCCTGCGCGACCGCGTCCACGCCGTCATCCTGGCCTACCGGACCGGCCTGGCCGATCGGCACGCCACGAGCCCGCGGGAACAATTCCGGACGCGACCGCAACACCGTTAAGCAGTGCGAGGTCTTGCTGATACCGCGTGCGGGCCCTCCGGGGGCTGGGCCGGGGCGCGGTCAGCGGCGCCACCGGTACCGGCGCATGTCGACCCGGCCGCCCGTCACCGCCACCCCCTCGGCCCGCAGCCGGGCGCACTGCTCGGCAACCAGGTGCGCCGCCGGTGTGCCGTCCGCGCGCAGCACGCGGTGCCAGGGGGTGCGATCGTCCGACAGCTCCGCGAGTACCCGCCCCACCAACCGCGGTGACGGGGTGCCGGCGAGCGCCGCGACGTCACCATAGGTACTCACGCGGCCCGCCGGGACGGCCGCCACGATGTCCAGGATCCGATCGGCCAGCACCATGTCCACCCGGCCATTCTCGCCGTCGTCGCGGCGTCTGCGCGCCGCCGGGGCGGCCGCCGGGGGCTGCCCGGCGGGCGCTGTCCGAGCCGCGTGATGGTATGGGCGACATGTCGATTCGGATCGGGTCTCGCGCGGGCGGCGGACGGTTCCCGGACCGTTCGGTGACGGCCGAGCGTCCGGCGGCGCGGCATCGGCTGGTCGCGTCGCCAAGCGCCGGCCTGCTCGTCGCACCGTCGGCGGAGCAGCGGGCGGTGATCGGTCACCGGGGCGGCCGGCTTCGGGTGTTGGCCGGGCCCGGGACCGGCAAGACGGCCACCGTCGTGGAAGCGGTCGCCGACCGGATAGGCCGCCGCGGGCTGGATCCGTCATCGATCCTGGTGCTGACGTTCTCCCGGCGGGCGGCGGCAGAGCTTTCGCGGCGCATTGCGGCCCGACTGGCCATCACCGTCACCGAACCGCTGGTGCGCACCTTGCACTCGTATGCGTACTTCCTGGTCCGATCCGCCGCGCAGGCTGTCGGCGACCCGCCGCCGCGGCTGCTGCAGGGCGGGCAGGCCGACCTGATGATGCGCGACATGCTCGCCGGCCATGCCGCCGATGGCGGCGGCACGTGGCCCGCGCATCTGCGGGGCGCGCTTCGGGTGCCCGCATTCGCCGCCGAGCTCCGGGAGTTCGTGCTGCGAACCGGAGAGCGGCAGGTGAGCCCGCGGCGGATCGCCGAACTGGGTCGCCGGCTGCAGCGACCGGAATGGGTTGCGGCGGCGGCCTTCATCACCGAATATCAGGATGTCGGCGACCTGCGACAGGCGTCGAGCCGCATGGGCACCTCCCTCGACCAGGCGGAGCTCACGATCGCGGCCCTGGACCGGCTCGCCGATCCGGACGTGCTTGCGGCGCAACAGGTCCGGATCCGGCGGATCTTCGTCGACGAATACCAGGATGTCGATCCGGCACAGGCCCGGATGATCGACATGCTCGCCTCCGCAGCGGACGAGTTGGTGGTGGTCGGCGATCCGGACCAATCGATCTACGCATTCCGCGGAGCGGCTCCGGGCGTGTTGGAGCGGGTGAGCGTGGATGCGACGGTGGCCCTGACCGGTTCGTACCGAATGCCCCCCACCCTGTTGGAGGCGACCCGGCGGGTCGCTCGGCGACTGCCCGGCCCCGCGCTGCACCGGGCGCTGCGCGCCGCGAGTGGTTCGCTGTCGGACGCCGCCGCGGGGGATCCGCCCGCACGGCTGGACATCCGGTTGCTCCCCAGCGCCGCGCAGGAGGCGGCGTACGTCGCCGATCAGCTGCGGCGGGCGCACCTGCAACACGGCATCGCATGGTCGAGCATGGCGGTGCTCCTCCGCTCGCCCGCCCAGGCCGGCGAGGCGGTCCGCCGGGCATGCGCCGCGGCCGGGGTGCCGGTGGCGGCCGGCGTCGCCGGCCCGATCGCCGCCAACCCGCTGGTGGCAGCGCTGCTCGCGGTGCTGCGGGCCGGTCTCGAACCGGCAACGGTGACGGGCGAGGTGGCGCTGGGACTGCTGGGCTCGCCGCTCGGCGGGATGGATCCACTGACGTTGCGCCGCCTGCGGCGGCGGGTACGCGGCTCGTTTCAAGGGCCGGCGGCCCCGGCGGCTGCAGCCCCCGCCGCCCGGCGCCACGCCGCAGCGACGAGCGCGGACAGTCTGGCCGCGATCCTGCTGTCGCAGCAACCGATTCCGCCGGGGTTGAACGCCGATTCGGCGGTGCCGCTGCGGCGGCTCGTGCGGATGCTGAAGGTGGCCGGGGAGAACCCTGCCGATTCGGCCGAGACGGTGCTGTGGCGGGTCTGGGAAGGGTCCGGTCTGGCGGCCAGGCTGCTGGCCGAGACCGAGTCGGGCGGGCCGCGGGCCGCGATTGCCAACTCGTTGCTCGACGGGGCGGTGGAGTTGTTCGACCGGGCCGCGCAACTCGCGGATCAGCTACCGGGCGCGGGGGTTTCCGGCCTGCTCGACGTGCTCGGTGCAGAACAGGTCCCCGGCCCGGCCGGCCGGCCCCGGGGCGAAGATGCGGTGTCGATGCTCTCGGCGCACGCCGCCAAGGGGCTGCAGTGGGACGTCGTCGCGGTGCCCGCCGTGCAGCAAGATGCGTGGCCGGACCTGCGTCCGCGCGCCAGGCTGCTCGACCTGGAGACCCTGCTCGACGCCGCTGCCGGCGTCGACGTCATGCGGATCGGTGTCCGGCCCGCCGATGCGCGACTCGCCGACGAGCGGCGCCTGTTCTACGTGGCGGTGACCCGGGCGCGCAGGGTGCTGATCGTGACGGCGGCCGCCGACGAGGAGAACGTCCCGTCGATCTTCCTCAGCGAAATTGCCGGCGGCGATGCGGTGCCGACCGGATGGCCGCGGGGTCCCCATGGACAGCCCCGCCGAGCGATGAACCTGCCGGCCCTGGTGGCCGAACTGCGGCGCGTCGTGACCGCCGGGGACGGCGCGGCCGCGGCCGCGGGTGCCGCCCGGTTCGACGGCCGGGGCACCACGGCGGACACTGACGTTGCCGCGGCCTTCAACGGTGACGGGGAGCGCGGTGATGGCGCCCGCGAGCAGGCGGCAGCCGCGCTGGCGCAGTTGGCGGCGGCCGGGGTCGCCGGGGCGCATCCGGACACGTGGTACGGGCTCGCCGAGCCGTCCAGCACCGGGCCGGCCGTTCCCGACGGGGCGGCGGTGCGCGTTTCCCCGTCGCAGCTCGAGTCGCTGCTGGCCTGCCCGCTGCGCGCCGTGCTGGAGCGGCGCGGCGCGCGCCGCGACCCGTCCCAGGCGCAGCTGGTCGGAATCGCGGTGCACGCGCTGGCGCAGGGCATCGCGATGGGCGCGACCGACGCCGACCTCGACATTGCTGTCGAAGGCTTCCTCGCCGGGCAGGAACACCTACCGCCCTGGGAGGTTCGCCGGCTGCGGCGGCAACTGGTTGCCATGCGGGGGGCGCTTCAGGCATGGGTCGAGCAGGCGGGCCGGCAGCGCCGCTTCGTCGGCTCGGAGGTTCCCGTGGACCTGGTCCTCCCGGCGGCCGGGCCGGAACAACGTCCGGTTCGGTTGATCGGGCGCGCGGATTGGCTCTCGGCGGATCGCGACGGGCACCTGGTGGTGACGGACTTCAAGAGCGGCGCCACCCCGTCGACGCATGCGGCCGCCGCCGAGAATGCCCAATTGGCCGCGTATCAACTCGCTGCCGCGCTGGGCGCATTCCTCGAGTACGAGGACCACGACCATCGACGGCCCGGCACCCCGCCCGCCGACGGAACCTCCTACCGAACGCCTGCCGGCGGCGAGCAGCACGAGCCCGGCGCGAACCCCGTGGTGCCGGTCGGCGGTGCGGAGCTGGTGTACCTGCGCACCGGGCAGCCGAAGGTCCGGACCCAGGCAGCCTTCGACGAGGCGGATCGCCAGCGGTGGGTCGGCAGGCTGCGCGACGCCGCTGCGTCTGCGGCGGGTGCGGTGCTGACGGCCAGGCAGGGCGAGCAGTGCACGCGCTGCCCGGTGCGTGCCAGCTGCCCGCTGCAGCCCGAGGGCCGGCAGGTGACCGGGTGATCGTGGGGCCGGGCCTGCTGGCCGAGGCACTGGGCCTGCCGCCGCCCACGGCAGAACAGGCGGCCGTGGTCGCCGCGCCACTCGCTCCCGCCCTGGTGGTGGCCGGGGCCGGCTCGGGCAAGACCGAGACCATGGCGGCGCGCGTGGTGTATCTGGTGGCGAACCGCCTTGCCGAGCCGGATCAGATCCTCGGGCTGACGTTCACCCGCAAGGCTGCCGGCGAGCTCGGCCAGCGAATCCGGAGCCGTCTTCGCATGCTGAGCGGTGTCGACCTGCCCGGGGCCCGACGCGCCAGCGCCACCGCGGAACCGATGATCGGCACCTACCATTCCTTCGCCGGCCGGCTGATCGCCGAGTTCGGGCCGCTGGCCGGTATCGATCCGCCGACGCGAGTCCTGACCGCGACGGACACCTGGCAGCTGGCGCGCAGCGTGGTGGGGCGCTGGGACGGCGATCTCGACACCGATGTCGGACCGGAGCGGGTCACCCAGGACGTCCTCGCGATCTCCGCAGCGCTGGCCGACCATCTGGCCGGCCCGGAGGCGTTGGCCGCGGCGCTGGACGAGTTGCTGCGCGTGCTGACGAGCGCGCCGCCGAGCGACCGGCAGCGTGGCCCCGTGCATTCCGGGCTCGCGACCCGGGTGAGGCAACTGGAGCACCGCCGGGCGGTCGTGCCGCTGGTCCTCGCGTACGACGAGGCCAAGCGCGCCGCTCGGGCGGTGGACTTCGCGGACCAGATGCAGCTTGCCGCGTCGCTGGTGACCTCGACGCCCCGCGTGGGGCAGGTGCTGCGCGAGCGCCACCGCGTCGTGCTGCTCGACGAGTACCAGGACACCGGCCACGCCCAGCGGATCATCCTGCGGGCGGCCTTCGGGGCGCCGGACGCGCAGGTGCGGCCCTGGCGCGGGCACCCGGTGACGGCCGTCGGCGATCCCGTCCAGTCGATCTACGCCTGGCGAGGCGCGTCCGCGTCCAACCTGCCGCGCTTCGCCGCGGACTTCCCGTCGGCGGACGGTTCGACCGCGCCCGTCCTGCCGCTGTTGACGAGCTTTCGCAATTCCACCCGCGTCCTGGATCTGGCCAACGCGGCGTCCGCGGCGGTGCGCGCCGAACCGGTGCCGGTCGGCGAACTCCGGCACCGCACGGGTGCGCCCGCGGGGCGGGTGCGGATGGCGCTGGCGGCCACGGTCGACGAGGAGAACGCGTGGCTGGCCGACGCCCTCGCCGAGATGTGGAACGCCGGCGAGGACCCTCCGACGATCGCGGTCCTGCTGCGGCGGCGGTCGGACATGGCGGCCGTCGCAGGGGCGTTGCGCAGCCGGGGACTGCCAGTCGAGGTGACCGGTGTCGGCGGCCTCGTCGACGAGCCCGCCGTCGCCGACGTGATCGCGATGCTGCGGATGGTCGTGGACCACGACGCCGGCCCCGCGGCGGTTCGCATCCTCGCCGGGCCGCGCTGGCGGCTGGGCCTTGCGGACCTGGCCGCGCTGGATCGCCGCGGTCGGGCCCTGGAAGGTGGGGGGCTGCTGCCCCCCGGCGGTGACGGGGTGGACGGCGGGTCCCCCGGCGGTGACGGGGCGGCCGGCGGGTCCCCCGGCGGTGACGGGGCGGCCGGCGGTGACGGTGGCTCGGCGGCGGACCGGCTTCGCGCCGCGCTGGCCCGGGGGACCGCCGACGAGCGGCTCGCCGGCAACGGCCTGCTGGATGCGATCGCCGACCCCGGGCCGCCACAGGCGTACTCGGCGCTGGGGTACCGGCGGATCGCCGCGCTGGCGCGGGAGCTGCGCCGCCTGCGATCGTTCCTGTCGGCTCCGCTGCCGGACCTGCTCGCCCAGGTCGAGCGCACCACCGGCCTCGATGTCGAGGCGCTGCTGATGCCGGACGGCCGAGCGCATCTCGATGCGTTGGCGCAGGTGGCGGCGAAGGTCGCGGCGACCGGCGCCACCGCGGTGGAACTCCTGGATTACCTTGCGACGGCGGGCGAACGGGAGGACGGCCTCGCTCCGGGAACCGTGAGCCCCGTCCCCGGGCGGGTGCAGGTCCTGACGGTGCACGGCGCCAAGGGCCTGGAATGGGACGTGGTCGCGCTCCCGCACCTGTGCGACGGGGTGTTTCCCGGCGAACAGCAGAGCACCTGGCTCGGGGACGCCGGCCGGCTACCGCCCGCCGCCCGCGCAGATCGCGACGACCAGCCGGAACTGGTGCTGCCGGCCGGCGCCGACCAGGGCGCCCTGGTCGCGGCCCTCGCGGATCACGTTGCTGCCCTTGGCATCTCGCATCGGGCTGAAGAGCGTCGGTTGTTCTACGTCGCCCTGACCCGCTCGCGCCATACGTTGTTCCTCTCGGCGCACCACTGGGGTGCGACGGGCAGCCGGCCGCGAGGTCCGGGCGCCTTCTTCACCGAGTTGGCCGACCATCCGGCGATCGATCCGCCCGAGCTGTGGGCAGAGCCTCCCGCCGCCGACCGGCCAAACCCGCTGCTCGCCGATCCCCGGACGGCGAGCTGGCCGGTCGACCCGCTGGGCAGCCGTCGGCCGGCGATACGAGCCGGTGCGGAGCGTGTGCTGTCGGCGCTCGCGCGGCGGGGCGGCGATGCCGCCCCGCCGACCGACGCTGCGGACCCCCACGGGTGGCGACGGGACGTCGAGTTGCTGCTCGCGGAACGCGCTGCCGCCACCGCACCGCCGGTGTTCGACGTCGTCCTGCCGGCCGCATTGTCGGTCTCCTCGATGGTCGAGTTGGCCGGCGACCCCGAACTGCTGGCCCGCCGGTTGCGCCGACCGATTCCGGGCCCGCCGGCACCGCAGGCTCGCCGCGGCACGGCATTCCATGCTTGGCTGGAACGGCATTTCGCGGGCGATCCGCTGCTCGGCATCGACGAACTGCCGGGGGCGCACGATCAGGGCGCCGCCCCCGACGAACACCTGCCGGAACTCATCGCGGCGTTTCGCCGCTCCGCGTGGGCCGGCCGCAACCCGACCGCCGTGGAGGTGCCTTTCGTGACCCAGGTGGCCGGGCTCACGGTCCGCGGCCGGATCGACGCCGTCTTCAACGATCCGGACGGCGGCGTGACCGTCGTGGACTGGAAGACCGGACGGCCGCCGGAAGGGGACCGCGCCGCCGCGGCGTCGGTTCAACTGGCGGTGTACCGGCTGGCGTTCTCGCGACTGAAGGACCTGCCGCTGGAATCGGTGCGCGCCGCCTTCGTCTACGTGGCATCCGGGGTCACGGTCAATCCCGCCGACCTGCTCGACGAGGCCGGCCTCGCGCGGCTGGTCCGGAGCAGTACGGCCGGCCCGGCCGTACTCTGATCGGCATGCCTGCGCCGCCGACGGTCCGTCCGGCCGTGGTGTTGCGCGGCAAGGCCCTGCGACGCGACCGGGCCGCGGTGATGGCGATCATCAACCGCACGCCGGATTCCTTCTTCGATCACGGTGCGACGTTCGCCGCGGATGCGGCGCTGGCCGCGGCGGACCGGGCCTTCGCGGACGGCGCCGACCTGGTCGACATCGGCGGCGTGAAGGCCGGTGTCGGTCCGGCGGTGTCGATTGCCGAGGAGATCGACCGTGTGGTGCCGGTGATCGCGGCGATCCGCCGGCAGCACCCCGAACTTCCGATCAGCGTCGACACCTGGCGCGCGCCGGTCGCCGAGGAGGCGTGCCTGGCCGGCGCGGACCTCATCAACGACACCTGGGCGGGGGCCGACCCGGACCTGGCCGTGGTCGCAGCGCGATTCGGCGCGGGCATCGTGTGCTCGCACACCGGCGGCGCGGCCCCCCGCACCAACCCGATGCGGGTGCATTACCGGGACGTGGTCGCCGCGGTGATCGCAGAGACGACTTCGGCGGCCGACCGGATGGCGCGCGCGGGCGTGCCGAGGAGCGGCATCCTGATCGACCCGACGCACGATTTCGGCAAGAACACCTGGCACGGGCTGGAACTGCTGGACCGGACCGGCGAATTGGTCGCGACGGGCTGGCCCGTTCTGATGGCGTTGTCCAACAAGGACTTCGTCGGCGAGACGCTGGACGCGCCGCTCGGCGAGCGGTTGGAGGGCACCCTTGCCGCCACCGCGCTGGCCGCCGCCGCCGGCGCGGCGGTCTTCCGGGCGCACCAGGTGCTGCCCACCCGGCGGGTGCTGGAGATGGTGGCGTCGATCCGGGGCACCCGTCCGCCCGCCGCGGTCCGTCGCGGCATGGTGTGAACCGGCACCGGCAGCGGCATGGCACGATCGTTGCAGTGATCACCGTCCTGGAGTACGTCGTCATCGCCGCCGCGATCGGGGCGGTGGTCTTCGTGCTGGCTGTGCTCGTCTTCGGCCGGGGCGAGCAGATGGCTGCGCTGCCCCCCCGGACGTCCCCTTCCGAGCTTCCCGACCAGGCGGTCGGGGGTGACGACGTGCGCCGGGTGCGCTTCGGGTTGGCCCTGCGCGGCTACCGGATGAGCGACGTGGACTGGACCCTGGATCGGCTGGCCGACGAACTGGACCGGCTGCACCGCCGGGTCAGCGAACTGAGCGGCGAGCCGCCCGCCGGGGCAGCGGCGGAGGACGAAGACGAGGACGTCTTCCCGGCGGGTACGGCGGGCGAGCAGCCGAGATGACGGGGGACCGGCCCGCCGACGGCCTGGAGCGGTGCGGCTGGGCCGGAACCGCCGTCTTCCCGGCTGGTACGGCGGGCGAGCAGCCGAGATGACGGGGGACCGGCCCGCCGACGGCCTGGAGCGGTGCGGCTGGGCCGGAACCGCTGCGGAGTACGTCGCGTATCACGACGTCGAGTGGGGGACGCCGCTGCGCGGTGACGACGCCCTTTTCGAGCGCCTCTGCCTGGAAGGCTTCCAATCCGGGTTGAGCTGGTTGACGATCCTGCGGAAACGGCCGGCGTTCCGCGACGCGTTCGCGGGCTTCGCCATTCCCGCCGTTGCCGGCTTCGACGACCGGGACGTGGAGCGCCTGATGGCCGACCCCGGCATCGTGCGCAACCGCGCGAAGATCACCGCGGCCATCGGCAACGCGCGGGCGGCGCTTCGGCTGGCGGAGGGATTGGACACCCTGCTGTGGTCCTTCGCCCCCGCAGGCCCGCGCGCCCGGCCGACCCGACCGCAGGACGTGCCGGTCGCGAGCCCCGAGTCGGTGGCGATGGCAGGGGAGCTCAAGCGCCGCGGCTTCTCCTTCGTCGGTCCCACCACCGCGTACGCCCTGATGCAGGCGACCGGGATGGTGGACGACCACGTCGCCGGCTGCTTTCGCGCGCGCCAACCCGGCGGCCTGCGGGGTCAGTGAGCGCGTCGGGACTTGCGGGTGGACGCCGATCCGGCCGCGGGGTCCACGGCGACCCGCCGGCGCGCCTTCCCCGACGGGACCGCCGCCGGGGAACGGGTGGCCTGCTGGGGCTGGCCCGGCCTGGCATCGGTCACGGGCACAGCCGCCGGCACGGGCACAGCCGGCGGCACGGGCACAGCCGGCGGCACGGGCACAGCCGCCGGCACGGGCACAGCCGCCGGCACGGGCACAGCCGCCGGCCGTCCGCCCGCCTCTCCGCCCTGTTCGCGCGCCGCGGGCTCCCGCTCGGCGGCGGGCTCCCCATCGTCGGCCGGCCCGTCGACGGACCGACCGGTCGGCGTACGGCGGTCCGCGCCGCCCTCGGACGGCTCCCGATCGGTTGATTCGTCTGCGTCCGCCGGGGCGTGCCCGCCGCCGGCGGTGTCTCGTTCGGCCTCGCCGTCGACGTCGTCTGCTGGGCGGTGCGGCCCTTCGGCATGCCCACCGTTCTCGGCGGGCGAATCGTCGGGACCTTCGTCATCGTCGCCTTGCGCGCGAGGGTTGGCGGACGGTATCACCGCGACGCCGGCCTCCAGGTCGATGCCCAGGCGGCCCTTCGACGCGTTGCCTTCCTCTTCGCGGAGCATCTGCTTGGCACGGCGTTCCTCGAGTTCGTGCCGCATGCCCGGATTGAACAGCGCTCCGAGCTCTCCCAGGGGTCCCACGCATTCAGGGTACGTGCCGCGCCGGGAACTTCGGCGACCGCTTGGCGACGAACGCGTCCAACGCCTCCCGGTGATCGGGGGAGGCGAAACAGGCTGTCTGTGCGTGGTCCTCGAACCGGAGGGCGCCGGCCAGGTCAGAGCTCGCGGCATGCGCCACCGACGCCTTGATCCAGCCGTAGGCGCCCGCCGGGCCGGCCGCCAGTCGGGCCGCGAGTTCCCGCACCCGGGAGGCGAGATCGGCGTCGTCGACGAGCTCGTCGACCAACCCGATGCGCAGCGCCTCCTGGGCGGTGACCCGCTCGCCGAGCAGCAGCATGCGCATCGCCCGGCCCGTGCCGACCAGCCGCGGCAGCGTGTACGACGCACCGGTGTCCGCAGCGAGGGCGACCCCGGCGAACGCCATCGAGAACGAGGCGGAGGACGCGGCGACGCGCAGGTCGCAGGCGAACGCCAGGGCGGCCCCCGCACCCGCCGCGACCCCGTTGACGGCGGCGATGACGGGCTTGCGCATGCTCGTGATGGCCGTCACCAACGGGTTGTAGAAGCAGGCGACGGTATCCGCGAGCGTCGGATCAGCGGTTCGGACCCGTGCCAGGTGCTCCTTGAGGTCCTGCCCGGCGCAGAATGCCGTGCCCGCGCCGGTGAGCACGAGCACGCGGACCGCGTCGTCGGCGGCGGCTTCGGTGACCGCGGAGAGCATCGCGGCCTTCGTCGCGGCGTCGAAGGAATTGAACGCGCCGGGGCGGTTGAGGGTGATCGTGCGCACCGTGCCATCCGATTCCACGAGCACCGGCTGTTCGTCGCGGCCGCGGCCGTCGGGCTGGTCGGTCATCATCGATCATCCTTCCGCTCGCGGCCGCCGGGCCGCCGCGACGCCCGCCGGTTGGTGATTCCGCCCGGCCATGGGGGAGAATAAGACACCCGCACACGGTGCGGGGTTGATCGGCCGCACCGCGGACGGTCGATGCTCTAAGACCAGTGTGGTGGAGGGAGTCGTAGATGGCGGCCATGAAGCCCCGAACGGGGGATGGTCCTCTCGAGGTGACCAAGGAGGGCCGCGGGATCGTCATGCGCGTTCCCCTGGAGGGCGGCGGGCGGCTCGTCGTCGAGATCTCCGCCGCCGAGGCCACCGCGCTGGGTGACGCCCTGAAAGCGGTCGTCAGCTGAGCCCATTCGCCCGGGCGGGCGCGCATGTGCCGTGGCCTCGCCCGGGCGCATTCGTGTCCGCCGGTCGCGCCTTTGCCACCCCGGAACGCCGTGGCGTCGAAATCACCTTGCGCGGCCGCCGGCGCCAACCGACCCACCGGCCGGATCAACCCAGCAGCGACCGGTACAACTCCACGGTGCGCTCCGCGACGGTGGCCCAGGAGAACTCCCGCACCGCACGCTGCCGGCCGGCCCTGCCCCATGCAGCGGCCAACTCCGGGTCCCGCAGCAGACGATTGACCGACACCGCCAGGCCCTGCTCGAAATCGGTGACGCGCCCCGGGTCGTAGTGCACCAGCGCACCGGTGACCCCATCCGCCACGACCTCCGGAATCCCGCCGACGTCGCTGGCCACCACGGCCGTCTCGCACGCCATGGCTTCCAGGTTCACGATGCCGAGCGGCTCGTAGACGCTCGGGCAGCAGAACACCGTGGCGGCCGAGAGCACTTGCAGCACCTCCGGCGTGCTGAGCATCTCCTCGAACCAGAACACCCCCGCTCGGGAACGCCTCAGCGCGGCCACCGCTTCGGCGGTCTCGGCGGCGATCTGGGGTGTGTCCGGGGCGCCCGCGCACAGCACCAACTGCACCCCGGGTTCGAACTCGTGCGCCGCGGCCAGTAGGTGCTTCACACCCTTCTGCCGGGTGATCCGGCCGACGAACGCGACGATGGGGCCGTCCGGGTCCACGCCGCGGGAGACCAGCGAGTCGCGTTCGGGCACCCGGCGGTAGCGGGCCGTGTCGATCCCGTTGCGGATCACGTGCACGCGGGCCGGGTCGAGGCCCGGGTAGCAGGCCAGGATGTCCGCCGCCATGCCGTCCGAGACACCGATCACCGCGTCCGCGCCGTGATAGGCGGTGGCCTCGGACCAGGACGAGAGCCGGTATCCGCCCCCAAGCTGCTCCGCCTTCCACGGCCGGCGGGGCTCGAGCGAGTGCGCGGTCACCACATGCGGCACGCCGTGCAGCAGCTTGGCCCAGTGCCCGGCCATGTTGGCGTACCAGGTGTGGGAGTGCACCAGGTCGGCCCCGCCGCAGCCGCCCGCGATCTCAAGATCGACGCCGAGGGCGCCGAGCGCCGGATTGACATCGGACAGTCCGGCGGGCGTGCGGTACCCGATCGCGCCCGGCCGGTCGGCGCCGAAGGCGTGCACATCGACGTCGATGAGCCGGCGCAGTTCGCGAACCAGGTACTGGACGTGCACGCCCGCGCCGCCGTAGATGTCCGGCGGATACTCGCGGGTCACGATCGCGGTGCGCATTCTCGGACTGTACGCACCGGTTGCCGTCTCGCGCCGCGAACACCTCGCGGTCGGGGCACTCGCCTGCCCCGCGACTGTTCCGGGCGCGGCCTTCCCGCGCAGTTTAGGGTCGACCTATGGCGGGTCGCCCGAAGGTGTTGGGAATGGTGCTGGCCGGTGGCGAAGGGAAGCGGCTGTGGCCGTTGACCGCGGACCGCGCCAAGCCGGCCGTGCCGTTCGGCGGCAGTTTCCGCCTGATCGATTTCGTGTTGTCGAACATGGTCAACGCCGGGTACTGGAAGATCTGCGTTCTGACGCAATACAAGTCGCACTCGTTGGACCGGCACATCACCACCACCTGGCGGATGAGCGCGATGCTCGGGAACTACGTCACCCCCGTTCCGGCGCAGCAGCGGCTGGGGCCGCGCTGGTACACCGGCAGCGCCGACGCCATCTACCAGTCGCTGAACCTGGTGTTCGACGAGAACCCGGACTACCTGGTGGTCTTCGGCGCCGATCACGTCTACCGGATGGACCCGTCGCAGATGGTGGCGGACCACATCGAGACCGGTGCGGAGGCGACGATCGCCGGCATCAGGGTGCCCCGGCATGAGGCGAGCGCCTTCGGGGTGATCCAGACCGGTGAGGATGGCCGCCGGATCAGCGGCTTCCTGGAGAAGCCGGCGAACCCGCCCGGGGTGTCGGACGACCCGGACGTGGCGTACGCGTCGATGGGCAACTACGTGTTCACCACATCGGCCCTGGTGGACGTGCTGCGGGCGGACGCGGCCAAGGGCGGTGCCGGGCACGACATGGGCGGATCCATCGTGCCGATGTTCGTGCAGCGCGGCACGGCGAACGTGTACGACTTCGCCCGCAACCAGGTCCCGGGGGCGACCGACCGGGATCGCGGATACTGGCGGGACGTGGGGACGCTCGACTCCTACCACGAGGCGCACATGGACCTGATCTCCGTGCATCCCATCTTCAACCTGTACAACGCCGAATGGCCGATCATCACGTTGCCGCCGTCGCTGCCGCCGGCGAAGTTCGTGGAGGGCGGCACGGCCCGGGAATCGATGATCGATTCGGGGAGCATCGTCTCGGGTGCGGACGTGCTGCGTTCGGTGGTGTCCACCGACGTGCGGATCCTCTCCGGCGCGCGGGTGGAGGGCTCGGTCATCCTGCCAGGGGCGCGGATCGGCCGGGGCGCGGTGGTGCAGAACGCGATCCTCGACAAGAACGTGGTCGTGCCGGACGGCGCTCAGATCGGTCTGGATCCGCCGAAGGACAGATCCCGCTACGTCGTGACCGCGTCGGGCATCACGGTTGTCGGCAAGGGCGTGCGGGTGGAGGTGTAGGCAGGGCGGGCGCCGGCGATCAGCGCTCCGGCTCCGGAAGCCGGGCCGGGCACCCGGTGCGACGGTAGGCGGGGTTGAACTCGAAGTGCCACGGCTCGTTGTCGTAGATCCGGCAGAATCCGAGCGAGCCCCTGGTGGCCTGCAACCAGCGGTACCCGTCGGCCGGTTGGGCATCGACCGCGATTCCCACCACGTGGGCCGACTTGTTGGGCTGCAGTACGAGTTGGTCGGCGACCTGATCGCCGTACTCCTCGGCGTACTCGTCGAACTGTGCCTGCTGCTGGGCGCGGCTGCGCTTGCCGTCGTTGAGGCAGAGCGTGATGCCGGCCCTCCGTCCTGCTGCCACGGCCGCCGTCCAGGCGGCCGCGACGTCAGTCCGCAATCCGCTGGTCGCCTCGTTCACGTACTTCGGGTTCGCCGGGCATGCGGGTCCGGTCCCGGGGCCGGGGGTGTCCGGGTTCGCGGGTGACACACCGGCGGCCGCGGCCGCACTGGTCGCTGCCGCGATCAGGTTGCCGTCGGTGGACAGCGAGCCGGGCGGCGTCCTCGTCGCGCCCTGGGGCGTCGTGGCGGCGCGGCCCGTGGCCGTCTGCCGGTCGGTGCTCCGGCCGGAATGCCCGCCCGCCGCCGTGGTGCTGCCGGATGCCGCGTCCCCACCGGACCCCGGGACCGGCTTCGGGCCACCCGAATCGGGGTTCTCGGGATCGGAGCCGGTCGGGCGGCCGACGACGATGGTGCTCCCGGCCGGGGACTGCGCGCCGTCGCCGGCGCCGGTCGCCGCCGTATCTGCGGTACTGACCGCGGCGGGCGCCGGCGGCGCGTGGTGCGACGTGGCCGGCGGTTGCCAGGCGGTGTCGGTGACGGTGACCACGGCCGGCGCGGTTGCGAGGGGGCCGGTGCACCCGGACAGCGCCAGGCTCGCGCAGGTCGCGGCGAGCAGGCCGTGCACGGCCGCTCGGATTCGACGTTTGCGCATACTCATCATGATCGGGACGCTTCGAGCCCGCTCGACGTTGCCCAGTCTCGCCTATCGGGTTCGCCGGCGCTCAGGGGGTGCGCTTCACCGCTGCCAGCAGGCCGTCCCCCAGCGGCAGCAGGACCGACACCAGGTGCTCGTGGTCGCGGACCATCCGGGTTGCCTCCCGGATCGCGACGGTCTGCGCGTCGCGCTGCGTCGGATCGGCGACCCGCTCGTGCCAGAGCGCGTTGTCCAGAGCCAGCACGCCGCCAGGACGCACCAGTCGCAGCGCCTCGGTCACGTAGTTCGGGTACTCCTGCTTGGCGGCGTCGATGACGACCAGGTCGTAGGCACCGTCCGTGAGCCGGGGCAGGACGTCCAGGGCCCGGCCGTTGATGAGCCGCGCGCGGGCCGGCGCGATGCCCGCGTCGGCGAACGCCTTCTTCGCGGCGCGCTGGTGTTCCGCCTCGACGTCGATGGAGGTCAGGATGCCGTCGGGCGCCATCCCGGCGAAGAGGTGCAGGCCGCTGACGCCGGTGCCGGTGCCGACCTCGACCACGGATCGCGCCGCCAGGCACGCCGCCAGGAACGTCAGCGCCGTACCGGCGCCGGCCCCGACCGGGACGCAGCCCAGTTCCGTCGCCCGCTCGCGCGCCGCGATGACGACATCGCCCTCCGGGATGAACAGTTCGGCGTAGGACCGGCTGTTGGTCACGGGCGGGCCTTTCTGCGAGGCGCACATCGAACCCGAGCGCTCACGGTCGGTGCCCGGTTGGTCCGGGATGACGGTCAGGCTACCCGGTTGCGCGCCCTTCGAGCGGTGGGCTCACCGACGATGTCACAGACCGTCAGAAGGCCCGTTGGCGCGGATGCGGGACACGGCGGGCGCGGATGCGGAACAATGGGTGATACCGGATCGTTGGATTGGGAAGTACAGGGAGGTGGGTCTACTGAGCGCGCGCGAGCAGGACGCTCCAGACGGCGGTGGGACGGCGCATTTCGACGGTGCGAGCCGGGCCGGGGCCCCGCCGGAGTGGGACGCAGTCGTGCGCGAACACGGAGATCGCGTGTACCGGTTGGCCTACCGCCTCTCGGGCAACCAGCACGACGCCGAGGACATCACCCAGGAGACGTTCATCCGGGTCTTCCGCGCCCTCGACAGCTTTCGACCCGGCTCCTTCGAGGGCTGGCTGCATCGCATCACCACCAACGTGTTCCTGGACCTGGTCAGGCGGCGGAAGCGCATTCGCATGGTCGCGCTGGGTGACGAGTCGGATCAGGTGGCCGGTCGCGAACCCTCACCCGAACAGCACTTGAGCGACACCAACCTCGATCCCGATCTGCAGGCCGCGCTGGATGACCTCCTGCCCGAGTTCCGTGCGGCCGTAGTGCTGTGCGACGTCGAAGGCCTGACCTACGAGGAGATCGGGGCGACCCTCGGAGTCAAGATCGGCACGGTCCGGTCCAGGATCCACCGCGGCCGACAGGCGTTGCGGGCCGGGCTGGAACGCCGCCGTGCGGCGCCGGCCGACGCTCGACCGGTCGCACCCGGCGCTTCCGCCGCACCATCCCGTCAGGAATCCACGCTGTGAGGTTGTGGCAATGACGTCACTATTCGATGACCACCTCAGTCTGGATGCCGTCGTCGCCTTCACCGACGGCGAATTGGGGCTGACGGCATTTCAGCGTGCGGCCGCGCACGTTTCGCGTTGCCCGACCTGCGCGGCGGAGGTGGCGGAGCAGGACAGCGCCCGGCAGCAGTTGCGTGCTGCGGGCTGCCCGGCGATCCCGAGCGGGCTGCTGGATTCCCTGCGATCGATTCCGATCGCGCTGCCCGCGCGTTCGCCGCGCACCGCATCCGGATCCGGCGCGACGACCGACCGGACCCCGCGCTGAGCCCGGACGCCGGGCGCCGCGGGCCGACCAGGGGACGGTAGATGCGGGCCGAGCCGCCCCGGGATCGGCCCGGCGAGCCGGGGGAGCATCGCCCGGCCGACGGGCAGGCGAACGGGCAGACCGACGCGCACGCGGCCAGCCTCGCCCCACGCCCGCGGACCGATCCGATGGACGCTGCGGCATTCGCCCGACCTGCCCAGGTGCGGGGGTCCTTCGCGCCGGGCGGCGATGGCGATTTTCGCGACCGGCCCGCCCGGGCGGCCCGCGCCCAGGTGTCGCCGGTCGTTGCGGATGCGTTCGGCCGGCCGGCGGGAGCGGCCGACCCGCTCGACCGGCCACCCGCCGCCCCGGCGGCCCAGATCGCATCCCCGCCCGTCAACCCCTGGCGAAATCCCGGGACCGAGATGCAGTTGGGCGCCCCGGCGGCGCCTGCGGGGATGGATGCGGCGGCGCCCACCGCGCCCCCGCCCCCGCCCCCGCTCCCGCCCCCGCGGGCAGAGCGTTTCACGTTCCGCCAGGCGCTGTTCGAACGGCGCCTCCGGCCGGGCACGCTCGTCGTGCTCGCCTGCGCCGCGCTGCTGATCGGCCTCGTCGGTGCCCTGCTGGGGGTCCTCGTCGGGCCGCGCGCCGCGAGCGTTGCGCTCGACCCGTCGGTCTCCCTGGCGAGCGTGGCGCCAGGTGTCGAGCGCCCGGCCGGGTCGGTGTCGGACATCGCCCGCCGGGTGGTACCCGCGGTGGTGTCCCTCGAGGTCCGCGCGGGTGACGGCGGGGACACCGGATCCGGTGTCGTGATCAGCAAGTCCGGCTACATCCTGACGAACAACCACGTCATCTCGCTGGCCGCCGGCGACGGCGACGCGGCGTTGACGGTGGTCTTCAACGACGGCAAGGACACCAGGGTGCCGGGCGTGATCGCCGGGCGTGACCCAGGTTCCGACCTGGCGGTGATCAAGGTCGAAGGCGTGGACAACCTGACCGTCGCGCAACTCGGTGATTCGTCATCGCTGCAGGTCGGTGACGAGGTCATCGCGATCGGCTCGCCGTTGGGATTGGCCGGCACCGTCACGACCGGCATCGTGTCCTCCATCCATCGACCGGTCCGGCTCGGTGGGCAGGGCACCGACACGGACGCCGTCATCGACGCCATCCAGACCGACGCCGCCATCAACCCCGGCAACTCCGGGGGGCCGCTGGTGGACGCGACCGGAGCCGTGGTGGGTATCAACACCGCCATCCGCACGCTGGGCGAGAACGGGGCGGAATCGGCCGGGTCCATCGGCCTGGGCTTCGCAATTCCGATAGACGATGCGCGCCGCATCGCCCAGGCGCTGATCGACCACGGGTCGGTGACGCACCCGACGCTGGGTGTCAACGCCCGATCCGCCACCGATGGCATCACCGACGGCGCCGAGGTGCAGAACCTGACCGACGGCGGACCGGCGGCCGAGGCCGGCATCCGGGAGGGTGACGTGATCATCAAGGTCGGCGACCGCAGGGTGCGCAGCACCGACGAGATGATCGTCGCGGTCCAGACCCACCGGGTCGGCGACACCGTGCCCGTCGTGCTGCTGCGTGACGGCAAACGGATGACCGTGCAGGTGACGTTGGCGGCCAGGTGACCGGCCCAGTGGCCGGCGGCGTCGGCGCGCGCGAGGCGGCGCCTCCTCGGCCGTCGGTAAGGTGAAGGCGCCCTGGTCGGTCGGCGCGAGGAGGCGGCCGGTGTTCGGTCTGTCCTGGGATCAGCTCATCCTGATCCTGCTTGCCGCGCTGTTCCTGCTCGGGCCGGAGCGGATCCCGACCGCGATCCGCTGGCTGATGGATTCGCTGCGCCGGGTTCGCACGATGGCGGCCGGCGCCCAGGCGGAATTGCGCTCGCAGATCGGCCCGGAGCTCGACGAGTTGCGCAGGCAGGTCGCCGAACTGCAGTCGCTCAAGGAATTGGGGGAACTGCGGGGGCTTCGCGAGTTGAGCCCGCGGCGCATCATCGGCAAGAACATCCTCGGTGACGAATTCTCCGGGGGGATGACGGGCCTGCTGGGACTGGGAAGTCCCGGCGGTGCGCCTGCGGGCGGTCCGGAGCGCGCGCCCGGCGCCGCGCCCGGAAATGCGGCCACGATCGCGGCGGACGGCGGTCCGGCCCGGGGCGAGGCCGACAGCGGCGGTGGGGCGGGGCGCCGGGGCACGAACGGAGCCGGCGCGATGCCCACCGGCGAGGATCGCGCCGCAACTGCCGCCCTCGCGACGGCGCCGATGCCTGCCGAGCAGGGCGTGGCCGATGGGGCCCACGCGGTGCGGACCGCCCCCCCGTTCGACGACGAGGGCACCTGACTCGCCGGGCTTTCGACCGGCCGGACCGTCAGCCCACCGACAGCGGCAGCGCCCGCCCGGCCAGCCGGCCCGGTCGGGCGGCGAGGCCCTCCGCGACCTTCCGCAGGACCAACGCCGCCGGCGATCCCGGGTCGGACAGCACGAGCGGGACGCCCGCGTCGCCGGCGCGGCGCAGGGCGGGATCCAGCGGGACCTGACCGAGCAGCGGCACCCTGGTGCCGGTGAGGCGGCCGAGGGTGACGGCGAGTTGCTCGCCGCCGCCCTCACCGAACAGGTCGAGCACGCTGCCGTCGGGCATCGTCATGGGGCTCATGTTCTCGACCACGCCGGCCACCTTCTGCCGGGTCTGCACCGCGATCGAGCCGGCACGTTCGGCCACCTCCGAGGCGGCCGTCTGCGGGGTCGTCACGATGAGCAGTTCGGTGGCCGGAACGAGTTGCGCGGTGGAGATGGCGATGTCCCCCGTCCCCGGCGGCAGGTCCATCAACAGCACATCCAGGTCCCCCCAGAACACCTCGCCGAGGAACTGCTCCAGCGCACGGTGCAGCATCGGCCCCCGCCACACCACGGCCGCGTTGTGCTGCACGAACATGCCGACGCTGATGATCTTCACGTCGTGCGCGATGGGCGGCAGGATCATGTCGTCCACCCGGGTGGGGCGCTGCGTCACGCCCATCATCCGCGGCACGGAGAAGCCGTACACGTCCGCGTCCAGCAGCCCGACCGACAGGCCGGTGGCGGCGATCGCGGTGGCCAGGTTGACCGTCACCGACGACTTACCCACCCCGCCCTTGCCGGAGGCCACCGCGATCACCCGGGTCGTCGAATCCTTGCGGGCGAACGGGATGTCGATGGCCGCCCCCCCGCGCAGGTGGGTCCGCAGCGCCTTGCGCTGGTCCTCGCTCATGTGGCCCAGCGTGAGCTGCACGTCGGTGACGCCGGGCACCGCCTTAACCGCGGCGGTGACGTCCTTGCTGATCCGGTCCTTCATCGGGCATCCGGGGATGGTGAGCAGCACCGTCAGTTCGACCACCCCGCCCGGCCGGATGGCCAGGCGATCGATCATGTCCAACTCGGTGATCGGCCGGCGGATCTCCGGATCCTTGACGGTGGCCAAGGCCGCCCTTACTGCCTGCTCGGTGACTGCCATCGCATTGTCCTTGCTGCCGTGTGCGTGCGGGTCGTTACCGCCAGGGTACGAGGGGCGCGTTCCGCCTCGGCTGCACCCCGATCCGGGAGGCGACGAGCCTCACGGTGCCGCGGCAAGTCGCGGCGATGTGCGACCATGGACGAAAGGAGGGTCGCGCTGCGACGGGTCCGCCGCCATGGGCCCGCCGCCTGGCCGTCCGCAACGACGCCGTTCGTTTCGAGGAGGCACGGGCATGTCCTCGCCGTTGGGGTTCCGCGCGCGAAGTGGCGGCCCTGCCACCCCGACCCCTCCGACCGGGTTCGCCGTCGCCGCGTACCCCACGTACGCGCAGGCAGCCAGTTCGGTGGAGTACCTGGCCAAGCACGATTTCGCGCTGCAGGATGTCACGATCGTGGGCAGCGACCTGCAACTGGTGGAGCGGGTGACGGGGAAGCTGACGGCGGGCAAGCTCGCCGCCGCGGGGGCGGCGTCCGGCGCCTGGATGGGGCTTTTCGTCGGCCTGGTGATGACGCTGTTCTCGCAGGCTCGATCGCTGTTGCTGCTGATCCTGTTGACGGTCGCGATCGGTGCGGCGTTCGGCGCGGTCATGGGGCTGCTGGGCTACTCGATGACGAAGGGCCGGCGCGATTTCACCTCCGCATCGCAGGTCGTGGCGCGGCGATACGACGTGCTCTGCGAACCGCGCACGGCCGAGCAGGCACGCGGCCTGCTCGCGCGGATGCAGATGGGTCAGGCGCCCTGAGCGGCCCGCCGGCCGCCGTCCGCCGACAAGCGCCGATGACGGCCGATCTGCACGCGCACACATCCTTCTCCGACGGCACCGACAGCCCCGCGCAGTTGCAGGGCGCGGCGGTGGCCGCCGGGCTGTCCGCGGTCGCGGTCACGGATCACGACACCACCGCCGGATGGGCTGCGGCGGCGCGGGACCGCCCTTCCGAGCTGACCCTGGTCCGGGGCGCCGAGTTCTCCACGCACTGGACGGGCAGGTCGGGTCGGGTCAGCATCCATCTGCTCGCGTACCTCTTCGACCCGGACGAGCCGAACCTGCGCGCCGAGCGCCGGCGCCTGCAGGCGGATCGGCTGGCACGCGGGATCGCGATGGTGGAACGGATGGCAGCCGACGGTGTGCCGATCTCCCGGGAGCGGGTGCTCGAGATCGCCGGCGCCGCCGCGGTCGGGCGGCCGCACATCGGACGGGCACTCGTCGAGGCCGGCCTGGTGGGCAGCGTCAGCGAGGCGTTCACGGCGTACCTGTCGTGGCGCGGCCCGTACTACGTTGCCAAAGCGGATACGGCGCTGCCCGATGCGATCGCGCTCGTGCGCGGCGCCGGCGGGGTGCCGGTGCTCGCGCACCCCCGTTCCCGCGGCGCCTCGCGAGTGACCGATGAGGCGCTCTTGACCAGGCTGGCCGGGATGGGCCTGGCAGGCGTCGAGGTCGATCACCCCGACCACAGCGCCGCGGACCGGGCGGACCTGCGCCGTATCGCCGGGAAGCTGGGGCTCATCGGCACCGGCTCCTCGGACTACCACGGCAGCAACAAGACGGTTCGGATCGGCCAGGAGCGATGCGCCATCGACGTCGTGGCGGCGATCGCACAGGCCTCGTCCGGGGTGACGCCGCTTCTCGGCCCGAAGGCCTAGGTGGCTCGTCGGTGGACACGTCACCGCTGCCGCCGGTGGGGCCGGGGACCGGACCGGGCGAAGGCCGGGGGCCGGGAGGGCGCCACGGTTCGCCGGCAGGGCCGGCCCGCGGTCGGGCCGGCCCTGCCGGGCGGGGGCTCCGGACGGTGGAGGGGGCGGCCGGGCTGGCATCCGGCGGCCTGCTGCTGATCGGCGCGGCGCTCTTGGTCTTGCAGTTCGTTGCGCCCGATCTGGCGTCCGGCCCGGGGTCCGCCGCCGCGACCGGTCCCGGCTGGCCGCGGGTGGGACTGCAACTGGCGGTGGGGGCCGGCGGTGAGGCCGTGGTGCAGCTTCGCCGATGGTTGCCGCGCCCGGCGCGGTGGCTCGCCGCTCTCGGGGTGCTACTCGCCGCGGCGATCGTGTTGTGGATCGCGTGGTGGGCCTGAGCGACGCGGCGGGCCTGCTCGCCCACCCCGTTCCCCGGGCGCTCGCGTTCTGCGGCGCGTCAGGCCGCCAGCCCGACCACCGTGTCGCCCCGGATCTCGACGAGCATGTCGCCGATGGCGGTGACGTCGACCCTGCCGGTCCAACTGCCACGCTCGACCGGCACCGTGCGCGTCGCAATGCCGCCGGTAACCGGGCGGACCGCAAGGCCGGCCATGGTCGGTACCACCATGTTCCCGCCGATGCGGGTCGGCAGCCCGATGGCGTCCGGGGCGATCCAGTCCAGTACCGGACTTTGCTCTGTTTTCGTGGCCGGCGCCGCGGTGGCCGGCGCCGCGGTAGCCGGCGCAGCCTTGGTGGCCGGCACAGAGCTGCTCGCCGGCCCGCTGTCGCTCGTCGTCGGGGCCGTCACCGTCACCGCCTCTGCCGACGTCGACAGCAGGTGATGCCCGATCAACGTGTACCGGCGCGCCTGGTAGACGACCGATGGGGTGATCCCCGCGCCGGCGGTGGCGGCGATCTCGCTCGGCGCGATATCCACCGGCGTGCGGGAGATCTCGGCGCCGGAGCTGTCGTAGATCACGAACGCCGGGCGCGGCTCGGACACCACCACGGCGGCTCGATCCGAGGTGATCGAAACGATGACGGCCGCGGGGCTCTTGGTGTCGATCGTCGCCTTCGGTTGCGAATGGTTCGCGTCCCAGCCGTTCGTCTTGTGGTCCGGGGCGTCGGCCGGGGTCGGCCAGTTCAGCACCAGGGCGGCATTCGCGGCCGTCCCGCAGTGCTCGATGGTGGCCAGTTGCAGGTTGGTCACGGCGGCGTCGGTGAAGGTGCAGCCGGTGTGCGGTCCGTTGGAGTTGACGGGGTTCGGCTGATCTCCGTACCGGATGGTGGCGACCAGATCGTGCCGCCACAGCTCCAGGTAGTCATGGCCGAGCCAGCCGACGTACGGCGTGCCGAAGAACAGTTGCCCCCCGATCTGATTCGGCGAGGTCCGCTGGTACAGCCGCTCGCCGGTGGACGGGTTCAGCAGGGTGACCTGTGAGCACCAACCGTTCTTGGCGAACAGCGTCATGATTCCGTGTACTCCGGTCCACTGGTCCAATTCGTCCGCGGCGGTGTCACCGGAGCTGATGCCGCACAGTTCGACGTTGGAGCGGGAGTAGCTCCAGATCGCCTTGCCGCTTGCGGCATCGTGGCCGGTGACGGAGTGCGGGCCGGCCGTGATCACCGTGCCGTACACCGATGCCACGGCGCCGTAGCTCGGATCGGTGTGCAGTGTCCAACGCTCGGTGAGCCGTGCCGGCAGCGCGGTCGGGGCGCTCGGCGTGGCCGGCGCCTCCGACTGTGAAGCCGTCTCGTCGGCGGTGGCGCGGAAGTCGCTGCCGCGCCAGAGCAGTACCGCGGCGATCCCGACCGCCACCGCGATGGCTGCGGCAACCGCGAGGTCGACGCGCCGGCGGGTCCGGCGGGGGAGGGTCACGGCACGAGACTACTGACCGACCGGTGGTGACCCACGGTGGCAGGCTCAGCCCTGTAGGGCGGGGCCGCGGCCGGCCCTGCTGCGCCGCCGCCGCCGCGCCGTGGGCGGCGTCTGCTCGGCGGCGGCGCGGGCCGGGTCGGCGGGACGATCGGCGCGATGCGGCTCGCCGCCGCGTGGCGAGGTTCCGGTCGCCTGCGCACCCCTGCTGCGCCCTCGGCGTGGTCGCCGATCGGCCTCCGGCGAACGGCTGCGAGCGCCCTTGCGACCCGTCTCGCCGATGTCCTCGATCTGCTCGGCGCCCAGCCCCGCGCGAACCCGCAGCTGCGGCGGCAGCTTCCCGCCGACGCCCTCGGGGATGTCGAGGTCGCTGCGCAGGTGCTCCGAGGAGGAGTACGTCTCGGCCGGCTCGTCGAAGTCCAGCCCGAGCGTGCTGTTGATCAATTTCCAACGGGGGAGGTCGTCCCAGTCGACGAAGGTCACGGCGACACCCGCATGCCCGGCGCGGCCGGTACGGCCGATGCGGTGGATGTAGGTCTTCTCGTCCTCCGGGCACTGGTAGTTGATCACATGGGTGACCCCGTCGACGTCGATGCCGCGCGCGGCGACGTCGGTCGCGACCAACACGTCCACCTTGCCCGAGCGGAACGCCCGCAGCGCCTGCTCCCGCGCCGCCTGGCCGAGGTCGCCGTGCACCGAAGCGGCCGCGAAACCGCGTCCGGCCAGATCATCGGCAACCTTCGCGGCGGTTCTCTTGGTCCGGGTGAAGACCATCGTCAGCCCTCGTCCGCGCGCTTGCAGGATGCGGGCGAGCATCTCCACCTTGTCCAGCGCGTGCGCCCGGTAGACGAACTGCGTGGTGGTGCGATGGATGACGCTCTCGGCCGGCAACTCCGCCCGGATATGCGTCGGCTGCGCCATGAACGCGCGGGCCAGCGTGATGATGGGCCCGGGCATGGTCGCCGAGAACAGCATCGTCTGGCGGCGCTGCGGGACCACGGCCAGCACCTGTTCGATGTCCGGCAGGAACCCGAGGTCGAGCATCTCGTCGGCCTCGTCGAGCACGAGCACCTGGACGGCACCGAGCACCAGGTGCGCGGAGCGGACCAGATCCAGCAACCTGCCCGGGGTGCCGACGACCACGTCGACCCCCGCCTGCAGCGTGGCGATCTGCGGTTCGTAGGCGCGACCGCCGTACACGGACGTCACCACCAGCCGCAGGTGCTTCGCGGCACTCGAGAGGTCGCGGGCCACCTGCACGCACAGCTCGCGGGTGGGCACCATGACCAGCGCTCGAGGGGCCCGACCGCGCGGCAGGTTCGCATCGGGCGCGGCGGGCGCATCGGCGGACTGGATGGCCAGCCGCTGCAGGAGCGGCACGCCGAAGCCGAGCGTCTTGCCCATGCCCGTGCGGGCCTGACCGATGAGGTCATGCCCGGCCAGCGCGATCGGCAAGGTGAGTGACTGGATCGCGAACGTCTGCACGATGCCGGTATCGGCGAGCGCCCGCACGATTCGTGGGTCGACGCCCAGTTCGGCGAAGGTCGGCGCGGCGGCCGGATCCGTCGCATCCACGCCGGCCGGTGCGTCCGGAATGTCGGGTGCCGCCATGTCGGGCGCCGGTGTCCGGGCAGCAACGTTCGTCAGAGGTGGTGCCATGTGTGGTCAATGCCTTCCTGTTGTTCGCGCGCGTTCTGGGCGAACCAACAGGCATCTTCTACAGATCCGATCGGCGGCCGCACCGTCGAGAATGCTCGAGGAGGCGGCGAGCGACGCACGCACACGTCCGCGGCGCCGTTCGGCACCGCATACTGCCAGATTCTACCTGTTTGCCACGCGGTGCCCCGCAGGGCGCACCGCGGGGGCTGCCGAAGTGCCGGCGGTGAGATCCGCGGCGGCTAGACTCGGGCCGTCCGCGCCTGTGGGCACGGAGAGATCAGCGGGAGAGCGGGCATGGCCGAACAGCAGCGCACCGGCGCGGTCGTTTCGCCGCACGACGAACCGTTGGAAGCCGATCGCCCACCCGCGCCCGCACCCGACTCCGAGGCCGTCATCGACCTCCTCGGAGTGCTCGCCTACGGGGAGCTCTCGGCGTTCGACCGGATGGCGGCCGACGCCCGGCATGCACCGACGATGGAAGGCCGGGTCCAACTCTCGGTCATGGCCGCCAGCGAACTCGGCCACTTCCGGCGGCTGTCGGCGCACCTGGCCGGGTTGGGTGTCCCGGTCGAGCAGGCGATGGCGCCGTTCGTGGCCCCGTTCAATGCGTTTCACGATTCCACCGCCCCGCACTCCTGGTTGGAGTCGCTGGTCAAGGCGCACGTGGGCGACGGTCTCGCGGCGGACTTCTACCGGGAGATCGCCGAGTGGCTCGACCCCGCGACCCGTGAACTGGTGGTCTCGGTGCTGGACGACACCGGGCATTCCGCATTCGCCGTCCGGGAGGTCCGCCGCGCCTGCCAGCAGGACCCGAGGCTGGCCGGGCCGCTGGCGCTGTGGGGGCGGCGCCTGCTGGGCGAAGCGCTCACCCAGGCCCAATACGTGGTCGCGGACCGGGATCGGCTGGCCGAGTTGATCGTCCGGGGCTCGGGAGACCTGGCCGGAATCGGCGCGCTCTTCCGACGCCTGCAGCACGCACACGGGGAGCGGATGAAGTCGCTGGGCCTGGCCTGAGTGGACGGGCCATCGGCCGGTGACGAGGTGAGCGCCGGCGCCTTCCGCAAGGACCGCCCCCGGGCCCCGGCCGGCTTCTTCCGCGCCGAGGCCGCCGGGTTGCGGTGGCTCGGGCAGGCGTCGACCGCCGGCGGGGCCGCGGTGGTGGCGGTGCTCGACGTCGGTGACGGGTTCATCGAACTCGAACAGGTCCGGCACGTCGCGCCCAGCCAACGCGCGGCCGAGCAGTTCGGCCGCGCGTTGGCGCTGACCCATGCCGCCGGCGCGGCGACGTTCGGCTCACCCCCGGCCGGCTGGGACGGCACCTGCTACATCGGGCGGCAGGTGCTGCCAACGGGGTCCTTCTCTCGGTGGGGCGCCTTCTACGCCGCGTTGCGCATCCGCCCCTACGCCGATACCGCCCTGCGGATCGGGAACCTCGGCGAGGCGGAGTACGCGTCCGTCCGCGCCGTCTGCGACCGGCTCGCCCGCGGCGACTTCGACGACGACAGCCCGCCGGCCCGCATCCATGGAGATCTGTGGGCCGGCAACGTGCTCTTCGGCGCCTCTGGAGTGGTGCTCATCGATCCGGCCGCGCACGGCGGGCACCGCGAGACGGACCTGGCGATGCTGGAGTTGTTCGGCGCGCCGCATCTCGGGCGAATCCTCGACGCGTATTACGAGTGCGCGTCGGTGGGCGCCGGAGCGGAGGATCGCGTCGGGTTGCACCAACTGCACCCGCTGCTGGTGCATGCCGTGAGCCACGGCCCGTCCTACGGTCGTGAGGCGGGCCGGGTGGCCTCCCGGTACGTCTGAGCCGCCATTTTCACCCCAGCGGGGCCGCCCGCAGGCCTTCAACGGCCGCGCTGCTCCTGGTCTTGCCGGTGTCGCCGCCGCATCTTCCGGCCCGACCGTGCGCGGGCGATCAGCCAGATCGCGCCGATGAGCGCAATGCCGTTGAAGTAGTAGTTCTCCACGTGCGATTCGTGCTCGGTGAAGTTGAACAGCACCAGGACGACGACACCCACCCACAGCACGAGGGCGCTGCCCCTGGGGGCGAACACCCGCCACGAGCCGTGCCAGCCCCATTCCTCGCTCGGGGCATCGGGGTTGTATCGCGCCACGGGCCGCGGCTCGGTGCGCTGCACCGGATCGTGGGCGCCGCCGGAATCGTCCTGCCGCTGCCTCAGCAAAGTGTGTGCCACCGTCGTCTCCCGGCCGTCGATGCCGCCTGCGAAACCGCCGCAGCCGGGCCCCTGGCCGGCCCGATGGCCGGCCGCCGTCCTGCTGCCATCTTCTCACGTCGCACCGGATACCGCGGCGTCGGGCAGGCCGAGCCGTGGCAGTGCTGGGTCACTGCTGGGTCACTGCTGGGTCACTGCTGGGTCACTGCTGGGTCACTGTCGTGGCACTGCCGTGGCACTGCTGGGTCACTGCTGGCGGCTGGCCGTCACCACGACGGTGACCGCGCGTTTCCCGTCGGTGGTGGTGGCCGTGAGGGTCAGCTGGGCGCGGGTGCTGCTCACCCACCCCGTCATCGTCGAGCCGTCCGCCAGCACCCGCGGCAGGGCCACCGTCCCGGCAGCCTCGCACGGCTGCAACGAGGTTTCCGCGTCGACCATGATGTTGGGGTTCGTGCCGTCCTGAGCCTGCCCGACCAGCGTCCCGTGGACCTCCGTGCGGTGCGCCCCCGGGGTGAGCTGCAGACGCCAGAACCGGTGGAACTTCCCGGACTCGTCGACCGTGGACGAGTAGACGGCCAGTGACGGAACGCCGCTGGTGTTGATGCCGAGCGTCACGGTCGGCTCGTCGGTGGGCAGATCGGCGGATGCCGTCGGCCCGATCACGCTGGCCTCGTTCTGCGTCAGGTCGAGTGCCAGGTCCGCTGGGATGTCCGAGTACACCGACGGAACCTTCGTCGCGCACTCGCCGAGCACGGTGACCGTCACCTTCGCAGTTCCGGACCAGGCGGCAGGCAGCATCACCCCGGACCCCGCGAGGAGGCTCGTCGCGGTGGTTGCGGCCGGTGACGTCGGCGGGCCGGTCGATTCGGCAGTGGCGGCCGTTGTCGAAGCGGACGGAACCGTCGAGGTCACCGGGGGCGACTGGCTCGCGGGCGGCGTCGGGGAGGTCGCCGGGCCGAGCGTGCCCGACACGCCGGAGGCGCCGTCGGCGGACGCGACCGTGTCGCCGGCCGGCGCCCCGGTCGTCTGCGCCATGCTGGACACCACGGTGGGGGTGTCCGCTCCCGGCGCCGTGATGTTCACCAGGGCGTACGCCACGACCGCCGACGCCACGAGCGTGACGCCGAGGATCAGCGCGATCCAGCGCGCGTTCGACCTGCTTGCCCCGGCCATCGTGTCAGTATGTCCGCCGCGCCGGGTTTGTGGTCGGCGGGTCGCGGCAAGAGTTGTGGCGTGGCCGTCGAAACGGTGCGGAACAATGGGCTGGTGACGCAGTTCGGCCTCCCGGCGCTCGCCTCCGAACCGCGCCGGGTCATCGTGCTCGGCAGCACCGGCTCCGTCGGCACCCGGGCGCTGGCGGTGATCGCTGCCCACCCGGCGCAGTTCCACGTCGTCGGGCTGGCCGCCGGCGGATCGCGGGCCGAGGTGTTGGCGGCGCAGGCGGCCGCGTACCCCGACGCCAGGGTTGCCGTTGCGGACGCGGCGGTTGCTGCGGCATCGGGTGCGGCGCGATCCCGGCTGCTGGCCGGGCCGGGTGCCGCGACCGATCTGGTGATCGGCACCCCGGCGGACGTGGTGCTCAACGCGATCGACGGCCCCGCGGGGCTCGGCCCGTCGCTCGCGGCGCTCGGCTGCGGGACCATCCTCGCACTCGCCAACAAGCATTCCCTGGTTGCCGGCGGGCCGCTGGTGACGGCCGCGGCGGCGCCTGGCCAGATCGTGCCGGTGGGTCTTGCGCAGTCGGCGCTGGCCCAGTGCCTGCGAGCCGGTGACCCCGACGAGGTCGCCGGGCTCGTGCTGACGGCGTCCGGGGGGCCGTTTTGCGGTAGTGGCCGGGCGCGGCTCGAAGAGGTGACGGTGGCCGAGGCGCTGGCCGGCCCGCCCTGGCAAGGGAGCCAGGTGACGCGGATCAACTCGGCGACGCTCGTCGACAAGGGTCTGGAACTGATCGAAGCCCATCTGCTCTTCGGCGTGCCCTACCGGCGGATCCAGGTGGTGGTGCACCCGCAGTCCGTGGTGCATTCGATGGTGACGTTCACCGACGGCGCCACCGTTGCCCAGACCGGGCCGCCCGGCATGGCGCTGCCGATCGCGCTCGGCCTGTCGTGGCCGCGCCGACTGGCGGGGGCGGCCGCGCCCGTCGACGTCACCGCGCCGGCCAGGTGGACCTTCGAGCCGGTGGACCACGACGCCTTTCCCGCGCTGGGGTTGGCCCGCGCGGCCGGCATCGCGGGCGGCATGGTGCCCGCCGCCTACAACGCCGCGAACCAGCAGGCGGTCGCGGCGTTCATCGCCGGCGCCTTGCCCTTCCCTGGCATCGCCGAGGTCCTGGAGCGGACCCTCGAGAAGGCGAACGACGTGCGATCCGAACCGGGCAGCGTGCAAGATGTGATGGATGCGGAGTCCTGGGCGCGCACGCGTGCCGGCGAGATCATCGGCAGTGTGATGGGGGCGCGGTGAGCACCGCTTGGCTGTACGTCGTCGGCGTGCTGATCTTCGCCGTCGGCCTGATCATCTCCATCGCCTGGCACGAGGCCGGCCACCTGACGTTCGCGAAGCTCTTCGGGGTCCGGGTCACCCAGTACATGGTCGGTTTCGGCCGGACGCTGTGGTCGGTCCGCCGGGGTGAGACCGAGTACGGCATCAAGGTGATCCCGCTGGGCGGCTACATCCGCATGATCGGGATGGTGCCCCCGGGCAAGCGCGGTGCGCGCATCACGTCGACCGCGGCCAGCCCGCTCGGCATCGCCCGGCAGATCGCCGAACAGACCCGGCAGAGCGATCGGGCGGAGCTCACCGAGGCGGACGACGGGCGCCAGTTCTACCAGTTGCATCCGTTCAAACGGATCATCGTCATGATCGCCGGGCCGGCCCAGAACCTCATCTTCGCCGTGCTGCTCTTCGGGATCTCGCTGGTCGCTATCGGTATGCCGATGACGAACACCACCGTTGCCGAGGTCAGCGCGTGCATCGTGCCCGTCGCCGCATCCGGCCAGGAGCAGCGGTCCGAATGCCTGCCGGGTGATCCGCCGACGCCGGCGGCGCTCGCCGGCCTGCGGCCGGGGGACACCATCACCGCCGTGGGCGGCGTCGCGATCACCGGCTGGGACCAGTTCAAAGAGATCGTCGCCGCCTCCGGTGGCCGGACCGTCACGCTCACCTACACCCGGGACGGCGTCAGCCACACGGTGCGCGTGCCGATCGTCGCGACCGAGCGACCGACCTATGACGCGAACGACCAGCCGACGGGCGCCGCGCGGATCGGCTTCCTGGGCGTGAGCCCGGGACAGGAGTTCGTGCCGCAGGGGCCGGTGTCGGCGCTCGGCCGCACCGGCGAGTTCGTCGTTTCCGCCACCACCGCCATCGGGCGGATCCCGCAACGGATCCCGGCGGTGTGGGAGGCGATCGCGCACCCGGACCAGCGCCAGCCGGATCGGCCGCTCGGGATCATCGGCGCCGGCCGGTTCGGCGGCGAGATCCTGGCCGCGCCGGACTGGCCGGTCAAGGAGAAGGTCGCCTGGGTGCTCAACCTGCTGGCCGCGTTCAACATGAGCCTGTTCCTGCTGAACCTGCTGCCGCTGCTGCCGCTGGACGGCGGGCACATCCTGGGCGCCGGCATCGACTGGGTTCGTCGCGGTTGGGCCGCGGTGCGGCGCCGGGCGAGACCCCGCCCGTTCGACGTGGCCACGCTGATGCCCGTCGCCTACGTGGTCGTCCTGCTGTTCGTGGGCCTGTCGCTGCTGACCGCGGTCGCCGACATCGTCAACCCGGTGCGGTTGTCCGGATGAACGACGAGGCCCGGTCGGGCGGCCCCGACAGGGGTCCGGGCGCCGGCGGGGGGCGGACCGCCGCCACCGTCACCCGCGCCTGACGCCATGGGCGTCCCGGCGCTTCGCCCCCGATCACGTGCTGCCGCGGCACGCCAGTTGGGCCGTGGTGCCCACCGGACGATCGTCGCCGCGCTCGCCGACGACCCCGTCGGATCGTGCATGGTCGCGTCCCGGTTCGAGGTGGCCGGGATGGATCGCCATCGGCTGGGCGGTTCGTTCTGGGGGGTGGACGGCGGCCGGCAGGCGCTGTGTTTCGTCGGGCCCAACGTGACTCCGCTGCGCGGCACGCCGGGCTCGATGTCCACGGTCGGCACGGCGCTCGGCCGACTGGACCGGACCTGCGCCTCGATCGTCGGGCGGGCCGCGCTGACCCTGCCGCTGTGGAACCGGTTGGCGTCGCGGTGGGGTCCGGCGCGGGACGTCCGCCCGGACCAGCCGCTGCTCGTCTGCCCGGATCCGCCGGGGATACCGAGCGACGAGCAGGTCCGGCCGGTCGGGCCGGACCTGCTGGCGGCGTACTTCCCGGCAGCCGTCGCGATGTTCATCGAGGAGGTCGGAGCCGATCCGACGGCGGGCGACGGGGGCAGCGGCTACCGGTCCCGGGTCGCCGGCCTGCTCTCGGCCGGCCGGGCGTTCGCCCGGTTCGACGGGTCGACGGTCGTGTACAAGGCCGAGATCGGTGCGCTCTCCAGCCGGGTCGCGCTGATCCAGGGCGTGTGGGTGCACCCGGATTGGCGGGGGCAGGGCCTCGCGGCGCCGGCCACCGCGGCGGTGGTGCGCCACATCCAACGCCTTCGTCGCCTGCCGAGCCTGTACGTCAACGCCCACAACGCGTCCGCCCGCGCGGCGTACGCCCGGGTGGGGTTCGACCAGGCCGGGACCTTCGCGTCGGTGCTGTTCTGATCGGAACATCGGACCTGAACGGGACCGGCCGCGCCTGGCTAGCGCACCGCGCCCGGTTGGCGCACCGGAAGGAGCAATCGGGCTGGCCGGTCCGGCCCCCAGTGCAGCGTGCAGGTTCCCTTCGCGGAACGTTCGTAGCGGGCCGGGAATTGCCCTGTCAGCGGATTGCGCGGGCTGAGCCACCGGCCGGCCACCACCAGGCGCAACTCGTCACCGGCGCGGAAGGCGGTCGCCGACGGCCCCAGGGCGATCTGCGCCTCCACGATCTCGCCGGGCGAGAGCGGGTGCGCCCGGGAATAGGTGTGCTCCGGATACCGCGGTGACGAATCCTCCGCCGGCGCGCGCAGCGACACGCGCAGCCAACCGGTGGCCACCCGGTCGCGCCCGTAACCGTAGGAGCCCTCGAACGGCACGTACCGGCCGGCGCGCCACTTCTCGACGCCGACGAACAACGAGGCATCCTCGGTGCCGGCGGCCTCGACGAACAGCCGGACCGCCATCGGCCCCACGATCTCGCAGTCGGTGTCGACGGTGTAGCGGAACGCGGCCGCGCGGCGCCGCAGCGCGAACGTCACCGACCCTGGCTCCGCGGCGCTCTCGCGTTGCAGCGCGCCGCCGCCGAGGAACAGCTCCGTCCATCGCAGATCGTCCGGCGGCCAACTGGTTTCGTCCCGTACCGCGGCCACCACGTCCCGGCTGTCGCGCACCTCCACCCGCACTCGTGCCGGCTCCTTCGCTTCGAGCCCGCCGGCCAGGAAGCGGTCGAAGAACCTCAGTTGTGCGGCCAGCGCATCGTCGGAGTAGAACACCGACCACTTGCCGCCGCGGTGCGTGTAGAGGTAGCGCTTCGCCGACGACACGTCGCGAAACGCCCGGAACGAACCGCGCGTGTGCAGGCAGTTGTCGGAGAAGCTGCCGCACACCAGCATGGGAACCTCGATCGCCGCGAGGTCGGGCGTGAGCGACTCCCACCAGGCGTCCCGGAGCGGGCGCCCGCGCTGCTCGGACCGCACGGAAAAGGCCAGCCGGTTGGCGCGCAGTTGCCGGGCCCAGAGCGCCACGAAACCGTCCTCGCGGATCCCGCCCGGCCACATCAGGTCCCGGTACGCGTCGGTCATGCCCTCCCATGGGCAGATCGCGGCCAGCCCGGCCGGGTGCCGCCCGGCGGCCCGGTACTGGCTCATCGCCAGGTAGGACACGCCGAGCAGGCCGACCTTCCCCGTGCTCCACGGCTGCGCGGCCGCCCATTCGACCAGGTCCGCCACGTCGTGACCCTCCAGATCGGAGAGCAGCGCGCCCGTCCCGTCCGAGCTTCCGCACCCGCGCAGGTCGGCGTTGACCACGGCATAGCCGTGAGACGTCCACCACAGCGGATCCGGCGCCTCCCAGGTGGTCAGCGCGGAGATGCGCACCGGGCCGGCCTGCCGCAACAGGCGGAACTGCTTGGCGGTGCGGTAACCGCCCCGGCGGGTGCGCTCCGGCAGCTTGTCCTTGCCGTATGGGTGCGCCGAGAGGATCACCGGATGCCGCCCGCCGCCGGGCGGCAGGTACACATTGGCCCGCAGCACGGTGCCGTCGTGCGCGGTGACCGCGAGGTCGCGGCGGACCTGAACCGACCCGGCCGGCGCCGGTTGGACGATCACGGGCGGGAACAGCGCCCGCCGGATGCGCTCAAGCGCGTATCTGGCGGCGCCCCCGCGCCGCCACGGCCGGTCCAGCACTGTCTCGTCTGATGTGTGTCGGGTCACGGTCTTCGATTGTGCACCGTGCGGATCGTGCACGGTGCGGATCGTGCACGGTGCGGATGGTGCACGGTACGGATTGTGCACGGTGCGGATGGTGCACGGTGCGGATCGTGCACGGTGGGCGCGTCGATACTTCGGACGGGACGGCGAAGTTCGACCCAGCCTCGGCGAGGGCGGCGCGTCGTCCGCCGGCGGGCCGGGCCGCGATCCGATACTGGCTCGCGTGAGGTCGCGCCGATATCGGATCCGGGTCCCGACGCCCCTGGTCCTTCTCGTGCTGGCGCTCCTGGCCGGATGCAACCCGTCCGGCGCCGCCCCGCGGTCCACCGAACCGGATGCAGCGCCGGCCGATTCGATCGCCCGGTTCGTGACCGACTGGCAGGCCGGTCGCACCCAGGACGCATCACGCCTGACCAGTGACCCGGCCGCCGCGGCGCTGCTGATGAGCACCGTGGCGGCCGATCTGAAGGCAACGGACCTCGCCATCCGCACCGGCGCCGTCACCCGCGGCGCGGCCGGCGAAGCCGAGGTGCAGGCCACCCTGACCTGGACATTGCCGGTGGCGGGCACCTGGACCTACCAGGTGCCCTGGCGATGGACCAGGCAGCCATCGGCAACGGGCCCCGAATGGCGGCTGCAGTACTCGCCGGCCATCGTGAATCCGGATCTCGGGCCGCAACAGACGCTGGCCGTCCGCGAGACACCCACCACGGCAGGCACCATCGTGGACCGCAACGACGTCCAACTCCTCACACCGGTGCGGGTGTACTCGGTGGTGGTGCTGGTGGGCAAGATCGCCGATGCGCGCACGGCCGCCGACGCGATCGCCGCGCTCATCTCCCCGCTCGAGGCCACTGTCACCGCCGACTCGATCCGCAAGGGGATCGCCGACGCGCGGGCCGGTGGGCAGGACAGCTACACCGTCGTCAACCTGCGGGAGTCCGACTTCGACACCGTGCAAACAGAACTCGCGGCCATCCCCGGCGTCGGGGTGCATTCTCGGATGCGAGACCTGCCTCCCACCAAGGACTTCGCCAAGGTGTTGCTCGACCAGGCAACACCTGTTGCGCAGCGCCTCACCCAGGGAAGGCCCGGATGGCGGATCGTGGCGGTGGACACCGCCGGAGACGAACTGGCGACCCTGAAGGAGCAGCCGCCGGTCCCCGGGCCCAAGGTGACGCTGACCATCGACCCCGCCGTCCAGCGGGCGGCGCAAGGCGCGATCGCGCAGATTCCGGAGCCGGCGGTGCTGATCGCCATCCAGCCGTCCAGCGGCGAGATCCTTGCCGTGGCACAGAATCCGCCGGCCGACGCGGAGGGTCCGATCGCGCTGACCGGACGGTACCCGCCGGGCTCGATCTTCAAGATCGTCACCGCCACGGCGGCGATCGACCGTCAGCTCATCCGGCCGGACACGAAGGTCTCCTGCCCGGGCGCATGGACCCTCGATCACCGGACCATCCACAACGAGGGGTTCGCGCTCGGCACGGTGACGGCGACGCAGGCGTTCGCCCATTCCTGCAACACCACGTTCGCCCGCCTGGCGTCCGAGTTGCCGGACGACGCATTGCCGGCGGCCGCCGCGCAGTACGGCATCGGCCTGGACTTCGACGTCGCGGGCATCATCACGCTGACCGGCGCGGTGCGCGTTGCCGATTCCGTGCTGGCCCGCGCCGAGAACGGCTTCGGGCAGGGCACCGACCTGCTCACCCCCTTCTCGGCCGCGCTGATGGCTGCCACCGCGGCCACCGGGAACATGCCCATGCCGGTGCTGATCCGGGGTACCACGACGACCGTCGACCGCCCGGCGCCGCCCCGCTCGAAGGCGGCGCAGGCCGATATCCGGGTGCTCATGCGATCTGTCGTCACGGAGGGCACCGCCCGGCAACTGGCCGGCGCGAAGTTCGGAGAGGTCTCTGCCAAGACGGGAACCGCCGAATACGTGGGAGCCGACGGCGAGATCCACGCGCACGCCTGGACCGTCGGCTTCCGCGGCGATCTGGCGTTCGCCGCGCTGATCGTCGGCGGCGACGACTCCAAGCGCACCAACGCCGTGGTGGGCGCGTTCCTCGCCGCGGTGCCCGCCTCGTGACACGACCGGGGTCGTAGGCTCGGGGGCATGCCGCTCCACACGACCCGGTCCCTGCTCGTCCCCGGCACCCCAACCCCGCTGCGTGAGGTGCCCGCCTCCATCCCGCGACCCGAGTACGTGGGCCGGCCCGGTCCCACCCTCGACACGAAATCGCATGTCCAGACGCCGGAAACGATCGAGAAGATGCGGGTGGCATCGCGCCTCGCCGCGCGCGCCATGGCCGAGGCGGCAAAGGCGATCGAGCCGGGGGTGAGCACGGACGCGCTCGACGAGGTGGTGCACACCTACCTGTGCGATCACGGGGCGTACCCGTCCACGCTGGGCTACCGCGGGTTTCCCAAGTCGTGCTGCACCTCGCTGAACGAGGTGATCTGCCACGGCATCCCGGACTCGACCGTCATCGAGGAGGGGGACATCGTCAACATCGACGTCACCGCCTATATCGACGGGGTGCACGGCGACACCTGCGCGACCTACCCGGCGGGGGAGATCGCCGAAGAGCACTGGCTGCTGATCGAGCGGACAGCCGAGGCGTTGCGCCGGGGGATCAAGGCGGTGGCGCCCGGGCGGCAGCTCAACGTGATCGGCCGGGTCATCGAGTCCTACGCCAAACGGTTCGGCTACGGCGTGGTCCGCGACTACACCGGTCACGGCATCGGGCAGAGCTTCCACTCGGGGCTGGTCATCCTGCACTACGACGAGCCGACGGTGGACATGGTGCTGGAACCGGGCATGACGTTCACCATCGAACCAATGATCACGCTCGGCGGCACCGAATGGGACATCTGGGACGACAAGTGGACGGTGACGACGCGCGACAAGTCCTGGACCGCGCAGTTCGAGCACACCGTGGTGGTCACCGGCGACGGCGTGGAGGTCCTGACCATCCCGTAGCGGGCACCAGCCGGCCTCATAGGTGATGGATGAGCTCGGCCGCCAGGGCCGGCGGGTAGCGCTCGGCGTCGGACCGCAGCGCGGCGGACACCACGATGCGCCGCGGCCCGGCCGGGTGCAGGTAGTGGCCGATGACGGGAATCTGCAGGATCCACACGGTCCACGGGCCCGGAGCGCGATCGGCCGCGGTGCGCCAGCCCGCCACCGCGGCGCGCTCGGCCGCCATCGCGGCGCGCTGGTGGTCCGCGCCGGCGGCGCCGATGGCGGCCAGGTAGCCCGCGAAACCCTCGCGGAGCCCGGCCCAGAGCAGCCGGAGGGGCTCCGACCCGGCTATGAGCGCCTCGGGGTCCGGCACGGCCTCGCCGGGGGACACGGCCAGCGCGCGGGACCACCAGGCCGGCCAGTCTGCGGTCGCGGCGGCGAGCAGCGGTGGCGACGGGTGGGCCGGTGGCGGCGCGGCCGGTCTTCCCGGGGGCGGATCCAGTCGCCCGGGCATGTCGGTCCCGGTCGGTTCGAGCCCCGCCGCGTCGCGCGCGTACAGCGGGGCGAGGAGCCACGCCGGATCGATCGTCACCGACGCCGCGGCGCCGCCTGCTTGGGCGGCCGCATCGTCACCGCCCCGGTGGTCGTCCGGCGGGCCGGGGGTCGGCGGGAGCGGCAACCGCGCGCCGCCGGACAGCAGCACGCCGGGCGCCAGCCGAAAACGCGGCCCGACCGGGATCGTCACGGTCCAGCCCCGGTGGGGGCCGGCAGGGCCAGCATGGCGTTCTCCACCACCTCCGGCAGGGCCGGATGGATCCAGTACTGCCCGCGCGCCGCCCGGTGCGCCGGGATCCGGAAGTGCATGGCGGTCAGCGCCGGCTGGATCACGGTCGCGGCCTCCGGGCCGACGATGTGCACGCCGAGCAGTTGCCCGCTGGCCGGGTCGGCGATGACCTTGCAGAAGCCCGTGGTGTCCTCCCGCGCCCAGCCCGCCGCCACCGAGGCGTAGTCCCGCCGGGCGACGACATGGTCGATGCCGCGGGCCTTCGCCTGCTGTTCGGTGATCCCGGCGGTTGCGATCTGCGGGTGGCCGAAGACCGCGGCCGGCACGAATCGGTGATCCGCCGCGACCAGCTCGTCCGGATGCGCCAGGTTGTGCGCGACCACCCGGGCTTCGTGGTTGGCCACGTGCTTGAGCTGCTGCGCCCCGCTGACGTCGCCGAGCGCCCAGATGCCTGGTACCGCGGTGCGTTGGTACTCGTCGACGATCACCCGACCGGCGTCGTCGAGACCGACGCCGGTCGCGGTGACGGCGAGGCGATCCCCGTTCGGACGCCGGCCGATTGCGATCAGCAGCAGGTCCGCCTCGACCGTTTCGCGGCCGGCCGCACCGTCCAGGTCGAGCACGACGCCGTCGCCGCCGGCCGGCGCCGGCCGCGCGGCGGTGACGGTGGTGTTCAGCTTGAGGTCGAGGCGGGCTGCGGTCGCGTCGGTGAACGCGCGGGAGATGTCCGCGTCGAACGCGCGCAACAGCGCCGGGCCGCGCTCGATCTGGGTGACCCGGCTGCCGAACGAGGCGAATACGTGCCCGAACTCGGCGTTGATGACGCCGCCGCCGATCATGACGACGCGCTCCGGGAGGTTCTCGACGCGCATGACCGTGTCCGATGTGTGGTACCGCACGGACCCGAGGCCCGGAGTGCGCGGGATCACCGGGCGGGAGCCGGCAGCCAGCACGATGTTCTCCGCGGTGATCTCCGCGGTGCGCCCGCCGGCCAGGCTCAGCGCAAGGCGCTTGTGTCCGACGAAATGCCCGGTTCCGGTGTAGACCGTCACGTTGGGACACGACTCGCCCGCCCGGTAGGCCTTACCCGCGGCGGCGATGGGGTCGATCCGCCCGAAGATCCGGTCGCGGATGGCCTTGAAGTCCACCCGGTCCAGAGTTCCGTGCACGCCCAGCGGGGCGCCGTCGGCGACGCCAGCCGCGATCTCGGCCGGGTAGACGAACATCTTGGTGGGGATGCATCCGACGTTCAGGCAGGTTCCGCCGAACAGGTTCTCCTCGACGATCGCGACGTTCCAGTCCTTGAGGTCCGGGCCGAGGATGGTGTTCCCGGAGCCGGCCCCGATGATGATCAGGTCGTAGTGCGCCACCCCCACAGGCTATGCCGGGGATCGGGCGGGGACGGGTGCGCTGCTTGCCGCCGCTCAGTGCGCGAAGGTGCCGACCATGATCGCGCGCGCCAGGGTGTGGAACGCCAGGTTGAACGAGACGACCGCCGGGGATGCCGATGCGTCCACCCCGAGCGTTGGGAGGTCCACCGCGTGCACGACGAAGAAGTACCGGTGCGGGACGTCCCCGGTCGGCGGGGCGCAGCCGTCGTAGGCGTGGTTCCCGAAGTCGTTGCGCACGTGGAAGGCCCCGCCCGGCAGGGAACCGTCACCTCGTCCGGCATCGGTGGACAGAGCGGTACTCGACGCGGGGATGTCCACCGCGACCCAGTGCCAGAAACCGGACGGGGTCGGTGCGTCGGGGTCGAAACAGGTGACGACGAACGACCGGGTTGCGTCCGGGAAGCCCGACCAGGCGAGCGCCGGCGACCGGTTCTCCCCGCCCGGATCGGCGGGGCCGTACGCGTGCGCCGCGCCGAGTGGCTCGCCGTTGGCGAAGTCGGTGCTGCCGAGCGAGAATGACGGCGCCACCGGCAGCAACTCGTACGGGTTCGGTGCGGTGGGTCGGTCAAGGCTCATGGTGCATCCCCTTGGGTCTCATCGCGGGCGGGCGCCGGCGTCGCGGGTGGGCACGGGCCGCGAACCGCGCCTTGCCGCGACCGTACTACCGGGCGACGGGGGCGCCGTGGAGCGGTCGCGGGGCCGCGAGGCGGTGGTGGCGCCGCCGTTTAGGCTGATCGGGCCGCCCGCGGGCGGGCGGCCCGCGAACCACGTCATCCCAGCGAGGAGTCCCCGGTGATCACCCGCCTGTCCACCCTGTTCCTGCGGACGCTGCGGGAGGATCCGGCGGATGCGGAGGTGCCGAGCCACCGGCTGCTGGTGCGCGCCGGGTACATCCGGCGCGCCGCCCCCGGGATTTATTCCTGGCTCCCGCTCGGGTACCGGGTGTATCGCAACATCGAGCGCATCGTGCGGGAGGAGATGGACAAGGTCTCCCAGGAGGTGCACTTCCCGGCGCTTCTGCCCCGCGAGCCGTACGAGGTGTCCGGCCGGTGGACCGAGTACGGGGACGCGCTTTTCCGGCTCAAGGACCGCAAGCACGCCGACTACCTGCTGGGGCCGACGCACGAAGAGATGTTCACGCTGCTCGCGAAGGACATCGTCTCCTCCCACAAGCAACTCCCGCTTGCGCTCTACCAGATCCAGACCAAGTACCGCGACGAGCCGCGCCCGCGCGCCGGCATCCTGCGGGGCCGCGAGTTCGTGATGAAGGACTCCTACTCCTTCGACCTCGACGACGCCGGATTGGAACGCTCCTACCGGCGGCACCGCGACGCGTACGTCAAGGTCTTCGACAGGTTGGGGTTCTCCTACGTGATCGTCGCCGCGCTGGCCGGCGCCATGGGCGGCTCGAGGTCGGAGGAGTTCCTGGCCGAGGCGGAGGTCGGCGAGGACACCTACGTGCGCTGCACGGCATGCGATTACGCGGCGAACGTGGAGGCGGTGACGGTGCCCGCGCCCGCGGCCCGCACCGACATCGAAGGCCTCCCGCCCTCGCATATCGAGGACACGCCGGATACACCCACCATCGAGAGCCTGGTCCGCCTGTTGAACGGGAAGCATCCCCGCGGTGACGGCCGGGCCTGGACGGCGGCCGACACCCTGAAGAACCTCCTGGTGCTGCTGCACCATCCGGACGGATCCACCGAGCCGCTGGCCGTCGGCATTCCCGGCGACCGCGAGGTCGATTTCAAGCGGCTCGAGGCGCAGCTCTCGCCGGCCGAGGTGATGCCGTTCTCCGAGGCGGACTTCGCGCGGTACCCCGGGCTCGCCAAGGGCTACGTCGGCCCGGGGGCGCTCGGCGAGAACTCCGTCACCGGCATCCGTTTCGTCACCGACCCGCGGATCGCGGACGGCACGGCGTGGGTGACCGGCGCCGACCACCCCGGCCGGCACGTGCTGGACCTGGTGGCGGGCCGGGACTTCACCGCCGACGGGACCGTGCAGGCGGCAGAGGTCCTGGACGGCGACCCGTGCCCGGTGTGCGGCTCGGCGCTGCGGTCCGCCCGCGGCATCGAAGTGGGCCACATCTTCCAGCTTGGCCGCAAATACGCCGAGGCGCTGGGGTTTTCGGTGCTGGACGAGAACGGCCGCCTGGTCACCGTCACGATGGGCTCCTACGGCATCGGCGTCTCGCGGGCCGTCGCGGCGGTTGCCGAGAACACCTGCGACGAGAGGGGCCTGGTGTGGCCGCGGGAGGTCGCGCCCGCCGACGTCCACCTGGTGGTCGCGGGCAAGGGCGCGGAGATCGGGGCCGCGGCGGAGCACCTGGCGGCCGAGCTTGATGCCGCGGGCGTGGAGGTGATGCTCGACGACCGGGATGCCTCGCCCGGCGTGAAGTTCGCGGATGCGGAGTTGATCGGCGTCCCGACGATCGTGGTCATCGGCCGGGGCATCGCCTCCGGGGTGGTCGAGGTCCGGGATCGGGCGAGCGGCCGCCGCGCCGACGTGCCGGTGCCGGGCGCGGCCTCCCGGCTGCGGGAGATCGTCGCCGGCTCAACCGGGTGATGCGCCCCGATACCGGGTGACGCGGCCCGGGTGATGCGCCCCGACGGTGGGGCGGCTCGAGGTGTGCCGGCTAGGCGTCTCGCCGGTCAGCCGTTCCGTTCCGGATCGCCGGGGAACGGCACCGTGACGGGGGTGACCTTGGCCGTCTGGCGCCAGGTGACCATCCGCATCGCGCAGTCGGTCAGGGCCGCCAGGGCCGTCCCCCGCAGGGTGGAATCGTCCGTGTGGCCGATCACCGACCGCCAGGCGACCGCGCAGTCGCTCTCGATGGTCAGCGCCAGCGTCAACGCGGATGCCGGATCGGTGACGGGTGCGGGTGTGGTGTACGCGGGCGCCGGCCCGACCGGCGTCGCACCGCCCTGGACGATGAGGTTCGCCGCGGTGTCCCGCACGTCTTGGTGGTTGGCGACCATCGAGCTGACGACCGAGCCGACCGCCGGATCGTGGGCGGCGACCAGCCCGTAGGCCCACAGCGCCGCGTGCTCGGCGGCCATCACGGCCTGCAGGGCCGTCATGGTTTCCGGTCCGAGTGCGCCGGTGCCCGGCTCGGTCGAGGTCTGCGTGGTGGTGGCGGGCGTCTGCGCTCCGGCCGGCTGCTGGTCGTCGGGGCTTGGTGCCGCGGGAGTGGTGGCCTCGGTGGCGCTGGGCCGGCGGATCGCGCCGCTCACCCGAGCACCGCCCGGTGCGTTGCCATGCACGCCGCGATCGACGCGAAGAGTTGGGCTCGGTAGCGGGAGGCGTTGGACATGGCGTCGGTGAACATGTTCTGGGCCTCCCCGGCGTCGCCCCTGATCAACGCGATCACCTCGTCCGGGTCCGCCGGCACCGTGACCCCGGTGGTCGGCAGCGCCGTCCCGGTCGGGGTCGCCTTGCCGATGCTGCGGGCATGTTCCTCTTCCAGCGCCGCCAGGTGCGCCTGCCGGTCGTGCAACAGCATCGTCAGCACCGCCTTGTCGCGTGCGTCCGTGGCGATGGCGGCCTGCAGGTGTTGCACGTGCAGCCGGGTCTTGTAGACGAGGCCGAGCAGCGGGGCGGTCGGTGGCGGCGCCTGCTCGGTAACCGTCAGGGTGGCGACGCCGGTGGCGAACGGATTGCACCCGGCGGCGGCGAGTAGTGCGGCGACGCCGGTCGCGCCCAGCAGAGCACGGCGGGTCACAGCCGGTCGGCGGGGCACTGGCACCGCACCATCATGTCAGCCACGGTTCGGTGGATGACGCACCGCACGCCGCCGGCCGATAGGCTGCTTGGTCAGACGGCAAGACTGCAGACGTCAAGACTGCACGGGCCAAGACGGCACGGGCCAAAACTGCACAGGCGAGGAGTGACGGGTGATGGGGCTCGATGGCGAGAGTCTCCTTCCGGACGTCGTCGCGGCGGTGGTGCGTCGAAACGGCTTCGACCTCGAGGATCTGGCCGTCCGCGACGCCGGCCGGCGGCAGTTGGTGCGGGTGGTGATCGATCGGGACGCCGGCGTGGATCTGGATGCGGCAGCCGGTGTGAGCCGGGAGATCTCGGACGCCCTTGACGAGGGCGGTGACGATGTGCTGGGCGGCCGCCCGTACACCTTGGAGGTGACCAGCCCCGGCATCGGCCGGCCGCTGAGCCTGCCGCGGCACTTTCGGCGGGCCACCGGGCGTCTGGTGAGCCTCACCCTCGCGCATGGCGACCCGCTCCGCGCTCGAATCCTGCGCCTTGCGGACCGCCGGTTGGAGGTGTTGACCGGTGCCGACGGATTGACCCGGCAGACGATCGATCTGGCGGATATCGTCCGGGCCAAGGTGGAAGTCGAATTCTCCGAGCCGTCGGCGGAAGTGTCGGCGCTGGTCGCGACGGCCCGCGCGGAAACGTCCGCCACGGACGGGCCACCGCCGCCGGAAGGGGTGGATGCGCGATGAACGTCGACATCGCGGCACTACGACTGGTCGAACGGGAAAAGGGGATCGGGTTCGAGGATCTGATCCAGACGCTGGAGACCGCGCTGTTGTCGGCGTACCGGCACACCGAGCACTTCCACCCCACGGCCCGCGCCGAGGTGGACCGGCGCAGCGGCGAGATCCGGATCCTGGCGCAGGAGATCGGCGAGGACGGCGTCATCTCCTCGGAGTGGGACGACACGCCGGCGGATTTCGGCCGGATCGCCGCCGCCACGGCGCGGCAGGTCATTTCGCAACGGTTACGGGACGTCGACAACGAGCGAACCTTCGGAGACTTCGCCGGCCGGGAGCACGACCTCATCACGGGAACGGTGAGCGCCGACGTCAAGGCGAACGCGCGGGGCGTTGTCGTGGTGAGCCTCGGCGAGGTGGAGGGGGTGATCCCGGCCGCGGAGCAGGCGCCCGGAGAGACATACCTGCACGGTCAGCGGTTGCGGTGCTATGTCGTGTCCGTGGTTCGGGGGCTGCGCGGCCCGCAGATCACCTTGTCGCGGACCCACCCCAACCTGGTCCGACGGCTGTTCGCGCTGGAGGTTCCGGAAGTCGCCGACGGCAGCGTCGAGATCAACGCGGTGGCAAGGGAGGCCGGCCATCGGACGAAGATCGCCGTGCGGGCAACGGCGCCCGGAGTGAACGCCAAGGGCGCGTGCATCGGACCGATGGGTGCGCGGGTTCGCGCGGTGATGAGCGAACTCAATGGCGAGAAGATCGACATCATCGACTACGACGACGACCCGGCGGCGTTCGTGGGCAATGCGCTGTCCCCGGCCCGGGCGGTATCGGTGACGGTGGTCGACGAACTGGCCAGGGCCGCCCGGGTGGTGGTTCCGGATTATCAACTGTCCCTGGCGATCGGCAAGGAGGGGCAGAACGCGCGGTTGGCGGCGAGGCTGACGGGGTGGCGCATCGACATCCGCAGTGACGCGGACACCCGCAGTGCCGCGGACATCCGCAGCGACACCGGCGTGGACGCGCGCAGCGACGCCGCCGCGGACGCGCGCAGTGACACCGGCGTGGACGCGCGCAGCGACGCCGCCGCGGACGCGCGCAGTGACACCGGCGTGGACGCGCGCAGTGACACCGGCGTGGACGCGCGCAGCGACCCCGCGGCCGAAGGGCCAGGGTCCGCGGGGGGCGGTGAAAGGGTTGCCCCCGGTGAGGCGGCGGATAGGCGCTAGACTGGTCCGCGCGCCCCGCGTCACCGTTTCGACGACCGACGCACAGCGCGCACCTGCGAAAGGGCCGGTGCGCACCTGCGTCGGTTGTCGCGTGCGGTGCCGGGACGTCGACATGCTGCGCGTCGTCGCCGTCGGCGGGATGCTGGTTCCCGACCCTCGGCGCAGGCTCCTCGGAAGGGGTGCCTGGCTGCACCCGCGAGCCGGGTGCCTCACGCTCGCGCATCGACGCCGAGCGTTCGACCGGGCCCTGCGGGCCGGGACGGATCTCGACGTCACGCCGGTCCGACAGCACCTCGGCCTAGCGCCGGAGCAGGGCCGGTCGGCGTCGCCCGCGGGCCGCGGCGACGTCCGGGAACAACGAAACGAGGTCGACCCATCGTGAGCATGCTGTGAAGCTTTTCCGATGAGCAGCGCACCCAACTAGTCGAGGCCCCGCGGATCGCCGCTCGGCCTCACCGTGAGGAGTCAAGTGGCAGGCAAGGTCCGCGTCAGTGCGATCGCGAAAGAGCTAGGCCAAACCAGCAAGGACGTGATCGCCAAACTGAACGAACTCGGTGAGTTCGTCAAGTCCGCGTCGTCGACGATCGAGGCGCCGGTCGTCCGCAGGTTGCGCGACGCCTTCCCGTCAGCGCAGACGTCGCCGCCGTCCGACGGCGCCGTAGCCGGCACCAAGATCGGCAACGGCAAGGCGCCCGCATCCGCCAAGGCCACCGCAGTGGCGGATGCCGCGCCTCCTGCGCCCGTGCCGGCCGCAATCCCGGAACCGGCCCCGCCGGTTCGGGAGCGGTCGGAGCCGGCGCTGGACGGACCGGCCCACCAGGTCGCGGAGTCGCCGGAGCGGGCCGTGCCGGCGGAGCGGCGGACGGTACCGCCCGCCGACGACCAGCGTCCCGCGGCGGCTGCGACGGAGCCCGCAAGCCGTCCGGCGCCGCCGACGCGTCCGGGTTCGGACGGACCGACGCGCCCGGCGGGTGGAGTCCCCGGAGTCCCGCGCCCGCCCCGGGCCGGAAACAACCCGTACCAGGTGGGCTCCCGCCCGGCCCCGCGTCCCCGGACCGGTGTGCCGGGAGCCGGGACCGCGCGCCCCGGCGCGCCCGGCGCCGGTGGGCCCCGGCCCAGCGTGCCCGGCGCCGGCGGCCCACGGCCCGGCCGTCCGGGCACCCCTGGCGGGCGGCCCGGTGCCGGGCGGCCCGGTGCGGGTACCGGCGGGCCCTACCGGCCGGCTCAACCCGGCGCCGCGGGCGGCACCGCCGGCACCGGGTACCGCGGACGGCCCGGCGGGGGGCGGGGTCGCGGTGGCGCGGCCGGTGCCTTCGGCCGCGCTGGGGGTCCGGCGCGCAAGGGACGCAAGTCCCGCAAGCAGCGCCGGCAGGAGTTCGACAACATGCAGGCACCGTCCATCGGCGGTGTCTCGCTGCCACGCGGTAACGGCCAGGTGATACGGCTGCCGCGCGGGTCGTCGCTCGCGGACTTCGCGGACAAGATCGACGCCAACCCGGCTTCGATGGTGCAGGCCCTGTTCCACCTGGGCGAGATGGTCACGGCGACCGCGTCGGTCTCCGACGACATCCTGGAACTGCTGGGCTCCGAAATGGGCTACGACGTGCGGATCGTGTCGCCCGAGGACGAGGACCGCGAGTTGCTCGAGGCCTTCGACCTGACCTACGGCGAGGATGCCGGCGACGAGGCGGACCTGCAGGTGCGTCCGCCGGTCGTCACGGTGATGGGCCACGTGGACCACGGCAAGACGAAATTGCTCGACGCCATCCGGCACACCGAGGTGGCGCAGGGGGAGGCCGGAGGCATCACCCAACACATCGGCGCCTACCAGGTGGCCACCGAGTTGGAGGGCCAGGAGCGGCTGATCACGTTCATCGACACCCCCGGCCACGAGGCCTTCACCGCCATGCGGGCCCGCGGATCGGCGGCGACGGACATCGTGGTGCTGGTGGTCGCCGCGGACGACGGCGTCATGCCGCAGACCGTGGAGGCGATCAACCACGCGAAGGCCGCGGACGTCCCGATCGTGGTTGCGATCAACAAGATCGACAAGGAGGGGGCGAACCCCGACAAGATCCGTCAGCAGTTGACGGAATACGGGCTCATCGCCGAGGAATACGGCGGCGACACCATGTTCGTGGAGGTCTCGGCGCGTAACCGCACCAACATCGACGGGCTGCTCGAGGCGGTCCTGCTGACCGCGGACGCTGCCCTGGACTTGCGGGCCAACCCGGACATGCCGGCGCAGGGAGTGGCCATCGAAGCCCACCTGGACCGCGGCCGGGGCGCGATGGCCACGGTCCTGGTGCAGCGTGGCACCTTGCACATCGGGGATTCCATCGTCGCCGGGAACGCCTACGGCCGGGTGCGGGCACTGCTCGACGAGAACGGCGATCCGGTGGAATCGGCGCTGCCGTCCCGACCGGTCCAGGTGCTGGGCTTCACGTCGGTGCCCGGCGCCGGCGACAACGTCCTGGTCGTCGAGGAGGACCGGGTCGCCCGGCAGGTGGCCGAGCGCCGGCAGGCGAGGTCGCGCAAGGCCCAGGTCGCCAACTGGCGGCGGGTCTCGCTCGACACGCTCACCGAGGCGCTGGCGGAGAACAAGATCGCCCAGTTGACCCTGATCATCAAGGGTGACAACTCGGGCACCGTCGAGGCGCTGGAGGACTCGCTGATGAAGCTGGACGTCGGCGAAGAGGTGGCCATCCGGGTGGTCCATCGCGGTGTCGGCGGCATCACCCAGGACGACATCAACCTGGCCGCCACCACCGATGCGATCGTGCTCGGGTTCAACGTCAAACCGGTGCGCGGAGTCGCGGAACTGGCCGACCGCGAGGGCGTGGAGATCCGGTACTACACCGTGATCTACCAGGCGACCGAGGACATCGAAGCGGCGCTGAAGGGCATGCTCAAGCCGGAGTTCGAGGAGGTCGCCCTCGGTACCGCGGAGATCCGCGAGGTGTTCCGATCTTCGAAGTTCGGCAACATCGCCGGATGCATCGTCCGGTCCGGCGACATCCGGCGCAATTCCAAGGCCCGGCTGCTGCGCAGCGGCGTGGTGATCAACGACAACCTCGCCATCGACTCGCTGCGCCGGTTCAAGGACGACGTCACCGAGGTCCGCGAGGGCTTCGAGTGCGGCATCGGGCTGGGTTCCTGGAACAACATCGAGGTGGACGACACGATCGAAACCTACGAGGTCCGCGAGAAGGCCCGAACCTGACGCTCCGGCAGCAGCGCCGGCCGGTGGTGCCGCTGCTCGGGAACGGCACCGCCGAGTGGGGAGGCCGATGTTCGTCGGAATGATGGAATGCGACGTGCTGCTCGGCGACGTCTCCTCGCTCAAGGGAAAGCGCGCGGTCCTTCGGCCGCTGCTGGCCAGGCTCGCGAGGCGGGGGGTGAGCGTGGCGGAGGTCGGCGATGCCGACCTGCACCGCAGGGCCAGGATCGGTGTCGCGCTGGTGTCCGGCGACGCGGCGGTGGTCGGCCGGGTGCTCGACGAGTGCGAGCGCCTGGTCGCCGACGATCCGGAGATTCAGTTCCTGTCCGTTCGGCGCCGGCTGGTCGGCCCGGACGACTGACGCATGTGCCAGCAGCAGAAGGGAAGTGACGAGGGATGGCCGACCCGGCCCGGGCGCGAAGGCTCGCCAAACGTGTCGTTGCGATCGTGGCCACCGAGCTGCAGCATCAGGTCAAGGATCCCCGGCTCGCCATGGTGACGATCACCGCCGCGAAGGTGACACCGGATCTGCAAGACGCCACCGTCTACTACACGGTTCTCGGCGACGAGGCGTCGCTGTCGGACGCCGCCGTCGCGCTGACCAGGGCGGCCGGCGTGTTGCGCACCGCCGTAGGGCGGCAGACCGGGATCAAGTTCACGCCCACCCTGACCTTCCTCCCGGACCAGGTGCCGGAGCAGCGGCGGCACATCGAGGAGTTGCTCCTCGCGGCGCGCGCCGCGGATGCCGCGGTGGCGCGACGGGCGGCCGATGCGAGCTTTGCGGGCGACCCGGATCCGTACCGGTTGCCGCGAGCGGCGGACCCAGACACGGACCAAGACACGGACCAAGACACGGACCCAGACACGGATCATGCCGGGGTCCACGGCGCGGCCGGCGATTTCGACAGCGACGGTGGGCAACACCTGCGGCAGGCGGCGGCGGACAGCGCCGTCGGCGATCAGACGGCGGGCGGGTCGTGATCGCAGGTCGCGGGCCGGCCGAGCCGTCGGCGTCGTTGCCGGACGAGGTCTCGGGCGCCGCCCGGATACTCGCCGCGGCGCCGTCCGCGGTGCTGCTCGCGCACGTCAATCCGGACGCCGACGCGCTGGGCAGCGCGCTGGCGCTGGGGCTCGCGCTGTCCCGGCGGGGCAGCAGGATCGCGGTGAGCTTCGCCGAACCGCAAGAGGTGCCGGAGTCGCTGGCGGGCCTGCCCGGCGCGCACCTGATCACCCGCCCGGAGCGACTCCCCGATCGGCCGGGTCTGGTGGTGACGTTGGACGTGGCCGCCGCCGAACGCCTGGGGGCGCTGGCCGCGCTGCTGTTCGCGGCCGACCAGGTCCTCGTGGTGGACCATCACGGCACGAACACCCGCTTCGGCGACCACCACCTGGTCGATCCGCTGGCCGAGGCGACCTGCGTGCTCGTCGCGCGACTGCTCGACGACATGCGGGTGACGATCGACCCGGAGATCGCCGCCTGCCTGTACGCCGGGCTGGCCACCGACACGCTGTCCTTCCGGAACGCCACCGCGGCCACCCACCAGTTGGCGGCACGGCTGGTCCACGCCGGTGCCCGGCCCGCCGAGCTGCTGCGCCCGATCACCGACGAGCACCCGTTCGGCTACCTGCCGATGCTCGCGGCAGTGCTCGGCCGCGCGGAGCGGATAACGGGAGCGGCCGGTGACGAGGCCCTGGTGCACGCCAGCGTCACCCTGCGCGACGCCGCCGGGCTACGGTCCGAAGAGGTTGATTCCGTCATCGACATCATCCGCACCACCGCGGGCGCGGGGGTGACGGCGGTCGCGAAGCAGGTGGACGCGGCCTCCTGGCAGGTCTCGCTGCGCAGCGGGGGAGCGCTGGACGTCGCCGCCGTCGCCAGGACGCTGGGCGGCGGCGGGCACTGGTGGGCGGCCGGATTCCATCACCGCGGCGATTACCGCTCGGCGATCCGTCGCCTGCGGGACGCGCTCGCGACGAGCGTCGCGCAGGCGCCCGGCCGGGGCAGCGCCGTAGGAAGCGCGCTGCCGGTCGGCGACGGCTGAACCGGCAACTGAACCGGCAACTGAACCGGCAACTACTGAGCCGGCAACTGCTGAAGCGGCGACCGCCCGCAGCGGACCGTCCAGCCACCCTCCGACCCCCTTCGCCCAACAGGAACGTGATCAGCGTCCGTGACCGCCGCCGACCCAGACCCGCACCCCGCCCCCTCGTCGGCACCCGCCAGGCGACGCGCCGGCCGGTGGTGGCCGGCAGCCCCGCGCGGACGCTTCGGCTGGGTCGTCTGGGGCATCGGAGCCGGCGTGTACGCGCTCGCGGTCTTTCATCGCACCTCCCTCGGTGTGGCGGGACCGCTCGCCGCGCAACGTTTTTCGTTGAACGCGGCGCAGCTGGGCACGTTCGTCATGCTGCAACTGGGCATCTACGCCGCCATGCAGGTGCCCACCGGGATCATGGTGGACCGGTTCGGGCCGCGGCGCATGCTGCTGGCGGCCACCACGACCATGGGCGCGGCGCAACTCGCGTTCGCCTTCGCGCACACCTATCCGCAGGCGCTGCTGGCGAGGGGGTTGTTGGGGTGCGGTGACGCGGCCACCTACGTGTCGGTGCTGCGCCTGGTGGCGGGCTGGTTCCCGGCGCGTCGGTACGCGGTGCTCACGTCGCTGACCGGGCTGCTCGGATCGGTCGGGAACCTCGTCGCCACGTTGCCGCTGACGGTGTTCCTGCAGCGGTTCGGCTGGACGGCGACGTTCGCCGTGGCCGGGTCGGTGTCCCTGGTGTACGCCTTGCTGCTGCTGCGTCCGGCCGTCCGGGCGCCCCTGCGGGGTGCTGCCGCGCCGGCCGCCGCCGGTCCGATTGCGGGGCACAAGGTCTGGGCGGAGGTCCGGCGCGCCTGGCGGCTCCCGGCCGGCCGGCTGGGCTTCTGGGTGCACTTCACCGGGATGACCGGCCCGATGGTCTTCGGGGTGCTGTGGGGTTTCCCGTACCTGGTCGAGGGATTGGGATATCCACCGTCCACCGCATCCGCCCTGTTGCTGCTGCTGGTGCTGGTGGGGATCGTCGCGAACCTCGTCATCGGGTTCGCCGTGACGCAGGCCCCCGCCGCCCGGACGCCCATCGCGATCCTGGTGGTGGTGGCGTGCCTGCTCGGCTGGATCGCGCTGATCGGCTGGCCGGGCGGGCGACCGCCCGAGGCCGTCGTCGTCGCCGTGGTCGCGATCCTGGCCGTCGGCGGCCCGACGAGTTCGGTGGGCTTCTACCTGGCGCGGGACTACAACCCGCGCAATCGGATATCCACCGCGACCGGGCTGGTCAACGTCGGAGGATTCTGTGGTTCGGTGATCGGTGTGTACGTGGTGGGCCAGATCATCGACCTGGTGGACGCCGACCCGTCGCACCGATCGCTGGCGGCGTTCCGGTGGGCCTTCGTCGCCGTGGCGGTGATCACCGCATTCGGTCTGACCCGGATGCTGACCTGGTGGCTGCGCACCCGCGCGGCGGTGCTGCTGGCCTCCGCGCGCGGGGAGGATGTCCCGGTGAGGATCACGGCGCACCGGTGGGAACTGGTGGATGCGGTGCTGCTGGCGCGCGAGGCGGAGCGTGCGCGGGCCGAACGGTCGGCGGGGGACAATCCCCTGCGCGAGGGTGACGAACCCCCGGCCGATACGCGGCCGGCGGGGCCGGACACGGTCGCGGGCGACGGCACGGGTGCGACGTGACGACGGCGCAGGATCCGGTGCCGCAGGGCCTACTGCTGGTCGACAAACCCGCGGGCCCGACGTCGCACGACGTGGTCGGGCGGGTGCGCGCGATCATGGGACTGCGGCGGGTGGGCCACGCCGGAACCCTCGACCCGATGGCGACCGGCCTGCTGGTGATCGCGCTCGGCCGCGCGACCCGGCTGCTCGGGCATCTGGCGCTCGCCACCAAGAGCTACACCGCCACGATCCGGCTGGGCGCCGGCACCCTGACCGATGATGCGCAGGGCGAGCGGACCGGCGGCGCCGACGCCGAGGGGATCGATGAGGCGCAACTCGCCGCCGCCATGGCGCGGCTCACCGGGGATCTGCAGCAGGTGCCGAGCGCGGTATCCGCGGTCAAGGTGGCGGGTCGCCGCGCCTATGCCCGGGTCCGGGCCGGCGAGGACGTCGTGCTACCGCCCCGCCCGGTGCGCGTGACCAGGTTTGCGCCCACCGCGCCGGCCCGCCGCCAGGGCGGCCTGCTGGACGTCGACGTGATCGTCGATTGCAGCACCGGCACGTACATCCGCGCGCTGGCCCGCGACCTCGGCGCCGCGCTCGGCGTGGGGGGCCACCTGACGGCCCTGCGGCGCGTCGCGGTCGGTCCGTTCCAGGTCGCGGAGGCGGTCGAGGTATACCCGGATGGCGCCGCGGCGGGCGGCACCCGGCCGGAGATCACCGATGCGCTGCGCACCGCGGTGACCGCCGCCGTCCTGGCGCCGCGGGCGGCCGCCCGGCGGGCGTTCCCGGCCCGCGAGCTGGGCGCCGCCCAGGCGATCGACGTGGGCCACGGTCGCGCATTGCCGCCGGCCGGTATCGGCGGCGTGTGCGCCGCCTTCGGTCCGGACGGCGAACTGGTGGCGCTGCTGCGCGAACGGGACGGCGTGGCCCGCCCCGTCCTGGTGTGGCAAGCCGCCGGATGAGAGGCGCCGCCGCCGTGACACGCTGGGGGCCGGTACGAGGAGGAGCAGGGGTGCAACGCTGGCGAGGGCTGGACCAGGTGCCGCCGGGCTGGGGCCGGTGCGTCCTGACCATCGGGGTGTTCGACGGTGTGCACCGCGGCCACCAGTCGCTGATCCGGGCGGCGGTCGATCGCGGCGCCGAACTGGGCCTGCCGGTGGTGGTGATGACCTTCGACCCGCATCCCGCCGAGGTGGTGCGGCCGGGCAACTACCCGGGCCTGTTGACCCCGTTGCCACGCCGCGCCGAACTCGTCGCCGGGTTGGGCGCCGACGTCTTCCTGGTGCTGCCGTTCACCGCCGCAGTCGCGGCGATCGAGGCGGAGTCCTTCATCCACGACGTGATCGTCAACACGCTGCACGCCGCCGCCGTGGTGGTGGGCGAGAACTTCCGGTTCGGGCACAAGGCGGCCGGCACCGTGCGGCTGCTGGCCGAACTGGGCCGGCGCTTCGGCTTCACCGCCACCGGCATCGGCATCGTCACCGACGACTCGCTTGCGGTCAGCTCCACCTACGTCCGGTCCTGCGTCGCCGCCGGCGACGTGGCCGCGGCCGCCGACGCGCTGGGCCGGCCGCACCGCATCGAGGGCTTCGTGGTGCACGGGGAGGGTCGCGGTGGTTCCGAACTTGGTTATCCCACAGCGAATCTGGACGTGTTGCCGCATACCGCGGTCCCCGCCGACGGCATCTACGCCGGGTTCTTCCTGCTCGGCGAGAACCGCTCACCGGCCGCAATCTCCATCGGCTCCAATCCGACCTTCTCCGGCCAGGTGCGCACGGTCGAGGCCTTCGTGCTCGACGAGCGCGGCAACTTCTACGGTCGCCGGATCGCGTTGGAGTTCATCGCCCGGCTGCGCGACACCGAGCGGTTCGACTCCGCCGCGGCGCTGATCGCGCAGATCGACCGCGACGTGGAGCGGACGCGGGAGATACTCGACGGGCTGACCGGCGTTTGATCGCCGGCGCCGCCCGCCCGCGCCGCGTCACGAGGCGGCGGTGTGCGGATCGGTGCTGGTAGGCTGACCCGTTGGGTCCGGCCTCAGTCCGTGGCGGCCGGCACCGGCATCCCCCCGGCGAACCACCCGGTGCGGGCAGCGCACGGACCGTAATAGCAAGAAGGAGCACTCCCGTGGCGTTGACCACCGAGGAGAAGAAGTCGATCCTGGCCGAGTACGGCCTGCACGACACCGACACCGGTTCCCCCGAGGCGCAGGTCGCGATGCTCACCCGGCGCATCTCGGCGCTGACCGAACACCTCAAGGAGCACAAGCACGACCACCACACCCGGCGGGGCCTGATGGGCCTCGTGGGCCGGCGGCGCCGGCTGCTGCGCTACCTGCAGCAGGTGGACATCAGCCGTTACCGCTCGCTCATCGACCGGCTCGGTCTGCGCCGATAACGCCCGGCCGGCCCGCTCGCCGCGTCGCCGCGCGGCCCTGCGGCGCCGGGGCCCAGCAGGGTCACGGTCCCGCGCCGTGCCGCGGCACGACCACCGGACGAGCGAGAATGGAACGAACAACTTCATACGGCAATTCATGCGGGAATTGATAGGCCGGAGCCATGACGCAAGTCATCGGCCTTACAGCCCAAGAAAGCCCAAGAAACAGCCACGAGCCCGGACGCTGACGGATCGAGAGATCACAGCCGGTCCTCGGTAGTGGCCACCGGAACGTCCGCGCCCATGAGCGCTCCGCTCCGGCGGCTTCGATCGATGGCCGGCATCGCACCCGCAGACCCGGACGAGACCGTGGCTCCAGGCAAGTCAAGCAAAGGAGACACATGTCCGACCCGACCGCAACCCACGCGACCGCCGTCATCGACAACGGCCGCTTCGGCACGCGCACCGTCCGCTTCGAGGCCGGCCGGCTGGCCCAGCAGGCGGCCGGCGCCGTCGCCGCCTACCTCGACGAGGACACCATGGTGCTGTCGGCGACCACCGCCAGCAAGCACCCCAAGGAGCAGTTCGACTTCTTCCCGCTGACCGTCGACGTGGAGGAGCGGATGTACGCCGCGGGTCGCATCCCCGGCTCGTTCTTCCGCCGCGAGGGCCGGCCCAGCGAGGCGGCCATCCTGACGTGCCGGCTCATCGACCGCCCGCTACGGCCGACGTTCGTGGACGGGCTGCGCAACGAGGTGCAGGTCGTGATCACCGTCATGTCGGTGGACCCCGACGACACCTACGACGTGCTGGCCATCAACGCCGCGTCGGCGTCCACCCAACTGGCGGGCCTGCCGTTCTCCGGCCCGATCGGCGGCACCCGGATCGCGCTGATCTGCGACGACGGGCCGGCCCAATGGGTCGCCTTCCCGACGTATGCGCAACTCGCTCGCAGCGTCTTCGACATGGTGGTGGCCGGCCGCATCGTGGGTGACGGCGATACCGCGGACGTCGCGATCATGATGGTGGAGGCCGAAGCGACCGAGCACACCGTTGAGCTGGTCGCCGGCGGCGCGACCGCGCCGACCGAGGAGGTCGTCGCGCAGGGCCTGGAAGCGGCGAAGCCGTTCCTGCGGGTGCTCTGCGAGGCGCAGGCCGAGTTGGCCGCCGCGGCCGCGAAGCCGACCGGGGAGTTCCCCACCTTCCCCGCGTACCAGCCGGATGTGTACGAAGCGGTGTCCGCGGCGATCGCCGACAAGCTCGCGGCTGCCATGCAGATCGCCGGCAAGCAGGAGCGCGATCAGGCCACCGACGAGGTCAAGGCCGAGGTACTGGCCGCGCTGGGCGAGCAGTTCGCGGGGCGCGAATCCGAGATCGCCGGCGCGTTTCGCGCCGTGACGAAGAAGGTCGTCCGCCAACGCGTCCTGCGCGACAAGGTCCGCATCGACGGTCGTGGGCTGACCGACATCCGCACGCTGGCAGCCGAAGTGGGCTACCTGCCGCGAGTGCACGGGTCGGCGCTGTTCGAGCGCGGGGAGACGCAGATCCTCGGGGTGACGACGCTCAACATGCTGCGCATGGAGCAGCAACTCGACACCCTCGCGCCGGTCACCCGCAAGCGCTACATGCACAACTACAACTTCCCGCCGTACTCCACCGGCGAGACCGGCCGGGTGGGATCGCCCAAGCGGCGCGAGATCGGGCACGGCGCGCTGGCCGAGCGGGCGCTGGTCCCGGTGTTGCCGTCGCGGGAGGAATTCCCCTACGCCATCCGGCAGGTCTCCGAGGCGCTCGGCTCCAACGGCTCGACCTCGATGGGGTCGGTGTGCGCCTCCACCATGAGCCTGTACAACGCCGGGGTGCCGCTGAAGGCCCCCGTCGCCGGCATCGCCATGGGCCTGGTCTCCGACACCGTGGACACGTCCGACGGCCCGCAGACCCAGTACGTGGCCCTCACCGACATCCTCGGCGCCGAGGATGCTTACGGCGACATGGACTTCAAGGTCGCCGGCACCGCGGACTTCGTCACCGCCCTGCAGTTGGACACGAAGCTGGACGGCATCCCGTCGGAGGTGCTGGCGGCCGCGCTGACCCAGGCCAAGGACGCGCGCCTGACGATCCTGTCGGTGATGGCGCAGGCCATCGACGCGCCCGACGAGATGAGCCCGTATGCGCCGCGGATCACCACGATCAAGGTCCCGGTGGACAAGATCGGCGAGGTGATCGGCCCCAAGGGCAAGATGATCAACTCGATCACCGACGAGACCGGCGCGGAGATCGCGATCGAGGACGACGGCACGATCTTCGTCTCGGCGACCGACGGGGTCGCGGCGCAGGCCGCGATCGACAAGATCAACGCGATCGCGAATCCGCAGTTGCCCAAGGTGGGGGAGCGGTTCCTAGGGACCGTCGTGAAGACCACCGCGTTCGGCGCGTTCGTCTCGTTGCTGCCGGGCCGGGACGGCCTGGTGCACATCTCCAAGCTGGGCGGCGGCAAACGGGTCGGCCGGGTCGAGGACGTGGTCAACGTGGGCGACAAGCTGCAGGTGGAGATCGCCGACATCGACGGGCGCGGCAAGATCTCGCTGGTGCCGGTGCAGGCCGCCGAGCCCGCGACCGCGCCGCAGAACTGACGGCGAACGGGCGACACCGACCGATGACACCCCGGCTGCCGCGTGCGAGCATCCTGGAGCGAGGCCGCGGAGACTCGGCGGTGGCGGTGTCGGTGCTGCCGGGCGGCCTGCGGGTGATCACCGAGACGGTGCCGCAGGCTCGCAGCGTCTCCGTGGGCATCTGGGTCGGCGTGGGCTCCGCGGACGAGACGCCGCGCCTGGCCGGCGCGTCGCACTTCCTCGAGCACCTGCTGTTCAAGGGCACCACCCGCCGTTCCGGATCCGAGATTTCCACCGCGCTGGAAGCGGTCGGCGGGGAGCTCAACGCCTTCACCGCTCACGAGTACACGTGCTTCTACGCGCATGTGCTCGCCGATGACGCGGCCCTCGCGGTCGATCTGCTCTGCGACGTGGTGCTGCACGCGCGGATCTCCTCGGCCGATGTCGAGACGGAACGCTCGGTCATCCTGGAAGAGATCGCCATGCGGCAGGACGACCCGGAGGACAGCCTGGCCGACGCCTTCGCGGCGCAGGTGTTCGCCGGTCACCCGGTCGCCGAACCGGTGATCGGAACCGAGACCACCATCGAGCAGATGTCCCGTGTCCAGATCGGCGGCTACTATCGGCGCCGCTACGACCCGGCGAAGATGGTCGTCGCCGCGGCCGGCGGGGTCGCGCACGCCGACGTGGTGCGCTGGGTCCGCGATGGGTTCGCCGGGCGGTTGCGGCCCGGCGCGCCGCCGGCGCCGCCGCGGTGGCGGCCCGGACTCGACGAGAACGGCCCCGGGATCGCGGTGTTGCGGCGCGAGATCGAGCAGGCGCACCTCTGCGTCGGAGTCCCCGCGCTGCCCCGCGATCACCCGGACCGGTTCGCGTTGGCGGTGCTCTCCGCCGCCCTGGGCGGCGGGATGAGCTCGAAGCTGTTCCGGCTCATCCGCGAGGAGCACGGGCTCGCGTACTCCTGTTACACGGCGACGTCCGCGTATGCCGGCGCCGGGTCGTTCTCGGTCTATGCCGGCTGCCATCCCGCGAACCTGGGCACGGTGGCCGAGTTGATCGGCGGCGAGCTGGCCGCGACCGCCGAGCGCGGACTGACGAGCCAGGAGATCGCGCTCGCCCAGGGGCAGATCTGCGGGTCCATGGTGCTGGCGCTGGAGGACACCGAGTCGCGGATGAGCCGCATCGGCAGGCGCCTGCTGATGCGGCCGCGGTACCTCTCCCTGGATGACGAGCTTTCCGCGATCCGCGCGGTCACCGGCGAGGAGGTGGCGGCGCTGGCGGCCGGGCTGCTCGGCCGCCCGCTGTCGGTCGCGGTCGTGGGACCGTACGCTCACCGCAGGGAGGTGCCGCCGGCGGTCGTCGCGATGGCCGGGCGGCCGGCTGGCCGGCCGTTGCCGGGCGCCGCCATCGGCGGACGGGCGGCGCGGGGCAGCAGGCCGCGGGCGTCGCGAGGGCGGAAGGACGGGCGATGACGGGTCAATCGCGCCGGGTGGGCGTGATCGGCGCCAACGGCCGGATGGGCTCGCTGGCGTGCCAGGCCATCGACGCCGCGCCCGACCTGGACCTGGTCGGTGCCGTGAGCGGCCGGGAATGGTTGTTCCCGCTCGCCGACGCCGGCAGCGACGTGGTCGTCGACTTCACCCACCCGGATGCCGTCATGGATCACATCCGGTTCGCGATCGATCACGAGATCCATTGTGTCGTAGGCACAACGGGGATGACGAACGATCGCCTGGAGGCGGTTGCCCGCTGGCTGGAGAACAGGTCCGGGCTGAGCGTGATGGTGGTCCCGAACTTCGCGATCGGTGCGGTGCTGGCGATCCGGTACGCGCGGGAGGCGGCGCGGTTCTTCGAGGCGGCGGAGGTCATCGAACTGCATCACGCCGGCAAGGTGGACGCGCCGTCCGGGACCGCGGTGGCCGCCGCGCAGGCCGTCTTCAAGGGTCGTGACGCCGCCGGGCGTCGGGCCGCCCCGGACGCCACCACGGCGGCGCAGCCCGGCGCGCGGGGCGCCGTCGTGGACGGCGTCCACGTGCATTCGGTCCGGCTTCCCGGCCTGGTCGCCCACCTCGAAGTGCTGCTGGGAAACGACGGCGAGACCCTGTGCATCCGCCACGACTCGACCAGCCGGTCCTCGTTCATGCCCGGCCTGCTGGCCGCCGTCCGGGCGGCAGGATCACGCCCGGGGCTCACGGTCGGCCTGGAGGCGCTGCTCGACGGGGCATGAGGTGCGGCCGGCCCCCGGGGCCAAGCCAGGGCACACGCCGGCCAATCCCGGCCAACGCAGGGCTGATCCAGGGCTAATCCGCCTCGGAAGGCCCGATGGCCAGGTCGCCGCCGTACTCGATCTCCGCGAGGCGCCCCTCCCCGGTGTCCAGAACGCGGCGCTGGCCGGTCTGCCCCCACCCGACCCCGGCGAGGAATGCCGCGACCGACGGGTCGGACTCGACCGCCCACCACGCGCCCCGCTCGGCACCTGCGCTCCGCAGCAATTCCGCGGCCGCGGTCAGCAGTCGGCCGCCGTGTCCGCGCCGGCCCCATCGGGGAAGCACGCCGAGCACCTCGATGCGCCCGACCAGATCATCCGACAGCCGGTTGTCGACCAGGGCGAACCCGACCGGGTGGGTGCTCTCCTCGGCGATTAGCCCGGTGGCGCCCGCCAGTTGCGCCGCCCATGCGTCCCCCAACTGCCCGGGTTCCATGTTCAGCACGTTCGCCGGCAACAGGTCCGCGTACGCCTCCCGCCACCACGACCGCTCGATGGCGGCGAGCAGCGCCGCATCATCCGGCAGCGCCCGCCGCACCCGCGATCTCGCCATGCTCCCACCGCTCAACTCGCCGCCCGACCCCGCCGCATCCCCGGCCTCGACCGCACACCGGCCCGCCCCGTGCCACGATGCCAGGGTGACCTCGCCCGGCGGACCGCACTCCGTGCCGTCCCGAACCCTCACGGCCGGACAGGCACGGCGGATAGCGATTGCCGCACAGCAACTGGCCGACCCGCCGCGACCGCCGGGTGCCGCCGCCAACCGCGGGCACCTGCGCCGCCTCCTCGATGCTATCGGTCTGCTGCAGATCGATTCGGTCAACGTGCTGGCCCGCGCCCACTACTTGCCGGTCTTCGCACGGCTCGGGCCCTATCCGATGGCGCTGGTCGATTCCGCCGCGTGGCCCGTCCGACCCGGCGACCGGATGCTCCTGGAAACGTGGGCGCACGTCGCCTCGTTCGTGCCGATGACGATGGAGCCGCTATTGCGCTGGCGCCGCAGGCGCGGCGAGATCCCTTGGCTGGACACCCATGCCGCGCTCGCCGACGACGTGCTCGCGGTGATCCGCGAGCGCGGACCGTGCTCCGCCGGCCAGGTCGAAAAGGTGCTGGTCGCGCCTGGAAGGCGCAAGGCCGGCTGGTGGGAGTGGTCGCACACCAAGCGGGCCTGCGAGATGCTGTTCGCCGACGGCGTGCTCGGCACCGCCCACCGCCGCGGATTCGAGCGCAGCTACGACCTGATGGAGCGGATCGTTCCGCCGCAGGTCCGCAACCTGCCCACACCGCCGGAGGCAGCGGCCAAGCGGACGCTGGTCGAGCGGGCGGCGCGCCACCACGGCATCGGAACCGTCCGCGACCTGGCGGACTACTACCGGCTGCCGGTCGCCGACACCGCCGCCGCCCTGCGCGAGTTGACCGAAGTGGGCGCCGTGACACCGGTGACGGTGCGCGGCTGGAGCAGGCCCGCGTTCCTTCACCGCGACGCGCGCATCCCGCGCCGGGTGTCCGGCGAAGCCCTGCTGTGCCCGTTCGATCCGCTGATCTGGGAGCGCGACCGCACCGAACGGCTGTGGGGGGTGCATTACCGCATCGAGATCTACACGCCGGCGCCGCGCCGCGTGTACGGCTACTACGTGTTCCTGCTCCTGCTGGGCGAACAGATCGCCGGCCGGTTCGACCTCAAGGCCGACCGGGCCGGTGCGCGCCTGCTGGTGCGGGCGGCCTGGTGCGAACCAGGGTCGGACCCGGCGGCGGTCGCCGCCGCCGCGGCCCGGCAGCTCGCCCGGATGGCCGGCTGGCTCGGGCTGGCCGACATCGTGATCGCCCCCCGCGGCAACCTAGCCGGGGAATTGGCCGCCGCGGTCGGTTAATAATCACACCGCACTTGTGTTTATTCCCCCGGTGCCTACCCTAGGTCCTATGGCGCGCGCGATCATCACCCCCACCGACACGCTGGCCGAGGCGGAGGCTGCCCATGCCGCCGGTGGCAACCCGTTGGACTGGCTGGCCGGACAGATCGGCAGATCCACCGTCGCGGATCTGCTCTACCAGGTCATCGATCCCGAGATCGGCGTCAACATCGTCGATCTGGGCCTGCTGTACGGGCTGCGCATCGACCAGGGCAACGTCGTCATCGACCTGACCCTTACCACGCCCGGCTGCCCGCTCGCCGGATACATCGAAGACGAGATTCGCCGGGCGCTGTGGGGCACCCCGGGTGTCGGCGAGATCGAGGTGACCATCGTGTGGGATCCGGCCTGGGGGCCGGAGTTGATGAGCGACGAGGCCAAGCGGCAATTGGGTTGGATCCGGTGACGAGAACCGAAGCGCCCGGCTCCGCCGGGCCGACATCACCGCCCGGCTCCGCCGGGCCGACATCACCGCCCGGCTCCGCCGGGCCGTCATCACCTCCCGGCTCCGCCGGGCCGTCATCACCTCCCGGCGATAACTCCTCGGCGCGCACCCTGACCGAACTGAGCGGCGTGCTGGTCAAGGCGCTGCGCGGGCTCGGAGCGGCCGGCCGTCCGGTTGCCGCCAGCCGGCTCGCCGCCCAGGCCTGGTGGGTACTGCGCGACGAATGGCCGAGGCAGGCCGAGCGGATCAACGGAACCATGCACTACCTGGCGCGGCTGCCCGACGAGGACGACGGCGCATCCGACGGTGACAAGTACGACGGTGACGAGACCGACCGGGGCGGCCAGGACGACCCCGCCGAACGGAAGGACATAGCGTGAGCAGCCCCCAGACCGACCAAGACCTGGACGTGCGTTCCGAGCCCCCCGCACGCCGGCACACGTTGATCTTCGAGACCTACCAGGCCCTTGCCCCGGGTTCGGCGTTCATCCTGGTCAACGACCACGACCCGAAGCCGTTGTACTACCAGTTCGAGGCCGAGCACACCGGCCAGTTCTCCTGGGAGTACCTCGAACAGGGTCCCGAGGTGTGGCGGGTCAGGATCGGTCGCCCGGCCGCCTGATCGGGCCGGCCCGGGTCAGGCGGTCGCTGCGCGCCGGAGCCGGATATCGCCCGAGGTCGTGCGCACCTGGATGTCCACTCCCGGGCGAGCCGACCCGCCGTCGCCGTCCGGCACGGCCGGTTCGTCGGCGACCTCGAGGTCGCTGCGGGTCGTGCCACTGAGCGTGCTGAGGTTCACCGCCGCGGACGTCCCCGGGCGCAGGCCGATCTCCACGTCGCCGGACACCGCGGTGACGTGCACCAGCCCGGTCGCCAGGTCCGCGAGGTAGACGTCGCCGGAAACCGTCCGCGCCTCGACGTCGCCGCCCGCAGTGGCGAGCCGCACGTCGCCGGACGTGGTCTGCAACGAGGCCCGGCCGGCAACGCTACCGGCCTGGATGTCCCCGGAGGCGGACCGGCAGGAAAGCTCCCCGCCGGCGCTGTGCAGCCGGATGCCGCCGGATGCGGTGGCCACCCGCGCGTCGCCGGCGATGTCGTCGGCGTGGACATCCCCGGACGCCGTGCGGGCGTCGAGCGACTCGGCGGTGCCGGAGACTCGGATGCCCGCGGATTGCGAGGCGGCGCGCAGCGACGAGTTCGACGGGGCGGTGACGTGCAAGTTGAAGGCTGTCCGCCAGCCGCGGGACGCCGGATCGGTGTCGACGACGAGCGTGCCGCCGCTCCGGGAGAACTCCACCCGGACCTGCGCGAGCACCGCGTCGGCCTCCCGGCCGGTCGGCGGCTGCCACCAAATCGGTTGTCGCTCTGCGTGCTCGTCCGGGCGGCGGAGCGCCCGGACGATGTCGTCGAGCAGCCCCAACGGGTGGGCCGTCACCAGGCTCACGTCCACGGTGGTCGTCGTGGTGTCGGTGAGCTCCACCCGGATCTCCCCGGAGGCGTTGCGGATCTGGAGCGAAACCGGTCCTTCGGTCTCGAAGGTGTGCATGGCGCTGCTTTCTGTGAGTCGGCTCGGGGTGCTCGGGATGCTCGGCTCGGGGCTCAGCCCTGCACGAAGCCACTGACGGTGTGCGGGCCGCGGCGGCGGCCTCGACCGCGATCGACCGAGGACCGCACCGCATCCGACACGGCCCGCTGGATGTAGGTGTTGAGCGACACACCCTGCGCGGTCGCCGCGTGCTCGGCCTGCGCCTTGAGCTCGTTGACCAGGCGCAGCGTGGTGCGGGAGAGTTCGTTCCCGGCGTCGCGGACGGCCCGGCCGAGGTCGTCTTCCAGGCCGCCGTGCCGCTCGTCGTGCGCGGTGCCCCGGTCCCAGCCGGCCCCGTCGTTCTCGACGGATTCGTGGCGCGTCACCGAGACGCGCAGTTCCCGCCCGTCCAACCGCAGGTCGACGGTGATCCCCTCCAGCAGGCTGGTGATCTCCGCCGCCGCATCGGACAGCGCATTCATGATGGCCAGCCGGGCGGCGGGTTCGATCGCCGTCGCCAGCAGGGCGGCGGCGCGCCGCGTCGGTTCATCGCCGACGGACGCGGAGGCGAGCATGTCGTCGCGAAGGTTCTGGGTGTACGGGGTCAGGTCCATGACGCCATTATGACGTCAAACCTGGCGTCATGCAAGTGGTGCTGATGCCACCGCACGCTGCGCGGAAACCCGGCGCACCCGAGGCATGTGCCGCTCTCTCCCCGGGGTGCCTGCTCGCCACTCGCCGCGCCCGCCCGGTAGCGTTGGTGTGCCCGGTGGATGGGCGCCGACGGGCCGGCGCGGAGGTCCGCCGGAGGTGCGATGAAGAGGAAGGTGCTGACGGGTCGATGACGCAACTTGTCGCCGGTCCCACCGGGCGGCCCGGCCGGCCGTTCGGGACATCGCTGACGGCCATGATCACGCCGTTCACCCGATCCGGCGAGCTCAACCTCGCGGCGGTCGGCGCACTGGCCGAGCGACTGGTCGACGACGGCAACGACGGGCTGGTGGTCAACGGGACCACCGGCGAGTCGCCCACCACCACCGACGCCGAGAAGCAGGCGATCGTCCGGGCGACCGTCGAGGCGGTCGGCGGCCGGGCCACCATCGTGGCCGGCGTCGGCACCTACGACACGGCGCATTCCATCGAGTTGGCCCGGCAGGCCGAGAAGGCCGGGGCGCACGGGGCGCTCGTCGTCACCCCGTACTACTCCCGCCCGCAACAGGCCGGGCTGCTCGCACACTTCGCGGCCGTCGCCGACGCGACCGGGCTGCCGGTGATGCTCTACGACATCCCGCCCCGCGCGGTCGTCGCCATCGAGCCCGTCACGTTGATCGAACTGGCCCGCCACCCGCGCATCACGGCGGTCAAGGACGCCAAGGGCGATCTGCAGGCGGGCTCGGTCGTCATCGCAGGTTCCGACCTCGCCTACTACTCCGGGGACGACCCGCTGACCCTCCCCTGGATGTCGGTCGGCGCGGTGGGCATCGTCAGCATCATCGCCCACGTCGCCGGGCCGCACGTGCGAGCGATGGTGGACGCGGCGCTGGCCGGCGACTACGCCACCGCACGCGCCATCCACCTCGCCCTGATGCCGGTGCACCGCGCAATGTCCCGCACCGGTGGCGGCGCCGGCCTGGTGTTCGCCAAGACGGCGCTGGCATTGGCCGGGTTCGACGCCGGCCCTCCCCGGCTGCCGCAGATTCCTGCCACCGTCGAGCAGGTCTCGCAGATCGAGGCGGACCTTGCCGAACTGGCGCCGCTCGAGGCGATCCTGCGCGGCGAGCGCGGGGGAGTGACGAGGTGACGCCGCCCGCCGCGGAGGAGGGGCCGGCCGGGTCCGCGACGGCGGGGGGGCACGGCGGGCACGAGCGACGCGGCGGACGTCCGGTTCCGACCGCGGCCCCGCCGTTGACCGCGGCGGCGCTGCGCATGGTCGCGCTCGGCGGCATCGGGGAGATCGGCCGCAACATGACGGTCTTCGAATACCGTGGCCGGCTGCTGATCGTCGATTGCGGCGTGCTCTTCCCGGAGGATGCGCAGCCCGGGGTCGACCTGATCCTGCCCGACCTTCGGCTGGTGGAGGACCGGGTGGACGAGATCGACGCGATCGTCGTCACCCACGGCCACGAGGATCACATCGGCGCGCTGCCGTTCCTGTTGCGGCTGCGCCCGGACATTCCGCTGTACGGGACGCGGTTCTCGCTGGCGCTGGTGTCGGCCAAGTGCCGGGAGCACCGGATCAACCCGCTGCTGAACATCATCGCCGAGGGCCAGCAACACACGGTGGGACCGTTCCACCTGGAGTTCTTCGCGGCCAACCACTCCATCCCGGACGCCGTCGCGGTGGCCATCACCACCGGCGCCGGCACCGTGCTGCACACCGGCGACATCAAGCTGGACCAACTTCCGCTGGACGGCCGGCTGACCGACCTGGGCGGCTTCGCGCGGCTCGGCGACACCGGGGTGGACCTGCTCCTGATCGACTCGACCAACGCCGAGGTCCCCGGGTTCGTGGCCTCCGAGTCGGAACTCGGCCCGGTGCTGGACGCGCACGTCCGCTCCGCGCCGCAGCGGGTGATCGTGGCCTCGTTCGCATCCCACGTGCACCGGGTGCAGCAGATGCTCGACTGCGCGCAACGGCACGGCCGCAAGGTCGCCTTCGTGGGGCGCTCGATGGTGCGGAACATGCAGATCGCCCAGGAACTCGGCCTGCTGACGGTCCCGGATGGATTGCTGCTCGGCCTGGACAAGGTGCTCGACCTGCCTGCGCGGCAGGCGATGCTGATCTCTACCGGTTCCCAGGGCGAGCCGTTGTCCGCCCTGTCGCGGATGTCGCGCGGCGATCACCGGCAGGTGCAACTGGCCGAGGGGGACACCGTCATCCTGGCGTCATCGATGGTCCCCGGCAACGAGACCAGCGTCTTCACCGTCATCAACGAGCTCTCGGCGCTGGGCGTGACGGTGGTGCATCAGGGCAATGCCAAGGTGCACGTGTCGGGACACGCGGCGGCGGGGGAGCTCCTGTTCCTCTACAACGCGATCCGGCCGCGCAACGTCGTTCCGGTGCATGGGGAATGGCGCCACCTACGGGCCCAGGCGCGGCTGGCCCAGGCCGCCGGGGTGCCGGCGGACCGGGTGATCCTGGCGCCGAACGGGACGGTGGTCGACCTGGCCGATCGTCGCGCCCGGATAGTCGGGCACGTGGACGTCGGAATGGTGTACGTCGACGGCAACGCGGTGGGAGACGTCGGCGAGACGACGCTCTCGGACCGGCTGGTCCTGGGCGAGGACGGCTTCATCGCCATCACGGTGGCGATCGATGCCGCCACCGGGCGGGCGGTGGCCGCGCCGACGATCTCGGGCCGGGGCTTCTCCGACGACCCGGCGGCGCTCGATGCGGTGCTGCCGCTGGTGGAGGCGGAACTGGCATCGACCGAGGCGGACGGCATCACCGACACACACCGGGTCGCGCAGGCGGTGCGCCGGGTGGTCGGGCGCTGGGTCTTCGACTCCTATCGCCGACGGCCGATGATCGTGCCCACGGTGCTCGCGGTCTAGGACAGGTCTAGGACGAGGCGACACGCTGGTGCTTCCGGGCAGCTTCCCGGAAAGGCGCGGTGTGGCCTGTGGGACAGTTGTTGCGCCAGGGAATAGTCTGGGCAGATGGCCGCCAAGACCTCCACGTCCGCACGGCTGCGCACACCCGACGGGGCGCGGCGTCGGAACCCGTCCGGCGCCCCGCGGGCCAGAACCCGAACGGCCTCGCCGCCGCCCAGGCGTCGTGGGGCCGCTCGGGGCCGAGCCGGCAAGCCGAAATCCGGAACCGGCCGCGGCTCGAAGCTGCCGCCACTGCGCCGCCGGCGCGGTGTGGTGGCGACGACCGCGAGAGGTGTGGGCCGCGGGATTGCGGGCCTCTGGCGGCTGGCCGCGCGCGGGATCGGCGGCGCGGCCCGACTGATCGGCAAGGGTGCCGGCGCGACCAGGGGGATCGAGGCCGAACACCGGAGGGACGGGTTGGCGCTCGGCCTGATCGCCCTCGCCGTCGTCTGCGTGATCGCCTCCTGGTTCCGCGCGGCCGGCCCGGTGGGGCGAATCGTCGACGACGCGGTTCGGGTCTGGTTCGGCACCCCGGGGGTGATCCTTCCGGCGGTCCTGCTGCTGGTCGCCGTGATCTTGATGCGAACGGTGCCCGACGCCCCGCATCGGGTTCGGCGGATCCTCGGGTGGGCGGCGCTCTGCCTCGGCGTCACCGGCATCTTCCACGTCGCCCACCTCGCCGGGGCGGGTGCGGACGGGCCGAACTCGGTGGCGCAGTGGAAGACGGCCGGCGGTGCCCTGGGCTGGCTGATCGGCGAGCCGCTGGCGCTCGGATTGACTGCCGCCCCGGCGATCATCCTGCTGGTGCTGCTCGCCGGTTTCGGCCTGCTGCTGATCACCGGGACCACGTTGCGCGAGCTGCCGCGGCGGGTCCGGACGGGCCTGCGGTCCGTGTCCGGCCGGTCCCGGCGCGCGGCCGGCTCGACCGCCGATCCATCCGGCCCGCACCTGGACGGCGAGGTCGATGCGGCCGCGAACCGTTTGCGCCGGCCGTCCCGTCGGCGGCAGGCGGCGTCCGATCCGTCCGGCGAGGCCCCGCCCGATCCCTCCGCCCCATGGGCGCACGTGCCGTCCCGATCGGTGGCCGGCGCGCCGGCGCCGGCGGACCCGGCATCGCCCCGGGCTACCGGCGCCAAACCGGCCGCGTCCTTCGACGGACCCCCCGTCACCGCCGCCGTCCAGCTCACCCTGGACCGCGCGCTGGACGGCAGCTACCGACTTCCGCCCCCGACATTGCTCAAACCCGGCGCCCCGCCCAAGGCGCGTTCCACCGCCAACGAGGAGATGATCGGGCGCATCACCGAGGTGCTGGAGCAGTTCGCGATCGACGCGGCGGTGACGGGGTTCACCCGCGGACCCACCGTCACCCGCTACGAGATCGAGCTGGGTCCGGGCGTCAAGGTCGAGAAGATCACCGCGCTGGCCCGCAACTTCGCGTACGCCGCGGCCACCGACCGGGTTCGGCTGCTCACCCCCATTCCGGGAAAGTCCGCGGTCGGTATCGAGGTGCCCAACACCGACCGGGAGATGGTGCGCCTGGGCGACGTGCTGGCCCATCCGGACACCAAGCGGGACCACCATCCGTTGGTGATTGGCCTCGGGAAGGACGTCGAAGGGCGTTTCGTCGCAGCCAATCTCGCGAAGACGCCGCACCTGCTGGTCGCGGGTGCGACCGGATCGGGGAAGTCCAGCTTCATCAACTCGATGCTCGTCTCGCTCCTGCAGCGCGCCGCACCGACCGAGCTTCGCATGATCCTCATCGATCCGAAGATGGTGGAACTGACGCCCTACGAAGGAATTCCACATCTCATCACGCCGATCATCACGGCGCCGAAGAAGGCCGCGGTGGCACTCGCCTGGCTGGTCGACGAGATGGAGCAGCGGTACCAGGACATGCGCGTCCACGAGGTCCGGCACATCGACGACTTCAACCGCAAGCTGCATCGCGGGCAGATCACCACCCCGCTCGGCTCCGAGCGGGTGTACCGGCCGTATCCCTACATCCTCTGCATCATCGACGAGTTGGCCGACCT
>CAZUXD010000007.1:91891-94303 GCA_964624455.1 uncultured Actinomycetes bacterium | reverse complement strand
TCCTACCTGAGGCACGACTCAATTTTCGCGGGCAACTTGACATGAGGCACCTCGGTTTAGGCCGTGGGTGCCGAGCCCGGATCAGTGGGCGGCCAGCGCCGCTGCCTGCTGCCGGAATTGCCGGCGCAGGGGCCGGCGGACGATCAGCCCGACGGCCCATGCCATCCTCCCGGACGTCGCGGTCGAGATGCGCACCACCGTGCCCGGCCCGGCCGGTTCGAGGGCGTACGTCGTCACCATGGCGAACCCGGGGCCGGCGGTGCGCCACCGGAACGAGCGGGCCGGTTCGACCTCCTCGATGGTCCACGATTCCGGGCGAAGGCCGGCCTGCACCACACGCGCGGTGCTGCCGACCGCGAAGGGGCCGTCCAACTGCGCAAACGTCACCGCCGGGCACCAGTTGGGCCACGCATTCACGTCGCGAAGCACGCCCCACAAGGTCGCGGGATCGGTGGCAGACGGCGCACTCGCCTCGACTGGCACTGACCCTCCTGGCAATCGTGACACGGCCGGCGGATGCGACCTGCCGCAACGATTGTGGCAGGTCGCCGCTCGGCGCAGCGTCACCCCTCGGCCCATCGCCACGCCGCAACGCCGGCTTGTCGAGCTGGGCTTCACCGGCGGCCGGGATTGGTCCACCCAACGCCCTCGGAGCGGTCGATGCGGGCGATGCGGGCGCCGCGTCCGCGGGTCGGGTCGCCGGATTGGTGGACGCCGCTCCTAGGCTTGCCCCATGCAGCAATACCTGGACCTGATGAGCCGAGTGCTGGCCGAGGGTCATCGCAAGCCGGACCGTACCGGAACCGGGACGCTCAGCGTGTTCGGGCACCAGATGCGATTCGACCTGGCAGCCGGATTCCCTGCGGTCACCACGAAGAAGCTGCACCTGCGATCCGTCGTCATCGAGCTGCTGTGGTTCCTGCGCGGCGGCACCAATGTGCGCTGGCTGCAGGACCGCGGGGTCTCCATCTGGGACGAGTGGGCCGGCGCGGACGGCGAGCTGGGTCCGGTGTACGGGCACCAGTGGCGCTCCTGGCCGGCACCGGACGGGCGGCGTATCGACCAGATCGCGAACGTCGTCGAATCGATCCGCGCCCGCCCCGACTCGCGGCGGCACATCGTCTCGGCCTGGAACGTGGCCGAAATCGACCAGATGGCGCTGCCGCCGTGCCACGCGCTCTTCCAGTTCTACGTGGCTGACGGGAAGTTGTCCTGCCAGCTCTACCAGCGAAGCGCCGACGTGTTCCTCGGCGTACCGTTCAACATCGCTTCGTACGCGCTGCTGACGATGATGGTGGCGAAGGTGACGGGCCTTGTTCCGGGCGAGTTCGTGCACACGTTCGGCGACGCGCACCTGTACCTCAACCACCTGGACCAGGCACGGCTGCAGCTCACCCGGACTCCGCGGCCGCTGCCGGCGATGCAGATCGCGGACGGCAAGTCCGACTTGGACGCGTTCGACTACGAGGACTTCACCCTGCTCGGATACGACCCGTACCCGGCGATCAAGGCCCCGATCGCGGTATGACGCTGATCGTGCTGGCGGCCGTCGCCGCCAACGGGGTGATCGGCCGGGGCGGGGATCTGGCCTGGCGCAACTCCGAGGACCTCCGCCGGCTCAAGGCCATGACCATGGGTCACACGCTGATCATGGGCCGGCGCAACTATGAGTCGATCGGCCGGCCGCTGCCCGGCCGGCGGAGCGTGGTGCTCACCCGGCAGCGGGACTGGTCCGCCGACGGGGTCACCGTGGTGCACGATGCCGGCGCCGAACTGGACTCGGCGCTCGCGGCGATCGCGCGAGAGAGCGGTGACGACACCTTCTTCGTCTTCGGCGGAGGGGAGATCTACCAGCAACTCCTTCACCGCGCGGACGTCCTGGAGCTCACCGAGATCGCTGAGGCCCTGCCGGGCGACGTGCTCTTCCCGCCGCTGCCGGCCGGCCAGTGGCGGCAGACCTCCCGGCAGGAGCGGGATGGCTTTGCGTGGGTGCGCTATGAGCGGGTCGCGGAGCCGGGAGACGCAGGGTAAGCGGGAACGCGCGGGGTAACCGGGGTACCGGGGCGCGCGCGATAAGCGGGAACGCGCGGGGCAACGAAGACGCGGCGCAGCACGGCGAAGGGCGCTCTCGCGCGAGTGGCGTTTCAGGCGATCGAGGTGGACGGGCTCGGCCGGTACGGCATGACGATCCGCAGGTGCCCGACGGCCTGCCCGCGGCCCTGGCCGGGCTTGGTCGAGTTGGTGGTCACTGCCGCCGCCTTCGCCGCGGCCACCACCGTGCGCCGGATGGCGTCGCTCGCGGTGTCCAGCACGTCCGACAGGTCCAGGTCCAGGGCTCCGCAGATGGCAGCGAGCAGTTCGCTGGAGGCCTCCTTGCGGCCCCGCCCCGACGGGGTGCCGGCCGGAGGCTCC
>CAZUXD010000007.1:0-91881 GCA_964624455.1 uncultured Actinomycetes bacterium | reverse complement strand
TCCTTGCGGCCCCGCTCGACCTCCGAGAGGTATCCGAGCGAGACGTTGGCGACGTTGGAAACATCGCGCAGCGTTCGGTTCTGCCGAGTGCGCGCATCCCGCAAGGTTTCACCTAGCGCATCACGCAACAACATGCCGCCACCTCCTCCCGGACCGCCGCCGGCTCATCTCAACGCTACCTGGTCGGCTCGGCGCGTATCGGCCGGTTGCGCCATGGGCGAAACGCTCGGACCCGGCAACTTGTTCCCGGTCGTTCCGAGAGTACCCACTGCAGCGGGCGGCGACCCCGGGAAGGTCGGCCCAGGGTTTTCCGTCCCCGCCGGGCACCGACCGCGGCGAGGCGCCCCGCCCCGACGGGGTGCCGGCCGGAGGCTCCGTCATCGCTGGTCAAGGCAGCGCTGGTCAGGGCAATCGCTGGTCAAGGCAGCGCTGGTCAAGGCAGCGCTGGTCAAGGTCATCGCCGGTCAAGGTCATCGCTGGTCAAGGCAGCGCCGCACCATGGCGACGGCCAACCGGACTGCGGCGGCCCGCACCCCCCAGCGGCTCACCACCGCAGGTGCGGTCAGCCGGCGGACCTCGACCGCGGCGGCGGACGCCACGGCGACGAACACCGTTCCGGCCGGCAAACCGTTCTGCGGGTCCGGGCCGGCAACGCCGGTGAGGCCCACGCCGAGCGTGGCGCCGCATCGCGCCCGCGCCCCCGCGGCCAGCTGGCCGGCCACCTGCGGGTCCACCGGCCCCGTCCGCCGCAGCAACTCCTCGCCCACGCCTAGCAGCGACGCCTTGAGATCGGTTGCGTAGCAGACGATCCCGCCGCGCAGCACGGCGGACGAGCCGGGAATCTCGGTCAGCGCCGCGGTGAACAGCCCCGCCGTCAACGACTCGGCCGAAGCGACCGTCCAGCTACGGGCCCCCAGCGCGGCGACCAGCCCCGCCACGTCTTCCTGGTCCAACCCGAGCAGCCGGCACAGCCCGCCGGGCCCCGCATCCGGCGGGTGCGGGGCCCCCACGGGGGGGCGGGGCATGCCCGCCGGCACCCGGCCGCTCACACCGGCCCGGCCTGCTGCCTGCCACGTGCGCGGTGCACCAGCGCGGTGGCCCGCGCCAGGTAGTCCATCCCGGTCACCACGGTGAGCCCGATCGCGACGGCGAGCAGGACGCCGCGCACCCAGTCGACGGCCGTCACCGAGACCCCGATGGTGTCCAGCGGCAGCACGTACAGGCCGATCGCCACGATCTGCACCAGCGTTTTCAGCTTGCCCCCGGGGCTGGCCGCGAGCACGCCGTACCGCAGCACGGCCAGCCGCAACAGGGTGATGCCGATCTCCCGCACCATGATCACGGCGGTGATCCACCAGGCCAGGTCGTCCAACAGCGACAGCCCCACCAGCGCGGACCCGATCAGGGCCTTGTCGGCCACCGGGTCGGCGATCTTCCCGAAGTCGGTGACCTGACCCCGCTTGCGGGCGATTCGCCCGTCGAACCGGTCGGTGACCGCCGCCACCGCGAAGATGCCGCCCGCAACCCATCGGGCGGGGCCGTTGGGACCGCCCTCGGCGAACAACGCCAGCAGGAAGACCGGCACGGCGATGAGCCGGAGCACGGTGAGCATGTTGGGCAGGTTGACCAGCGACACCCGCGGCTGGTCCGTCATCGCCCGAGCACCTCGATCGGCCGGGCGATCAGATCGACCCCCTCGCTGCCCACCACCTCGGCGCGGACCATCGCGCCCAGCGCGACGCCGGCGGCGTCGATCAGCGTGGTGTTGCCGTCCACCACCGGCGCCTGATGTTCCCCGCGCCCGCAGACCTGCCCGTCGACCTCGTCGACCAGCACCACCAAGCTCGATCCGATCCTGTCCTCGGCGCGCTGCGCGGTGAGGACCTCGGCGAGGGTGCTCAGTCGCTCGACCCGTTCGTCGATCTCGTCCGGGTCGACCTTGCCGGGCAGCTCTGCTGCAGCGGTGCCGTCCTCGTCGGAATAGCCGAAGATGCCGATCGCGTCCAGGCGGGCGTCGGTGAGGAAGGCCTCCAGTTCCGCGAGGTCCTCTTCGGTCTCCCCGGGAAATCCGACGATGACGTTGGTTCGGACGCCTGCCTCCGGAGCGGCGGCGCGGATCCGGCCGAGCAACGCGGAGAACGACGCCGCAGACCCGAACCTGCGCATGCGGCGCAGCACCGCACCCGATGCGTGCTGGAAGGACATGTCGAAGTAGTCGGCCACGGCGCCGGTCTCGGCGATCGCCCGGATCAGGCCCTCGCGGGTCTCGGCCGGCTGCAGGTAGCTCAGGCGCACCCGGTCGATCCCGGCGACGTCGGCAAGGCTGCGCAGCAAGTGCTCCAGGTGGCCGGCGCCGGGCAGGTCCTTCCCGTAGGACGTGGTGTTCTCGCTCACCAGCACGACCTCGCGGATGCCCTGCTCCGCCAACCAGGCGGCCTCGGCGACGATCTCGTCCGCGCGGCGGGACACGAACGCCCCCCGGAAGGAGGGGATCGCGCAGAACGTGCAGCGCCGGTCGCAGCCGGATGCGATCTTGAGCGGCGCGACCGGGCCGGACTTCAGCAGCCGCCGCAGCAGCACCGGGCCGCCCGCGATCCCGGCCGGCGTGGCGGCGGCGGCATGGCCCGGCACGGCGATGCGGCCGGCGGCGGCCGGCCGCTCCACCGGGCTGATCGGCAACAGGGTGCGCCGGTCCACCGGGGTGTGCGCGGGCGGACGGTTGCCGGCCAGCACATCCGCCAGCAGGCCGGGAAGGTCGGGATACGCGTCGAAGCCCAGCACGGCGTCCGCCTCCGGCAGCGCCTCGGCGAGTTCGGAACCGTACCGCTCGGCCAGGCAACCGACGGCGACCACCTTGGCGCCGGTGTCGGCGGCCGAGAGCACGGTGTCGATGGAGTCCTTCTTGGCCCCCGCTATGAAGCCGCAGGTGTTGACGACCACCACGTCGGCCTGCTCCGCCGCATCTACCAGGAGATATCCGCCGGCGGCGAGCCGCCCGGCGATCTCGGACGAGTCCACCTCGTTTCGTGCGCACCCCAAGGTCAGCAGCGAGACACGGGGCGGCGGCACCCGTCCAGCGTAGTCGGCGGCCGGGTCCGGACCGGCCGGACGCGGACCGATCGTCACCTGCGGCGGGCGGGTCTATAGGCTCGCGCGACGTGACCCCCAACAGCGACACACCCTCCCCCGCGGTTTCCGTCCGTCGCGCCCGGGTGGGTGACGTGCGCCGGATCAAGGAACTGGTGGACTGCTACGCCGGACCGATCCTGCTGGAGAAGTCGCTGGTCAACCTGTTCGAGGACATGACCGAATTCTGGGTCGCCGAGGTCGGCGGCCTGGTGCAGGCGTGCGGCGCGCTGCACGTGCTGTGGGAGGACCTGGGCGAGATCCGCACGGTGGCGACGAACCCGGAACTGCGCGGCCGGGGCATCGGCGGCGCGGTCTGCGGCGAGATCGTCGCCGAGGCCCGCCGGTTGGGGCTGTCCCGGCTGTTCGTGCTGACCTTCGAGGTGTCGTTCTTCGCCGGGCTGGGCTTCCGGGAGATATCCGAATTGGGCCTCTCGCCGGAGGGTTTCGCCGAGTTGCGCAGGTCCTATGACGCGGGTGTGGCCGAATTCCTCGACCTGCCGTACGTCAAGCCGAACACGCTGGGCAACACCCGGATGCTGAAGATCCTCTGACCTTTTCGGCCGTTCCGGCCGGGCTCGCGCTAGGGGCTGAGCTTGATCAACAGGCCGACCCCGACGATGCAGATCAGCCAGATCAACGCGACGAACAGGGTGATCCGGTCCAGGTTCTTCTCCACCACGCTGGACCCGGACAGCGACGACTGCATCCCCCCGCCGAACAGCGACGACAGTCCCCCGCCCTTGCCCTTGTGCAGCAGGATCAGCGCCATCAGCCCGAGGCTGGTCAGCACCAGCAGGATCTCCAGGAAGAGTCTCATGGTTCGTGGATCGTCGCCTTCGCTTGTGAGCGGTCGTTTCGCCTGCAGTGCCCTGCGGGTCGCTGCCGGGCCCGCGGGATCCTGCCCTGCCCTGCCTGCCCTTGCCGGGCCGGCGTGTCGGGCACTCCGCGGGGCAGTCTACCCGGTCAGGCGAGTACCCCGACCGCGTTCGCCGCGAGAGTGGCGAACTCCGTGCCGTCGAGGGAGGCCCCGCCGACCAGCGCGCCGTCCACGTCCACCTGCGCGGTGATCTCCGCGACGTTACGCGCGTTGACCGACCCGCCGTAGAGGATCCGCACCCCCGCCGCGAACCGGGCACCGAAGAGCTCGCTCAGCGTCGCGCGCAGCGCCGCGCACACCTCCTGGGCGTCGGCCGGGGTGGCGACCCGGCCGGTTCCGATGGCCCACACCGGCTCATACGCCAGCACCAGGTCCTGGGCCGTCTCGGCGGTGACCGACGCGAGCGCGGCGCGGAGCTGATCGGTGGCGTGCGCGCAATGCCGCTGCTGCTCCCGAACTTCGAGCCCTTCTCCCACGCACAGGATCGGGCGCAACCCGTGCCGTAGCGCCGCGAGAAGCTTCGCCGCGACCACGTCGTCGGTTTCGCCGTGGTACTGCCGGCGTTCCGAGTGCCCGACCGCCACGTAGGTGCACCCGAGCTTCGCCAGCATCGCGCCGGAGACCTCCCCGGTGTAGGCGCCGGAGTCGTGCGGCGAGAGGTCCTGGGCGCCATAGGCGAGCCCCAGCTTGTCGCCCTCGATGAGCGTCTGCACCGATCGCAGGCAGGTGAACGGCGGCAGCACAGCCACCTCCACCCGGGCCAGGAAGCGCTCGGGCAACGTGAAGGCGATCTTCTGCACCAGGGCGATCGCCTCGAGGTGGTTGAGGTTCATCTTCCAGTTACCGGCGATGAGCAGGGTGCGCCCATCCTGCTTCGGCTTCTCGATCCTGGCCATGTCAGCTCTCCAATACCGCAAGGCCCGGCAGCTCCGCGCCTTCCAAGAACTCCAGGGATGCCCCGCCACCGGTCGAGATGTGGCCGAACTGGTCGTCGTGAAAGCCCAGCCGGCGCACGGCGGCGGCGGAGTCCCCGCCCCCGACGACGGAGAACGCGGCGGATTCGGCGATGGCCCGGGCGAGCGCCCGGGTGCCTTCGGCGAACGGCTCCATCTCGAACACCCCGGGCGGCCCGTTCCAGAACACCGTCCGGGCCGCCGCGACGACCGCGCCGAACCGGGCACGGGTGGCCGGGCCGATGTCCAGGCCCTGCCAGCCGTCCGGGATGCTATCCGCGGCGACGACGCGCACGGTTGCGTCCGCGGAGAACGAGTCGGCGATGACGACGTCCTCCGGCAGCACGATCCGACCGGGGTACCGCTCGAGCAGGTCGCGACAGACCTCGATCCGGTCCGGCTGCAGCAGCGAGTCCCCCACCGGGTGACCCTGCGCGGCCAGGAACGTGTACGCCATGCCACCGGCGATCAGCACGGTGTCGGCCCGGGCCGCCAGCGCCGCGATGACCCCGAGCTTGTCGGAGACCTTCGCACCGCCGAGCGCCACCACGTACGGCCGCTCCGGCCGGCCGGTCAGCCGGCGCAGCACCGCGGTTTCCGCGGTGACGAGATACCCGGCGTAGTGCGGCAGCCGCTGGGCGATCTCGTAGACGGAGGCCTGCTTGCGGTGCACCACGCCGAACCCGTCGGAGACGAACGCGGCGTCCCGGCCCACCACTCCCACCAGGTCGGCGGCGAGCCCGGCCCGCTCCGCGTCGTCCTTGCTGGTCTCCCGCGGATCGAACCGGATGTTCTCCAGCAGGGTGACCCGGTTCCGCTCGTCCATCCGTGCCACGGTGTCCCGGGCGGTGTCGAAATCCTTGGGGAGGACGACGGTCTCGCCCAGCAACTCGGCCAGCCGCCTGGCGACCGGCCCGAGGGACAGCGCCGGATCGGGTACCCCCTTGGGCCGGCCCAGGTGCGCCATCACCACCACCCGGGCACCCGCCGCGGCGAGCGCGGCGATGGTCGGCACGCTCGCACGGATCCGCCCGTCATCGGTGATGACGGCGCTGCCGGAGGACGAGTCGAGCGGCACGTTGAGGTCCGAGCGGACCAACACCACGCGGCCGCCAAGGCTCCCGCCGGGCGCGGAGAGCAGGTCATCCAGGGTCTGCACGCGCTTCCCCTCCCGGCAGGCCCCAGCCCACCTCGACGGCCGATCTTGGAATGTTGCCCCGCCCCACCGCGGAGCCCGGGGCCGCGCACGTCGCGGCCGACCCGGGTGGTGGAGGCGGCAGTGGTACTACAGCGACCGGCCCACCAGTTGGGTGAAGTCGGCCAGCCGGTTGGAGTAGCCCCATTCGTTGTCGTACCAGCCGACGATCTTGACCAGGTTGCCGCCCAGCGCCATCGTCAGCGGGGCGTCGTGCGTGCAGGACGCCGGAGATCCGACGATGTCGCTGGACACGATCGGGTCGGTGGAGTAGGTCAGGTACTTCGACAGCGGGCCGGACGACGCGGCGGCGTGGAACGCCTCGTTGACGTCCTCGGCGGTGGCGCTTCGGCTCAGTTCCGCCGTCAGATCGGTGACCGATCCGTCCGGCACCGGAACCCGCATCGCATAGCCGTGCAGCTTGCCAGCAAGCTCGGGCAGCACCAGCGCGGTCGCCTTCGCGGCTCCGGTGGTGGTGGGGATGATGTTGATCGCCGCCGCCCGCGCCCGCCGCAGGTCCTTGTGCGGGAAGTCCAGGATGCGCTGATCGTTGGTGTAGGCGTGGATCGTGGTCATCAGGCCCTTGACGATGCCGAAGCTGTCGTTCAGCACCTTGGCCATCGGCGCAACGCAGTTGGTGGTGCAGGACGCGCAGGACAGGATCGTCTGGCTCCCGTCGTAGGCGGAATCGTTCACGCCCATCACGACCGTTAGGTCCTCGCCCTTGGCGGGCGCGGAGATGATGACCTTCTTCGCGCCGCCCTTGAGGTGGGCGCGAGCCGCGTCGGCCTGCGTGAAGTGGCCGGTCGACTCGATGACGATGTCCACGCCGTACTCGCTCCAGCTCAGCGCCGACGGTTCTCGCTGCGACAACACGGTGATCTTCGTGCCATCCACCGAAATGCTGTCCGCGCCCGCGCTGACCTCATAGGGCAGCGGGCCCAGCACGCTGTCGTACTTCAGCAGGTGTGCCAGGGTGACCGTGTCCGTCAGGTCGTTGACCGCGACGATCTCGAAGTCCTGGCCCGACGCGCGGGCGGCCCGCCAGAAGTTCCGGCCGATCCGGCCGAACCCGTTCACTCCGACGCGCACAGTCATCGCCGTGCCTCCTCCGTTGCTCGTAGTGGTGCTCGTAGTGGCGAGCAGAACTCAGTGTCGGCTCAACTCACTGTCGGCTCATTGTCGGCTCATTGTCGCGGACGGACGCGCGCGGCAGCCCACCGGCCAAGGCCCTTCGCCGAGTCTACCCGGAGCTGAATCGATGCAGGTCAGCGTCGGGGTGAGAGATCCGCAACCGCGTGGTCAGAGGTCGAGCATGTCCGGTGTCACGGCGGCCTCGGTGCCGGCGATGCCCTCCTGACGCGCACGCCGGTCGGCGATGCTCAGCAGCCGGCGGATCCGGCCGGCGATCGCGTCCTTCGTCATCGGCGGGTCGGCCAGTTGGCCGAGCTCCTCCAGCGACACCTGTCCATGTTTGATGCGCAGGTGCCCGGCGTCGGCCAGGTGCTGCGGCGCGTCGCCGCCGAGGATCTCCAGCGCCCGGGCCACCCGGGCGGCGGCCGCAACCGCGGCCCGCGCCGATCGCCGGAGGTTCGCGTCGTCGAAGTTGGCCAGCCGGTTGCTGGTGGAGCGCACGCCGCGCCGTTCGCGTCGCTCCTGCCAGTGCTGCACCGAACGCTGGGCGCCGATCCGGGTCAGCAGGGTGGCGATCGCGTCACCGTCGCGGACCACCACCCGGTCCGCGCCACGCACGTCGCGCGCCTTGGCCGCGACCCCGATCCGCCGGGCCGCGCCCACCAGGGCCAGCGCCGCCTCCGGGCCCGGGCACGTCACCTCCAGCAGGACGGATCTGCCAGGCTCGGTCAGCAGTCCATGGGCCAGGAACGCACCGCGCCAGGCGGCCTCCGCGTCGGCGACGGAGCCGGCGACGATCTGCGGCGGCAGGCCGCGCACCGGCCGACCGCGTTGATCCAGCAACCCGGTCTGCCGCGCCAGCGCGTCACCGCCGGCCACCACGCGGACGACGAAACGCGCCGACTTGCGCATTCCGCCCGGCGCCAACGCCTGGATGCCGGCGGTCTGCCCGTAGAGTTCGCCGATCTCCCGGCGCACCCGGCGGGCCACGGCCGCGCTGTCGAGTTCCGCCTCGACCACCACTCGGTTGGCGATGATGTGCAGCCCGCCGGCGAAGCGCAGGATGGTCGACACCTCCGCCTTCCGCGCGGAGACCCGGGTGACCGCCAGCCGGCACAGCTCGTCCTTGACATCGGCCGTCATCGCCATCGATCTGCCACGCTCCCACCTCGCACCGCGTCGCCGGGTCCCGCCCGCGCCGCTTCACCAACGCCGTTGTCACGGAGCCGGCGCAACCGGGCGAGCACCCCGCCGAGGGCCACCGCCAGCGCCTGCGGTTGGTGCCGCGGGCTTTGGCCGTCCGCGACATCTTCGAGCAGCAACGTCGCCCCGAGCCGGCCGGCGGCGGTGGCCAGGCGCTGCGGCAGGGCGACCGCGTGCCGGTCGGCCAGCACGGTGTCGATGCGAAGGCCCGGCGCGTGCGCCGAAAGCACGTCCAGGTGTTCCTCCGGCGAGAACCCGTCGGTCTCGCCCGGCTGCGGGGCGAGGTTCAGCACGACGAGCCGGTGCGCGCCGGACCTACGGATCGCCGCGGCCAGGTCGGCGACCATCAGGTGCGGGATGACGCTGGTGAACCAGGATCCGGGGCCGAGGGTGATCAGATCGGCCTCTTCGATGGCCCGGACCGCCTCCGGGCAGGCCTGCGCATCGGGGGGCGCGAGCCGGACCGCGCGGACGTCGCCGGGCGTGGCCGCGACCGCAACCTGCCCGCGGATCTGCCGGATGGCTGTCGGGTCCTCGTCCAGACCGGTGACGTCGGCGATGATGTCCAGCGGCTGGCGCGCCATCGGCAGCACCCTGCCCCGCACGCCGAGCATCCGGCCGGCGGCGTCGAGCGCCGCCACCGGGTCGCCCAGCACCTGGGCCATGCCGACGAGCAGGATGTTGCCGACCGGATGGCCGGTGAGCGCACCCTGGCCGCTGAACCGGTGCTGGAACGTCCGGCTCAGCAGGTTGCCGTCCCCGTCCGGAGCAGCAAGCGCCGTCAAGGCCATCCGCAGGTCGCCCGGCGGCAGGATCCCGGGCACGTCCCGGCGCAGCCGGCCCGAGGACCCACCGTCGTCGGCCACCGTGACCACGGCGGTGATGTCGGCATCGAGCCCGCGCAACGCGGTCAACATCACGTACAAGCCGTGACCCCCGCCCAGGGTCACCACCGACAACCGGCGCGCAGCGCCGGAAGCTGGCGCCGCCACCGACGCTTGCGGATGTGGCGTCATTCCCGGCCCAAGTCCCGGTGCACCACTTGGACGTGAAGCCCCTTGCCGAGCAGGCGGCGGCCGATCTCTTCCGCGACCGCGACGCTGCGATGCTTGCCGCCCGTGCAGCCCACCGCCAGCGTCAGGTATCGCTTGCCCTCCCTGCGATAGCCGGCGCCGGCCAGGTCGAGCAGTTCCACGTACCGATCGATGAATTCGGCCGCGCCCGGCTGGGACAACACGTAGTCGGACACCTCCTGATCCGTACCGCTGCGCGGCCGAAGTTCCGGAACCCAATGGGGATTCGGCAAGAACCGCATGTCGATCACCTGGTCCGCGTCCAGCGGAAGCCCGTACTTGTAGCCGAACGACAGGATCGTCATGGTAGCCCTGGGATGCACCTGTGGGAACGCCTCGGCGATCCGGTCGCGAAGCTCGTGCACCGACAGTTCGCTGGTGTCGATCACGAGGTCGGCCTCGTCGCGAAGCGACCGGAGCAGCTCCCGTTCCGCCGCCAAGCCGTCCAGCAGGCGCCCGCTGCCCTGCAGCGGATGGGCCCGCCGGTTCGCCTCGTACCGGCGGATCAACGCGGCGTCGCTGGCGTCCAGGTACAGCACCCGTGGACGGTACCCGCGGGCGTCCAGGTCCCTGATCACGCTGGCGAGATCGGCGGTGAAGACACGGGATCGAACGTCCAACACCATGGCGATCCGGCTGACCGCGCCGCCGGAGCGCACCCCGAGGTCGACCATCGTGCCGATCAGTTCGGCCGGCAGGTTGTCGACGACGAACCAGCCGAGATCCTCCAGGCACTTCGCGGCCGTGGACCGGCCCGCGCCGGACAGCCCGGAGATCACGGCAACTTCGACTCCGCCGGGTGCATCGTCCGGCGCCCCGTCCATCCCGGCGCTGTCCATCCCGGCGCTCGGATCGGCTTCCACCGGGATGATCCTGCCAGCAGTCGTTGTCCGGCGCTACCCGCTGGGACAGCCCTTGGCCCGCAAGGGATGTCGGCGCCTCGCAACGGCCTTGCGGACGGAGTGTCAGTTCCGCTGACAGCGCGGGCGCATCCCGGGCTACCCCTGGACCAAGGCCTGCACGATGGACGCGGCGGTGGCCGCGCCGATCCCGGGCACGGTCGCGATCTCCTCCGCGGTCGCCGCCCGCAACCGCGCCACCGAGCCGAACCGCTTCAAGAGTGCAGCCCGCCTTGCCTTTCCGAGCCCCGAAATCCCGTCCAGGATCGAGACCGTCATCGACTTGGAACGCTTGGCGCGGTGGTAGGTGATGGCGAAGCGGTGGGCCTCGTCGCGCAACCGCTGCAGCAGGTACAGCGCCTCGCTGGCGCGCGGGAAGATCACCGGATCGTCCTGCCCCGGGATCCACACCTCTTCCAGCCGCTTGGCCAGCCCGCAGACCGCCACATCGGAGATGCCGAGGTCGCTCAGCACCGCGGCGGCGGCGTTCACCTGGGCGGCGCCGCCGTCCACGACCAGCAGTTGCGGCGGATACGCGAAGCGGCGGGGCCGGCCGGTCAGCGGGTCGATCCCCGGGCGCGGCCCGGGCGCACCGGACATGTGCTCCTGCGACGCCGGGGCGGGCCCGTGCGGCCCGGACGCGCTCGGCGGGGCATCCGGAGCCGCACCGCGGGGATGGTCGTCGGCCGCCGAGTCGCCGGGCCGGCGACCGCCGGGTCCGTGCGTGAATCGGCGCCGCACCACCTCCGCGATGGACGCGACGTCATCGCCGGGACGCTCCCGGATGGCGAAGCGTCGATAGTCGCCGCGCTTGGGTAGCGCATCCTCGAACACCACCAGGGAGGCGACCACATCGGTTCCCTGCACATGCGAGATGTCGATGCACTCGATGCGGAGCGGCGCGTTATCCATGCCCAGCGTTTCGGCCAGTTCGTTCAGCGCCGCCGAGCGTGACGTGAGATCCGATGCCCGCTTGAGCCGGTGCTGCGCAAGCGCTTCCGCCGCGTTGCGGGTGACGGTCTCGGCCAGCGCCCGCTTGTCCCCACGCCGCGGCACCCGCAACGACACGGCCGCCCCGCGCAAGGAGGACAGCCAGGAGACGAGATCGTCGGCCTGCGCCGGCAGCGCCGGCACCAGGATCTCCTTCGGCACCGCGGTGGCGCCGTCGTCGGCGGCCCGGCCGCCGTAGAACTGCACCAAGAAGTTCTCCACCAGCCTCGCCAGGCGGTCGGCCTCCTGCTGGCCGTCGGGCCGGTCGCCGTCCTCGCCCGCGCCGCCGTCCCCGGACAGGTTTCGCGCCGCTACGAGCGGTTCCTTCCCGACCGCTTGCCGAGCCGCCCGCGGCGCCACCTGGCCCGCCGCCGGCTGTGCCGATTCGCCGGCCGGCTCCGCCGGCTGGGCCGATTCGCCGGCCGGTTCCGCCGGCTGTGCGGATTCGCCGGCCGGCTCCGCCGGCTGTGCCGATTCGCCGGCCGGTTCCGCCGGCTGTGCCGATTCGCCGGCCGGCTCCGCCGGCTGTGCCGCGTCCGGCGGGACGTCGACGATCCACCCGCGTTGCCCGCGCACCCGCCCGCCGCGGACGTGGAAGATCTGCACGGCGGCCTGAAGATCGTCCCCGGAAATGCCCACCACGTCGGCGTTCGTGCCGCGGCGCAGCACCACCGCCTGCTTCTCCACGGCCCGCCGCACCGCCGAGAGGTGATCCCGCAGTCGCGCCGCCTTCTCGAATTCCAGCGCGTCGGAGGCATCCGTCATCTCCGTCTCCAGCCGCCGGATCAACGGATCCGCCTTGCCGGACATGAACTCGCAGAATCCGTCGACGATCGCCCGGTGCTCCTGCTCGGTCACCCAACCGACACAGGGCGCCGAGCACCGTCCGATGTACGCGAGCAGGCAGGGCCGGCCGATGCGTTGCGCTCGCTTGAACACCGCCTCCGAGCAGGTACGCGCGGGGAAGACAGGCAACAGCAGGTCCAGCATTTCCCGGATCGCCCAGGCGTGCGCGTAGGGGCCGAAGTACCGCACGCCCTTCCGATGCGCGCCGCGGGTCACCTGCAGCCGCGGAACCGGATCGCCGATCGTCACCGCCAGCTCGGGGTAGGACTTGTCGTCGCGGTACCGCACGTTGAAGCGGGGGTCGAACTCCTTGATCCAGTTGTATTCCAACTGGAGCGCTTCCACTTCGGTGGTCACCACGGTCCACTCGACCGATGCCGCCGTGGTCACCATCTGCGCGGTACGCGGGTGCAGGCCCGCGACGTCGGCGAAGTAGGAGTTCAGCCGCTGCCGAAGGCTCTTGGCCTTCCCGACGTAGATGACCCTGCCGTCCGCATCGCGGAACCTGTACACACCGGGCGATTCGGGGATCGTCCCCGGGGCCGGACGGTACGTGGTCGGATCGGGCACGGCACCGAGGGTAACCCGCCGTCAGCCGCCCGCCCGGGCCGAGACCAGCGTGCCGATCACCACGACGTTGCTGGTCGTGTCGGGCAGGCAGGCCACCAGGCCGATCTCCTTCGCACCGCCCTTGGGATAGTCATAGAGCGCGGGCAGGGTCGCCAGTTGCGCCTTTGCCCTGGTCGCGACCAGGGTCACCCGGTAGGTGAACGTGCCGAGCGCGGTCCGAACGATCACCGCGTCACCCGGATGCAGGGCGGACAGGTCTTGGAAGACCAGGTGGTTGCCGATATCGCTGGCGTGACCGTAGATCACCACCCGATCGAAGGCCTTGACGTGGCCGGCGGATTGGCTGGCGGGCAGGCTGTTCGGGTCGCCGCGGCGCACCCATTGCCGGACGTACTGGTCCACCGGGAAGTCGATCTGGCGGTAGATGGGCCCGCCCCACTGGTTGGTCTTCCCGGTCGGCTGGGAATCCACCGGCAGCACGCCGGCATCGACCCCGATGGCCGGGATCGTCAGGTGCGTGGCAGGTGAAGGGCCGATCTGCGGCATCGACGGGCGCGGTTCGCTGGGCGTCTCCGACGACGATGACGTCGTCGGTGACGGCGCCGTCGGGTCCGTGCTCGTCGCCGGCGCCGTACTGCTCGCCGGAGGTGTTGCCTTCGGAGTGCCGGTCGGGTGGGCGCTGACCGCCTGCGGACTCGATCGACCGGTTTCGTGGGTGGTCGCAGTCGGGGCGGCCGAATCGCGCCCAGGCGCCGGCAACGCTTGGCTAGCGCTGCCGGCGCCGAGCGCGACGTCGGGGACGGAGGCCGGCGCGGACCCGGGAAGGACTACCCCGCCGACCACCGTCGCAGCGATGAGGCCCGCAATGCTCAGCAGGCGAGCCGTCAGCCGGCGCCCATCAAGCCCCATGGCTTCGACGACGCAGCTTGATCGCCGTCAGCATCAGCGCGACGCCACCGGCCAGCAGCAGGTACGGCAGGATTCCCCAGCCCTGGCCGGTGTGGGCCGGCGCGGATGGCGGGCCACCGATCGAGGAGGACTCGGCCGCCACCGCGATCGTCTTCGTCACCACGGCCGGCGCACTCGACGGCACGCTACTGCTCACGCCGGCAACCTCGATCGTCTCGGTGACCGTCTCCGTCACCGGCGGCACCGTGACGTACACCGTCGTCGGGACGGTCTGCTGCTCGGTCTGGGTGACCGTCGTGGGCACCGTCTCGTGCTCGGTCTGCGTCACGGTCGTCGGTACGGTCTCGTACACCGTTGACGGCACCGTCTCGTGCTCCGTCTTGGTCACAGTGTCGGTCACGGTCGTCGGCACGGTCTCGTACACCGTCGTCGGCACCGTCTCACGCTCCGTCTTGGTCACGGTCTCGGTCACCGTCGTCGGCACCGTCTCACGCTCCGTCTTGGTCACGGTCTCGGTCACCGTCGTCGGCACCGTCTCGTGCTGAGTCTGCGTCACGGTCTCGGTCACCGTCGTCGGCACCGTCTCGTACACCGTCGTCGGGACCGTCTCGTACACCGTCGTCGGTTTGGTCTTGGTCGACGTCACCGTCTTGGTCGTCGTGTGATCTTTCGTCTTGGTCGTCGTCACCGTCTTGGTCGTCGTGTGATTCTTGGTCGTCGTCACCGTCTTGGTCGTCGTGTGATTCTTGGTCGTCGTGTGATTCTTGGTCACCGTCACGGTGGTCGTCTTGCCGTCGCTCCCGCCGCCGCCACCTCCCGACTGGCCGGCCAATGCCGGAGCCGCGGTGCTGACCAGCAGGAGCGCGCCGAGCGCGACGGCAACGAGCCCGCCGAGCAGTCGGGCTATTCGTCCGGAGATGTGCTTCATTTGGCCCCCTACTGTCGTCGGCGACGATCAGCCAATGCCCTGCAAGCCGACCGCCTCGGTTGATCCTGAGTGTCACTATAGGTGATTGATGACTCAAACAAGATGATGCGAACGGGTGAACTTCATGCTCGCTCGGTTCAATACGTAACTGTCTGACATGTTGTTGGTAAATAGCTCGTCAAGGCAGGCCGCTAGAACGACCCGGTCCTCCTGGCGACCGCCACGCACCGGTCCGGAATGCCCCGTCCGCCCGATAGGGTTTGCGAGGATGCCCGGCGGTCCGCGGGTGCGCCCGCGGGCCGGAGCAGACATACGGCGACACGGGCCGAGGGAGCGAGAATGGAACTCTGGCCGGGCCGTGCCTACCCGCTCGGCGCCACCTTCGACGGGTCGGGCACGAACTTCTCGCTGTTCAGCGAGATCGCCGATGCGGTCGATCTGTGCCTGTTCGACGCGGATGGGGCCGAGACGCGGATCCGCATGCCCGAGGTCGACGGCTACGTCTGGCACTGCTACCTGCCGGCGGTGCAGCCGGGCCAGCGGTACGGCTACCGGGTCCACGGCCCCTACGACCCCGCGCGGGGGTTGCGCTGCAACCCCGCCAAGCTGCTGCTCGATCCGTACGCCAAGGCGGTGGACGGGGGCATCGACTGGAATCCGGCGCTCTACTCGTACCCGTTGGGGGACGCGGCCGCCGCCAACGATCCGGATAGGCGCGACGAGACCGACTCCGCGCCGCACATGTGCAAGGCCGTCGTCATCAACCCGTACTTCGACTGGAGTGGCGAGGCGGCGCCGCGCACCATGTACCACAACACCGTCATCTATGAGGCGCACGTCAAGGGAATGACGGCCCGCCATCCGGACCTGCCGGAGGAGATCCGCGGCACCTACGCCGGCCTGGCGCACCCGGTGATCGTCGAGCACCTCACGCGGCTCGGCGTGACCGCCCTGGAACTGATGCCGGTCCACCAGTTCGTCAACGACGCACACCTGATCGAGCGCGGCCTCTCCAACTACTGGGGTTACAACACCATCGGGTTCTTCGCACCGCACCACGCCTACTCGGCGGCCGGGGCGCTCAGCGGACAGGTGCAGGAGTTCAAGTCGATGGTCAAGGCCCTGCACGCCGCCGGCATCGAGGTGATCCTGGACGTGGTCTACAACCACACCGCCGAGGGCAACGAGATGGGCCCCACGCTGTCCTTCCGGGGCATCGACAACCCCGCCTACTACCGGTTGGTCGACGACGACCCCCGCTACTACATGGACTACACCGGGACCGGCAATTCGTTGAACGCCCGCTCCCCGCATGCCCTGCAACTGCTGATGGACTCGTTGCGGTACTGGATCACCGAGATGCACGTCGACGGCTTCCGGTTCGACCTGGCGGCCACGCTGGCGCGGGAGTTCTACGACGTGGACCGGCTCTCCAGCTTCTTCGAGTTGGTCCAGCAGGATCCGGTGGTCAGCCAGATCAAGCTGATCGCCGAACCGTGGGATGTCGGTCCGGGCGGCTACCAGGTGGGCAACTTCCCGCCGCGCTGGACCGAGTGGAACGGCAAGTACCGCGACACGGTGCGCGACTTCTGGCGCGGCGAGTCGGCAACGTTGGGCGAGTTCGCGGCGCGGCTGACCGGCTCGTCCGACCTGTACGAGGCGTCCGGTCGCCGCCCGGTCGCCTCGATCAACTTCGTCACCGCGCACGACGGTTTCACCCTGGCCGACCTGGTCTCCTACAACGAGAAGCACAACGAGGCGAACGGCGAGGGCGGCCGGGACGGCGCGGACGACAACCGGTCCTTCAACTGCGGTGTCGAAGGCGAGTCGGACGACCCGAACGTGGTTAACCTGCGAGCCCGCCAGCAGCGCAACTTCCTGGCGACCCTGCTGCTGAGCCAGGGGGTCCCGATGATCTCGCACGGGGACGAACTCGGCCGCACCCAGCAGGGCAACAACAACGCCTACTGCCAGGACTCACCGCTGACCTGGATCGACTGGGAGGGAGCCGACACCGCGCTGATCGAGTTCACCACCGCGGTCGCCCGGCTGCGCCGGCACCATCCGACGTTCCGCCGACGGAGGTTCTTCGACGGCCGCCCGGTCGGTCGGGAGGCGGGCGAACCGCTCCCGGACATCGTATGGATGACGCCGGGCGGCGAGGTGATGACGGAGCACGACTGGAACGCAGGTTTCGGCCGGTCGGTCGCGGTCTACCTGAACGGCCGCGGCATCCGCGGAACCGACGAACGGGGCGCCGCGGTGGCCGACGACTCGTTCCTGCTGCTGTTCAACGCGCATCACGAGGACCTGGACTTCGCGCTACCACCGGAGGAGTTCTCCGCAGCGTGGCAGACGGTGATCGACACCTCCGGGATCAGCGATGACGGGGCCGCGCTGCCGGCCGGTGCGTCCGTGACGGTGACGGCCCGCGGAACCGTGGTGCTCATCGAAACCAGCGGGCAGGAGCCGGCCGACCCGGAGGTCGCGCCGGCGGCGGCGGTGCCGGAGGTCGCCTCGCCCATCTCCTCCCAGGCGGGCAACGGAGGCGGCAACGGTGCGGGCCGGCGGCAGCCCGACCGGTGACGGGCGTCGGGCGGCGGGCGCACCGTGAAGAGGTGACGTTCCCCGACCCGCCTGGGGAACCGGCGCCGGACGCGGTCCGCCCTGCCGGGCCGCCGGCCGCGCCCGCCCCGGCGGCCGCACGCCGACCTGGCCCGCGCTTCCCGGTCCCCCGGTCGACGTACCGGCTGCAGTTGACCGGCTCCTACACGCTGCACGATGCTGCCCGGACTGTCCACTACCTGAGCGCGCTCGGGGCCGACTGGGTGTACTGCTCCCCGCTGCTGCAGGCGGAACCGGGTTCCGACCACGGCTACGACGTGGTCGACCACGCCCGCACGGACGCCGCGCGGGGCGGTCGGGCCGGCCTGGCGGAACTGGCCGGCGCGGCCCACGCCGCCGGGATGGGCGTGCTGGTGGACCTCGTGCCCAACCACGTCGGCATCGCCACCCCCGCGGCGTCCGTGTGGTGGTGGGACGTCCTCCGGTTCGGTCGCGGGTCACCACATGCGGCCGCCTTCGACGTCGAGTGGGATGCCGGCAACGACCAGGTCATCGTCCCGGTGCTCGGCGACGGCGCCCGCGAGATCGCGGCACTGCGGATTGTCGGTGACACGCTGCGCTACCACGACCACGCCTTCCCGATAGCGCCGGGCACCAGCAATCCCGGTGACGACCCACGCCGCGTCCACGCCCGGCAGCACTACCGCCTCGTCAACTTCCGGTCGGCCGACACGGCCCTGAACTACCGGCGGTTCTTCGCGGTCTGGACGCTGGCGGGCATCCGGGTGGAACTGCCGGACGTCTTCGCCGCGTCCCACGCCGAGATCGCCCGTTGGCTGGACTCCGGCTGGGTGGACGGGCTGCGGGTGGACCACCCGGACGGTTTGGCGAACCCCGCCGGGTACCTCCGGGATCTCGCCGGGCTCAGCGCCGGCGCCTACACCGTGGTGGAGAAGATCCTCGAACCCGGCGAGGGGCTCCCGCCCGAATGGACCTGCGCAGGCACCACCGGGTACGAGACCCTCGCGCTGATCGACCGGCTGCTGGTGGATCCGGCCGGCGAGGCGCCGCTGACCAGGCTGGACACCGACCTGCGCGGCGCTCCGTGCGATTGGGCGGCCCTGACGCACCGCACTAAACGCGCGGTTGCGGATGGCATTCTCGGCTCCGAGGTCGCCCGGCTGGCCCGGGTGTTGCTGGCCGATCGCGCCGCCCGGCACGAGTCGCCGACGTTGACGGACCGGCCGGACGCCCGGCCGGAGGGCGAGGTCGTCGTGGACGCGATCGCGGAGCTGCTGTCGTGGTTCCCGGTCTACCGGACCTATGCCGGATCCGACGGCGCGGCACGCACCCGCGCGGATGCGCTCGCGCGGGCCAGCAGGCCGGAGCTGGCGGCGGCCCTGGACGCCGTGGCCGCCGCGGCGGAGGTGCGTGACGGCGAGTTCGCGACCCGCCTGGCGCAGACCAGCGGGTCCGTGATGGCCAAGGGCGTGGAGGACTGCGCGTTCTTCCGCTATCCGAGGTTGGTCTCGCTCACCGAGGTCGGCGGCGACCCGTCGCTGTTCTCCGTGACCGCCGCCGAGTTCCACGACGCGCAGCTACGCCGGATGGCCGCCTGGCCGGACGGCATGACCACGTTGTCCACGCACGACACCAAGCGCGGCGAGGACGTGCGCGCGCGGATCGACGTGCTGTCCGAGGTCGCCGGCGACTGGGCGGCGGCGGTGACGAAATGGCTGGTGGGCACCGGCTTTCCGGACCGCGTGCTCGGCAGCCTGGTGCTGCAGACGGCGGTCGGCGGCTGGCCGATCGGGCGGGAACGCCTGCACGGCTACGCGGTGAAGGCCGCCCGAGAGGCCGGGAACTCGACCCGTTGGATCGACCCGGATGCTCGTTTCGAGCGGCGGCTGCACGCCCTGGTGGACGCCTGCTACGACGACCCCGTCATCTCCGTGGCGCTGTCCGCGTTCGCGACGCGGATCCGGCCGGCCGGCTGGTCGAACTCGCTGTCCGCCAAGCTGATCCAGCTCACCCTGCCCGGGGTTCCGGACGTCTACCGGGGCACGGAGCTGTGGGAGGACTCGCTCGTCGATCCGGACAACCGGCGCCCGTTCGACCCCATGGCGCCGGGCGGGGCCGCGGAACTGCTGGGGCGGCTGGACGGCGGGTGGCTGCCGCCGGTGGACGCCTCCGGGGCCGCGAAATTGTTGGTCACCGCCCGGGCGCTGCGGGCGCGGCGGGATCATCCGGGGCTGTTCACGTCGTACTCGCCGGTCATCGCCCGGGGGCCGGGGGCGGATCACCTGGTCGGCTTCGACCGGGGTGGGGCGATCACCGTGGCCACCCGGCTGCCGGTCGGGCTGATCGCGCGCGGCGGCTGGGCGGGCACGACCGTGCGCCTGCCGCGCGGTTCGTGGACCGATACGCTCACCGGGCGCCCCGTCTCGAACACCGGCGCGCCGGACGGTTCCGTCACCGCCGGGGTCGCCGACCTGCTGGACCGATACCCGGTCGCGCTGCTGCTGCCCACCGACTGACGCCCGATCTCCCGGCGCCACAGGACGCCCCCGCTCCGCCGGACCGCGCGCTTCACAACGTCGCCGGCGCTGATCAATTCGGCAGAAATGTGACAAGAGTGACTGATATGGCCGATTTCGTGAGCGTGCGCCACATTGATACGCGCAGGCAGTGCCGGCTACCTGGCTACCGTGATCGTCATGCAGGAGTTCCGGGTCTGGGCGCCGAACGCAAGTGCGGTGACGATGGTGCTCGGCGGCGGAGCGCCAGCCGGGATCGCAGCGGTTCCCGGGCGACCCCTTACCGACGGTGACGACGGCTCCGTTGCCGGCCGAGCCGGCGGCGAGCGTCGCCTGGCCGCCGGCCCCGACGGCTGGTGGTCGGTCGCGATCGACGTCGAAGGGGATGTCGACTACGGCTTCCGCCTGGACGGCGGTCCGCCGCGGCCAGATCCCCGCTCCCGCCGGCAGCCGGCCGGCGTGCACGGGCCGTCCCGCACTTTCGACCCGGCGGCCCATCGCTGGCAGGACGCCGGCTGGACCGGCAGGCAGCTCGCCGGATCGGTGATCTACGAGCTGCACATCGGCACCTTCACCGGCGCCGGCACCCTCGACTCGGCGATCGAGCGCCTGCCGCACCTGGTCGACCTGGGTGTCGACTTCGTGGAGCTCCTCCCGGTGAACGCGTTCAACGGCGTGCACGGCTGGGGCTACGACGGGGTGCTGTGGTACGCGGTGCACGAACCGTACGGCGGCCCGGCGGCCTACCAGCGTTTCGTCGACGCATGCCACCTCTGCGGTCTCGGCGTGATCCAGGACGTCGTCTACAACCACCTCGGACCGTCCGGGAACTACCTGCCCGAGTTCGGCCCTTACCTGCGCGGCGAGAGGTCCAACACCTGGGGTGCGAGCGTCAACCTGGACGGGCCGGGTTCGGACGAGGTGCGCCGCTACATCGTCGAGAACGCCTTGATGTGGCTCGTCGACTACCACGTGGACGGGCTGCGGCTGGACGCGGTGCACGCGCTCTCCGACAGCCGAGCCGTGCACCTGATGGAAGAGCTCGCGGTGGCGGTCGAAGCAGCGTCGGCGCACGTGGGCCGGCCACTGTGCCTCATCGCCGAATCCGACCTGAACGACCCTCGCCTGTACACGCCGCGGGCGGCCGGCGGGTACGGGCTCGCCGCCGCCTGGAACGACGACTTCCACCACGTGCTGCACGCCGCGCTGACCGGCGAGAAGAGCGGCTACTACGCAGACTTCGGCTCCGTCACCGATATCGGCACCGTGCTGACGCGGGGGTACTTCCATCACGGCACCTACTCGGCCTTCCGCGGGCGCACCCACGGCCGGCCCGTGGACACCGACACCACCGCCGCCTGGCGGCTGGTCGGCTTCGCCCAGAACCACGACCAGATCGGCAACCGCGCCGCGGGCGACCGGCTCACCGCCCAACTGACCGGGGAGGAGTTGGCGGTGGCGGCGGTGCTGCTCGCCACGTGCCCGTTCACCCCGATGCTGTTCATGGGCGAGGAATGGGCGGCGTCCACCCCGTGGCAGTACTTCACCTCGCACCCGGAACCGGAGTTGCACGCGAAGACCATCGAGAGCCGGACCACCGAGTTCGCCCGCCACGGCTGGGATCCCGCGGTGGTTCCCGATCCGCAGGATCCGGAGACGTTCATCCGGTCCAAGCTCGACTGGGACGAACCGGCCGCGCCCGAGCACGCGCGGATCCTCTCGCTGTACCGGGACCTGTTGGTGCTGCGCCGATCTCGATCGGAGTTGACCGACCCGCGGTTCGGGAGGATCCGGGTGGACGCCGACGACGCCGGCCGGTGGATCGTGATCGACCGCGGCGGCGTCGTCATCGCCGCCAACCTCGCCGACCGGCCGCGCACGGTGCCGCTCCCCCGGCCCGCTACCGGGGGCAAACCCGCCGAGATCCTGCTGGCCACCCGCGACGGCGTTCGGCCGGACGGGAGCGAAACCCTCACGCTGCCGCCGGTCTGCGCCGCGGTGCTGGCCTGCTGATCAGGCGCCGCCCGATCGCGCCATCCGTTGCAATTCGCGCAGGGTCACCCCGGCGAGCGTGTCGGCGACGATCAGGCCCGGCGCCGGCGCGATCGGCAACTCGGACGGCACCGCCAACGTCACGATCCCGGCCGACCGGGCCGAACTCGACCCGGCCGGCGAATCCTCGATGGCGACCGCCTGGCGGGGAGCCACGGCGAGCAGGCGCAGGGCGAGCCGGTACGGCTCCGGGTCGGGCTTCGCCCGTGCGACGTCGTCACCGCACACGATCGCGTCGAAGCGGTCGCGGCCGATCGTCTGCAGCGCGGTGGACACCAGGTTGCGATGCGTCGACGTCACCAGGGCCGCGGCCAGGCCCGCGGCGCGAACCTCGGTCAGCAGTTCGCGCGCGCCGGGGCGCCAATCCACCTGGCCGGCGAACTGCTGAGCCGCGGCCGCGACCAACAGGCGTTTGGCCACGCCCAGCTCCGCGTCCGACCCGATGTCGTCGAGCAGCAGTTGCACCGAGCTGACCAGGTCGATTCCCACCATCGCCGCGCGCGTCGTCGCGGTGAGCTCACCCCCGAGCTCCCGGGCGACCTGCTCCAGCGCGATGGTCCAGAGCTTCTCCGAGTCGATCAGTGTGCCGTCCATGTCGAACAGCACCGCGCGCAATTCCGATGCCGGCTGACCCGCGGTAACGCTCACTTGCCAAACCTCCGGGGACAACGCCGGTGACGCACGCTGAGCGATCCGGCCGGTCGCTGTGGCGATGGCCGCGCCCACGTCCTCATCGTTCACCATGATGGACGAGTACACGCGCAAGCCAGTCGCCGCCCCGCGGTGGCGCAGCGCTGAGCCCATCTCCCGGTAGGACCCGTCGCAAGGTGCGGCCGTGCGGTACGCCGGACGCGCGGCCGCGCGCGCTCAGTTGCCGGTCGTCGGTATCCAGGACCTGCCGACCCGCGGGTTTGGGACCCGAGTTGGTGGGGCACCACGAAAGCGGATCGCACGTGCACCTACGCGGCCACCGACTGACCGGCCCGTGGCGGCGGGTTGCGGTCCGCCATCGAGCGAAGGACGGGTCATGGGCGACACTGCAGCGGACTACCTGTGCGAGCGATTGATCGCGTGGGGTGTGACGACGATCTATGGCTTCCCGGGCGACGGCATCAACGGGATCCTCGCGGCACTGCGCCGGCATAAGGACAAGCTGCGCTTCGTGCAGACCCGGCACGAGGAGATGGCCGCGTTCATGGCGTGCGGGCACGCCAAGTACACCGGCGAGGTGGGCGTATGCATGGCCACCTCCGGGCCCGGTGCGATCCACCTGCTCAACGGCCTGTACGACGCGAAGTTGGACCACCAGCCGGTCTTGGCCATCGTCGGGCAGACCTTCGTGCGGGCACTGGGCGGCGCCTTCCAGCAAGAGGTCAAGCTCCTGCAGCTCTATTCCGACGTCGCCGCCGAATACTGCGAGCAGGCCAATGAGCCGGGCACCATCCGGCACACGGTCGACCGGGCGCTGCGCACCGCCAAGAGCATGCGCACCGTCACCGCCGTGATCATCCCCGCCGACGTGCAGGACATGGACGCGGTTGTGCAGCAGCCGAAGAAGACGCACACCGTGCATTCCGGCGTGGGCTACTGGCCGGGCCGGCAGATCCCGTCGGAGCACGACCTGCAGACCGCCGCGGACATCCTGAACACCGGCAAGAAGGTGGCCATGCTGGTCGGTGCGGGGGCGATGAACGCCACCGACGAGGTGATCGCCGTCGCCGACAAGTTGGGCGCCGGCATCGCCAAGGCCCTGCTCGGCAAGGCCGTGGTACCCGACGACGTGCCGTACTGCACCGGGTCCATCGGGCTGCTCGGCACCAAACCGAGCTGGGACATGATGCAGGACGCGGACACGCTGCTGATGGTCGGCTCGTCGTTCCCCTACTCGGAGTTCCTGCCGACCGAGGGACAGGCCAAGGGCATCCAGATCGACCTGTCCGCGCGGATGATCTCCATCCGATACCCGATGGACCTCGCGCTGATCGGCGACAGCAAGCAGACGCTGACCGAACTGCTGCCGCTGCTGACACGCAAGGACGATCGCTCCTGGCAGCAGGAGATCGAGGACAACGTCCGGAAGTGGTGGACCCTGATGGACGACCGGGCGACCCCGGCGGACATCGACCGGCAGGGAGACCGCCCGCGGGTACGCCCGCAAGCGCTGTTCGCGGAGCTGTCCCGGCAACTGCCGGACAACGCGATCCTGTCGAGCGACTCCGGATCCGCCGCGAACTGGTACGCGCGCCACGTGAAGATCCGCCGCGGGATGAAGGCATCGCTGTCCGGGAACCTCGCGACCATGGTCCCCGGCGTGCCGTACGCCATCGCGGCGAAGTTCGCCTATCCCGATCGGGTGGTGGTCGGCATGGTCGGCGACGGCGCGATGCAGATGGGCGGCATGGCCGAGATGCTCACGGCGGCAAAGTACTACAAGACCTGGGCCGACCCGCGGCTGATCATCATGGTGCTGAACAACGAGGACTTGAACCAGGTGACGTGGGAGCAGCGGGCCATGGAGGGAGATCCGAAATTCGATGCCTCCCAAGACATCCCATACGTGCCGTACCACGCCTGGGCGGAGATGATCGGGCTCAAGGGCATCAAGGTCGACCGATCCGCGCAGATCGCCGACGCCTGGCGGGCGGCATTCGCGTCGGACCGTCCGGTCATCATCGACGCGATGAGCGATCCAGAGGAGCCCCCGATTCCGCCGCACGTCACCTTCGAGCAGATGAAGGCCATGACCTCGTCGTTCCTGGGCGAGCCCAAGGAGGGGTTCGCGGGTGTGGTTTCCGCCGCCCGGGAATTCGCCCACGAGTTCCTGCCGGGGCGGTAGGCGATGTGGGGGCGACGCTCCGGTTCAAGCGACGCACTGGCCAGCGCCGAGCACCTGATCGATCGGGCGCTGGTGAACGTCAGCCATGGTCGGTTCGAGCGTGCGCTATCCGGCCTGACCGCGGTGGCCGCGGCGGTGACGGGATTCGAAATATATATCGAGCACTACAAGGCCAGCTTCGGCAACAAGGTGATGTGGACCCCCATCCTGGTGACGCCGCCCCTGGTCGTCGCGGGCATCGGTGGCGTGTTCAGCAAGCGCTGGGCGAAGACCGCGCTGCCCATCACCGCCGCGATATTCGCCGCCGACGGGCTGGCCGGCGAGTATTTCCACGCCCGCGGCGTGGCTCGCAAGCCCGGCGGCTGGTCGCTGCCCAGCTACAACATGCCGATGGGCCCGCCGATCACCGCCCCCGGCCTGATGGCCATGGTCGGCGGGATGGGGATCCTTGCCGCCATCCTGCGCCGCGAGAAGTAGGAGCAAACGAGAAGTAGGAGCAATACAGCCGATGCCGGACTTTCGCAAACCGCACCACCTGCCCAACCTCCGCGCGGGCCGGCAACCGCCGATGACGTCCTGGTTGCCACGTCAGCGGCATGGCACCACCCCGCAGATGATCGGCCGCTACCCCGACTACGACGTCTTCGACGCCGCCCAGACATGGGACCACGCCACCAAGGCGGTCGTGCTGGCCAGGCTGGATCCCCCCGGCCCGCTGCGGTTCTTCACCGCGGAGGAGGAGCCGACGCTACGCGCGTTCTGCGACACCGTGATGGCCCAGGACGACGAACCGAGGATTCCGGTCGCCGAATCGGTGGATGCCAAACTCGCCGACGGCAAGCTGGACGGCTTCCAGTACGCCGACATGCCCGACGACCGGGACACCTGGCACCTCGTGCTCCGAGGCCTGGACGAGGCCGCCCGGCACCGTTACGGCAAGGCGAACTTCGCGAGCGCCGAAGCCGAAACGCGGGAGGCGATCGTCGAGGAACTGTCGAAGGGGCGGCTGGCCGGCGGCGCGTGGGACGAGGTCAACGTCACCCGCGCCTGGTCGGTGTGCATGCGCGGCATCCTGGCCGGCTTCTACTCCCACCCCTGGGCGTGGAACGAGATCGGCTTCGGCGGACCGGCATACCCGCGCGGGTACATGCGGCTGGGACCGGTCAGCACAACCGAACCCTTCGAGAAGCACGGCGCGACCGACGAGGACCCGGTGCGCCTGGTGCAGGACGAAGGTCTGTGATGGGCGAATTGCTGCGCGGAATCGTCAAGGGCTCGATCGGTCCGAAGGACAACGACTCCCGATTCCTGCTGGACGTGCACTCCCGCCAGTTGCCGGGCGAGGCCACCATGCGCCGCTACGGCTCCTCCGACGAGGTGGACCTGGTGGTCGTTGGCGCCGGCGCAGGCGGATCGGTGCTCGCCCAGCGACTGGCCCGCCACGGCTGGCGGATCGTGATCATCGAGGCGGGGCCGTTCTGGCACCCGGACGAGGACTGGGTGTCCGACGAGGCCGGTTCGCACGGCCTGTACTGGACGCAGAAACGGATCGTCGGCGGCACGGACCCCATCGAGTTGGGCAAGAACAACTCCGGCCGCGGCGTCGGCGGTTCGATGGTGCATTACGCCGGCTACACCCCGCGCTTCCACCCGTCGGACTTCGAGACCTTCACCCGCGACGGTGTGGGCGCCGACTGGCCGATCTCCTACGCGGACCTACGCGATCACTACGGCCGGGTGGAAAGCGAACTGCCGGTGACGGGGCAGGACTGGCCATGGGGCGAGGCGCACCGCTACCCGTTCAGCCCCCATCCAGTCTCGGCGGCGGCGGACAAGGTGTGGCGGGGCGCCTTGGCGATGGGCATCACCATGCGCGTGGGTCCGGTCGCGATCGTCAACGGCACGTTCGGCAACCGGCCGCATTGCATCTACCGGGGATATTGCCTGCAGGGCTGCAAGGTCAATGCCAAGGCCAGCCCCTACAACACCCACCTGCCCGACGCTCTCGAACATGGTGTGGAGATCCGATCCAACTGCATGGCGGCGCGGGTCGAACTCGACGAATCCGGCCGAGCGGCGGGGGTGGTCTACTACGACGAGGCTGGCCGCGCGGAGCATCTGCAACGAGCCCGATTCGTCGCGGTCGCCGGCTATTCCATCGAAACCCCTCGGCTGCTGCTGAACTCCACCTCCGCGCGCTTTCCGCACGGGCTGTGCAACGACGAGGACCTCGTCGGGCGTTTCGTGATGGTGCAGGGCGCCACCCAGACGGCCGGCCGCTGGCCCGAGGAACTGCGAATGTACAAGGCGCCGCCCCCCCAGGTCTCCAGCGAGGACTTCTACGAGACCGACACCAGCCGAGGGTTCGCCCGCGGCTTCTCCGTCCAGACCTTGTCCCCGCTTCCGATCGGGTGGGCCGAGCACGTGCTGGCCGACGGGCACTGGGGCCGGGCGATGCGCGAGTACATGCGCGACTACAACCACTGGGCCACGGTCGGCGTGCTCAACGAACTGCTCGCGCACCCCGAGAACCGCGTCACCGTTGCCGACGAGAAGGACCAGTACGGGCTACCGGTGGCGCGCATGGACTACAACCTCACCGACAACGACAAGGCCAACATGGCCTACTCCACGGATGTGATCACCGACATCCTGAAGGCCGCCGGCGCTCAGGACATCCTGACGATCCATCGGTACGCACACCTCATCGGCGGCGCCCGAATGGGACCGTCGCCGGCGACGTCGGTGGTGGACGCCAACCAGCGGGCCTGGGCTGTGCCCAACCTGTTCCTGGCCGACGGGTCGGTGTGTCCCACGCAGGGCTCGGCGAACCCGGCGCTGACCATCATGGCGCTGGCCTCCCGGCTGGCCCAGCGGATGGCAAGCGGCGCCGCGATGGACGATGATCCGACCGAAAGGGCCGGCACCACACCGGCGCTGCAGACCACCGGCTGAGCGGGCCGCGCCGATGCCAGCCTTGTTTCCGTGGTGGGTAGTCGTCACCCACTTCCTGAACATCTTCTTCCTGCTGCTCATGGCGCGATCCGGTCTGGAGGTGCTGTCCTCGTTCCCCAAGTTCTACTGGCATGACGACTGCCCGCCCGGCCGGGAATGGCTGCGCCTGTCGAAGAAGATGTATGCCGCCGACTCCCGCAAACCATGGAGTTCGCTGGACGAGGAGGCCGCCTGGTCGCCGGTGATCGCGTTGCCGGGCCGCAAGAACCTCGGCCTCGGCCGGCACTGGCACTTCATGACGGTGCCGTTCTGGATCCCCACCGGCACCGCGTACATCGTGATGGTGTTCGTCAGCGGCTACTGGCACTACCTGATCCCCACCCACTGGTCCATCGTGCCGGATTCGATCCGTGCGGTCGGCACATACCTGCACTTCGAAATCCCTGCCAAGATCCCCGGCGAACCGTTCGAGGCCGCCCAGAAGCTGACGTACTTCCTGCTGATCTTCGTCCTGGCGCCGTTCCAGATCCTCACCGGCGCCGCGATGTCCCCGACCGTGTTGGCCCGGTTCCCCCGTTACGGCAAGCTCTTCGGCGGCAAACAGGGGGCCCGCAGCCTGCACTTCCTGGGCCTGTGCGCGTTCGCCGCTTTCACCGCGCTGCACACGTTCATGGTCATCGTCCACGGGGTGCCCAAGGAATTTGCTGCCATCGTGCTGGCCGACGTGCACGGCAACCGCACGCTCGCGCTGGCCGTCGGCCTGCTGGGGATCTTCGCGACCCTGGTGTTCCAGGTGGCGGTCACCGTGTTCACCCTGCGCCACCGACGCGCGGCGCAGAGGCTGCTCGGCAGGATCGTCAACCCGTTCGTGCGGATGGTCTCCCGGGCTGCCACCTCCCGGCAGCACTACCGCCGCAAGGACATCTCGCCCTACCACCGGGTCAACGGATACCCCCCGACCGGCGAGGAGTACGCGAAGCTGGCCGAAGGCGGGTTCGCCGACTACCGGCTCGCGGTCGCCGGCCTGGTGCGCCGGCCCCGGTCGCTGTCGCTGGACGAGTTGCGCGCACTCGGTACCCGCAAGCAGATCACCAAGCACAACTGCATCCAGGGGTGGACCGCCATCGCCGAATGGGGCGGTGTGCCGCTGGCACTTCTCCTGGACGCGGTCGGCCCGATGGACGCCGCCAAGCATGTCGTCTTCTATGCGATGGACGACAAGGGCCTGACCGAGGGCGAGGGCCGGTACGGGCACTTCTACGGCTCCGTCCCGATCCGCCTGGCGAGGAACCCGCAGACCATCCTCGTGCTGGAAATGAACGGCGCCCCGTTGCCGATCGAGCACGGTGCCCCGGTCCGCGTCCGCCTGGAGACTCAGCTCGGCTTCAAGATGGTCAAGTGGGTCCAGGCCATCGAATTCGTCACGGACACCGGGGCGATCGGCATGGGCATGGGCGGCTGGCGGGAAGACCAGCAGTTCTACGCCAACGCCGCTGGAATCTGACCCGAAGGAAACCATCATGCGCGACCCTTACGCCGCGAACTACCCGCCGCACGTGCTACGGGAATACGCGCTTCTGGCCGACGGCGAACGCGGCATTCTGGTGGGTCCGCGCGGCGACTTCGTCTGGATGTGCGCGCCGCGGTGGGATTGCGCCGCCGTCTTCTCCTCGCTGATCGGCGGCGCCGGGATCTACGCCATCACCCCGACGCAGCCGTTCGTCTGGGGCGGCTCCTACGAGAGCAACACGCTGATCTGGCGCAGTCGCTGGATCACCCAGACCGGGATCATCGAATGCCGCGAGGCGCTGGCATTCCCCGGCGAGCCGAGCCGGGCCGTGGTGCTGCGCCGGGTGATCGCCCTTCAAGGCGACGCCACGGTCCACGTGGTGCTCGATCCGCGGGCCGGATACGGCCAACACCCGGCACAACAGTGGCGCCGCGAGGACGGGATCTGGACCGCATGCTGCGGGTCGCTGAACCTGCGCTGGGCGGGCGGCGACGGCGCCCGGCCCGGCCGCCGAAAGGGCGCGGAGCGCACGTTGACGATGGACCTGACGGTGCCGGCCGGCAACCATCACGACTTCGTCCTGGAGGTCGGCGAGCACGCCCTGCCGAAGCAGCCAGAAGACGCCGGGAATGCCTGGCAGGCCACTGAAACTGCTTGGCAAGTAGCGGTTCCCGAGCTCGCGGACACCTTGGAACCGTCCCAGGCGCGGCACTCCTACGCGGTGCTCCGCGGGCTGACCAGCGCCGGCGGAGGCATGGTCGCCGCCGCCACCACCAGCCTGCCCGAACGCGCCTCGCAGGGCCGCAACTACGACTACCGATACGTGTGGATCCGAGATCAGTGCTTCGCCGGGCAAGCGGTCGCGGCCGCCGGGCCGCACCCGCTGCTCGACGATGCGGTGCGGTTCGTCGCCGAACGGGTGCACGCCGACGGGCCGCACCTCACCCCCGCCTACACCGTCCAGGGCCGGCCCGTCCCCGACGTGAGCCCCCTGCGCCTGCCCGGCTATCCCGGCGGGTCGAACATCATCGGCAACCACGTGAACGCCCAGTTCCAACTGGACGCGCTCGGCGAGGCCCTGCTGCTGTTCGCCGCGGCCGCCCGGCATGATCACCTGGACGCCGACGCGTGGCGCGCCGCCGAGATTGCGGCGGACGCGATCGCCGGCCGCTGGACCGAGCCGGAAGCCGGGATCTGGGAACTGGACGACCGGTGCTGGACCGAGAGCCGGCTGATCTGCGTCGCGGGACTCCGCGCCATCAGCGGTGCCGGCGCCCCCACGGAGCGGACCGGCGACTGGCTCGCCCTGGCCGACAAGGTCCTTGCCGCCACCGCCGCCAGTTCCACCCATCCGTCGGGGCGTTGGCAGCGGGCACCGGACGACGAGCGGTTGGACGCCGCGCTGCTGCTCCCCCCCATCCGCGGCGCCCTGCCCGCGAGCGATCCGCGCACCCTGGCAACCCTTCACGCCCTGGAGCGCGAATTGAACGAGGGCGGCTACCTCTACCGATTCCGGCAGAACCCCGGCCCGCTCGGCGAGGCCGAGGGCGCCTTCCTGCTCTGCGGTTTCACCATGGCCCTGGCCATGCACCAGCAAGGCCGCGAGAGCGACGCCACCCGCTGGTTCGAACGCAACCATGCCGCCTGCGGGCCGCCGCGCCTGTACACCGAGGAGTTCGACGTGACGCAAAGCCAGTTGCGCGGCAACATTCCGCAGGCATTCGTGCACGCCGTCGCGCTGGAATGCCAGGCCCGGCTCGCCGCCCCGTGGGGCGCCTCATGAACGGGGCGACGAACACCCTGACGATCGGGCCCATGAACGTCGTCAGCGGGTGGCTCATGAGCCACCGCGCCGCGCCGACCGACCGCGCACCGGCATCGGTGCCGACCACCATGGGAGGTTCGCGATGACCAGCGCCCGACCGGAAGCGGCGATCGAATCGATCGACGTCGCGGTGTACACGGTGCCGACCGACGCGCCGGAGGCCGACGGCACCATTGCCTGGGACTCCACCACCATGGTGCTTGTCCAGGCGCATTCCGGCGGCACCGTCGGCACCGGCTGGACCTACGGCTCGCCCGGCTGCGCCACGGTGATCGACGACGACCTGGCCGACGTCGTCACGGGGCGCGACGCCATGGACGTTCCCGGTGCGTGGGAGGCGATGGTTCGCGCGGCGCGCAACGCCGGCCGGCCGGGCGCGGTGGGGTACGCGATCTCCGCGGTCGACGTGGCGCTGTGGGATCTCAAGGCGCGCCTGCTCGCCCTGCCGCTGCACAAGCTGCTCGGTGCGGTGCGCGAGGAGGTGCCGGTGTACGGCAGCGGCGGTTTCACCAGCTATGACGAGCGCCAGTTGCGTGAGCAACTGACCGGCTGGGCACACGAGCAGGGCATCGGCCGGGTGAAGATCAAGATCGGCGAGTCGTGGGGCAGCCGGGTGGATCGGGATCTCGACCGGATCGGTCAGGCCCGGGAGGCGATCGGCCCGGACGTCGAGCTGTTCGTGGACGCCAACGGCGGATACGGGCGCAAGCAGGCGATCCGGGTGGCCAGGGCGGCGGCCGATCTCGACGTGCGCTGGTTCGAGGAGCCGGTGTCCTCCGACGACCTGGCCGGCCTGCGCGAGGTGCGGGGCGCCGTCCTGCCCGACGTCGCGGCCGGGGAATACGGCTACGACCTGTTCTACTTCCGGCGGATGTGCGCGGCAGGTGCGGTGGACTGCCTGCAGGCCGACGCGTCCCGCTGCGGCGGCATCACCGAATGGCTGCGCGTCGCGGCCGTCGCCGCATCGTTCGGGCTGCAGATCTCCGGGCACTGCGCGCCGCACCTGCACGCGCACATCGCAGCCACCGTCCCCAACCTGCGGCACCTGGAATGGTTCCACGACCACGTCCGCATCGAGGACATGTTCTTCGACGGCGCGCTGGACCCGGCGGGCGGCGCGGTGCGACCGGACCCGAACGCGCCCGGTCTCGGCCTGACGCCGCGCCGCGCGGACGCCGAGCCCTACCGGGTCCGTTGACCGCAGCACCGCCGGAACGAGATGTCGAACCTGACCGCAACGATCGACCGGGCAGCGCATCGCCCGCACGGCAGCGCCGTCCGGGCGGCAATTCCGGATCCGGGCCGGCGACCCGCGACGCCGAAGGCCTGGCGTGGGTCGAGCTGTCCGGCCCGGGCGGGCAACACGTCGCGCTGTGGACCGACGACGCGTACCCGTATATCGAGATCTATACCGCGCACACCCAACCCGTGCCGCACTGGCGCGCCGGGCTCGGGGTCGAGCCGATGACGTGCTCACCCAACGCGTTTCGCAGCGGCGACGGGCTGATTCGGCTCAATCCGGGCGAGTCGACCCGGGCTCGCTGGCGGCTCCGAGCCACGTGACGGGTCGAACCGGGAGCAAGGCCCGCCTGGCATGGACCGGGCATGCAGGTGCCCCGACCGGATCTGCCTGCCTACCGACAGCGACGGTTCCTTCCGGCCCGCCGACGCCATGCCGCGATCGCCAGCCACGCACCGACGGCGAACACCGCGCCGGCCCAGACCCGCGCGGTGGGCAAGCGGCCCAACTCGGCCGCGCCGCGCCCCACGATCCGCGCGACGGCCTCCCGCGCGCGGCACCGCAGGCGCAGGAGCGTCCGCTCGGGACTGTAGGCCTCGACAAGGACTCGTACGGCCACAGCCAGTTCCGCACGGCTTTCTGCCACCGCCGCCACCAGCGCCTGGGTCTCCCCGCGAGCCTCCGCGGTTTGCCGCCCGGTGGCCGCCAGACCCGCGGTTACGCCGTGGCCCGCTATCCTTCGGCGATCTCGGGTGTGCCGCGCGATCTCGGCCGGATCGGCGCCAGGACCCCGACCGCCCATCAATTCGCCCCGGACCTGTGCCAGGCGCGACCGGACCGATTCGGCAGCGTCCGGATCGATCGACGGCGGGCCCATTGTCTCGCTCACCACTCCCTCGCGTCACCGCTGCCGACTCCGCCCCCGTGCGGCCGCCGTCGGCCGACTTGGCAGCCAACCTCGGCCGCGGGACCAGCCATGCCGGCAAGTCAGTGCCGCGAACGCCCTACGCGGGTCGCCGCCACCGCACCGCCGCCGACGACCCCCGCGGCCGCGCAGATCAGCGCGGCGTGATGGGAGAACCACATTTGCGGCGACCGGCGGTGGGATTGCGGGTCAAACGCACCGTGCGCTCCGTGATCGTGCCCATCCAGCCCGTCGACCGGCTCCCACAGATTGACGCGGCGATTCGGGCTGATCTTCTCGTCGGTCTGTTGCGAGGAGAATCCGGTCTTGGCGAGGTAGCGATCCAGCAGCGGCGGCACGAACTTGTTGGCCAGGATGGTCGCAGCCGTGGACCCGCCGACCCAGTACTGCTTGCGCCTGGGGTGTTCCGCGGCGTAGACCACGCCGCGCGCGGCGACCTCGGGCTGGTAGATCGGCGCCACCGGTTGCGGATCGTTCGGCAGCCGGGACAACACCCAGGAGAACTGCGGGGTGTTCACCGCCGGCATCTGCGCGATGGTGATGTGCACGTTGCTGCCCTGGTGCATCAACTCGATGCGGACAGAGGAGGTGAAGCCGTTGATCGCGTGCTTCGCGCCGCAGTAGGCGGACTGCAAGGGGATGCTGCGGGTACCGAGCGTCGAGCCGACCTGAACGATGGTGCCGCTGTCGCGAGGCACCATCCGATTCAGCGCCACCCGGGTGCCGTGCACGAAACCGAGGTAGGCGACCTCGGTGACGCGCCGGAACTCCGCCGGCTCGATCTGCATGAACGGCGCGAAGACCGACGTGAACGCGACGTTGATCCAGATGTCGATGGGTCCGAAGGCGTCCTCGATCCGTTGCGCGGCGGACTCCACCTGGTCATACTCGGCGACGTCCGTCGGGACCGCCAGCGCGCGGCCACCCGTGTTCTCCACATCCTTGGCGGCGCCGTCCAACCCGGACTGGCCGCGGGCCAGCAGCCCGACGGATGCACCGCGTGCACCGAACTGCTGCGCGGTCGCCCTGGCGATCCCCGCACTCGCCCCGGTGATCACCACGACCTGCGATTGCTTCATCAAAGTTCCTCCTTACAGCGGGCAGCCACCTGGCTCGCAACCCGGGACGTACCCGGATCTCGGGCCTGCCACACCGGACTTCGTCAGCACGGGGCCAATCACACCGGGATGCGCCACACCGGGTTTCGTCACGACCGGGGCCGAGATCGGCTGCACTGCCGCCGGACCACTACTCCCCGTCCGCTGGCGGTGTGCGGCCCCCCGCGGAATGCGCGTCGGACGAGAGCAGGAACCTGCTCGGGTCGCTGGCGGCGCGAGCGCCCGCGCCCAGCCACCGGGCGAATCCCGCCGGGTCACGGACCTGCAACTCGTCCAGGCATGCCTGGCGCAACTCGACGACCCGTAGCCGCCCGCCGGCGTTGGACTTCGCCAGCACGGTGAAGCTATGGCGCCATGCCTGGCACAACTCGCCGATCGTCATCGCCGTGACGTTCGGCATCGTCGGGGCGCTCGGCACCGTGCGACCCTCCGGCTCCGGCGCGGCGGCTGGCTTCCGGCGCCGGCGCGGCGGCGTGGCCTGCGCGATCGGCGACCGAGGACCCGGCACGGCGCCGGGTTCGCGACCTTCGAACCGAATCGCCGCCTTGCGGAACATGCCCACCGACCACGGCGAAGCGACGGCGAAGAGCACCAGCAGCAGGAAGGCGGTGCCACCGAGCAGTGCGATAAGGCCCGCCCCGGCCACCCCGCCCGCGGCGGCTTCCACACCGGCGCGAGCGATCTGGCGTCTTCCCGCTGGATGATCGGCGCGGTGGTGAACCGTGGAGTACAGCCAGCCGCCGAGCGCGCCGAACATCAGCGCCAGCAGGATGATGTCCACGATCTGCAGCTTGACCAGACCGGCGATCCCGCCCACCGCGAGCAGAGCACCCATGATGACCCAGATCCGCCGGTAAGTGCGCATGGTGTCGACCTTCGAACAGCGGGGCAACGGCGCCCACGCTTGCGGGTCCCCGGAGACCGCGTCCGTCAAACCTTGCGCGTCGTCGGAGCCGCGGCCCCGCACGCCCGGCAAGGCATCCACGGCGCAGACCCTGCGACCGGTGGAAGGCCCACGGTCGCCGGCCCATCTCGGCCGGATCACCATGACGTTGTCAGGAACTTCCGCAGCACGTCTTGCCGGTGCCGTCGGCGATTGCCGGGGGCCGATCCCGATACGGCTGGGGCGGTCCGGCAGGTGGTGGCGTGATGCCGCCAGCCGCCCTGCCCGGTGATCAACCCGGCGGACCGCCCGGACGTAGGCTAGCACGGTGACCGAGCGTGCGGTGCTGCGCGATCCGGTGATGATCGCGGCTTTCGAGGGTTGGAACGACGCCGGGGACGCAGCCACCGCCGCGGTCGAGCATCTGAGCCTGATCTGGGACGCCGAGCCGTTCGCCGAACTCGATCCGGAGGAGTTCTACGACTTCCAGGTGACCCGGCCGACGGTGACGATGTCCGACGGCGTCACCCGCACCATCACCTGGCCCACCACCCGGATCACGCTCTGCCGGCTCGCCGACCGTCCGCACGACGTGCTGCTGGTGCACGGCATCGAGCCGAACTTCCATTGGAAGGCGTTCTGCCGCGAACTGGTGCAGATCGTGCTGTCCAGCGACGTGTCGATGGTGGTGACGCTGGGCGCGCTGTTGGCCGAGGTCGCCCACACCACGCCGATCCAGGTCACCGGTTCGGCGCACGACGAGGTCACCGCGCAGCGCCTCGGCATCGACTCCTCCGACTACGAGGGGCCGACCGGCATCACCGGTGTGCTGCAGGATGCGCTGGTCGCGGCGGGGGTGCCGTCGATCTCGCTGTGGGCGGCGGTTCCGCACTACGTGGCCGACCCGCCATCGCCGAAGGTGACGTTGGCGCTGCTGCACCGCATCGAGGAGGTGCTGGATATCGAGGTCCCGCTGGGCGCGCTGCCGCAGCAGGCGGACGAGTGGGTGACGGAGGTCAGCCGGCTCGCGGCCAAGGACGGCGAGATCAGCGAGTACGTTCGCACGCTGCAGGAACGCGACCACGACGCCGAGCCGATCCGGCCCACTTCGGGCGACTCGATCGCCGCCGAATTCGAGCGCTACCTGCGCCGCCGCCGGCCCGGCCCGGGCGGCGCCCGGTAACGCGCCTCACGGGCAGGCCGTCATCGCAGGTGCAGTCCCAACAGGGCGTCGGCCACCCGGGCGACGTCCGCCCCGTCGAGTTCGTCATCGGCCGCCCAGTCGTCGAGCAGCCGGAGCGCCGCCGGGGTGTCCAGGTCGTCGGCGACCGCAACCGCGAGCCCCGTCACCGTCCGATCGGCGGGCCGCCCCCGACGGACCGCCGCCGCCCGCCACGCCGAGAGCCGCGTCGCCGCACGCGCCAGTAGCTCGTCGGACCACGGCCGGTCCGCCCGGTAGTGCCCGTCCAGCAGGGCGGCCCGGATCGCGGTCGGGTCGGCCCCGCCGGCCACCAGCCGCGAGACAAACACCAGGTTCCCGAGCGACTTGGACATCTTCTCGCCGTGCAACATCATCATTCCGGCGTGCACGTAGTGCGCCGCGAACGGGTGCTCGGCGGTCAGCGCCTCGGCGTGCGCCGCGGAGCACTCGTGGTGCGGGAAGATCAGGTCGGATCCGCCGCCCTGCAGGTCGATGCGGGCGCCGAGGCGGTTCGTCGCGATCACCGCGCACTCGATGTGCCAGCCGGGCCGGCCGCGGCCCATCGGGGCGTCCCACGCCGGTTCGCCCGGGCGCTGCAGCCGCCACAGCAGCGGGTCGAGCGGTTGCCGCTTGCCGGCGCGGTCGGGGTCGCCGCCGCGTTCGGCGGCGAGCGCCAGCATGGTCGCCTCGTCGTAGCCCGACTCGTAGCCGAAGCGGCCGGTGGCGGTGACGTCGAAGTAGAGGTCCGGGTACTCCGGGTCCGATACCGGGTAGGCAGCGCCGGCGGCCTGCAGCCGGCCGATCGCGTCGGCAACCTCGTCGATCGTCTCCACGGCGCCGACGTAGCTGGTCGGCGGAAGGATCCCCAGCGCGGCCATGTCGGCCCGGAACAGGTCGGTCTGCTCCCGCGCGAGGTCGCGCCAGTCGATGCCGTCGCGCGCCGCGCGCTCCAGCAGCGGGTCGTCGATGTCGGTGACGTTCTGCACGTAATCGACCCGGTGCCCGGCCGCGCGCCAGTAGCGGTGGACCAGGTCGAACGCGAGGTAGGTGGCGGCGTGCCCGATGTGCGTGGCGTCGTACGGCGTGATGCCGCAGACGTACATGGTGGCGACGCCGCCCGGCGCGGTGGGCCGCACCGCCCGGGCCGCGGTGTCGTAGAGCCGAAGGGCGACCGACGGGGCACGGATCGCGGGCACCTCCGGACCTGGCCACGCCTGCACGCCGATCACAGTATCGGCACCGGCCGGACCGGCGCCGCGCCCCTCGGCTCTCGCCGTTGCGTGCCGACGGGCCGACCTGGTGCCGGCGGCGCGGCAGCCCTACGAGCGGGCCGGCGGGACGGTGTGCCTGTTGGCCTGCAGGATCGCCCCCTGCCACGGCCGCAGTTCTGTTCCCCGGAGCTCGCCGGGCGGCGACGACTCCGGGAACATCAGGTTGGACTTGCCGCGATGGTGCGGAAGGTTCAGCGCATGGCCGAGTTCGTGGGCCAGCACGGTCTCGTCGTAGGCCTGCGGCCGGCCCGGATCGAACAGGCTCGCCTGGCAGATCACCCAGTCCGCGGTCATGCCGAGCGAGCACCCCGTGGTACGCCCGGAGATGCTGCGCACCACGACCACGGTGACGGGGTCGCCGACCACCGACAGCGCCGGCCGGGCGGCCAGGTGCGAGCGGTAGAACGCCGTGCGGCCGAGGATCTCGTCCAGGAGCAGCCGGCGGTTCGCACCCGGGTCCAGCGCCGAGGTGGGCGTCGGGTCGGTGACGGTGTCGATGGCGGCCACCCGGATCCGGATACCGGCGTGTTCCGTGAAGACCCGGTTGGCCAGCTCCAGCGAAGGTGCCAGCCGGTCGGCCGTGGTGAGGGGGCGCCCCTGCTCGTCGGCGAGGATCAACACCCGCACTGCGAGCGTGCACGGCCCGGCCTTGCGGCCGCTGGGTGTGGCCGCTGCGACCTCCGCCCCGCGGGCAACGGCGGCCGCGGCGTCCAGCACCATCGCGCGCGCGGTCGCACCGAACACCCGGGCCAGGCCGGTGCCGGCCGTCACGGCCCGCTGGGCGAGGTAGTCCCGAACGCTCATAACGGCGGCCACGGAATGGGCGTGCGGTCGCCCGGCGGTTGCGGGAAGCGGGGATCGACGAGCAGCGCCGCCACCCGGTCTCGCAGCGCCACCAGCTCACGATCCGTGATCAGGCCGGCGAGGTCGGCGGCCAATTCCCCGGCGAGCCGGTCCGCCAGGCGGTGCAGGCCGCTGGTGACCGCGGCGGGAAGCCGCCGGCCGGCCCATCCCCACAGGATGGTGCGCAACTTTGGATCTTCGTGCAGGGTCACACCGTGGTCGACGCCCCGGATCCGGCCGTCCGGCGTGGGCAGGATGTGCGAGGCCTTGCGGTCGGCGTTGTTGACCACCAGATCGAACCCGGCGAGCACCGCCAGCGGCGCGGTGTCCGCGTGCGCCACCACGACGGGGTGGCCGGCCAAGTCCTCGGCGCGAAGGACCGTGAGCCAGCCGGGCGGCACGGAGCCCGCGGGCAGTAGGTCCGCCGCGCGGTCCGGGTCGGCGTCGGTGATCCAGTGTTGCACCATGCCCGGACCGTGCGGGCCGTCGCGCAACACCGTCTCGGGGACGCAGTGCCAACCCGCCGCCTCCGAGATCAGGTAGCAGGCCACCTCACGGCCGGCCAGGGTGCCGTCGGGGAAGTCCCACAACGGCCGTTCGCCGCGCACCGGCTTGTATACGCAGGAAACGGTGGATCCGAGGAGCGAAACCGACCCGAGCAGCGTGATGTTCGACGCGTCGGTCAGCCGACCGGTAACGTGCAGCGCGCCGGTGGCGAGCGCGGCCAAGACCGCTGCCGACCGACTCGCTTCCGCATCCGGCCCCGTCATCTCCGCCCCGCCCGGCCGCGCCGCACGGGGACCGCCGGTACCGGCGACGTCGCCGGCCCGGTCAGCCCGCGGCACCGCGGTGATACCCGTTCAACCTCGGGCAGATATGCCCGTCGGGGTCCAGCGGGTTGCCGCACAACGGGCACGGCGGGCGGCCGGCGGCCACCACGCTCTGCGCGTGCTGCGCGAAATCGCGCGCCTCGGCCAGCGAGAGGAACACCCGAAGCGCGTCGGGGGCGTCCTCGCGGTCCTCCAGGACGACGTCCTCGCTGACCTCTTCGTCGGTCAGGGCGAGCAACTCGACGATCACCTGCGATCCGGCGCCGTCCCACGCCAGGCCCATGGTGCCCACCCGGAACTCGGCGTCCACCGGCATCGACAGCGCCCGCTCCGGTTCGGCGGCCGAAACCGCCAGATCCGGCTGCGCCCCGAATCGGCGGCCGACCTCGACGATCAGCGAACCCATGCGGTCGGCGAGGATCGCAACCTGCTGCTTCTCGCACGACACCGACAGCACCCGGCGGCCGTCGACCACCTGCAGGTAGAACTCGCGGTCGCCGGGCTGACCGACCGTTCCGGCAAGGAAGCGGTCGGGCGAGCGGAAGACGTGAACTTGCCTGGCCATGGCACCCTCGAGCTTAGGGCAATCATCCGTCGGCGAGATGACGGTGCCGCGGCGGTGCGCCCCGTCCCGGGTCGCCGCCGAGCAATCCGTCACTGCCGGCGGGCCATTGGCCCTCGGCGGCGCCGTCACCGGCCGGTTCGGCCGGCCGGCCGCCGGGCCCGTCACCACCGGCGCGCCCGTCACCGCCGCCGCCTTCGGACCGGTCCGCAGGCTGCGGATCCGGCGCCGATCCGAGGCCGGCCAGCGAGCCGGTGTCGTTGACACGTTCCACGAACGCCCGCAGGGGGGTGTATCGCACCACCGAGACGGATGCGGGACCCACGACGATGCGCTGGAACGAATCCAGGTGCAGCCCGAGCGCGTCCGCGAGCACCGCCTTGATCACATCCCCGTGCGAGCAGAGCACCACGGCGCCGGCGTCACCGGCCGCGGCGGCGTGCCCCCGGGCGGCCTGCACCGCGCGCGCCGACACCGCCGCCATCTCCTCCCCGCCGGGGAACACCATCGCGGCGGGGTGGAACTGGACCGTTCGCCAGAGCGGGTCTGCGGTGAGCTCATCCAGCCGCCGGCCGGACCACTCGCCGTAGTCCACCTCGGTGATGCGCTCATCCGGCTCGATCGCCAGGCCCACGGCGCTGGCCAGCGGCTGCAGCGTCTGGCGGCACCGCAGCAGCGGGGAGGACACCAGGCGCACCACGCCGGCGCCGGCCAACCGCCCGACCAACGCTTCGGCCTGCGCGGCGCCCGTCTCGTCCAGACCGATGCCCTCCGCGCGGCCGGCCAGCACGCCCTCGTTGTTGGCGTTCGACCGGGCATGCCGCAGCAGGATCACCGTGCCCACGGGCACCGCCCCTCCCGGGAACGTGCGGCGGGGCGCGGCCCGCTCCTCCGGCGACCGCTGCCCGCTCGCCCCGGCGCCAGGATTTCCGTGAGCCGGATCACCCGAGAAGCCCATCCGCATGGGCGATCCGCCGCACCGTGTCCAGCACCTGCCGCCGCCCTTGGAGTGACGGCGCCGCCGGGTTGATGTTGACCGTCGTCACGCCGACGGACGCCAGCCGTCGCAGCCCGGCGGCGATCTGTCCCTCGTCTCCGAGCAGGCAGGTCCGCTCCAGGAACTCCTGCGGCACGGCTTCGGCCGCGCCCGCGTAATCCCGGGAGAGGAAGCGTTGCTGTACGAGGTCGGCCTCCGCCGGGTAGCCCATCGAGGCCGCTATCCGATGGTAGAAGTTCGCCCTGCGGGCGCCCATGCCGCCGATGTACAGCGCGGCGTAGGGACGGATGCGGGCAGCGGCGGCGACGAGATCGTCGGCGAGCGAGACGGGGACCTGGACCGCGATATCCAGCGCGGCCGGATCGCGACCGGCGGCCTGAGCGGCGCCGTGGACCGCGCGCACCTGCTCGCCTCCGTGCTGCGCGTCGAAGAAGATGCCCAGCCAGCCGTCGGCGATCCGCCCCGTCAGTTCGAGGTTGCGCGGGCCGACCGCCGCGAGGTAGATCGGGATGTGCTCCCGCTCGGGGCGGAGCGCCAGCAGCAACGACTTGCCGAGGCCCCCGGGCAGCGGCAGGGTGAAGTGCCGCCCGTCGGCGGTGACGCGGCGCCGGGCCAGCGCATCCCTGACGATCTGCACGTATTCGGCGGTCCGCCCGAGCGGATCGGCGAACGGCACCCCGTGCCAGCCTTCGGACACCTGCGGCCCGGACACCCCGAGGCCGAGCCGAAACCGCCCGTGCGACAGGGCATCCAGCGATGCCGCCGTCATCGCCGTCATCGCCGGGGTGCGACCGGGGATCTGCAACACGGCCGAACCTATCGCGATCCGTTCGGTGCGTGCGCCGATCGTGGCGAGCACGCTCACCGCGTCGGCCCCGTACGCCTCCGGAACCCACACCGCGTCGTAGCCGAGTTCGTCGGCGGTGATCCCCAGCGCGACCTGATCACGAAGCTCCGCGGGGTCCGACGCGAGGGGCAGGCCCACACCCAGTCGCATGTGCCACCCTTCCAAGCCCGGCGCAGCGTCGCCGCGAGCGTAGATCGAGGGTAGCCGCAACGCGCCAGGGCCCGGGCCGGCCCACCCGCGGCGCGCCGGGAGTCGCCGCGGCGCCGCGGCGACGTAGGTTTCTTCGCATGGAGAAGCGCCGCGTGGGCCGCAGCGGGTTGGAGGTCTCCCGCATGGGGCTGGGCACCATGACGTGGGGCCGGGATACCGACGCCGACGAGGCGGCCGCGCAGCTGGAGGCGTTCGTCGCGGCCGGCGGAACCCTCATCGACACGGCCAACGTGTACGGCGACGGGGATGCGGAATCGATCATCGGCACCTTGGTGCCGGATGTCGTCCCTCGCGACACCGTGGTCCTGGCAACCACAACCGTCGGTGTCGGCGGTGGGCGCGGCCGGCTGCTGGGCGCGCTGGACGCCTCCTTGCGGCGCCTGGACACCGATCATGTGGATCTGTGGATGGTGCACGGCTTCGACGCCGACGTGCCGTTCGAGGAGACCTGCTCGGCGTTGCAGACCGCGGTCGATTCGGGCCGGTCGATCTACGTCGGCGTGTCGGGGCACGCCGGGTGGCAACTGGCTACCCTGGCGACGCACCTTCGCGGGGCCGGATGCCCGCCGGTCGCCGCCCAAGCTGAATACTCGCTGGTGGAGCGCGCCCCCGAAGAGTCGCTGCTGCCCGCGGCGCAACTGCACGGAATGGGGCTGCTGGGCTGGGCGCCACTCGGCCGGGGGGTGCTGACCGGCAAGTACCGCCACGGCACACCTGCCGACTCCCGGGGCGCGTCACCGCATTTCGCCCGATACGTGGGCAGGCATCGCACCGAGAACGCCACCCGCATCGTCGAGGCGGTCGCCACCGCCGCCGATGGATTGGGCACCTCCCCGCTCGCGGTTGCCCTCGCCTGGGTCCGGGACCGGCCCGACGTGGTGAGTTCCGTGGTCGGCGCTCGGGACGCCGCGCAACTGCTGGGCTCGCTCGCCGCCGAGGACATCACCCTGCCGGCGGAGATCCGGGCCGCGCTGGACGACGTCAGCTCCCCGGGCGAGCATCCCTGAGCCGACGCCGGCGCGCCGGTTGCGGCGCACCGGATAGCGTGCCCGTGTGGGTGGCCCCGAGGTGTCGGTATTCGCGGAGTTCTGCGCCGCGGGGCTGTGGACAGGGGTCGGCTCCACCCTCGCCGGCCAGCTTGCGGCGGCCGGCATCACCGGCCCGGGTCAGGTCAGCGTCGCGAACCTGGCCGCCCTCCCGCGGGTGACGGACCGACGGGCGAACCGGCTGTACACCGCATGGATCGGCGCCGGGCACGCCTACGAGCTCGCGGAACTGACCGTGCCGCAAGGGATTCCCGTCCGCTGGGTGCCACGGTTGATCGATGCGTTGGGCGATGGTGCCGCGGCGGTGATGCGGGCCGACCCGTGGCGCCTGCTGGTGCTCCCGGACGCGTCGGTCCCGCAGGCGGATCGGCTGGGCCGATCGCTGCAACCGGGAGTCCGCAGCGACGACCCGCGGCGGGCGCGCGCGTTGGTGGACTGGGTGCTCGCCGGGTTCGCCCGGGACGGCCATACCGCCGCGCCGGCGGACCTGGTGGGCGATGCCCTGCGCGGTTTCGGCATCGACACCCCGTCGGGGCTGGCGGCGGCGATCGACGCGGCGATGTCGGCAGACCTGGTCGTTGCCGTGCCGGATCCGACACCGGCCGGGGAACGGTGGGTGGCACGGTCGTCGCTGGCCGCGGCGGAGGACGCGGTCGCCCGGCACCTTCGGCGCCTGCAGCTCGCCGCGTCGCCGTTGGCCGGCGAACGCGCCGCGAAGGCGGCGGCGGTGGGCCTGGATCACGTGCAGGCGGCCGCGGTGATCGCCGCCGCCCGGCACGGCGTGTCGATACTGACGGGAGGTCCGGGCACGGGCAAGTCCCGCACGGTTGCCGCGGTGGTCGGCCTGTGCCGAAGCCTTGGCCGGACGATCGCCCTGGCGGCTCCCACCGGTCGCGCGGCGAAGCGGCTGACCGAGTTGGTCGCGGCCGGCGCCGGTGGTGCCGACGGACAGTCCGGATGGCCGCCCGCCCACGGCGATGACGGGGATTCCGGCGAACCGCCCGCCCACGGCGATGACGGGGATTCCGGCCGCACCGCTCGTCCGCGTCCTACCCCGCCGCGGGATGCGCCGGCCGGCCGAGACCGGGGCGAGGAGCAGGAGGGCGGCGCCGGCGGGGATCGGTCCGCCACCCCGGCGAGCGAAGAAGCGGTGACGATCCACCGGCTGCTCGGCGCCCGCCGCGGGCCCGGTGAGCGCGGCAGCATCTTCGAGCATGACGAGGATGATCCGATCGACGCGGACATGGTGGTCGTGGACGAGGCCTCCATGCTGGACGTCGAACTGGCGGCGGCGCTGCTGGCCGCGATCCCTTCGACCGCGCACCTGCTGTTCGTCGGGGATCCGGCGCAGTTGCCGTCCATCGGCCCGGGCCGGGTGCTCGGCGACCTGCTGCAGGCCGGGCCGTTTCCCGTGACCGAACTGACCCGCCTGTACCGGCAGTCGGAGGGCGGCGCCATCGCCCGGCTGGCGACGGCGGTTCGCGGCGGCGACCTGCTGCCCGCGGACCCCGCCGACCGGGAGGTGGTGATCGTGCCGGCGGCCGGATCGGCGGAGGCCTCCCGGCGGGTGGTGCAACTGGTCACCGACTCTATCCCGCGGGTGTTCGGGACGCGCGCCGATCAGATCCAGGTCGTCACGCCGGTGCACCGGGGCCCGGCGGGGACGGCGGCGCTGAACCGAGCCCTCAAGGCGGTGCTCAACCCGGGTCGCGGCTCCGGGCCGGGCCAGGGCCGGTCGGTCCGCGGCTTCGACGTCGGCGACCGGGTGGTCGCCACGGCCAACTACCCCGCGGCGGAACCGAGCGGATATGCCAACGGCGAGGTGGGAACCGTCATCGAAATCGGTGACAAGGCCGTCCTGGTGGCGTTCCCGGGCGGCGAGTCGGAGATCTCCGGCAAGGCGCTGGGCGATCTGATGCACGGCTGGGCCGTCACCGTGCACCGCGCTCAGGGCTCGGAATGGGCCGCCGTCGTCGTCGTGTTGCCGCCGGAAGCCACCCGGATGCTCTCCCGCCCGCTGGTCTACACCGCGCTGACCCGCGCGCGCACCCACCTGTCCGTGGTGCACGCCGCCGGCCCGGTGCTGGCCCGGGCCGTCCGGCAGGTCGGGTCCCGGCCCAGGCGTACCCGGCTGGCCGCCCTGCTGCTTCCCGATTCCAGCAATTTTCCGCCCGCCGACGGTGCCGAATCCCCGGCGGATGGGGCAGACTGACCGGAAACCGTCATCTCTGGAAGCGACCGATTTCAGGACGGACCCACGGATGGCGCCGGCCGGCAGGCCCGGACTGTGGGAGGTGATCGCCATCGCGGGAGCGGTTGGCGCGGAATCCGGCGGTGATTCCGCGGACGATTACGACTACCGGCCGCTGCGGATCGACTCATCGACCTCGCGAACGGCGGCCGCAGTGATGTTGTCGGTGCGGGCGGAGTTCACCGGTTGGGAGTTGGCGCGGGTTCTGCGCCTGCCGGACGGGTCCCGGCGGGTGATGCTGCGGCGCGAAAGGTCCGTCGGCCCGCCGCCCGCGCTGAGCTTGTGACGGCGCCACACCCTGTCAACAGCTGCGCAGCAGGCGGTCCAGCACCCGGGTGCCGAAGGTCAGCGCATCGACCGGCACCCGTTCGTCGACGCCGTGGAACAGCGCGGAGAAGTCCAGCTCGGGCGGCAGCCGTAGCGGCGAGAAGCCGTATCCGCTGATGCCGAGTTGCGCGAAGGCCTTGTTGTCGGTCCCGCCGGAGAGCATGTACGGGATCGGGTGCCCGTCCGGGTCTTCCGCAATGATGGCCGCCTTCATCGCGTCGACCAGTGCGCCCTCGAACGGGTACTCGAGCGGCGGCGCGAACTGCCAGTCGATCTCCACCCCGTCACCGACGATCTCCGCCACCTGCTCGCGGAACGCGTCCTCCGAGCCCGGCAGGACGCGGCAGTCGACGGTCGCCTGCGCGGTGGACGGGATGACGTTGGCCTTGTAGCCCGCCTTGAGCATGGTCGGGTTCGCGGTGTTGCGGAGCGTCGCCGACACCAGCCGGGAGATCGGCCCCAGCTTCCCGATCCCCCCCTCCAGGTCGTCCACCGGGAACTCCAAGCCGCTGAGCTCCGTCACCGCCGAGAGGAACGCATCCACCGTTGCGGTGCGCTGCAAGGGGAACCGGTGCCCGCCCAGCCGTGCGACGGCCTGCGCGATGCGGGTGACGGCGTTGTCGTCGTTGGTCATCGACCCGTGCCCGGCCCGCCCGGTGGCCCGCAGCGTCGCCCAGGCGATCCCCTTCTCCGCGGCCGCGACCAGGTACGCGCGCCGGTCGCCGTCGAAGGTGACGGAGAATCCGCCGACCTCACTGATCGCCTCGGTCGCGCCGGCGAACCACCCAGGACGGTTCTCGACCAGCCACATCGCGCCGTAGGTGCCGCCGGCCTCCTCGTCGGACATGAAGCAGAAGATCAGGTCCCGGGGCGGCACGATCCCGCGGCGCTTGAAGTCGCGGGCGATCGCGAGCGTCATCGCGACCATGTCCTTCATGTCGACCGCGCCCCGCCCCCAGACGTACCCGTCCCTGATCTCGCCCGCGAACGGGTCCACCTGCCATTCGGAGGGGTCGGCCGGCACGACGTCGACGTGGCCGTGGATCAGCAACGCGCCGCGGGTGGGATCGGCACCGGGCAGCCGGCAGACCACATTGCCGCGGCCCGGAACGGACTCGACGTAGGCGGTCGAGTAGCCGACCTCCTCCAGCTTCTGCTGGATGTACCGGGCGGCGCGGGCCTCGCCGTCGCCGATCGTGGCCGGATCGCCGGTGTTGACCGAGGGGATGCGGATCAGCTCGCTGCACAGCCGCACCACCTCGGCCTCGGCGGGGCTCGGGTCGGCCGGGGCGTCCTGTGCGCTGCGCGTCATGAGCCCTTTCCTACCATCCGCCGTGCGGTTTCCCGCTCACCGGCCCGCCAGCAGTTCGATGACCTCCGTATCGGTGGTCTGCCGAAAATCGTCGTAGAACTGCCCCACCGCGAAGAAGTCGGTCGGGGTCCGCAGCGTGACGACCTCGTCGGCGGTGTCCGAGAAGCGTTCCCGGGTGCCGGGCGGTGCGACGGGCACCGCGAGCACCACGTGCGCGGCGCCGCGGGCGCGGGCCACCCGGCACGCGGCCCGCGCCGTCGAACCGGTGGCGATGCCGTCGTCCACCACGATCACGGTGCGCCCGGCGAGCGGAATCGTCGGCCGGTCGCCGCGAAATGCCAGAGCCCGCCTGCGCAACTCCTGCCGCTCCCGTCGTTCCGTGGCGGCGAAGGCGGCATCGCTGACGCGTGCCATCGCAATGACGTCGTCATTGACGACCCGCGCCTGCTCCTCCCCGATCGCACCCATCGCCAACTCGGGCTGGCCGGGCACTCCGAGCTTGCGCACCACGACGACGTCGAGCGGGGCCCGCAGGCCCCGTGCGACCTCGGCGGCAACCGGTACCCCGCCGCGCGGCAGGCCGACGACAACCACCTCGCGAAGCCCCAACGGCCGAAGCGCCGCGGCGAGTTCGCGGCCGGCCGCGGCGCGGTCCGCGAAGTGCGCGGATGGCTCCACGGCCGCACCCCTCATCCGTGTCGGGCGCCGTCGGCCTGACGCCAACCGATCCCATCGGGCGCACCGCTGCCCGGTGCGGCGATCTGAGCACATCGTCCCCGGCGGTGTCCAGGGCCGCCACGGGCGGCGGTGTCCAGGGCCGCCACGGGCGGCGGTGTCCAGGGGCCGCCCGGCAGGCGGCGGTGTCCAGGGCCGCCGCGGGCGGGGGTGTCTGGCGGGAGCGCAGCCGGGGCCGGCGCCCCGGGCCATTCGTCACCGGCGGCGATGACCGCAGCCTCTGTCCGCACCCCGGCTCGCGCACGATAATACCGACATAACGGGCACGCGGACGGGTGCCGTTCCTGCGACCGAAGGGGAGGCGACCATGTCCCGAAGTGATTCGGCGTATCCGGTGCGAATGGATGCCGCCGTCGAACCGGCAGCGTCGCGAGGGCTGTGGCTGGTGAAGTGGCTGCTGCTCATACCGCACTTCCTCGTGCTGATGCTGCTGTGGCTGGTGTTCGCGGTGTTCTCCGTCATCGCCTTCTTCGCAATCCTGCTCACAGCGCGCTACCCGCGCACGCTCTTCGAGTTCAACGTCGGCGTGCTCCGGTGGAGCTGGCGGGTGCACTACTACGGCTACGCAGCCTTGGGCACCGATCGATACCCGCCGTTCACGCTGGCCGACGTCCCGGACTATCCGGCCCGGGTGACGGTTCCGTATCCGGAACGGCTCTCCCGTGGCCTGGTGCTGGTCAAGTGGCTGCTCGCGGTGCCGCATTACATCGTGCTCGCGCTGTTCGTCGGCGGCGGGATCTGGTTGGGTACCGCCGCCCGATCGGACGCCCGCTGGGCGCCCACCATCTGGGGAGCCGGCGGCCTGGTGGGGATCTTGGTGCTGATCGCGGCGATCGCGTTGCTGTTCACCGGACGCTACCCGCGCGCCCTGTACGACTTCGTGCTGGGAATGGACCGCTGGGCGCTGCGGGTAGGCGCGTACACGGGCCTGATGACCGACCGGTACCCACCGTTCCGGCTGGACATGGGCGGCACCGACCCGGGATCGGGGGCCGCCCCGCCACCACCGGCCCCGCTCTCCGCGCCGGGCGGTCCCGCCGAGGGGGCGCCGCCGGCGGCGCAGCAGGACGGCTGGACCGGCGGGCGCGTCGTCGCAGTCGTATTCGGCGCGCTCTTGCTGTTCGTCGGATCCGGTGGCCTCGTCGCCGGCGGCGGGCTGCTCTGGGCCGATGTCACCCAACGGGATCAGGGATATCTCACCACCTCGGCGACCACGGTGGCGACCGATCGGTACGCCCTGGTGGCCGACGGGCTGCGATTGCACGGCTCGGGCGTCGAGTGGACCGTCGACCGGATCACCGGCACCATGCGGCTGCGAGCCGAGCCGGTCGGCGTCGGCGCGGATCTGTTCCTCGGCCTGGGGCGCACCGCGGAGGTGCAACGCTATCTCGACGGCGTCGGCTACACGCGGATCAGCTCGGTGAGCGCGCGGTGGGAGCGCGGGGTGGTGCCCGCCCTGTCGCGGTCGGATCATGCCGGCTCGGCGCCGGCCCTGCCTCCCGCGTCGGCCGGGGTCTGGGCGGCGTCCGTCGGCGGTCCGGGAACACAGACGCTGACCTGGCGGCCCTCCGCCGGGGACTGGACCGCCGTGATCATGCGCGCCGACGGGACGCCGGGGGTGACGGCGCGGGTGCAGCTCGGCGCCACGTTGCCCGGCCTCACCTGGGTCGCCGGCGGCGCCCTGGCATTCGGCGCGGTGCTGCTGGCGGGCGGCGGTGTGCTGATCGGTGGTGCGGTGCACCGCGCCTCGCGCAGCGCCCGGCGGCGCGACGACCGGCCCGGCGGTCAGTTGCTCGACCCCGCCCTGGTTCCGAGTGGTTCGGCCACCGGGCCGCGGTGACGAGGGGCGGGCACGCGGTCAGGCGGTGACGAGGGGCGGGAACCGGGCCTGGCGGACGAGGGGCGGGCACCGGTGGGGCGGACGACGGCGTTCGCCCCTATCCGGATTCGCACGTGTTCGGGCCGTTCGGCCCGCCGCCACGGGACCAATGCCGCTGGCGGGCGACCGGGTGCTCCGCCAATCTCGAAGGTGCATCGGCCCGGAAGGACGGGCCGGCCGCGGCGGATGCCAAACCGAGGAGGAAACACATGGGACGCCTGGATCGCACGGTTGCGGTCGTCACCGGGGCCGCGCGCGGAATCGGGGCCGCGACCGCCGCCCTGCTGGTCGAACGGGGAGCCTCGGTGGTGATCACCGACGTGCTGGACGAAGAGGGTGCGGCCCTGGCCGGCGAACTCGGCGATCGCGCGGCCTACCGGCACCTCGACGTCACCAGCGAGGACGACTGGCGTCGCGTGGCCGCCTTCGCGGCCGAAATGTTCGGGGCGGTCACGGTGCTGGTGAACAATGCCGGAATCCTCGACCCGGCGGCCATCGAGCAACAGAGCCTGGAGTCCTTCCGCCGCACCATCGACGTGAACCTGGTGGGCACCTGGCTCGGCATGCACGTCCTGGCGCCGATGCTCCGGGAGGCGGGCGGCGGGGTGATCGTCAACGTCAGCTCCACCGCCGGGCTGACCGGCTACCCCGGCCTGAGCGGGTACTGCGCCAGCAAGTGGGCGGTGCGCGGTTTGACGAAGGCGGCGGCGATCGAGTTGGCCGGCGCCCGGATCCGGGTCTGCTCGGTGCATCCCGGAGCCGTGCGCACTCCCATGACGGCCGGGATCGACGAGGCGTCCCTCGCCGGGCAGCCGATCCCGAGGTTCGGCGAGCCGGCGGAGATCGCCCGCATGATCGTCTTCGTGGTCGACGAGGGAACCTATTGCACCGGTGCGGAATTCGTGGTGGACGGCGGCGTCACCGCCGGCCCGCCCGCCGTGCCGGTGGCACCGTGACGCGGTGGCGGCGTGGCTGCTCGGCGGTGTTCAATCGCCGAGCAGCGCGTCGACGAAGGCCTCCGGTTCGAATGGGGCCAGGTCGTCGGGTCCCTCCCCCAGCCCGACCAGCTTGACCGGAATTCCCAGCGCGCGTTGCACCGCCACGACGATCCCGCCCTTTGCGGTGCCGTCGAGTTTGGTCAGGACGATGCCGGTGACGTCGACGACCTCGGCGAACACCTTCGCCTGCACCAGCCCGTTCTGGCCGGTGGTGGCGTCGAGCACCAGCAGCACCTCGTCGACCGCGGCCCGCTTCTCCACCACCCGTTTCACCTTGCCGAGTTGGTCCATCAGGCCGGTCTTTGTGTGTAGCCTGCCGGCCGTGTCGATCAGCACGACGTCGGCCGCCGCCTCGATCCCCCTACCGACCGCGTCGAAGGCCACCGCTGCCGGGTCCGCATCCGGCGCGCCGCGGACGATGGCGGCCCCGGCGCGTTCCGCCCAGGTGGCAAGCTGCTCGACGGCCGCCGCGCGGAACGTGTCTGCGGCGCCCAGCACCACGGAATGACCTTCCGCGACCAGGACCCGGGCGAGCTTTCCGGTGGTGGTGGTCTTTCCGGTCCCGTTCACCCCCACGACCAGCACGACGGCCGGATGCGCTTCGTGGGGAAGGGCCCGGATCGACCGGTCGGGTTCGGTGCCGACCGCTTCGATCAGCACCGAACGCAACATCGCGCGGGCCGCCGCCGCGTCCGCGACACCCTGGGTCGCGACCAGATCGCGGAGCTTGCCGGTGATCTCCAGCGCCGCGGCCGCGCCGAGGTCTGCCATGAGCAGGGTGTCCTCGACCTCCTGCCAGGAATCCTCGTCCAGATCGCCCGCGCCGAGCAGCCCCAGCAGCGATCGGCCGAACACCGACTGCGAGCGGGCCAACCGCCCCCGTAGCCGGGACAGCCGGCCGGCCGGGGGGGTGATCGCCTCCGCGGTGACGGGGCTCGGCGGGATGACCGGCTCGGCCGTGACGGCACCTGCCGGTGGCCCGAAGTCGGCCGACGGGATCGGCGCGGCCGGGGCGGTGACGGTGCCCTCCGCGGCGGGCGCCTCGGGTGCGGGCGCCGGCGCAGGCAGCGGTTCTTCGTCGACCGTCGGGGCCGGCTGCGGCGAGGGCATATCCAGCGGCTCGGCGGGCTGGGCCGGCGGACGGTCCAGCGTGGCCGACCCGCCGCCCGCGGAGAACGAGATCGATCCACCCGCGCGGTACCGGCCGCCGCCCGGGGGCGGCACCTCCGGCGCCTCATCCTCCGCCGGCGATGGCGGCAGGAGCGAAACACGCCGGCCGCGGCCCAGCAGCAGCCCCACGAGTAGTACCGCTACGACGATCACGGCAATGGCGATGACGATCCAACCCCAGTTCGGCACCCGACCATCATCCCAAAACCGCGTCGCAGCGGTTGCGTTTGTCCACAGCCGCGCCGCGGAGGCGCATCAACCCGCGGGTTTGCCTGGGACGCAGCCCATGTCGTGGGCCGCCGGTGCGGGCCGGCGAACGGCTGCTGCCGACGACAGGCTGTGCGCCACGCCGGACGATCGCGTCGAGGGGCTGGCGAGGTGATCGGTCAGGCGCCGTCGAAGACCCGGTCGACCACCCGCCGGGCGCGCCGGGTGGTCCGCCGATAGTCGTCGACGAACTGGCCCGGATCGGTGTGCGCCGGATAGCCGCATGCCCTGGCGACCCCTGCCAGGACGCGCCCGTGCGAGGGAATCTCGTCACCCGGGCGGCCGGTGACCAGCATGATCGCGTTGCGAGCGCGCGCGGCCATCGTCCAGCCCTCGATCAGGGCGGTTCCGTCGGCGCGGGACAGCAACCCGGCGCGCGTCGCGGCACGGATGGCCGCAACCGTTCCCGGACACTGCAGTTCCGTCATCGCAGATGCATGCTGCAACTGCAGGAGTTGTACCGTCCACTCCACATCTGCCAGCCCGCCCCGCCCGAGCTTCGTGTGCAACGTGCGGTCGGCGCCGCGGGGCAGGCGTTCGTCGTCCACCCGGGCCTTGATGCGCCGGACCTCCCGCGCGTCCGCCGGGGAAAGGCCCGCCGCCGGGTAGCGGATGGCGGCCGCGGCGGCCAGGAATGCGTCGGTCAACTCGCGGTCACCGGCGACCGCGCGGGCCCGCAACAGCGCCTGGCGCTCCCACGGTGCGGCGTGCCGCTGCCAGTACTGCTGGTAGGACTCGACGGTTCGCACCAACGGACCGCGCCTGCCTTCCGGTCGAAGGTCGGCGTCGATCCGCAGCGGCGGATCCGGGCTGGGCCGACCGAGGAGCCGGGCGGTCAACTCGGCGATCGCGGTGGCGTCCGCCAGCACCTGCTGGCCATCGGCGTCGGGATGCGTGGGCGCCGCGACGAAGAGCACGTCGGCATCCGAGGAGTAACTCATCTCCGCCCCGCCGAACCGTCCCATTCCGATGATCGCCACCCGAGCCGACAGCGCCGGCCGGACCGCCGAACGGTCTGCGACGTCACCCCCATGCCCACCCTCCGAGCGACCGGTCACATCCTCGCCGCCCGCGCCCACCGCATCGCCACGACGGGCCGCTCGTTCCTCCGCCAGTTCCCGATGCGCCGCGCGGAGCGCCGCGGCGACCGTCGCGTCCGCGATCGCGGTGAGGCCGTCGGTGACAGTCGAAACGTCAAGGATGCCCAGCAGGTCCGCGCAGGCAAGGCGGAGCATCTCGTGGCGTCGCGCCGACCGGGCCGACGCCGCGGCCGCGGCCGGGTCTGCCGCCCGGTCGGCCCGGGTCAGCAGGGCCGCTGCGGCCGCGTTGGCCGTCTCCGCCGGATCCGGCCCCAGCAGGGCCTCGTCGCTGACCAGCAGCCGCAGCACCTCCGGGGCTCGCTGAAGCAGCTCCGCCACCAGTCGAGATGCTCCGAGCAGCCGTGCCAGCCGTTGCGCCACCAGCCCCTCGTCACGCAACAGCCGCAGGTACCACGGGGTGGTGGCCAACGCGTCGGACACCTGACGGTAGGCCAGCAGCCCGGCGTCCGGGTCCGGTCCGTCGGCGAACGTGTCCAGCAGCACCGGCAGCAGGGTCCGCTGGATCGCGGCCCGGCGGGAGAGCCCGGCGGTCAACGCGGCGATATGCTGCAGCGCCGGTCGCGGCGCACCGAATCCCAGGGCCCGCAACCGGTTCGCGGCCGCCTCCGGCGTCAGCCGCAGGTCCTCGGTGGGCACTGCCGCAACGGCGACCAGCAGCGGCCGGTAGAAGAGCTTCTCGTGCAACCGCCGAACGGTCAACGCGCTCCGGGCCAGTTCGTCCCCCAGCGTCGGGGTGCCCGGCGGTCCAACGGCGGTGACGGGAAATCCGGCCGTGCGCGCCAGCCACTCGCGATCGGTCTTGCCGGCGGGCAGACTGTGCGTCCGCCGCAGGTGCTGGAGTTGCAGCAGGTGCTCGATGCGCCGCTGGAAGGCATAGGCGCCGGCCAGGTCCGCGCCGTCCGCGCGGCCGACGTACCCGCCCGCCGTCAAGGCCGCGAGCGCGGCGAGCGTCCCCGGGGCCCGAAGGGACTCGTCCACCCGGCCGTGGACCAGTTGCAGCAGTTGTACGGCGAACTCCACGTCCCGCAGGCCCCCGGCGCCGAGCTTGAGTTCACGACCCCGCTCGGCGACCGGCACGCGCTGCTGGACCCGCCGGCGCATCGCCTGGACGTCATCGACGAACGATTCCCGGTTCGCCGCCGCCCATACCCCGGGTTGAGTCATCTCCAGGAATTGCCGGCCCAGATCCGGGTCACCGGCTGCCGGCCTCGCCTTCAGCAGCGCCTGGAACTCCCACGTCTTGGCCCATCGTTCGTAATACGCCGCATATCCGTTCAGGGTCCGCACCAAGGGGCCGGCCGCGCCTTCGGGACGGAGGCCGGCGTCGACCTCCCAGGCAACCTGGTGGCAGATCCGCATCAACTCGGTGGCCTGCGCGGTGGCGGTGGCGAGCATCGCCACCTCCGAGCGTCCGGTGCCCGATTCCGTGGTGCCGGATTCCGCGGGGCCGAATCCCGCGGTGCAGGATCCCCCGGGGCCCGATTCCGCGGTGCCCGATTCCGCGGTGCCCGATTCCGCGGTGCCCGCCGCTCCGCGTGCGGAATCCCGCTCACCGGTAGCCGCCTCGGCCGCAACGAACATCACATCCACATCGGAGACGTAGTTCAATTCGCGGGCGCCGCACTTGCCCATCGCGATCACTGCGAGCCGGATCCGCGTCGAGCCGGGGTACTCCGCCCGAGCCAGCCGCAACGCGGCGCCGAGGAGCGCATCGGCGAGCGCGGTGAGCGCCCGGCAGACGGCGTCAAGGTCCGGGCCCGGAAGCGTCGGCTCCACCGCCGGGGCGAGATCGGCCGCCGCGATCACGGCGAGTCTGGTCCGATACGCGGCGCGGAGCCTCGCGATGGTCTCCGGCGGCGCCGGCCCCCGGGCCAGCGGATTGCCCAGCGCCGCATCCATGGCGCCCGCGCACCGCGTCGATGACGTGAGCTCCGGGAACGAGCCCGTCTCGGCGATGGTGCGCCACTCGAAGGGGTGGTTGACGAGGTGCTCGCCCAACGGCTCGGAACCGCCGAGGAGGCCGAGCAGCCGACCGCGGAAGCCGGGGTCGCCGCGCAGCGTGTGGAGCAGATCTTCGGCAGCATCGGACGAGTCGGATTCCCGACCGCAGCCCCCCGCGCAATCCCCGGCGCCGCAATCCCCGGCACCGCAATCCCCGGCACCGGCTTCCCCAGGGCCGCGTTTCGGCTCGCGCCGGCTCCGTGCGGGGTCGGCCTCCCGTGACCCGGCAGCAGAATCCAGCGCCGTCACCAATTCCGCGAGTCGCTGTACCGCCAGGGCCGGCCGACCGGTCCGGGACAGCGCGACCAGGATCTCTTCGCCGTCCAGGGCGGATCCGCGCGCGACGGTGCCCCCTTCGCTCACACCGCTCGCAGTGCCCCCCTCGCTCACGCCGCTCGCAGTGCCCCCCTCGCTTGCGCCGCTCGCCCTGCCCCCTTCGCTCGCGCCGCTCGAAACACCGCCGGCCGCCGTGGCGCCTTCGTCGGGTCCCACATACGGGTCCGGCCCGGCATATGGCTCCGGCCCGGCGTACGGCTCCGGCCCGCTGTCGGGCGCCTCGTCGCCCAGCAACCGGGCGGTTTGCAGGTCCGAACGGACCGCGGCGGTGTCCGGCAGCCCATAACGCGCCAGCGCGCGGGCGGAGCGAGCCATCAGCCGGGTTCTGCTCGGGGTCCGCCGACGATCGGGAGCCGCGGACCGGCTCGCCCGGTCGGCGTCGGCGCCACCCCAACGCGGGCCAACTCTGCGAACCGGTGCGCGAAGGCGCGCCACACCGTCCCCATGAGCTCCTCTGCCTCGTCCAGCGCCGGTCCGCAACGCCGCGTGGCCCGGGCGCGATCGGCCGGGTCCAGCTCACGGCGACCGGCCGACCGGCTCGGCCGATCCGGGTGACCGGCGACGCGTGCGGCGACCGCGCCGCGCGTGGAGCCCCCGTCATCGCCGCCTTCGACGTCCCCGCCTTCGACGTCGTCTTCGGGCCGCCCCGCCACCCAGGAGCGCAGGACGGCGGCGGTCGTCTCGATGTGACATTGGAGGCCCCACGCCGCGGATCCGATCCGAAACGCCTGGTGCGGGTAGCCGATGGAGGAGAAGAGCAGCACCGCGCCCGGCGGCAGCACGCTGACGACGTCGTGGTGGTAGTGCATGACGTCCGGGGTGATCGGAACGTGCGCGAACAGCGGATCCTGCTCCGCCACATCGCGTTTGGCCAGCAGGTAGGCACCGATCTCCGGCCCGTCCGTGACGCGCTCGACGCGCCCGCCGGTCGCCGCGGCGAGCAGTTGCGCGCCGAGACAGATCCCGAGCGTCGGCGTCCCGGCCGCCACCGCCGCGGCCAGCAGCCGTCGGGTCGCCGGCAGCCACGGCGTGAGGTCGTCGTCATCGGCGCTCAGGTCGCCGCCCATGCTGATCAGTGCATCCCAGCCCTGCGGACCGTCCGGAACCTCGTCACCGGCATGAAGGCGCCGCACGTGCACCTGCGCGCCCGCTTCGGCCAGCCACTCGCCGAGCCGCAACGGCGGGTCGGACGGATCGTGCTCCAGCACCAGTATCCGGGGGATGCGGAGTACCTGGCCGGCCGCCAGCGCCGTCACCACAGGCCCGACCCCGTCGGGATGCCCGCGGCCTCGACCACCCCGCCACCGGCCGGCGGCGGCACGATCGGCGCGGATAGGGAGGTGTCGATCACGACCGGCGCGTGATCGGAGGCGCCCTTGCCCTTGCGTTCCTCACGGTCGATGTGCGCGCCCGTGACGGTGGCCTCCAGCGCCGGCGAACCCAGCAGGAAGTCGATCCGCATGCCCTCCCGGCGGGGGAAGCGCAGTTGCTGGTAATCCCAGTAGGTGTAGACGCCCGGACCGGGAGCGTGCGGCCGCACCACATCGGCGAAACCCGCCTGCAGGAGCGCGTCGAACGCCGCCCGCTCGGGCCGGCTGACATGCGTGGATCCCTCGAAAGCGGTGATGTCCCAGACATCCTCATCGGTCGGCGCGATGTTGAAATCCCCGCACAGCACGACGGCGCTCGCCGGATCCCGGACAAGGCGGGCCGCGCCCATGTCCCGCAGCGCGCCCAGCCACTCGAGCTTGTAGTGGTAGTGCGGATCGCCGACCTCGCGGCCGTTGGGGATGTACAGGCTCCACACCGTCACCCCGGCACACGTGGCGCCGAGCGCGCGGGCCTCCAGCACCGGCGGATCCCCGAACGCGGGACAGCCGGGAAGACCGATCCGGACGTCGGAAAGACCCACCCGGGAGACCACCGCAACCCCGTTCCACTGCGAGATGCCGTACCGCGCAACCTGATAGCCGGCGGCGACGAACGGTTCGACCGGGAATCTGGCGTCGTCGACCTTGGTCTCCTGCAGCGCCAACACGTCGGTGTCCGAACGCTGCAACCAGCCGATGACCCGGTCGATGCGGGCGCGCAGCGAGTTGACGTTCCACGTGGCGATGCGCATCGGCCCTCAGCCCAGCACCGGCGCCGACGGCGGCGCCGGCACGAAGAACGGCAGCGACCAGTTAGGCCGGGTGTCACCGTCGATGCGAGCCCGCCAGATCAGCACCCGGCCGGCGGGCAGCGGCAGCCCGGTGTTGAAGTACAGCACCAGATGGGCACCAGGGGGTAGGCCGTATCGTGGCACGCCCGCGCCGGGGAAGTTCGGCTCGTCGACCTGCAGGGTCTGGCCGAAGCGCATGACGTTCGACGTGGCGCCCGGCTGGGTGGCGCCCAGTTGCACCGGTGAGCCGTCGGCGTCTTCCAACACGACCTCGAACGCGTATTGCTCGTTGATCAACTCTGAGGTGAAGGACATCGTGACGACCAGGGCGAACGCGGCGGTGGTGCCCTTCGCGTGGTCCCGCGCGACCACCTGCAGTCCGCCACCGACGACCTGTAGCCGGCCCTGTTGGTCGGCGAGAGCGTAATCGGCCATCAGCAACGACACCGTCGCGCGGTCGAAGACCTCGCTCACCTGTCCGCCTCCCATCGCGCACACACCTGCGGCCACGAACATCCCGCGCGCACGGCAGGTTCGTCGGGCCGCCGTGGGGGTTCTCGGCGCGCCGGACGTTGCGGCCGCGCGCTCGGCAACCCGATCATGCCGCGGTGACGTTCGGTCTGCGCGCGCTGGGCGAGGGATGCATCGGTCGGCGTGTCGGCACGTCCTCCATGATGTCAGCCGGCAGCCTGGGTGTCGCCGTCCGGCAGGAGGGGGAGGCATTCGTGGCGCCGGCGACCGGCGTCGGCGAGCCCCTGGGTGTACCGCGGAGGAGCGGCGCTCAGCGGAAGTCCCGGGACGGCATGACGACGCCCAGGTCGACGGCGGCAATCCGGTCGGCGACCAGCGAGATCGCCGCGCCGTTCCGCTCGACGACGCCGCGGACCAGAAGTGACGGGGCGCCGCGCGCGATTCGCCGGTAGCGGTGCCACAGCCCGACCGAGCAGATCACGTTGACCATCCCCGTCTCGTCCTCCAGGTTCAGGAAGGTGACGCCGGATGCCGTGGAGGGGCGCTGCCGGTGGGTGACGATGCCTGCGGTCAGCACCCGAGTTCCGTGCTCGATTCCGTGCAACCCTGCGGCGGTGACGACGCCCAACGCCGCCAGCCCCTCCCGGGAGAATTCGGTCGGATAATGCTCCGGGGAGATGGCGGTGGCCCAGATGTCGGCCACCGTCAGTTCGATGTCGCTCATGCCGGGGAGGGTGGGCGCTTGGAGGCCAGTCAGCGCGCCCGGCAGCATGCCGGGGCGCGCCGAGGCCGCGCTCCCGGCCGACCACAGGGCTTGCCGGCGCTCCAGCCCCGATCGCCCTCGGCCGGCGGTGCGCCCCGCAGCCGTCCCACCGGTCGTGGGCGTGGACCCGCCGGGTCCAGCGGTGAACACATGCGCCGCGGCGCCGGATGCGGGCACGGGCCCAGCGGTGCCGGATGCGGGTCCATGCCCAGCGGTGCCGGGCGCGCGCGCCACGCCGCCCCAGCCGCCTGGTAGCCCATCGAGAGCGCCGGCGGTGGCCAGCGCCTCGGCCTGTGCCGCCGTCATCGTCACCGCCGTCATCAGCGATTCGATGTCCGGATACCCGGCCACCGGACGCGCCGCGAGGATCTTCTCGGCCAACTCGTCGCCGATGGTCCGGATGCCCGAGAGACCCAGCCGCACCGCTGGTCGGCCCCGCGGCCCCGGCTCCAACCCGGCCGCCGCGACGGAGCTGTTGACGTGCGCGCGGCGCACCTCGACCCCGTGCCGGCGGGCGTCGGCGACCAGCGACTGCGGCGAGTAGAAGCCCATCGGCTGGGCGCGCAGCAGCGCGGCGCAGAACGCCGCCGGGTGGTGCAGCTTGAGGTGGGCGGAGTAGAACACCAGCGAGGCGAAGCTCAGCGCGTGCGACTCGGCGAAGCCGAAGTTGGCGAACGCCCGCAGCCGCTCGTAGATGGAATCGGCCAGTTCGCCGGTGATGCCGTGCAATTCGCGCATCCCGGTGTACAGCCGATCGCGGAGCCGGCGCATCTTCTCGGCGGAGCGTTTGGAACCCATCGCACGGCGCAGTTGGTCGGCCTCCCCGGCGTCGAACCCGGCCACGTCGATGGCAAGTTCCATCAGCTGTTCCTGGAACAGCGGGATCCCCAAGGTCTTTCCCAGCGCGCGCTGCATGGCCGGGTGCTCGACGAACGGCCCCCGCCAGGTGCCCTGCCGGACCGCCTCCCGGCGCTGCAGGTAGGGATGCACCGAGCCGCCCTGAATGGGACCGGGCCGGATCAGCGCGATCTCGACGACCAGGTCGTAGAACTCGCGCGGCTTCAGGCGCGGCAACGTGGCCATCTGCGCCCGGGACTCAACCTGGAAGACCCCGATCGAGTCGGCCCGCCGCAGCATCTCGTAGACCGCCGGCTCGGCCAGGTCCAGTGCGGCGAAGTCGATCTCGATCCCCTCGTGCTCCCGGACCAGATCGACGGCGTAATGCAGCGCCGAGAGCATGCCCAGGCCCAGCAGGTCGAACTTGACCAGGCCGATGGCGGCGCAGTCGTCCTTGTCCCACTGCAGCACGCTGCGATCCGCCATCCGCGCCCACTCCACCGGGCACACCTCGGCTACCGGCCGGTCGCAGATCACCATGCCGCCGGAGTGGATGCCCAGGTGCCGGGGCTGGTCCTGGATCTGCTGGGCCAGTTCCACCACGTCGCGCGGGATTCCGGTGTCGTGCCCGGCGGAATACCGGCCGGTGCCGCCCGGAACGGTGCCGCCCGGGACGGTGCTACCGCGGTCGGCGTTCGCGGCGAACAAGCCGGCGCCGGACGCGCCGCGGTCGGCGGCGACGTCGGCCACCTGATCGGCCAGCGGGGTCCAGTGGTCGAGTTGTTTGGAGTAGGCATCCTGTTGGCCGGGCGAGTAGCCCAGGGCTTTTGCCATGTCCCGCACCGCCATCCGCGGCCGGAAGGTGGCGACGTTGGCGACCTGCGCAGCCCGCTCCCGGCCGTATTTCCGGTAGACGTACTGGATCACCTCCTCGCGCCGGTCGGATTCGATGTCCACATCGATATCGGGTGGGCCGTCGCGTTCGGGGGCCAGGAATCGTTCGAACAGCAGGTCGTAGCCGACCGCGTCCACCGCGGTGATCCCCAGCGCGTAGCACACCGCCGAGTTCGCAGCAGATCCCCTGCCCTGACACAGGATGTCGCTCCGCCGGCAGAACTCGGTGATGTCGTACACGACGAGGAAGTAACCGGGGAAGTTCATCTCGGTGATGACGCGCAGCTCCTTCTCGATCTGCTTGTACGCCTTCGGGTTTCGCTCCGGCGGGCCGTAGCGGCGAAGCGCCCCGGACAGGGTGAGCTCACGCAGGTAGCTCGCCTCGTCATGACCTGGCGGCACGTCGAACGGCGGTAGTTGGGGCGCGAGAAGGCGCAGGTCGAATGCGCACTGTTCGCCCAGCACCGCCGCGGTGGAAACCGCCTGCGGGTACCGGGCGAACAGGCGGGCCATCTCGACGCCCGATCGCAGGTGTGCGCTGGGGCCCGCCGGAAGGTAGGGGTCGGCCTCGGCGAGGCTGCGCCGAGCGCGGACCGCGGCCACGGCGGCGCCGAGCCGGGCGGCCCGCGGGTCGGCATAGTGCGCCGCGGTGGTCGCCACGACCGGAAGGTCCAGCCGGGCGGCGATGCCGGCCAGCGCGTCGTTGTCCTCGTCGTCGGTGGGTACCAGGTGCCGGGTGAGTTCGACGGCCACGTTGTCGGCGCCGAAACGGTCGACCAGCGTGCGCACTTCGGCCAGGGCACCGTCCGGTCCGGCGCGGCGTAGGGCCCGCCGGACGGCCCCCTTGCGGCAGCCGGTGAGGACGAGCCAGTGCCCGTCGGCGGCGCCGGCCAGCATGTCCAGGTCGTAGACCGGGCGGCCCTTCTCCCCACCGGCGAGCTGCGCGTGGGTGATCTGCCTGGACAGCCGTCGGTACCCCTCCTGTCCGCGGACCAGCACCAGCAGATGCTCGCCGACAGGGTCGGGCTCACCGAGCTGCGGTCGCGGCAACCCGAGCGAAAGCTCCGCGCCATACAGGGTTTTCAGGCCCGTTCCGCGGGCGGCCTCGCAGAACCGGACGACCCCGTAGAACCCGTCCCGGTCGGTGAGCGCCAGGGCGGTCAGGTCCAGCCGCAGCGCCTCGGCGACCAGTTGCTCGGGGGTGGAGGCGCCGTCCAGGAAGCTGAACGACGAATGGCAGTGCAGTTCCGCGTAGGGCACCACGGCCGACGCGGGTGCGCCGGGGTTCGGATCGGTGCCGAGGTTCGGATCGGTGCCGCCGGACGGGGCAGCGCCGGCAGGCGGATCGGCGCCGGGGGTCGGATCGGTGCCGGCGGACGGGGCAGCGCCGGCAGACGGATCGGGCCGACGGCCCGTGCCGCGGCGCCGGGACACTTCGTCTGCCGGCACCGTGCGCAGCGCGGGCCGCGGCCGATCGCCGCGCGGAGCTCGGCCCTCCATCATCCGGGACAGTTCGTCCCAGGGCACCGGCGGATTGGACCAGCCCATCAAGGCCACCTCAGCCGAACGCCGTCATCGCCGTAGACGGCATCGTCACAGCCGTAAGCCGCATCGTCACCGCGAACCGCACCGCCACCGTCACCGCCGTGAGCAGCGCCTACGTCACCGCGCCCCATCAGTCGTACACCGCCTCGACCTGCCAGCCGCGCGAGCCGAACCCGAGCAGCATCGGGGACATCCCGTCGGCGATCACCTGCATCCGGGCCGTCCGGGCCGCTGGCGCGGTGACGGGGCCAGACCACCAACGCTCGTCCAGCAACCAGGGCCCAGCCCAGGACAGCACCCGGTTGCCGCCGACCGCGGCGGGCGGTCCGGTGAGCATTCCCCGGTCGGTGACGGCGACCTCGCGGCCAGCGGGATCCGAGACGGTGACGGTGGCCCCGGAAGCGACGTTTCCGGCGGCCGCGCCACCGCCGGCCCGAAGGTGCGAAGCCGGCGCCGGCGACGGCAGCACCCCGGGCCAGGGGGCGGTCGGATCGCGCCTCGGGATCCTCTCCTCCCCCCAACCGGTCAGGGTGACGCGGTCGGCCGGACCGCGACCGCCGGAGGGGGTGGCGGCCAGGACCGCGTCCGGGCCGAGCAGCCCTTGCACCCGGGCGAACGCCCACCCGGCTCGGTGTTCGCCCTCCCCGTCCTGCCCCCACAGCCCGTACTGGATCAGCCCGGCCCCGACCGCCTCGATCGGTTCCAGTCGGAGCTTGGTGATCGCCCCCGGTCGATCGCTCGGATCGGCGGTATCGATGTGCCCGGAACCAACGTCATCGATGTGGCTGGCGTCGACGCGGCCGGCGCCGACAGCTCGATCGGCGTCGCCGGCGCCTACCCGGGAACCGTTGGTCAACCAGCCGTCCAACTGCCAGCGCAGCCGATCGGCCGTGGCGGCCGCGGACAACGGGCGAGCGCCCCGCCAGATTCGGGTCAACCTCGCGCCACGCTCGGTGCTGGCGGTGATCGCCAGCCGGGTACAGGCGAGCCCGGCGGCGGCCAGCCCGGCGTGAAACTGCTCGGCCAGCGCGCGCGCGACGAACGCCGCGGTGTCGACCCGTTCCAGCGGGGGGTCACAGACCTTCTCCACGGACAGGTCGGTGTCGATGTGGCGCCGGGACAGTCCGCGCTCGGCCCGGCCGGACGCCAGCCGGTGCAGCACCATCCCCTCCGCCCCGAACCGCGCGGCAACCTTGTCGAAGGGAAGTGCCGCGAACGCCCCCGCGGTGGTGATGCCCAACCGCATCAGCAGATCAACGAGCTGCATTCGCTCTGGCGAAGCAATGGCCGGATCACGCGCCAGCTCCACGATCGGCAGCCGGGCGCAGAACACCGCGTCACCGCCCGGCGGGATGATCACCGACTGCCGGGCGGCCAGCACCGCGACCGGCAACACGTCGGCGATGCCGATCCGGCATTCCACATCCAGCGCCTCGACCGCGTCGACGAGCCGTTCGGCTGCTGCGGTCTCCGACCCGAAATACCGGGCCGGCCCGCGAAGCGCGCACGCGAGCATGCCGGGCCGGAGCACCTCTATCCCGGGGACGATCGCCTCCACCGCCGCGGCGACCGGCTCGAACAGCCGCGCATCGCGATCCGCATCGGCGGGCAATGCCGCCAGGCCGGGCGAGCGGGACTGGGCGTCCCGGCGGCGCATGCCCGTGCGGACCCCATCGGCGCGGGCCGCCGCCGAGCAAGCCTGCACCCGGTTCGCGTGGAAGACCGCAACGGCCCCTTCCGTTGGATGGCCGGCGTTCCGGGCGGCGGCGACCGCCGGCCAGTCCGGGCACCAGATGATCAGAGTGCGGGATCGGGCGGGCAGGCCGCCGCCGGAAGATGCGGCGACCGCGGCGGAAGGAGGAGGGGCCGGCGCCGGGCCGGGCGGGCCGCTGGCCGGCCGGTTATCGGGCGCAGGGCTGGTGTACGGCTCGTTTCTGCGGCGGGTACGACCGCGGCCATGCGCGGACGGACGAGCCCCGGACGCCTGCCCGGCCGGTGCCCATCCGGTAGCGTTTGCGGCCGTCATCACGTACCCGCCCCGGCGGCTCGCATCAGAACGGCGACGGTTTCGGCCAGGTGGAACGGCTCGCCGCGCCAACCCGGCAGAAGCGCCATCGGATCGCCCACTTGCACCGGCAGCGCTGCACCATCATGACCGGGTAGCCGCGGAGCCATCGTCACCGGCACACTGCGAGCATCACGAAACGCCCACGATCCTTGGGAAGTTGCCGACACCCGGAAACCACCCTCGTGGATGAGCATGTGGTGAAAGCGGCACAGCAGGACCAGGTTCTCCAGGTCGGTGGGTCCAAGGAGCGACCAGTGCCGTACGTGATGCGCCTCAAGGTGCTTGCGGCGATGGCAACCCGGGAACCGGCAGCCGCCGTCGCGAACGCGCAGGGCGCGGCGCTGCGCCGGCGAGATGGTCCGGGTCTTTCGTCCCAACCGCAGCGGTTCCCCTTCGCCGACATGGTGCAGCACTGCGACAAGTGCTGCATCGCAAGCAATCCGCTGCGCCATCCGACGATCTAGGCCCGGACCGTCCTCCAGATGGCAGCGCGCCCGGGCAAGGGTGGACCCGGCCGCGGGCCGCACCCCGGGACGGCGCCCGCCGGGAGGGGAATCTGCATGATCATCAGCGAATCCGATTGACCCCGTGCCGTTATCGGTCAATTCGGCGCCGGAATCGGCTTGCCCACCGTTGGTTTCGTGTAGCTCAGCTTCGGAGCCGATTAATCCGCCGACCGGCTGGGAATCGCGTGGCCCCGATTCGTCGTCATCGACGAGGTGGTCGAGATCCGCATGCAGTATCAGGAGATGACGATCGTCACCTGAACCGTCCACCTCCCCCGCCGCCAGCGCCCGTTGTGCGAGCGCGACGAGCATGTCCGCACCGGCCATCCCGAGCGGGTCGGCGCCCGCCAGCGCGGCTCGCTGCCGGTCGTCGCCGGTTGGTCGTGGCATCGGATGCCCCGCCGGTGCGGGGGCGACAGCCGCGGCGGCGGTATCGGCTGCTGCGAAATCATCGGCTGCGCCCACGAAATCACCCGCTGTGCCCACGAAATCACCCGCTGTGCCCACGAAATCACCCGCTACGCCGGCAAAATCGGCAATCGTGCCGCCGCCGGATGCCGAGCACATGATTGCTCCGGTGGGCTCGCCTACCGGTGCGGCATCTCCAGGGGTGGCATCATCCTGCCCGGCAACAGGTTCGGGGCATGAGGGTTCGGAGCATGAGGGTTCGGGGCATGAGGGTTCGGGGCGAGGAGCGATGTCGTCCCTCGCTCGTTCCAGTGCGGCGAGGAGCAGGGCGCCCTCGTCGGGTGGCAGCCGGGCCGATAGGACAAGCATCCCGTCGTCATCCCATCGCCAGACCGCCCGACGCTTACGCTGCTGATCGCGCCCATCGCCGCGCCGGTAGGCCCGGACCGTCCGTTCGAGTTGGGACACCGTCTGCACCTGCGCCTGCTCCACCAGCACGGCTTCGTCCACCTCGCCGGCGACCTGGGCCAGCACCCGCACCTTGGAGTACGACAAACGCCCCGCCGTAAATGCCTCGTCCACCAGCGGCAATGCCGGCAGCATCCGCGCGATGCGCACGTATTCGCGCGCGGTCCCCGGTGCGACCGAGCACGTCCACGACAACCATGCGGCGCAGGACTGGATCCCGACCCCAGCCCAACCCTCGGCCCGGTCGAACTGCCCGATCAGGTGCAACCACTCGCACGTCGAAGCCGCCAAGTTGGCCGCCATTCCGCGGATCCGGGCCTCCAACCGCTCCAAGTCGGCCCGGCCGTTCGATGACGGAGGCCGTGTTGCCTCCGCCCCCGGCCTCGCTGGCGTTTCTGTCGATGACGAGGATTCACCGGCCTCGCCCGCGGTAGCAGGCGAGGGTCCTCCCTCGGTGCGGGGCGGGTGCGAGGCATGCACCGAGATGGCCTTGTTGGCGCGGCCGCTGCCCCAGTTGGCGCGGCCGCTGCCGCTGCCCCAGTTGGCGCGGCCGGCATCCCGCGCGCCGGCCGTGTCCTCCTCAACGCTGTCCTCCTCAGCGCTGTCCTCCTCAGCGAAGGATGCGTACCCTCCCCCCGCTGTACCCTCCAGGGCAGGCGCACTCTGCCAGGCTGCCCACCACTCCCCGGACCCCCAGACGTCCATCACACCCTCCAAACGGCTCCTGAACTATGTTCTGAGTTTAGAACGAAGGTACGACAACGGTCCATTCAGCGGGACGGACATGTGTAGCAAGTGACTAGAATGAACAGATGCCCGATTGAAAGCGTGCCGTGTCCGAAATGTCGAAGCACGTGCGGCGCGAACGCAAGTCGACGGCCCCTTGCCCGCTGACCGAGCCGCTGTATGTCCGAAATGTCGAAGCACGTGCAGCGCGCACTGACTCACCGTGCGGCACTGGACTCACCATGTCGGCGCCGCCGGCTGCGTCCGCTTTCGGTTACCGCCCAGAGCCGCCCCAGGGCGGGACCCTGCGTAGGAGCACGCCGCGCCGACTGGGACATCACGTCACGGCGCAATGTCCGAAATGTCGAAGCACGTGCGACGCGACCCGATCTTGGCTCCCGCGCCGCGACTCCCGGGCCACCGTCGAACCACACGGCGACTATGCGTCATATTTGCCTGGGCCAGTTGGCAACTTCATGCCGCGTCAAGCCGAAGCGACAGCAGTATCTACATTCGTCGTGAAAACTCCAGCGGCCACGACTGCGGCATTCGGATGAATGGACTTGCAAGGCGCCATACGGCACAGGAATGTCCGAAATGTCGAAGCACGTGCGACGTCATGGCCAAGGCGACACCTGGATCCCGAATGCCGAACGGCACGCATGTCCGAAATGTCGAAGCACGTGCGACGCGATGCAAGGCCCAACATCGTGTAGCAGGCCTCCGGATGGGCCCACTACGACCACCGTCCGGAACCCGGACCCGCTCTGGACGCGAACCGTCGCGAAGACCGGCTTGAAATTCCGCCTCCCCGGCGGCGATCCAGCGCTCCAGCAACCTAAGGTCTAAGCGGTCTAAACGGTCCGAACGGTCCAAGCGGTCCAACCGTCCAAGCGGTCAGCGATCCAAACGATCCAAACGATCCAAGCGATCCAAACGATCCAAACGATCCGCTCCACGCGACCTATATCAGGCCCGCCAGCCGCTGGAACTCGCCCTGGTCCTGCGCGACATCCATCGCGACCGTCTTGCTGACCAGACCGTCGCGGTAACGATGCGCCAGATGCTGATCGAAGCTGACCATGCCGACGTCACCGCCGGACTGGATGTAGCTCGGGATGAGGTGGACCTTGTCCTCACGGATCAGCGAGCGGATCGCGGAGGTCGACACCATCACCTCGCACACCACCACCCGGCCGCCCTCGCGGCGCGGCAGCAGGGCCTGCGTCACGACGCCCTCCAGCGCGTTGGCCAACTGGGCCCGGATCTGCTGCTGCTGGGCGTGCGGGTAGATGTCGATCAACCGATCGATGGTCTGGGCGGCCGACTTGGTGTGCAGCGTCGCGAGCACGAGATGCCCGGTCTCGGCCGCGGTGATCGCAACCGACGTGGTCTCCAGATCCCGCAACTCCCCGACCAGGATGATGTCGGGGTCCTGGCGCAGGGCATGCTTGAGCGCGACGGCGAAATCCGCGGTGTCGCTGCCGACCTCGCGCTGGTTGACCACGCAGGTGCCATGCCGGTGCAGGTATTCGATCGGGTCCTCGATGGTGACGATGTGCCCGAAGCGGGTCTTGTTCGCCACGTCCAGCAGGCTTGCCAGGGTGGTGGACTTTCCGGAGCCCGTCGGTCCCGTCACCAGCACCAGGCCGCGCGGCAGCGCGGCGAACTGTTCCACCGAGCCGGGCATGCCGAGGTCGGCGAGGCTTCGAATGTGGTGCGGGATGCCCCGGAACGCGGCCCCGACCGAGCCCCGCTGCCGGTAGATGTTCACCCGGAAACGGCTGACACCCGCGATGGCGTAGGCGATATCGAGCTCGTTGTCCCGCACGAACCGCGCCCATTCGGCATCCGTCAGGAACGAGCGCACCATCCGTTCCGTGTCGGCCGAGGACAGCACGGACGCCTCCGCTAGAGGGCGCAACACGCCGTCGATCCGGATGCAGGGCGCGATCCCCGAGGTGACGTGCAGATCGGACCCACCGTCGTTGACCATCGTCACCAGCAGGCGGTCGATCTCCGCCGTGTCTGCCCCGGTGTGCGCCTCTGCCCCGTTGTGCGCCGCAACGCCGGCCGACGCGCCGTTTCCGTCCGGTGCCGCCGTGCCGCGAAACCCGCCGGGCGCCGCGACAGCAGCGCGCCCGTCTTCCGGCCGCCCGATTTCCGCGGCGTCCTTCAGGGCACCGTCGTCGAGGCCATCCGGTGCGCCGGCAGCGCCGTCCGGCGCGCCGTGGCGGCCCATCGTGCCTCCGGCACCTGAATGGTCGGTCAGCATCGTCATCGCACAGACGCCCTCCCACGCCATACCGCCCGCTGCGCGCGCCCCGTTCGGCGCGCCGCCTCGGCGGTTTCGTCACCGGTACCAAGCCCCGGCGGTCTCGTCACCGGTACTAAACGGCAGCAACGCTCAAGAGTTGAACGCGCGCGCCGAAAAAGACCACGGATGGGCGATCGGGGGGCGCCGCGGGGATACGCTCGGCGACGCATCGTCGCCCAGCCCGACCACCCATTCTTGAGCCGAGGAGCACCATGGATCCTGCCAGCCAGACGGTGTTCAACACGCTGCGCTCGCGCGGGGTCGACGAGCACACGCTGCAAGCCGCGGCCGCCAACGCCGAGCGGAGCGGGCGCCCCCTGCGGACCGTGCTGGTCGACGACCAGGTCGTCACCGAGTTCGAACTGGCCTCCGCCATCGCCTACGCCTACGGCCTCGACGTCGCCGAACTGAGCTCGATGACGATCGATCAGAAGGCCATGTCGCTGGTCCCGCTCGCGCTGGCTCGGCGGCACCAGATGGTTCCGGTGTCGGCCACCGATTCCACCGTCACCGTCGCGCTGGACGACCCCGGCAACGTGCTCGCCATCGACGACATCCGCGCCGCGACGGGGCTGCAGGTCCGGCCGGTCGTGCTCTCGAGCGGCGACCTGACGAAGCTGCTCGATCGCTTCACGAGAAGCAACACCGACCTCGGCGAGGCCGCGGCCAGCATGGTCGACGACAGCGCGCTGTCCGACGCCCTAGCCGACGTCGACGACGACGCCCCCGTGGTCCGCTTCGTGTCCAACCTGCTGGAGCGGGCCATCACCTCCCGCGGCTCGGACATCCACCTCGAACCCAGCGAGCACGACATGCGGGTGCGGGTGCGGATCGACGGCGTGCTGCACCACACCGACACCGTTCCGCGCCCGATCCAGGCGGCGCTGATCTCCCGGCTGAAGATCATGTCCGGGCTCGACATCACCGAACGCCGGGTGCCGCAGAACGGCCGCATCACCATGGAGGTGGGCGGCCGGCACGTGGACCTGCGAACGGCGACGCTGCCGACGGTGTGGGGCGAGAAGATCGTGCTGCGGATCCTCGACACCGGAAGCATCGACCTGAACCTGCGAAAGCTCGGCTTCGCGGAGGAGACCTACCGCCGCTTCTCGGCCAGCTTCACCAAACCGCACGGCATGGTGCTGGTGACGGGGCCCACGGGGTCGGGCAAGTCCACCACGCTGTACGCCACCCTGACCGAGATCGCCCGGCCGGAAGTCAACGTCATCACGGTCGAGGACCCGGTCGAGTACCGGATCGACGGCATCAACCAGATCCAGGTGAACCCCAAGGCGGGCCTGACCTTCGCCGCGGTGCTGCCGGCGATCCTGCGTTCCGACCCGGACGTGGTGCTGGTCGGCGAGATCCGCGACCGGGTCACGGCGCAACTCGCGGTGGAGGCCGCGCTCACCGGGCACCTCGTCCTTTCCACCTTGCACACCAACGACGCGCCGTCGGCGATGACGAGGCTCGTGGAGATGGGCATCGAACAGTTCCTGGTGGGCTCGTCGATCGACGCGGTGCTGGCGCAACGGCTGGTGCGGCGCCTGTGCGACTGGTGCAAAGAGTCCTACCAGCCGGCGAGCGAGGACCTCACCGCGGCCGGCTGGCCGTGGGAGACGCTCGGCCGTCCGGACGAGCTCTTCCGCGCGGTCGGCTGCCGCTCCTGCTCGGGTACGGGTTACCGCGGGCGGCTCGCGGTGAACGAGGTGATGCCGGTCTCGGAGGAGATCGAACGGCTGACCGTCTCGGATGCGGCCGCCAGCGACATCGCGAAGGCGGCGCGCGCCGAAGGGATGATCCCACTCCGGGAGGACGGCCTGGACAAGGCCAAGCAGGGCCTGACGACGCTGGAAGAGGTGCTGCGGGTCACGGTCTGAGCGGCCGTCGCCATCGGCCGGCCGGAGCCGTGGACGGATCGTTCAAGTTCCTTGCTGACCTGCCGATGAATCCGGCATGGCTGCGACCGCCTTCGCCTACGAGGCGCTGGATTCCTCCGGGAAGCTCGTCAAGGGGACCATCGAGTCCGACAGCGCCGAGTCTGCCGCGCAGACCCTGACGGTCCGCAAGCTCACCCCGACGTCGATCGCCGCCGCGGGCCACGGCCTGCAGCGCGAGATCAACATTCCGGGCCTTCGGCAGCGCACCAAGCCCAAGGACCTGGCCCTGTTCACCCGGCAGTTCGCGTCCATGACGTCGTCGGGCCTGAGCCTGCTGCGGGCCCTGACGATCCTGGAGCAGCAGATCACCAAGCCGGGGCTGAAGTCGGCGGTCCGCCGCATCAAGGCCGACGTGCAGCACGGCTCGCCGCTCTCCACGGCGATGGCCGAGCATCCCGACCACTTCCCCACCCTCATGGTCAACATGGTGCGGGCCGGCGAGACCGGCGGTTTCCTGGACGAGGCGCTCGGCCGGATCGCCACCATGTACGAGGCGGACGCGGAGCTCCGCGCCAAGATCAAGGGCGCCATGACGTACCCCGTCATCGTGCTGTGCTTCTCGCTGATCCTGGGGATCGGCGTCATCGTCTTCATCGTGCCGGTGTTCGAGAAGATGTTCACCGATCTGGGCGGTACGTTGCCGCTGCCGACCAAGATCCTGATCGCGCTGTCGCACAACGCGTGGTGGTGGGTCCCGGCGTTCCTCGTCGTACTGATCGCCTCGGTCACCGCATACCGCAAGGCATACCGCGCCAACGAGGCCTTCCAACTGAAGGTCGACCGGCTCAAGCTGAAGCTTCCGGTGTTCGGCACCCTCTTCACCAAGATCGCGCTCGCCCGCTGGGCGCGAAACCTCGGCACGCTGCTGCAGGTCGGGGTGCCGGCGCTGCAGGCCCTGGAGGTCGTCGGCGGCACCGCGGGCAACGCCGTGATCGGAAGCGCCATGGCCGACGTGCGCGCGGCCGTCCGCGGCGGGCGGAGCATGTCCGAGCCGATGTCCGAGCACCCGGTCTTCCCGCCGATGGTGGTGCAGATGGTCGAGGTCGGAGAAGAGACCGGCCAAATCACTGAAATGCTCGATAAGACTGCCGATTACTACGACCATGAGGTCAAAACGGCGACCGAGGCGCTCGCGTCCGCGATCGAACCGCTGATGGTGGTCGTATTGGGCGCCGTCATCGGCTCCATGGTGATCTCGCTCTATCTGCCGATGTTCACCATCTACCAGAGCATCGCGCAATAGACCGCAATACCCGTGGCGTCCTGCATCCGGCAGGCGCACTGGAAAAGGAGCTGGGAGGCTCACATGTTGTCACGGTACGAGTCGATTCGGGCCCGCCGGGCTCGAGAGGACAAGGGGTTTACCCTGATCGAGTTGCTGGTGGTCGTGGTGATCATCGGCATCCTGATCGCCATCGCGATTCCGCTGTACTTGAACTACCAGAAGAACGCGGTGGACAAGGCCACGCAGGCCGATGTTCGGAATGCGGCGGTGGTTGTGCAGGAATGCTACACCGATACTCACACGTGGGAAAGCCTCGCAACATCCACCGGCCCCGGCTCTTTCGACCTTTGTGCCGACAATCCGGTGCTGCTTTCTGCCGGGACCGTCATGACAATTGAGGCAAACAGCGGCGGGGACGGTGTGACGATCACGGGGTACAACCCCAACGGAAAGCACACTTCGGGCAACGCATTCACCTTCGACACTTCTGCTGGCGGTTCCGTCGGTGGAGGTACCGCGGCACCGCCAACCACGTGATTTGACGTCCGACGTCCAGTTCTGACCAACCCAAGGACCTTCCATGACCAACCGCGCACGCTCCGCGAACAAGCTGAGCGTCACCAATTCCGGCGGCCGCGTCGTCGGCGTCGATCTCGGTGCGACGGCGGTGCGTGCTGCGGTGCTCATTCCGAAGGTCGTGGCGGGTCGGCCGACAGTGAGCGTGCACAGCCTGGGCGCTGTGCCTCTCCCAGATGGTGCGGTGGTGAACGGTGCCGTGGTCAATCCCGGCACCGTCACCGCCGCCCTGAAGAAGCTGTGGGCCGAGAACAAGATCAAATCGCGGCGCGTGGTGCTCGGGGTGACCAGCCAGCAAGTGGTGGTGCGAGACCTCAAGCTGCCGAACCTGTCCGATGCGCAACTGCGGCAGACCCTGCCGTTCAAGGCGCGGGAGGTGATCGCGCTGCCGCTGGACCAGGCGCTGCTCGACTTCTCGCGCATCGAGGATTCCGACGCGGGGGGCAGCACCATCACCGGCCTGTTGACCGGGATTCCGCGCGGGCCGGTGCTGACCGCGGTGCGCGCGGTGGAGAAGGCGAAGCTGAAGGTGGCGCGGGTCGACCTCGCACCCTTCGGCCTGCTGCGGTCCATCGGATCGGGCGGCGCCGTCATCGAGGCGCTGGTCGACATCGGGGCGCACCTGTCCACGATCGTGGTGCACACCAACGGCATCGCCCAGGTCGTCCGGGTGGTGCTGCGCGGCGGCGCCGAGTGGACCAGCAGGCTCGCCGACCAGGCGAACCTCTCCGAGGAGGAGGCCGAATCCGCCAAGCGGACGATCGGCCTGGACGGCGAGAGCCAGGCCGCCCGGGCGCTGCGCGAGGCGGTCCGGCCGCTGATCACCGAGATCCGAGGATCAATCCACTTCTTCGCCACCCAACATCGGGTCAGCGTCGAGCGGATCTCGCTGACGGGCGGCGGAGCCCTGTTGCCCGGCCTCGTCGACCACATAGCGGAAGAGATGGGCACGCCGGTGACGCTCGCGACCCCGATGCGGCACATCACCGACTCGACGCCATCCGCACGGCAATCGACCGAGTCCTCCGCCGTCGCGGTGGGCCTGGCCCTGGGGGTGGCGGCATGAACGCAGGTGTGACGTGGTGACCGCGGTCGAGGCTGCCCCGTCCGCCGCCCCCACGAGCACCGACATGCCGGGCTGGCACATCGTCGCGGACCTCACCCCGCCCGAGTTGATCGCATCCCGGCGGCTCAAGGTGGTCCGGTTCGTCGTGCTGCTCGCGCTGCTGCTCGTCGCCGCGGCCGGCGCCGGCGGTTACGTCTACACCAAGAGCCTGGCGAAGCTCGCCGCGCAGGACCTCGCCACCGAACAGATCACCACCGAAGCGCTGCTGAAGGAACAGCGCACCTACTCCGACATCACCGCGCTGCAAAGGGCCATCGACGAGGTGCGCGGGCAGACCGCGACCCTGATGGCCGCGGACGTCGACGTGGACGCGCTGTTGGGCGAGATCTGGCAGGCACTTCCGGACGGCATGACGATCGAGGAGATGGACGTGACGATCCCCTCTACCGTTGCCGGCGCCAACGCGCGACCGGCGGCCGGCGCCGGCGTGCTCGATGCTTCGGGCGCAACCCATATCGGGAGCGTCACGCTGGCCGGCACCGGTAGCAAGATCTCGGACGTGCCCGCCTTCATCGCCAAGCTCGCCGCGATCCCCGGCGTCTTCGACCCGTTCCCGGCGTCCAACGAGAAGGTTGCCACCGGAACGCTGTACAACCTGCAGCTCACCCTGACCGACGCCCGGCTCTCGCATCGGTTCGACGCCGCCGGAGGCAAGTGATGGTCGCGCGCCGCATGGACCGGGTGTGGATCGCCGGCGGGGTCGTCGTCGCGGTCGCGCTGGCGGCCGTCGCATGGCTGTTCTTCCTCTCCCCGCAGCTCGACAGCAAGGCCGCGACGGAGCAGCAGGTGGCCGATACCCAGATGCAGAACCTGCTGTTGCACAACAAGATCAGCCAGTTGCGCGCCGAGCGGGCGCATGCCGGCGAGTTGCGGCAGCAAGTGGACGTGCTGCAGGCGGGCCTGCCCGTGCAGCACGACCTCGACTCGTTCACCGACCAGGTGGCCGAGCACGCGAAGGCCGCGCACGTGACGGTGGCCAGCATCACGCCGGGCGCGCCCACCAAGATCGCCGCGCCGAAGGGCAAGAGTCCGAGCGCGTCCGACGCCAAGGCCGGGAACAACCCGGTCGAGAAGGCGGAGTCGGTGGCGGGCGATGCCGCCGACCGCGCCGCCAAGACCGACGCCGACGCCTCGGGCAAGGGATCCACGTCGAAAGGCACGCAGGGCCCGGCCGGACAGTTGTACTCGATCGCCGTCGCGCTCGTCACCGACGGGTCCATGGACGAGCAGCGGGACTTCCTCTCGCTGCTCGAAAAGGCGGGTCCGCGCCGCGCGCTGGTGGTCTCGGCCGCGTTCACCCCGGCTCCGGTGTCGGACGGCGGCGACGCCGCGCAAGCCGCTCCGACGACGAAGCAGTGGGTGTTGACGACCCAACTGCAGATCTTCGTCGCACCGCAGACTCCGAAACAGGAGGCGGCGCTCGCCGAGCAACTCGGCGCGGCAAACTGAGAACGGCCGCCATGTTCCGACCGCGGCATCGATCACGGGTCCCGGGTAACGCCCGCCGCCCGGAACCTTCCCTGCGCCTGTTCCCTTTCCGGCCCCGCCCTGTGCAGACCGACCGCACGGGAGGCTTCACGCTGCTCGAGGTCATCGTCTCCATCACGTTGATCACCGTGGTCACCGCGGCGCTGACGACGCTCTTCGTCCGCACCCTGTCGTCGGTGAACTACCTGCGCTCGGCGCAATCCGCGGCCGCCGTGACCACCGCAGCCATCGATCACGCGCGCAGCGTCGGCGCGGCGGCAGCGGTCGCCGGCCGCGGCGGAAGTGATGTGTCCGCGCAGTTCGCGTCGTTCGCCGGCACCCCGGTGCAGCCATGGCTCGACGGGATGGACCAGGCGGCCGCGCCCGCGCCGTCCGCAGACCCGGACCTGCCGACCACGCCGGTGGTGCAGACAGTGGGCGGCGTGGACTATTCCGTCAGCTACCTGGTCGGCACCTGCCGGCGGGTCAGTTCGGACGACCAGGCGAGCCAGAACTGCACCAACGGCAGCGATTCGCCGGACGTGTCCTACGTCCGGTACGTGCGCGTGGTCGTCGCCGTCACCTGGCCGGACGCCTCCTGCGATTCGGGGACCTGCTACCGCATCGGGGCCACCCTGCTCAACGGCGACGCCGACCCGATGTTCAACTTCAACACCGAACCGCCGCCGATGCCAAACCTGTCGGCCTGCAAGAACCAGGCGGTCGCGGTGGGCGACCAGGTCGACCTGCCGGTGTTCGGATCCGCCCCGGCGGGCGAGCCGCAGCCGATCTGCACGCTGTCCGGCGGGGTGCCCTCCTTCACCTGGTCCGCGGACGCGCTGCCGTCGGGCCTGCTGCTCAACCAGGACGCGCACATCACCGGAACGGTCGACGGTGCCGCGGGAACCGTCCGAACCCGAATCACCGTGCGAGACGCCTTCCTGCGCCAGGCGACCGGGAACCAGTTCACCTGGACGGTGCTGCCGCGGCTCGCCCTCGGACCCGTCGTGGACCAGGTCGCCACCAAGGGGAAGGGCATCACCCCGTTCACGCTCGTCGCAACCGGTGGCAGCGGCAGCAACTACCGCTATGCGGCAACAGGTCTGCCGACCGGCATCAGCCTGGGCTCTACCACCGGCACGTTCACCGGCGCACCGTCTGCCGCCGGCAGCTTCGGCGTCACCGTCACCGTCACCGACGGTTCCGGGAAGCGGACCGCGGAGGGTTCCTTCACCTGGCGGGTGTACGAGGCGCTCACGCCGCCGGCGTTGCCGGACGTGAACCTCACCCTGGGAACCGCCCTCAACCTCCCGCTGCCGCTCACCGGCGGCAGCGGCAACTACACGATGAGCGCCACCGGGCTGCCCACCGGCACCACGCTCACCGGAGACTCGGCCGCCGGATACCGCATCACCGGAACCCCGACCGGGACAGGGGTGTATCCCGTCACCCTGACCGTCTCCGACACCGCGGCGAACCAGACCACCAGCGCGTCGTTCTCGATCAGGGTGTACGCCAAGCCGGTGATCACGAATCCGGGTGATCAGCGCGCCACCGTCGGCCAGCAGGTGAGCCTGCAACTGACCGCAACCTGCCCGAACAGCGGATGCACCTACAGCGCAACGAATCTGCCCGGCTGGCTCAGCCTCGGCCGGTCCAGCGGAACCATCACCGGCCGGGCACCGGGCAGCCCCTCCGTCACCTCCGGCATCACGATCACCGCCACCGACGCCGGCGGCGCCAGTGCCACCACCGCGCCGTTCACCTGGCGCGTCGTCGACGGGCCCTCCATCACCAACCCGGGCGACCAGCAAAGCGAAGTCGGCCAGGGCATCAGCCTGCAGATCGCCGGGACGTGCAGCTCCGTCGGCCCCTGCACGTACAAGCTGACCAACAAGCCGGCCTGGTTGCAGATCAACCAGGCCAGCGGCCTGATCACCGGAACCGCCCCCGCCGCACCGACGACCATCGCCGGGATCACCGTCACCATCACCGACAAGCAGATCCCAGCGCAGTCGGCGAGCGCGACGTTCAATTGGAACGTCGTCGGCGGCCTGAGCCTGACGATCCCCGACCAGATCACCATCCTCGGCGACTCCCCCAAGGACACCGTCGATCTCTCGCTGGGCGCCATGGCCTCCGGCGGCACCGCGCCGCTGACGTACCGCGTCGTTTCGGGCAGCCTGCCCAGCGGGGTGACACTGGCCAGCACCGGAAGGATGTCCGGCACGCCGAATGCCGCCGGCGTCAAGGGGCCGATCACCGTCGAGGTCAGGGACGCCACCGGCGCCACCGCACGGGCGACGTTCACGTGGTACGTGCTGTCGTTCCACCTGGCCGACCGGGCAACGGCGCCCAGCGCGACGAGCGGGGGATGGCAGGGTGAATGCCAGTACGACAACGGCGCGTCCCTTGACCTCTCGGCCGGGCTGGCCGGCGCCGGCAGCCGGACCGTGAGCTATTCGGTGTCGACCAACGCCTCTTGGGCCAGCTTCGACAACCAGCACACCCTGTCCGTCGCGGCGCCGTGCGAGACGACCGGCACGAGCATCAGCGTGACCGTCACCGACGACGGGACCGGCCGCACCGCGACCACGCAGTTCACCTGGCTCATCACCGGCGGCACCATCGAGAGCTCGTCCTACGGCGGCTATTGCCTGACCCGCGGAAGCAGTTGGACCGTCACGCTCTCCGACTCCTGCGGCACCACGTGGTCGATGCCGGGCGACGGCACGATCAGGACGACGTACAGCGGATCGGAACGCTGCCTGACCGACGCCAACGTGGGCGATCCCCCGACCCTGGCCTCCTGCGCCGCGGGGAACGCCGCGCAGCAATTCTCGATCGGCTCGGACGGCAGGATCACCGCGATCGCCAGCGGGAACGTCCTGGACGCGAACCGCACGGGGAGCCGGCGCAACGGCTACACGTATTCGGTCCAGATGGCCACCGCCGACGACTCCGACAGCAGCCAGCAGTGGACCTTCCGATGATCCGCGCCCACCGCCCTCCGACGCGGCGCCCAGCAGGCGCCGACTCCGGAATCACCATGCTCGAGGTCATGGTGGGCATGGCGCTGATGGGCCTGTTCCTGGCGATCTTCACCGGCGCGATGGTGTCCATGTACCACGCGACCAACAAGACCCAGGGGGTCACCGACACCTCGGCGCAGATCAACGCGGCGATCAGCCGGCTCGACTCCTCGCTGCGGTACGCCTCGGCATTCGCCGACCCCAGCGACGGTTCCGGCGCCTCGACAACCGCCGCGGACGGCAACTGGTACGTCGCCTACCAGAGCACCTACACCGGCAGCCCGGTCTGCACCCAGTTGCGCGTGAACACCATCACGTCGCAACTGCAGGAACGGACCTGGTCGGTCGACGCCGGCGGCGGCTCATCGGGGCTCAGCTCCTGGGAGGTGCTCGCCGGCCAGATCACGCCGGTCAAGCGGAACGGGCACACCCAGCCGCCGTTCACGGTGCTCGACAAGCGCGCGCTGCGCATCCACCTGTCCTCGACGGCCGGCAGCGGCAATCAGCAGACGATCAGCATCACCGATGTGACGTTCACCGCGCTCAACTCCACCGGCCTGGACGAGGCGGCCGACGGCGACGGAAACACAGCGGTCTGCCAGGAGGTGGGAACCCCATGACTGCCTGCCGACCCGATCCGAACCCGGGGCGTCGGGCGTTCCCGCCGGACGACGACCGCGGTTCGCTCCCGATGGCCTTGCTGGTGATGCTCGTCGGCCTGGCGCTGGCCGCCCTGCTGCTGCCCATCGCGATGACGCAGAACAGCATCACCCGGTTCGACAACCGGCGCGCCGTGAGCCTGCAGGCCGCGGAATCCGGCCTGGACGTCGCGCTCGGGCAGATCCGGGCCGCGGGCGAGAAGGACGAGAGCGGCCAGCTCATGGGCGACGTCGCGAAGCTGCCGTGCGACCCCCTCAGCGGCACTTTCGGCCCGGACGGCTCCGGCAGCTACGTCGTCACCATCGCCTACTTCACCGCCGATCCGACCGGCCGCGACGCCGAGTGGCTGGCGGACCATCAGATGCAGTGTGTCACGGGCTACGGGGTCTACTACCACGACGAAGCGTCGGGCTCCGACACCGCCGTGCCGAGTTTCGTGCTGTTGACGTCGATCGGAACCGACGACCCGGCGAAGCCCAGCCGCACGCTGCGGGCCACCTACAACGTCAGCACCACCAACGCCAACATCGCCGGCGGGGCGCTGCCGCTCTTCCCCGAGGACGGCTCGGCGGACAGCTACTGCCTGGACGCCGGGATCTCGCCCGCGGTCGGCAGCAGCGTCGTCATCCAACCCTGCCCCACCGGGGGTGCGCCGGTGCCGGCCCCGCAACTGTGGGCGTACCTGAACAACCTGACCATCCAGTTGACGCCGACCGTGGGTGACAAGGGGTTGAACGACAACGGGACCGGGCTCTGCCTTCGTTCGCCGACGGTCGGTTCGACGCCGAACAACATCACGCTGGACAAGTGCCCCGCCAACACCGCCAAGGGCGAGCCCGGGACGGCGTCGTGGAACCTGCTGTGGAGCGTGAACGACAGCGGCCACTTCGAGGGCTCGACCACCAGCAAGGGCGGGCTGAACGGATATTGCCTCAACGTGGATCAGCAGCGAGGCGGCGAGCCGTTGACCCTCGAAGGCTGCACCGGCGGTACCACCGATCCGCACCAGGCCTTCAACCCGATGCCGAGCGTCGGCGCCGGGCAGGCGGGTGAGCCGAACCACCAGGTCGTCAACTTCCTGCTGTTCGGCCGCTGCCTGGACGTGACCAACCAGAGCACCGCCACCGGCGACAACGGCGGGTCGTTCCTGATCCTGTATCCGTGCAAGCAGAATCCCAATCCCGGTTCGGTGGCGTGGAACCAGAAGTTCGACCAGGTCGAGGTGACCGGCGGAGTGCAGTGGCGCACGTACCCCGGGTCCGGCACCTATTGTCTGACGAGCTCGCGAAGCGTCGGCGGCTACGTGTACGTCAGCACCTGCAGCAACGGGAGCTACGTCGACAACCAGACCTGGACCCGATACGAGAAGGTGGACGCCGGCGGAGACCCCTTGCCGTACAAGCAGAAGTACACGCTGGTGGACTCGGTGGGGCTATGCATGTCGCCCGGGCCGGTCGACGACGCCTACAACAAGAACCTCAAGGTGATCGTGACGACGTGCGACGGGTCGACCGGCCAGAAGTGGAACGCCGACCCCAACCCGGAGAAGTCGGCCCTGGCGAACCTGCACGAGACCAGGAGCACCGGTGCCGGAGAGGCGGAGCCCGCCGGATGACGTGCCTTCTCGCCCGGCGCCGCTCCCGGTCAGCCCGCACCGGCGCGCGCCGCGACCGGTAGTTCGGCGGGGACCGGCCGCGCCGCCGGAGCGGCCGCCTGGACGGTGACGGTGGTCCGGTCGGAGCGCAGCAGCAAGGTGACGGTCGATCCGACGCCGAGACGCCGGCCGGCGACCTGCACGTCGATCTCCCGGTCCCGGAGCCGGCCGTGCCCCTGGCCGATACCCGACCAGCGCACGCCGGTCACCGTCATCGACAGGTCGGCGCCGGGCCAGCGGCCCATCACCAGCAGCACGGTGCCGGCCTGGCGAAGCCGCCCGACCAGCACCCGCTGCCGGGCCGGCGGCAGCTTCGCCGGAGCCGCCGCGGCGATCACGTCCACCCCGTCCGCGAGCACCGAGAGCACCTGCAGCACATCCGGTCCCGGATCGGGGATCAGGCCGAGCCGGTCGAGGTCGACACCCAGTTCGGCGGCTGCCAGCACCCCCAGACCGGGCATACCGACCACCGCCGCCCAGATGCCGGGCGGCGCGGCCAGCAGCGACAGCAGCAGGCTGGTGGCACCGTTTCGCCCGGGGGCGGCGCTGCCAAGGCTCACCACGCAACCGCGGGGCACTCCCCCGCGCGGCAACGCCTCGGCCAGCGGACCGGGAACCGCGAGCACCCCGGTGCGCCCGGCGGGTCTGCCGTGATCGGCGCCGGCCCCGGCTGCCTCGTCATCGACTATCGGGCCACCGACTCTCGGGCCGGCCGCCGCTCGACCGTCATCCGGCGGGTTCTCGGATGCAGCGCCGGTCCAGGCCGGCCCGTCGATGGCGCCGATCCGGCGGCGCAGGTCGGCGACGACCGCCGAGCGGTCCCGACCGCCGCCCTCACGCGAACCGAACATAGGTTCGATACTACGGTGCCCCCGATCGAACCGGCAACCGGCCGGCCCGGCGCAAGGCGCCCGCACATACGGCCATAATTTGATTAATCTGATACCTTGGGATCGTGACCAGGATGACCGCCACCCGGGCGGCGCGCACCTTCTCCGACGTGCTCAACCGGGTCGCTGCCGGCGAAAAGGTCGAAGTCACGCGCAGCGGAGCCTGTGTCGCAGTCATCTCTCCGCCAAGGCCCCATCTGATTTCGGCGGAGCGATTCCGGGAGTTAATCACCGACGCCCCGCCGGTGGATCCGAGCTTCCTGGACGACGTCCGCGCGGCGCGGGCCACCGTAGCGCCGCCCGAGGACGCATGGCAGTCCTGATCGATACCGGCCTGCTCGTTGACCGGGAACGCGGAATTGCCAATCCTACGGTCGACCGCGCCATCGGGATCGAGGAGCGGGCGATCAGCGTCATCACCGTCAGCGAACTCCTGCATGGCGTCCATCGGGCCAGTGGCGCGCAACGGGCCCGTCGGAGCGCGTTCGTCGAACACATACTTGCGGGGATATCGGCGATCGAGATCACCGATCAGATCGCTCGAGTGCATGCCGAAGTCTGGTCCCAGTTGGCCGCGAAGGGACAGATCATCGGTGCCCATGACCTCTGGATCGCGGCGACCGCCCTGGCGCACGGCATGAGCCTCGCCACCGGCAACACCGACGAGTTCCGGCGCGTCCCAGGGCTACAGGTCATCTCGCCGCCCGCCTGAACCGGTAGATGCCCGGCCCTGCACTTCAAAGGCCCTGCACTTCAAAGGCCCTGCACTTTAAAGACCCTGCAACCAGTTCCGCAACAGTGCCGCGCCCGCGTCGCCCGACTTCTCCGGATGGAACTGCGTCGCGGCGAGCGGCCCGTTCTCCACCGCGGCCACGAACCGATCCCCGCCGTGCTCGGCCCAACTGACCACCGGCGGGGTGAACGGCGCGGACGGCGCGAGCTCCCAGGCTCGCGCGGCATAGGAGTGCACGAAGTAGAAGCGGGTGCCCGGGTCCAGCCCGCCGAAGAGCACCGAAGGAGTGCCGGCCGCAACCGTGTTCCAACCGAGGTGCGGCACGATCGGCGCCCGGAGCCGCTCCACGGTGCCCGGCCATTCCGCGAGGCCCTCCGTCCGCTCACCGTGTTCCACGCCGGCAGCGAAGAGCACCTGCATGCCGACGCAGATGCCCAGCACCGGCCGCCCCCCGGCCAGCCTGCGGCCGATGAGCCGCCCGCCATGAACCGCGCGGATCCCCGCCATGCAGGCGGCGAAGGCGCCCACCCCTGGAACGACGAGCCCGTCCGCGTTCAGCGCCGCGGAGAAGTCGGCGGTGACCTGCACGTCGGCGCCGAGCCGGGCCAGCGCGCGGCGGGCCGAGGCAAGGTTGCCGGATCCGTAGTCCAGCACCACGATGCGGCTCACGACGCTCGCGCTCCCTCGGGCGCCGGCGGTGACGAGGCCGCCGGCAACGGAACTCGCGCGCGGACCGGCACCGTCATCCCCTGCCCGGCAGCAACCACAGGATGCCGATGCCCAGGCAGATCAGGCTCAGCACGATCAGCGCGATCGACGCCCCCCGGTGGTCGGTGCGCCACATCGACACCGCGCCGGCCCCGAAGAAGCCGCACAGCGCCACGAAGATCACCGGCATCCAGTTCATCGCGCGGCCCGACCGATCGGGCGCGATTTCGCCTGCGCACCATGCCACCTCGTGCACCGCGCGATCACAGCACCCCCTTGGTGGACGGCACACCGGCCAGCCGGCCGTCCGGCTCCGCCGCGGCCCGCAGCGCCCGGCCGATCGCCTTGTACTGGGCTTCGCAGATGTGGTGCGGATCGCGGCCGTAGAGCACCCGGACGTGCAGCGCGATGCGCGCGTGGAAGGCCAGCGACTCGAACACGTGCCGGTTGAGCACCAGCGGGTAGTTCCCGCCGACCACCGCGCCGAGCACGCCGTCCGGTTCGCCGCTGTGCACGCAGTACGGCCGGCCCGAGAGGTCCACGGCGGCGTGCGCGAGGCTCTCGTCCATCGGGACGAACGCATCGCCGAACCGGCAGATCCCCGCCTTGTCCCCCAGCGCCTGCCCGAGCGCCTGGCCGAGCACGATCGCGGCGTCCTCCACCGTGTGGTGCGCATCGACGTGGACGTCCCCGATCGCCCGCACCGACAGGTCGAAGCAGCCGTGCAGGCCGAGCGCCGTCAGCATGTGGTCGTAGAACGGAACCCCGGTCGACACATCGACCTGACCGCTGCCGTCCAGGTTCAGCCGCACCGAGATCGACGATTCGGCCGTGGACCGTTCGATGCTCGCCGTGCGGACGTTCCGCTGCGCGGGCACCATCTCACCTTCGCCGGCCCCCTTCTCAGCGGTGCTGTCGTTCATGTTCTCTCCGGTTCATCGGCCGGCCGCGGGCACGCGGCCAGGAACGCGTCATTGTCGTCGGGAGTACCGATCGTCACCCGCAGGTAGCCCTCGATGCCGACATCGCGCAGCAGGACCCCACGGCCGACGAAAGCCTGCCAGGCAGCGGGTGCGTTCGCAAACCGGCCGAACAGCACGAAGTTCGCATCGGATGGGACGACGTCGAACCCCTTGTCGCGCAGCACCTTCGCCACGCGCTCGCGTTCCGCGACCAGTGCCGCAACCGAGGCGAGCGTCTCGTCGGCATGTCGCAGCGCGGCCCGGGCCGCGGCCTGGGTGAGCGCGGAGAGGTGGTAGGGCAGCCGAACCAGTTGCAGCGCATCCACCACCGCCGGGGCGGCCACCAGGTAACCGAGGCGGCCACCGGCGAACGCAAAGGCCTTGCTCATGGTGCGGCACACCACCACCCGATCCGGATACTCCCCGATCAGGGTGACGGCGCTGCGCGCCCCGGAGACCGCCGCGAACTCCGCGTACGCCTCATCCACCACCACGACCCCGCCGGCCGCGCGAACCAGCCGCCGGATCTCCTCGACCTGAAGCGATCCGCCGGTCGGGTTGTTGGGGCTGGTCAGGAACAGCACCTCCGGCCGGCGCCGCGCGATCACGCCCGCCGCCTGCTCGACGTCGAGGGAGAAGTCCGCCCGGCGAGGCGCCGCGATCCACTCCGTGCGGGTGCCGGACGCGATGATCGGGTGCATCGAGTACGACGGCTCGAACCCCAGCGCGGCCCGCCCGGGCCCACCGAACGCCTGCAACACCTGCAGGAGGATCTCGTTCGATCCGTTGGCGGCCCAGATGTTCGCGGAGGTGACGGGGATCCCGGTGGCGCGCGCCACATATCGGGCGAGATCTTCGCGAAGGCCGATGGCGTCGCGGTCCGGGTACCGGTTCAGCCCTGCGGCGGCCGCCTCCGCCGCGACGCCTATGTCCCGCACCAGGCCGGCGCCGGGCGGGAACGGGTTCTCGTTCGTGTTGACGCGCACGGCGAGTTCGAGTTGCGGGGCGCCGTAGGGAGTTCTGCCGCGCAGGTCGTCCCGCAGCGGCAGGTCGGCGAGCGATACCCCGGCGCCGACGGGCGAGGCCCCCGCCTCGGTGGCCGCGCGCTCCGCGCCCCGCCCCGGTTCGGGATCGAAAGCCGTTGCGTCGCTGCCGGTTCCGAGCCGGATCGCGACCGCCTCGCCGTGCGCGGGGAGGTTCTCCGCGTCCGACAGCGCCGCGACCGCTCCGGCGATCGCCGTCAGGGCGGGTCGGTCGTATTCCACGACCTGAACGGACTTGAGGAACGTCATCGTGTTCAGGCCGGAGGAGAAGCGGGCGCCGCCGGAGGTCGGCAGGACGTGGTTCGAGCCGGCGCAGTAGTCGCCGAGGGACACCGGCGAGTAGGGGCCGACGAAGATCGCGCCGGCATTGCGGATCCCCTTCGCCACCGTCACGGCGTCGGCGGTGTGGATCTCCAGGTGTTCGGCCGCGTACGCGTCTGCGACGGCGATCGCATCGTCGAGGGTCGCGGTCAGCACCGTGCCGGACTGCGGACCGGACAGGGCCGTGCGGACCCGCTCGGCGTGCCGGGTGGCGGCGACCATGCCGGGCAGGATCGCGTCGACCTCGTCGGCCAGCGCCGCCGAGTTGGTGATCAGCACGCCCGCCGCGTTCGGGTCGTGCTCGGCCTGCGAGACGAGGTCCGCCGCCACAAACCGCGGCTCGGCCGAATCGTCCGCCAGCACTGCGATCTCGGTGGGCCCGGCTTCCGAGTCGATCGCGACGATGCCGCGCAGCGCGCGCTTGGCGGCGGTGACGTAGATGTTGCCCGGACCGGTGATGAGGTCGACCGGCTCGATCGCGTCGTCGCGGGGTGCGCCGTCATCGCCCGGGGGGTCCCCGTCCGCGGCCGTGCCTTCGACGGCCCTGCCTTCGACGGCCGTGCCTTCCGGGGCGCTGCTTCCCGCCGCCCTGCGGCCGGCGCCCCCGTACCCCAGCAGCGCGATGCCCTGCGCACCGCCGGCCGCGTACACCTCGGTGACCCCCAGCAACGCGCAAGCGGCCAGCACGGTGGCGTCCGGCCACCCGCCGCCGGCCGCCTGCGGAGGGGAGATGACGACGATCTCCGTCACCCCCGCCACCTGGGCGGGCACCACGTTCATCACGACGCTCGAGGGGTAGGTGGCCAACCCGCCGGGCACGTACAGGCCCACCCGGCGCACCGGGACCCACCGTTGCGTGACGCTGCCGCCGGCGGCGAACTCGGTCCGGCGCTCGACCGGAAGTTGCGCGGCGTGGCCCCGCCGGGCTCGGTCGATGGCCGCGGTCAACGCTGCGCGCAGCGACGGGTCCAGCCGGCGCTCGGCCTCGGTCAACACCTGGGCCGGTACCCGTAGCGAGGCCGGCCGGACCCCGTCGAACCGCTGCCCGGCGTCCAGCACCGCGGCGGCGCCGCGGGCTCGCACGTCCCTGAGGATCGGCGCCACCGCATCGTCCGCCGCGTGCGCGGCGCCGGCGGCGCGCGGCACCACGGCGCGCAGGTCGGCCATGGTGCCGATCCCGCCCGTGAGGTCGATCCGTCGCAGCATCCGGCCCGGTCCTGCTCGTGGTTGGGGGTTACCCGCTAAGGGTAGGGGACACCGTGTCCGGCTCGGCCGGGCACTGCACCCCCCGGGCTCCCCACGGGCTCCCACCGGACGCCGCCCGGACGCCGCGCGGCCCCTGCCCGGACGCCGCGCCGCCTCACCCGGCGGCACCCGCGTCAGACCGCCGACGATGTTCGGCAGGGACGGCACGGCCCGATACCCCGGCCGCCTTGCCCGTCAGGTGATGTGGTCGAAATCGCCTCGCACCCAGGCGATATGCCTCTCCGCGGATCGTCGAAGCACCTGCTGCCCGCCGCTGGAGATGGTGTTGCCGAAGTTGCCGATGATCCGATCGAACGCCAGCGCACCCAATTGCGTGGCGATCCGATCGACCACCGCCGCCGACAGCGGGATCTTGTTCGGATAGCTCCGCAGGAAGCCGACCGACCACCGGTCCGGGTTCGGGAAGATCGTGTCTCCGGTCAGCAGCACGCCGAGCCCGCCCGCGCCGGCGGGCCAGTGCGCCACCGCGCTGCCCACGAAGTGCCCGCCGACCTGATGCAGCGTCAGCCCGTCGGCTACGTCGAGCCGCTCCGACCAGAAGTCGATCCGCTCGTCCGTGCGACCCAGCCATCGCCGGTCGGCCGAGCACACCAGCACCCGGGTGGAAAGCGCCCGCGCCCACTCCACCTGCACGCCGAACATGTGCGGGTGGCTGGCCGCGACGCCCAGCACGCGTCCCAGACCGGCGATTCGGGACACCGTGATCTCGTCGAGATAGCCGGGCGGGTCCCACAACACCGAGCCCGCCGCGGTGGCGACGAGCTGCGCCGTCTGGCCGATGCCGACGCCGGGGTCCGCCGTGATGGCCGTCCGGCCCGGTTCTTCGTCGACCCACCGCAGCGCCTGCCCGGCTGTCGCGAGCGTTTCCAGATCGGTCCACCGCTGCCCGTCCGCCGGTACCCACTGCCGCTCGTCCGCGCAGATGGGGCACACCTGCGGCAGCGGCTGGGAGTACTCCACGCCGCACGTCGCACACATCAGCATGTCCCGAGCCTTGCACACCGGGCCGGGATCGCGCTGCGCTCAACGCTCCCGCGAGGTGCCGGCGGCGGTGCTTCCGGCGTCGCCGGCGGGATCTGCGCCGCCCGCAGCGTTCCCGTCACCGTCCGTACCGATCCGGTCGGTGGCACGCCGTCGCCCCAGGTCCGCCCGGCCGTCCCAGGCGGCCAGGAACGTGTAGACGAGCACGGCCGCCGCCGGCTCGCCGACCAGCACCAACGGCGTGGCCAGCGTCGGGGCGGCGATGACGATCGACTCGTGCCCGGTGGCGCCCACCGCCGCCGGGTCCACACCGCCAACCAGCGCGAGGCTCACGCCGAACGCCACGGCCGCGCCCGCCGAGGCGCCCAGGAACAACGCGAGCAGGGTGGCCGTGCCGCGGATCGCCCGGACCCGCCAGAGGGCCACCGCCGCCACCAGGCCGACCGCGATACCGGCCAGCACGAAGATCGCCAGCGCGGTGAACGGGTGGTAGTCGGCCGTGGGCAGGCTGACGTAGGCACCGTCGGCGAACACCTTGACCTGCTGACCGGGGGCAACGCGCGACCACACCACGCCTTGCACGACGCCCAGCAACACCAGCGCGCCGGCGATCAGGCCGCCGGACGCCAGCAGCCGCCCCTGCGGGCCGTCGGGCCACCTCATGCCAGGCAGTCCGCCCCGAGCAGCGCCTTCAAGTCCCCCATCAACGCGGACGTCGCCGTCACCCGAAGCCCGTCACCCAGCGTCATGGTCGTTTCCTTCGACCCGTCCAACAACCTCAGGTGCACCGCGGTGGTCCCCGGATGCGCGGCGAGCACATCGCGAAGCCGGTCCACCACCGGCGGCGTGCAACGGGCGGCGGGCAGCGAGACCCGTACCGGGCCCTTCGCGGTCGCCGACAGGTCCGGCACCGTCACCTTGTCGGCGTGCAACGAGAGCCGGTCATCGGTGCGCGAAACCCGGCCCCGGACCAGTACGATCGCGTCCTCGGCCAGTTGCAGCGACACCTCGGCGTAGACCTTCGGGAAGAACGCCACCTCCACGCCACCGGTCAGGTCCTCCAGGGTGGCAGACGCCCACGGATCGCCCTTTCGGGTGAGCCGGCGCGACAGCCCCGTGATGATGCCGCCCACCGTCACCGTCGCCCGATCGGGGACGGTGCCATCGAGGATGTCCGGGATCGACGTGTCGCACTGGTTGGCGAGCGCGCGCTCCACCCCCGCCAGCGGATGGCCGGATACGTACAGCCCCAACATCTCCCGCTCGAACGCCAACAGCAGCTTGGTGTCCCATTCGGTGTCGGGGACCCTGATCGCGAACGCGCCGCCGACCTCCTCCGCCGTCATCTCCCCGAAAAGGTCGAACTGCCCCGTCGCCTCGGCCCGCTTGACGGACAGCACCGAGTCGATCGCGTCGGAGTGCACCATCAGAAGGCCCTTGCGCGGCTGGCCCAGGGAGTCGAACGCGCCTGCCTTGATGAGCGATTCGACGACCTTCTTGTTGCAGGCAACCGCATCCACCTTGGACAGGAAGTCGGCGAAGTCGCCATAGGGCCCATTGTCCTTGCGGCCGCGGATGATCGAATCCACCGCGCCCGCGCCGACATTGCGGATCGCGGAGAGGCCGAACCTGATGTCGACGCCGACCGTCGCGAAGTCACGCGCGGAGGCGTTGACGTCCGGCGGCAGCACGGTGATACCCATGCGACGGCATTCGGCGAGGTAGACGGCCATCTTGTCCTTGTCGTCGCCTACCGAGGTGAGCAGCGCCGCCATGTACTCGGCCGGGAAGTTCGCCTTGAGGTAGGCCGTCCAATAGGCCACCAATCCGTACCCCGCCGTGTGGCTCTTGTTGAACCCGTAGTCGCAGAACGGCAACAGGGTGTCCCACAGCGCGTCGATCGCGTCCTGGGAGAAGCCGGCCGCGAGCATCCCGGCCGTGAAGTTCTCCAACTGCGCGTCCAGCTCGGCCTTCTTCTTCTTGCCCATCGCGCGGCGCAGCAGGTCCGCCTGCCCCAAGGTGTAGCCGGCGACCTTCCGGGCGATGGCCTGCACCTGCTCCTGGTAGACGACCAGACCGTAGGTTTCGTCGAGGATCTCGGCGAGCGGCTCGGCCAGTTCCGGGTGGATCGGTACCACCCGGCGGCGGTTGTTCTTCCGCTCGGCGTACTCGATGTGCGCGTTCGCGGCCATCGGGCCCGGCCGGTACAGGGCGAGCACCGCGGCGATGTCGGCGAAGCCGGTGGGGGCCATCTGGCGCAGCAGGGCGCGCATCGGGGCCCCGTCCAGTTGGAAGACGCCCAGGGTGTCGCCGCTCGCCAGCAGCCGGTAGGTCACCTCGTCGTCCAGCGCCAGCGATTCCACATCGACGGTGATACCGCGGTTGGACTCGATGCCGGCGATCGCGTCGTCGATCACGGTGAGGTTGCGCAGGCCCAGGAAGTCCATCTTGAGCAGGCCCAGCGTCTCGCAGGTCGGGTAGTCGAACTGCGTGATGATGGCGCCGTCCTGCTCCCGCTTCATGATCGGGATGTGCTCGAGCAGCGGCTCGCTGGACATGATCACCGCGCAGGCGTGCACCCCCCACTGGCGCTTGAGCCCCTCCAGGCCCTTGGCCGTCTCGTACACCTTCTTGACGTCGGGGTCGTCCGCGACGAGCGATCGGAACTCGCCGCCTTCGGCGTACCGGTCGTGCGCGGGGTCGAAGATCTTCGCCAGCGGCACGTCCTTCGCCATCACCGCGGGCGGCAACGCCTTGGTGACCTTCTCGCCCATCGAGAACGGGTAGCCCAGCACCCGCGATGCGTCCTTGAGCGCCTGCTTGGTCTTGATGGTGCCGTACGTGACGACCTGGGAAACCTTGTCCTCGCCGTATTTCTCGGTGACGTAGCGCATGACGTCGCCGCGCCTGCGCTCGTCGAAGTCGATGTCGATGTCGGGCATGGAGACGCGGTCGGGATTGAGGAACCGTTCGAAGAGCAGGCTGTGTTCCAGCGGATCGAGTTCGGTGATGCGGAGCGCGTAGGAGACCAGCGATCCGGTGGCGGAGCCGCGACCCGGGCCCACCCGGATGCCGTGCGCCTTGGCCCAGCCGATCAGATCGGCGGTGACCAGGAAGTACCCGGGAAAGCCCATCTTGAGGATCATCGCGACCTCGTAGTCCGCGCGGTCCCGCACCGCCTGCACGATGCCGTCCGGGTATCGCAGCGCCAGGCCGCGTTCCACCTCGTCGACGAAGACGCTCGCCTCGGTCTCGCCGTCCGGCACCGGGAAACGGGGCATCAGGTTCGCGCTCTCGTCGAAGCTCACCTGGCAGCGCTCGGCGATCGCCAAGGTGTTGTCACACGCCTCGGGTAGACCGTGCCCCTCCCCGAAGAGGGCCCGCATCTCCTTCGGGGACTTCAGGTAGTAGTCGGTGCCCTCGAAGCGGAATCTCTTGGGGTCGTCCAGGGTGGACTGGGACTGCAGGGCGCACAGGGCCTCGTGGGTGCGCGCGTCGTCCAGGTCGGTGTAGTGCAGGTCGTTCGTCGCGACGACCGGGAGCGCAAGGTCCTTGGCGATGCGCAGCAGATCGGCCATGGCGCGGCGCTCGACCGCCAGCCCGTGGTCCATCACCTCGACGTAGAAGTTTCCGGCGCCGAAGATGTCCCGGAACTCGGCCGCCGCCGCCAACGCCTTGGGGTAGTCGCCGATCCGTAGCAGCGTCGAGACCTCCCCCCCGGCGCAGCCGGTGGTGGCGATGAGGCCCTTGGCGTACTCGGCGAGCAGTTCCCGATCGGCGCGAGGCTTGTAGAAGAACCCCTCCAGCGATGCCCGGGACGCCAGGCGGAACAGGTTGTGCATGCCCTCGGTGGTCTCCGAGAGCAGCGTCATGTGGGTGTAGGCGCCGCCGCCCGAGACGTCGTCCTCGCCGCCCCCGGCCCACCGCACCCGCGTGCGGTCGAACCGGGAGGTTCCGGGGGTGACGTAGGCCTCCATGCCGATGATCGGCTTGATGCCAACGGCTTTGGCTTGTTTGTAGAAGTCGTAGGCGCCGAATACGTATCCATGGTCGGTCATCGCCAACGCGGGCATACCCAGCTCGGCGGCCTTGGCGACCAGCGCCGGCACCCGGGCGGCGCCGTCGAGCATCGAGTAGTCGGTGTGCACATGCAGGTGGACGAACGAGTCGCCGCGAGCCGCCCCCGATCCGTCGTGCACCGCCTGCGGCCTCCTTCTTCGCTCCTGCGAAAGGCCGTACTGCCGGCCGCCCTGTTGGATGCGACCGTACCCGGATCGCGCCCGGCGGGCCGGACCGGCACGGCCCCCTTGTTCTAGCACGCGACGGGGTCGGTGCCGGCCGTCTGCGGGGCACCGGCACGATGTGTCGCGGAACGCCTCAGGGCAGCCATGGGGGCTGGTCCTCTTCGCTGCGGCCCGCTTGACAGGTAGCGTCAACGACGTGACCATTCCCGATCTTCCGCCCGATAGGCCGATCCCCGATAGCGAAGATCTGCGGCTGCTCGCCGAACTGATCAACAACGCCTGGATTCCGCTGGCGAACGCGGCCTGGAACGCCCGGATGAGCCAGCCGGAGGCTGCGCTGCGGCTGGTGACGATGGCCGAGCGGGGGCTGCCGCTCCGGCTGGTCGCGGACGGCGACCGGCAGGCGCTGTGGTACGCCGCGCAGGCGGGCCCGGCCATCGGCGGCGTGACGCCCGGACCGGGGCAGCAGTACCCCGCACCGCAGTACCCGGCACAGCAACAGGCGGCCCAGCAGTACCCGGCACAGCAGCAGGCGGCCCAGCAGTACCCGGCAC